>MVPY01000054.1 GCA_002067065.1 Methanobacterium sp. PtaB.Bin024
TTGAAAATTCCAGAAATGAACAGGAACATGAAGAAGAAAAGCAAAAAATGATTCATTCATTTAAGAAAGGGATAAAGTTCTTTCAGGAAGGAAATTATAAAACTGCTGTTTTGTATTTTGATGAAGCTCTGGAACTTGACCCTGACAATAGTAAGATATGGGATAACCGTGGTGTGGCTTTATTTCGCGTGGGACTTCAAGATGAAGCTCTTGAATCATTTGAAGTGGCACTTGATCTTGAACCAGGTAATTCACAGGCATGGTCTAATTTGGGAGTGCTTTACGCAGCCCAAAGACGGTTTGAAGAGGCTATAAACTGTTTTGATCATTCATTGGAACTTGAAAAAGATAATGACGAGGTTTGGAATAATCGTGGGACAGCTTTATTCAGTTTAAGAAAATATAGTGAAGCTTTAGAGTCATTTAACCATGCTATTCGTTTGAATCATGATTATGCTCAAGCGTGGGCTGGTAGGGGATCTGCTCAAAATTTCCTTGGTGATTATGAAGGAGCAATCAAATCTTTAGAAAAGTTTATCAAACTCTCATCAGCCAATTTTTCTCCCCAGGTTGAGGAGGCATGGGCTTTAATTTTTGAATTAAAATTAAAGCTTGAAGATGAGAAAAGGAGATGAATCCAACTTTATAATATGATTGGATAAGATAATATTAATATGGCTTCCAGAGATAGAAGGGGGTTTGTAGGGGGGAAAAATGGCTTCAATTCTCTGGAAGCATGTATAGTTCCAACCAAAAAATAGAGTTAAATCCAGGTTGAAACTTAGAGGGGTTTGATGTGTGTTAGACTCACGATAGGGTCATCTAGTTCCAAGATTCTACTTGGAAATTCTAGATGTGTAGTGTCTACACACAAGTGATTATACTATTATGCTCATATATATAGTTTGTGGTTATTGGTTCTAGTTTGAAAAAAATTAATTAAATTTTTCTTCTTGATATTCCTCTATTACTCATGAAAATATTTAAGCAATTTTTTGTATTCACATTATATGGAACTTTTATTTTCGCATCTTCAGTACATTTCCAATAGAAAATTAATTTCTTAGCCCTAATTTAATAACTGTTTCTTCAGTCTTATTCATGTCAGGAATCATATAATTTATTCCGTTAATATGGGTGTATTCTCCTGTAACAACGCCTGTTGTAGCATTATCAATGTCAAAACCTGTTATTAATTTCTCAATTACCGTTGTTTCCAGGGGAGGAATATTGGTTTTAACATTTTCCCTTAACATATTAAAAACAGTAGGGGCTTCAAGTATGTTAGAAGGGTTTAATGCTTCATTGATAATGGCTTTTATTGCTTGCTGATGTCTTTTTATTCGTCCACCTTCAGAGGCATTATCTGACCTAAAACGAAGATAAGTTAAGGCCTCTGCACCTGTTAATCTACTTTCTCCAGTTTTCCCATGTAATTCAGGTCTTGCAGCAGAGACATGGGGTTCTACATACATAGTGATACCACCCAAAGTATCCACCATTTCTTTAAAATCAGTAAAGTCAACCAGTATGTAATAATCAATCTTAACATCCAAAAAATTCTCCACAGTCTTTATTGTGTTATTTACATCGCCATAAGCATATGCATGGTTGATTTTATCTACACCATTTCCATCAATTTGTACCCGGGTATCACGTGGTATAGAAAGAAGGCAAACTTCTTTAGTGTTCTTGTCAATGGATAGAATCCCAATAGAATCTGTAAATCCGTGTGTTTGGTTAGTTCGAGCATCTGCGCCTAATAATAATATATTGATTCTTTCACGGGAATTTGTTTTAGGAGTTAAAAGTAAAAATGAGAAACTTGCCACCACTAAAATAAAGATTCCAATCAATGCTAAAATTAATATTTTTTTATTCATCTAAAAAACCCCGATTTTGTCAATTTTTAAAATAATTACCCCTAATATCATTTTGGTGAAAGTCTACATGAGTTTAAATTAGTAATCATCATAGATAATTACTGCGTTGTTTTTTATAAATATTACCAATAATAAAAACACCCTTATTTTCCATAGAGAATATATAACTGGTTGATGGAAATCATCTGGCAATGGTAATTGACAGTGTTTCCGGAAAGGGTGTACTTGCAGCCCTATTTATGGTAATTGCCAAGACTTTGATTAAAAACCAGGCTCAACTTGGAAAAAGTCCTGCGGAAGTCTTCACCACAGCTAACAATCAATTATATGAAGGAAACGATGAAAACATGTTTGTAACTGCATTTATGGGTATTTTGGAGAATACCTGTATTTTCACATAATGTAAATGCAGGACACAATCCTCCTTTGTTGAAATATGGTAGTGGAAAGTGTGATTGGTTGAAAGCAAAACCAGGTTTTGTTCTAGCATGTATGGAAAACATGGAATACCAACAAAGTGAGATCACTTTAAAAACAGGGGATGAAATTTATTTATATACTGATGGAGTTACCGAGGCCACCAATAACAGTGAAGAACTATTTGGAGAATCTCGTTTGCTGGAAATCATTAATAGTAAAAGGGATTCAAGTCTTACTGAGCAGTTATCATATGTTAAGGAAGAAATTGATATATTTAGGGGTGATGCAGAACAGTTTGATGATATTACCATGCTTATTATGGAATATAAAAAATGATTAGAAGTATTTAAAATCATAAATCCAGAATTTCATTTAACAATTTTTTTAAACTATCCATATTCTCATTTTTGATAGGTATAACATGTCTTTTCCCATTGAAATCAAATTTAAATCGGGTGATCGGATGACCAAATTCTAAATTACTTATCTCACGTAAAGGATATTTATTAACCTTACCTGTTCTATCAGTACCCCAGAAATTTTTTCGATATTCAATTATACAATCACTTGTTATTTCCAGATCAAAAGAATCATCTTCTAAAAATAAAAGGGTATTTCTAAGATCTCTTTCACAGACCAGGCAATATTCAGCGTTTTCAGGATTGGCAACACCACATTCAGGGCAGATTAAACCAAAATCTGCAATTTCCTGATTATCATCGGGAAACATCATAGTTATCACTTTTTTATGTATATTTTAGTCTTAATTAAATAATATTATTATATCTAAAAAAATCTATTAAAATCTATTAATTTTTAAATAGAATAGATTTGTATTATAAATCTAAGACAAAAGACCATCTGGATATTTTAAAATTAGGCAATCCAAATAATCCAAGATTAGACAAACATAACAATGATAAATCTTAAAATAAGGAGTGTCCTGAAGAGGAATGGCGGCGGATTATCCCTAATCAGGACAGGGGTTTGTTATTTCGGCGGTAAAGGTAAAGATCCAGTTATTAATCAAAAATATGGGTTGAGACACGGTATGAGTCCAGAGCAATGTTGTCTATGAAACTGAATAGTTACCTCTAATTATTAAATTGATTCACAAACAATTATACTTTTAAACTATATCTTGTGAAAAATTTCACAAAAAGAGTGCTAAATTTTTCATATGATTACTGATATTATAGATAAGGGCTATTATAAATTAAAAAAAAGTTAAATTAGCGTGAATTTAACGATGTGTTAATATAAGAAATTAATAATAACAAAACTCATCAAATTTTATGATTTCTTATTTATCTTCAATAGTTCGTGTACCTGTAATATCAGTTGCTATGCCAATTCTACGGTATATTTCTTTATTTTGATTTATTACAGGGAAGGCTCTAACCCTTATCAATATTTGATCAGTATCATGACGAATAACTCTACATTCTATTCCTTCTCTATGTTGGGAGTTCCCATTTTTTCCAAATATATACGATATAAATTTGTCTTTATCATGGGGATGGATGGACTCAATCCATGATCTGGGATTTTGATAGAGATTTTCAATTGTTTCACCCCATATTTTCTGGTATGAAGGGCTCATATAAAGAATCTGCCCCGTAAGAGGGTCGATAAGCCAGAAAACTTCATCGATGTTCTCTGACATTAACTGGAATATTTCTTCCCGCATTTTCATTTTAAATTCATTTAATTTTCTTTGAGTAATGTCACGAATAATGAAGGTAGTGTATGTTTCACCCTCTGTTTCCCAGGTGTTAAGGGACATCTCCAGTGGAAACTCACTTCCATCTTTACGCATGCCAAATGACTCAAACACATTCCCATATCCGGACTGATGATGATAATCTAATTTCAGTTGAAAATCTTCGACATGACTTTTAGGAATCAATGTATCAAAATATTCCCCTATTATTTCTTCTTCACTATAATCAAAGATTCTCTCCAGGCTACGATTGCAGAATACAACCTTTTCATCAATGTCAAGGATTATAATGGCATCTACTGCAGTTTCAGCCAGGTTCCTGAACTTCTCTTCACTGGTTTTTAGAGCATATTCTACTCTTTTCCTTTCTGTGATATCATTCAAAACCCCAATTAAACCAATAACCTGATCTTCATGGTTTTTAATGGCATTGGCCCTAATAAAAGCAGGAAAAATTCTTCCGGCCTTATCAATCATTTCCAGCTCGCCATCCCAACTGCCCCCACCCATTATGGTCTGAAAAATATGATTTCCCAGATCCTCATCAGCAAAAAGCTGAACTGGGCCTAATGGCACATTAAGTTCCTCCACTGAGTATCCAAATAGTTCATTAAAAGATTGATTATGATAAAAATGGCAACCATCTGGCTTTGATATGCTAATAGAATCCTCTGCAGCTTCAATACCTGCTAAAATACGTAATAATCTGGTTTGAGCTTTTTTACGCTCAGAAATATCCCTGGATATGGCAGTGACCATTTCTTTCCCCTGTAAACTGAAAAGGTGATTGGTGATCTCGGTTATTATCTCCGCACCACTCTTGGTGATCTGCACAGCTTCAAATATAGTTTTACCTTCAGAATGTAATTTTTCCATGAATTTAGGCATTTTCTGCAATGTTTCATGACTTATAACATCTTTAGGCCCCATCTCCAATAATTCTTCTCGAGTATAACCTAACCTCTTGCAGACCACATCATTCACTTCATAAAATTTACCAGGCAAACCATCCTCTTCAATACTATGTATGGAAACTCCATCATTGGCATTGTTGAAAACCTCTCGAAATTTCTTTTCACTTTTTTGGAGGGCTTCTCCAGCCTGTTTCAGGGGAGTGATATCATGGGCGATAAGCTGCACCATTTTCATTCCACCATTTTTTATAGGCATTGGCTGGATATTAGTACGGAAACAGTGTTCTTTACCCCTGATGATAGTTTTTCCTTCAAAAACCTGACCTTCACCTCTATCAAGAACATTTCTTATGTTTTCCATCTGAGAATCTGCATATTCTTTGGGGAAAACCTCCCACATGGTTTTTCCCTGGAAATTTTCTCTTTTGCATCCAAAAAAACGGGCGGCGCTATGGTTTACCATAACAAACTCGCCATTGTAGTTGATCATGGCAATAGGATCATCAGCATTCTCAATTAATAGACGGTATTTGTCTTCGCTTTCATAGAGAGCATTTTCCGTTTTGTACTTGATAGTAGCTAGTTTCAGGGTTAATAAAAGCTCTCGGGGTTTAAAAGGTTTCTTAAGGTATATTATATTTGAATCAAAACTACCAATAGGAGTATCATCTGAATTAGAGGTGATATTAATTGTGGGGATGTAAGTTTTCTTATGCAGTTCTTTTAATCTATTTTGAATTGATTTATTTTTTGTGAGTGATTCATCTACAAATGATTCATCCATTAGAATAAGATCAACAGTATTTATGTTAGCATATTTAAAATCAAATTGATTATTGTGGGTATTGTAACCTTTAGGATATAAGGAATAATTTTTTTTAAATTCAGAAATAGAAACCGTATTAAAATTCGCTGCAGAGAGGATTTCCTTGATTTTACTGGATTCCGAAGATTCATTCATTACAAGAAGTATGTTATTACCAGTCATAAGAAACCCCAATTTCAATTGATCATACTATGTGTTATCACTTACTACTGGATAAAAATAGAAAGTTTTATAAATCACATTTTCAATGCACTCTAATCCTAAGATGAAATTAAAAATTAATATTAAATCTTTAACAAAAATCCTGATTCATAAGTTTCACAAATGATTTAGACTTCAATTCATATTAGATTACATAATGATAATTTCGTTAAGCAGGATATCATATAACTCAAATTAAGCATCAATAATCAAATTAAGGTTTTATATAATTCTAGAATTGATAAAATCATACATAGAATTTCTTTACCCATTTTCTCCCCTTTCAAAGAAATAATCCATTAAATAACTTCTTTTTTGAATAATATATTTAGTACATAACACTATAAATGAAACAAATCAATGTGTAATATATCATCAATTTATCTTATTAAATAACAATAACTAAACTTAATTTAGTATATAATTTTATCGATAGGAGAGGGTTTAGGTGGAGGCTTACGAAATAAAGGATCACCTTGTAATTAACAAGAAAAATGACATTGATATAATAACTGTTTTTGATTTAAGGGACATATTCCATAAATCATCTAGAAATAAATTTGAGCATTTTGTCGGCACCACTGAATATATAAACCACCTTAATAACCTTAAAAAATATAAAAACAAAACCAAAGGTAAAGCGGATAAAGCAAAAGAAAAACACGAAAATACTAATGAAAAATTTATTATAGAATCTAAAGATGAATTTAAAACTAGAATCAACAGTTATGTGAAGCATAGAGTTTTTGATAAAAAACTAATGCAGGACTATATCTTCCCTGAAATAGAAATAAACCTAATAGATTCTAAAGAACACATTATAAAAATTTTAGAAGAACATGCTTACGAAGTAGATAATTCCAAATCTGACAGAATTCCTATAAACAATTTTTTTGAAAATTTTAAAGCCATTATATCTCTATCTCTTAATGGAAGTATTCTGGTTGATATCAAACTGAGAGCAACTGGCGCGTGTTTAGAAGATATCACCCTTTTCGTCAATCTATTCCATATGAAATCAGACCTCACTCATTTCATGACATATTTAGTTTTAAAAAAGTTTGTAATTGAATTTCAGAGCTTTCTAACAATCGCTAGAAAAAATAAAAAACCCGAATTTAAGCTCAATGAACAAATATTTAATATAAAAAATCCAAAGCAGGCCAAATTTGAGATATATCCATTCATTAAAAATAATATTTCCGACATTGATGCCTACAATAAATTCAAATTATCTAAAGATTACTATGAGGAACTTAAAAAGATAGCACATTTACATTATTTTATTTTATCTACACATGGATTTCATGAGGGCGTCACTAAAAAATTTGGTGTTAATAATAACCGGGAATTCCAATTAAATGGTAAAAAAGTGTCTATTAAATGTTTAAAACAGTTGAACTTGACTAAGTGCCAAAAAATAGGAGAACAAGCGACATTTGTTCAAAAAAGATATGAAAATTATCAAAAACAAATAATGTGCTTCTTAAGGGGAACTTTGGTTGGGCGAAAATGTTCAGATGTGAAATTAGCAGAATATCCTATAACTAACAAAAATGTTAATTTTATTAAAGGATATGATTTATCTGGACAAGAAGACGGTTTATGCCTTTTAACTTCTAGGAAGGCATTGATAATTTTTAACAAAAAAGACACAGATTATTGGAAAGGAATAATTCAAGCTATAAAACTAATGTTATGCACGAAAGTAGAATACACAGCCATTGAATATAATTTATTCAAAACTTCAGCAGGCATATCTAATGAAATACTTAAAAAGGACCTTAAATCATTTAAAGGTAGAACCCAAGAAATAGCTGATATTACCAGTACCCTGCAAAGGATGAGATTTCTTTTAGTTCCACCCATAGTTTCTTCATCTGTCTCAATAATTAAAAAGTTAGATGCTTTAATCTATGTTTTCGGTTTAAGAAAAATCGACGACCATATTAAGTCAGATATTATTGAAATTAACTCTTCATTATCCGAAACTCAGAAAATTGAACTCATTAAACACATCAAAACATCTGAAACACAAATCAAGGTATTAACTTATATTGTAGTTGCTTTAACAGCGATTCTAATAGTTAAAGAAATAATATGGGAAATAGTAAAATTATTTTTCCCTCTTTAATGAACTTAAAATGGGCAATTATTGAAGTATATATGCATAAACGGATGATTAATCTATTTTAATTAAACATTCATGGTTAGATTTATGGTTAGGGTCGAATTCCTCAATTAGCATATTTTAATCATTTTTTAGTAATAAAAAAATAACTATTACTACTTGTACTAAATTTAATACATTGACTTCGTCAAACGTTAATTTAACGAAGTAAATTTTTGTTGAAATATTTTTTTTAACCCCAATTTTCCTAGATAATTAATTCATAATAAAATAAAAATTACAACATCAATAGAAATTCTAAAATAAGTATCTAAAAGAAATATAATCTATATAATATTGTTGTGGAATAAAAATCAAGAATTTAAACATATATTTATTATAGGTTAAGGGTGTGGTTCTGTGGAGGGGTATAAATGAAATTGTTTGGCAAAGAAAATGATGAGGAAAGGGGGGAGAAAACTGCTGATGATTGGGTCGTCGCTGGTCAGGATTATTACAATCAGAATAAGTTTGATGAAGCCATTGAATGTTACAATGAAGTTTTAAAACAAGACCCTGACAATGTTCATGTATGGGGGGAGAAAGGGAAGGCAAATTATAAATTGAAAAACTATGAAGACTCTCTTGATGATTTAAACCATGCACTTGAATTGGATCCGGAATATATTATGGGTTATTATTTAAGGGCATTCCCTCTGGTACAGTTAAAAAAGTACACAGATGCAGTTGAAAACTTTAAGATATTCCAGAAAAATGCAGGACCAGAATATGAAAGAGAACTTGAAATTGCACGTAATAACATTAAAACACTTCTTAAATATAATGTTAATAAATTCGACGACTATAAAAAAATATTCCCTGTAAAGGACCAGTTTCATGTTACCCGTTCTGATCTGGAAGTTGAAGGAAGATTAAAAGATCGTATAGTAAAGATATACGGCCAAAGGGATGGATTAAGATTTTGCGATGTTGAATTTTTGGATAAAATCAAAGAAAATCTATTTTTCATCAAATACAACCAGATTGACTCTATTGAATTCGAAAAAAGTGTTCTATCCGGGAAAATCCTGATAAATGCTGAAGGCGCCCAATTCACAATCAACTGTTTCTCCTCTAAAGATGGACACAGTTTTGTTGACAGGGTTCAGGAAAGGGTTTCCCAAACCAAACCCCTCATGAAGACAGATAAACCATCTAAATTTAAGGGATATAATAGAAAAACCCGATCCGAAGTTGAAATTTCAATTTCTGATGAAGGCATATCCATAAAAAATAGCGAAGATGATAATGGTGTACGTGCACAGCTTTTTAATTATGAAGATATTGAAAGCGTCAAGTTCCATGAAAGCTTATTAAACATCCATGAAGGTGTACAAAGGGGAGAACTGGTAATTAAATTAAAAGACAAATCAGAAATTGAGATAAACAAGGTAGATACTACAGATGGACGATACATTGAAGATGTGGTTCAGGAAAAACTGTTAAAGTTGTCAAAATCTTTCGGGAGAAACTTAAATCACTCTCAACTAAGAAACCATGATTAAACATGAAACAGATCCTCTGGATGAAATTTAAAAAGGCTAAAAAACTACTATTTATGGGTTATTCTTGAAAACCAATTTGAAAAGATTAAAAACAAGTGTCTTAAAAAATTGGGTTAAATCAACAGTGTGTAACAAAGTACAATTGTTATTTCAAATCAATTCAAATTTGTAGGTATTATAACTTATTAATTGCATCTACTCATTTTTTTAATTATATCTACTTGGGTTGTCTTTTATTGTATCTAATTAGGCTTTCAGGAAACTTACCCATGATATAATCAGTTATCCCACGATTTTCCAGGTCTTCAATTATTTCTTTCCGGAATTCCAGTTCAGTACGTGCTTCATCAAGATTTTTTTTGGTGATAAACAATCGATGCTCAATTTTATGCTTTTCCCGTTGGAGTTGTTGGAAATTATTGAGTTTTTCATCAAGTTGTTTGACTTCAAAATCATGAACCTGCTTTTTTAATTCTTTTTTATCTTCAATAACATCCAAAAGGATTTCCTGATTGTTATTAAATTTTTCTTTAAGGAATTCAATTTCAGATTCTTTCTTGGCAAGTTCCATCTCCAAATTTTTAATACGAGACTGTGTATTCTCTGTAGGACTTTCATCTTTTGATTTCTTCAGGGTAGGATTATCTTTCATAGTATAGTCACCTTACTGAGTTTTGGTGAATTCCTTATAATGGGTCATTTGGAGGAATTGATTATTAAAGATTATTAAAAATTTACAGGATTCCTAAATAACTATCATTTCATCATCATTTAAAAATGGGATGCTATTTTTTTTTAAATGAAATATTTGAATTTCATTTGAGTTTATGTTTCATTCATAGACTTATGAATTCATAGACTTTGATCTACTGTTAGATTGATATACCAAAATAATTGTTGGATGGATAATACAGAATCGTTAATAATCAAGGTGATCATGATAAATACTCTATTCAATTATTCCTGTTTCCATAGAATGATAATTATCTTTTTTTAAAAACTTTAGAAATCATTCAATATTAACTGTTAGATGTATACTAAAATTACCAGATACATGGATTTCTCAAAATTTTAAAAATATCATTGGTTGGAAAGATCAGTTTGGATAATTTTATGGGATAAATTTACCATGTTGGTGACATATCTGCCAATTTGAGGATAGATTTATTGATCACCAAAACCAAAAGAGAATATAATTAATAAAAATCCAAATTCAAAAATTCCAAATTCAGTTATCATAATGTTATGAATTTGGATGTGAAGGTTTGGAGTAATGAAATACTGCAAAAAGAATAGGGTTAGTAATAAATTAAATTTATGGAGGTGAAGGTTATGCCAGTTATAACCATAAATGCTCCACCAATAAACAAGGAGCAAAAAAGAGAACTTGTCAGTGCATTTGCCAAAAAAGCCAGTGAAGTGTTAAACCTACCGGTTTCAGCCATGGTGATAATAATAAATGAAGTTGAATCTGAAAACGTGGGTGTGGGCGACAGCTTACTATGTGATCGCCAACAGGATGAATAAAAAGTTAGTGATGAATAGAAATCTAAGAACTTTATAATAAAAAAAAGGAAAATTGAACTAACAACGATTTTTCTTAAACTAAAAAAAAGATTCATGGCGATAACATGTCTGAAAAATCTTCCCCCAATTCTAAAAACTACCAAAACCATCTGAAAAACGAAAAAAGCCCCTATTTACTGCAGCATGCAGATAATCCTGTAGACTGGTACCCATGGGGTGATGAAGCATTTAGAAAGGCTGAAAAAGAAGATAAACCCATTTTTTTATCAATTGGTTATTCAACATGTCACTGGTGCCATGTGATGGCCAGGGAATCTTTCCAGGACCCTGAAATAGGTGAACTCATGAATCAGGTCTTCGTATCGGTTAAAGTGGACCGGGAGGAACGGCCAGACATTGACAAGGTTTACATGACTGCATGTCAGATGATCATCGGTACCGGGGGTTGGCCATTAACCATAATCCTGACTCCTGATCTTAAACCCTTCTTCGCAGGAACCTATTTCCCCAAAGAAAGCGGTAACCGGGGTGCAGGCCTCAGAGATCTGATTTTAAATGTGAACGACCTCTGGGAGAATAATCGAGCCGATCTGGTTAAATCTGCAGAAGAATTAACTTCCTCACTACAGCAACTATCTCAATTCCAATCTGGCAGTGAACCTGAAGAGGACATCTTAAAAAAGGCATATCAATCCATCTCGGATAACTTTGATGATGAATATGGAGGTTTCGGTGAATATCAGAAATTCCCCACACCACATCACCTATTATTCTTATTACGTTACTGGAAACTCACTGATGATGTGAACGCTCTTACCATGGTGGAGAAAACCTTAGATGCCATGGTTAAGGGGGGAATATATGATCATCTGGGGTTTGGTTTTCATCGTTACAGTGTGGATCGACAGTGGATCCAACCACATTTCGAGAAGATGTTATATGACCAGGCACTCCTGGTAATAGCTTACACCGAGGCATATCAGGCCACTGGAAAAACAATATACAGAGAAACTGCTGAAGAAATCCTGGAATATGTTTTAAGGGATATGAGATCTCCTGAAGGAGGATTTTACTCTGCAGAGGATGCAGACAGTGAAGGAGAAGAAGGAAAGTTCTACCTGTGGACCAGGGATGAAATTTTAAAAATACTGGGACCAGAAGATGGAGAAATCTTCTGCCAAGTTTTCAATGTTTCTCCAGAAGGAAACTTCAAAGAAGAGACAACCGGTCAAACTACAGGTAAAAACATAATATACCGGGATAAAAGCTGGGATGAACTTTCATCAATATTAGAGAAAACACAAGACGAACTCTGGTGGAAAATGGAAAGTGCACGGGAAAAATTATTCAACGCCCGCGATATGAGAATACACCCCCATAAAGATGATAAAATACTCACTGACTGGAACGGGCTTATTATTGCTGCACTGGCAATGGCAGGTAAGACCTATAAGAGGGAAACTTATATCGTAGCAGCTATAGAAGCTTTAAACTTCATAACTAACCATTTGCAAGTTCAAGATTGTCTAATGCATCGCTGGCGAGATGGCCAGGCAGCTGTGGATGGTAATCTTGATGACCATGCTTACCTAATCTGGGGTTTACTGGAACTTTACCAGGCCACCTTCCAACCGGAATATCTAAACCAGGCCATAACCTTTAACCAAAGACTCATGGATCATTTTTGGGACGAGGAAAATGGAGGCTTCTTTTTCACCCCAGACTATTCCCCGGAAGTCTTGGTAAGGCAAAAAGATGCCTATGATTCTGCGTTACCCTCTGGAAATTCTGTGCAAATGTTAAACCTTGAAAAAATCTATCTTTTAACGGGAAACTCCAAAAATCGGGAGACATCTCTTGCTCTGGAGATGTATTTTGCACAGCTAATGGAGCGATCACCAGCAGCTTTCACCATGTTCCTTTCTGGATTTGCCTTAAAATTAGGGCCATCCTTTGAAATTATCATAGCTGGAGATGGAAATAACAGAGACACACCTGGAATTATAGATGCATTAAGAAAAGAATACCTTCCCAACTGTGTTTTTGTATTAAAATTGGATAATAAAATTTTAAATGAATTAATTGAAAATTTGAAAGATAAAAAAATACTCAATAATCAGGTTACACTACACGTTTGTGGGGATGGGAAATGTTATCCGCCTATAAACAGCTTAAAAGAATTTTTTGATATTGTAAAAAAAAATTAATGGATTAACAAACTAAGGAATTCAAACTTAATCTTTTTATCTTAATCTTTTAATTAATTACTGGGGCAATGCAATAAGTTTTGAGTAAACAGTCTTTATATTTCGGTTTAGAATATGAGATAACTCTCTTATCCTACTGGCATCTCCATCCAGGATGAAGAGTTCAAGACAGTGGTTATCCTGCAAGTGACTGTGGATCTGAGTGCGAATTATGTCTTCAAAATGGTGTTTGACCTCGGTTACTTTATCCTCTAATTTTTGGGGATGGATTAAGATGAGTATAGAATTGATATGTCCTTCTAAATCTTTTTTTTCTTCATTTTCGCTGATTAAAAGGCGGGTGCTGGTCCTAATTATTTCTGAACGGCCAGAAAAACCTGCTTCTTCTTTCAGGGCATCAATCTCGTTTAGTAGTTTTTCACTTAGAGATACACTAATAATAGTCATAGCCATGATGTTTTAATAATTTCCTATAAATACCTTGCTAATTTTATTAAGAAAACTAATTTTTATTTTTATTAAGAAAATTTATAAATATTAATAAAACCAATATATTTCCAGTTTTATACATTTTTCAGGTGCCACAATGGAAAGAAAAGTTCTATACGCTATTATAATATGTTTAGTTTTAATTCTGCTTATAGCAACTGGTGTATATTTCATAGAAAATAATTACTCTGATACGGATAATCAATCAGGACTTTCCGGGGGAAAAATAGGGGTGGTGGTAACGATTGGACCTCAGGAAGAGTTTGCAAAGCGGGTTGGTGGAGATAAAGTTAATGTGACTGTTATGGTCCCATCAGGTGCTGATCCACATACATATGAACCCCTTCCTAACCAGATGAAGCAGGTTGAAGATGCTGACCTATATTTTCAGGTAGGATCAGATATTGAATTCGAACAAACCTGGATGGAAAAACTTGCAGCCATGAACCCTCAGATGGAAGTAGTTAATACTTCAGAGGGGATTGAACTTATTCCTAACACTGCCGAAGATGAAGAAGGTAGCGATCCACATGTATGGGTTTCACCCAGAAATGCCAAGATCATGGTGGAAAATATGTATGAAAGCCTGGTTGAGATCGACCCACAAAATAAGGATTATTATACTAAAAATAAGGATGAATACATAAAACAACTGGACGAGCTTGATGAAAACATTACACAAATATTGAGTGAGAAAAATAACACTAAAATATTGGTGTACCATCCTGCATGGGCTTATTTCTGCAGAGATTATGATCTTCAGCAGATATCAATTGAGGCAGAAGGAAAGGAACCCACTGCTCAGGACATAGCTAATCTGATAGACCAGGCTAAGAAGGAAAATATTAGTGTTATCTTTGTAAGTCCAGAGTTCAGTTCCAGCAATGCAAAAGTCATTGCCGATGAAATTGGAGGAAAAGTAGTAGTGGTGGATCCACTCAGTGAAAATTACCTTGAAAACATGAAAAAAGTAGCAGAAGCCTTTGCCAACACTTAAATTTTTTTTACACCTGAAAATATGGAAACTATAAAATTAAGATTTAAATTTAATCTATGGTGAAAATATGATGGAAAATGCTGTTGAAATTGAAGATGTATCTGTAACATTCCATGAGCAGCCTGTTTTAAAGGATATAAATCTTTCCATCAAAATCAATGATTTTTTAGCCATAATAGGCCCTAATGGTGGTGGTAAAAGCACCCTTCTAAAAATCATATTAGGCTTAATTAAAGTGGATCAGGGTAAAGTAACCGTTTTTGGTAACCAACCAGGCAATCCTGATAATCCCATTGGATACCTCCCCCAGCATGTCTCTTTTGACCCTGATTTCCCGATAAATGTTTTTGACACAGTTTTATCAGGAAGATATCATGGGTTTTTAAAAAATTATTCAGATGATGACCGCAAAAAAGTTACAAAGGCCTTGAGGGAAGTGGGCATGTTAGATAAAAGCCATCGTCAAATCAGCCGGCTTTCAGGAGGACAGATGCAACGAGTTTTCATTGCCCGTGCAATTGTACGAGAACCCAAACTATTACTTCTTGATGAACCAATGGCCAGCATAGACCCTGAAATGCAGAACTCCTTTTATAATCTGTTGTCACGACTAAGGGATAAGATGGCCATAGTACTGGTGAGTCATGATGTAGGGGCTGTTTCCAGCCATGTGGATAATATAGCCTGCCTTAATCAGAAACTTTACTATCACGGGTCAGCCGAAGATGCTGCAAAACCCCTGGAAAGAATGTATAAATGTCCCATTGATTTACTTAGCCATGGGATTCCCCATAGAGTCTTAAAGAAACATTAATCTACTGATATATCATAGAAACCTGTGGAAGGAACAAAGAAAACATGACAGGAATTCTTGAATACTCTTTCATGCAGAATGCATTCATGGCAGCCATTCTGGTTAGCGTAGCCTGTGGATTAGTAGGAACTTATGTGGTGATAAAGAGGATAGTTTTCATCAGTGGAGGGATTTCCCATGCAGCCTTTGGAGGGATAGGTCTGGGATATTTTCTGGGAATAAATCCCATACTGGCAGCCATACCCTTCAGCATAATATCCGCCCTGATCATGGGGATCACCAGCAAAAAGGTTAAGATCAGTGAAGACACAGCCATTGGAATATTATGGAGTATAGGAATGGCTATTGGTATCATATTTATCAATTTAACACCAGGATATGTTCCGGATCTTATGACTTATCTTTTCGGGAGCATACTTACTGTCCCTTTCAATGATCTTTTTATCATGCTCATCCTGGATGTGGTAATCATCATAACAGTTATGGTATTCCAGAGAGAATTTCAGGGCATTTCCTTTGACGAAGAATTCAGTCACGTGATTGGAATGCCAACCACAGCCATATACCTTCTCCTTTTATCCCTGGTTGCCCTTTCAGTAGTGGTAATGATTAAAGTAGTTGGGGTTATACTTGTAATTGCCCTTTTAGCCATCCCTGCAGCCATTGCCAAACAATACACCTATAAAATAGGGAGAATGATGATATTGGCAGTGATATTAGGAATGATACTCACCACTGGAGGATTATACCTTTCTTATCTATTTAACCTGGCATCTGGTGCTACCATCGTACTTACTTTGGGTTTAGGCTTTTTTATTTCATCTTTAATTCAGAAAGTCATGGAATGAATCTAAGTATATTGTCACCGGCAGGGTTATATCAGCATGGTTATTAGTTAATCCCACTAAAAAAAGGAAGGAACATATTATAAAAGACACATAATATATGTTATGTTATCCTCCAAGCATGTCCATATCTTTATTTTATTATTTATTTTAGCATCTTTTACAGGCACATCAGCAGCGGATGTAGTTAATCCTGGTGAAAAAACCATCTCCTTAAGCTATCAACTTACTAACATCCAAGATTACCCTGATTATGTTTTCATCCTTCATGGAACTCCCAACCCATCTATGGAAGTTTTAAACTCATCAGAATTCAATTTTTACAAACTAAGTACATGTTCAATATATGCTGTGCCCAGAACGGTTTATGATTCAGTTAACTTAGAACAGATGAATGAAACACAGGTAGAACAGTTCCTTAACAACGATTCGAGAGTAGCACGATCCAACCTTCAATTGGACGGTATTTATGGAACAGTTAGTGACAGTAATCCACTCCAAAGCGCCCTGATAACTCTTAAAATAAATTCCATTCAGGGCAATGACCTGAATATTGAAAAAAACAGCATCATCTATTCCTATGAGAATGGTCAAACTGAGGAAAAAGCATTCACTAACCAAGATCAAACCCCGGAGCCAAGTAACCCTGGATCATGGATGGATTACATTTATTTCATAATACTCCCTATCCTGGCACTGGCTGCTGTAATTTTCATTCTTATAAGGAGAAGATCCAATTAACTTCACTTAACAGATTCAAATAACTCAACCGATTACAACATTATAATACAACATTATAATTCATCGAAATTGTTGAATAGAAAAATAGTACCATGTACAACCTTATTTTTTACTGGATCATAACAGTAATTGTTGAATTTCTAGTTATCTGGTTGTTTATCCAGAATGAACCCTTAAAACTTCTTGTTTATTCTATTTTAATAAATTCCATCACTCTACCCCTGGCCACATTCAGTTATCTATACTTATATCCTAACTTTTTTTTAACCGAAACTGTTGTATTTCTAGCAGAAGGTATTTTCCTAAAATTATTACTTAAACTTGATTATTCAAAAGCTTTTATGATCGCCTTGGCGGCGAATCTGGTTACTGGAACAATAGGATTCCTTTTAGCATTAAATTAGGCTTATATTGAACTATTTTTAGTTATTAATAATTATAATATCATAATATTATTTAAAATCAATTAATATTGTAATAAATATGCCTCTACACCATTTACTAATTATCTAAAGATTTAATTTATTAATCTTTTGAAAAATTCATTTTGGAAAACTTTATACGATATTAATTATGTATTATATTATATACTCAAAATTCATAATAGGGAGAAATATTGCCCTGAGATTTTTTTAAAATCCCAGAGATAAAATATCCAAATGATTCATCGATCATGGAGATAATTTATCCAGAGAGATTTTTTGATACATCTCGTTGAATTTTTTGGGTATATCTAAAAAAAATAAACAAACAATGGGGAGGGATATAGTTTGAAAAAAAATTTATTGGGAATTGTATTTTTAGTTTTAACTGTTGTTGCTTTTGTTGGAGTAGTATCCGCCGTACCAACTGTGGATTATTCTTACACAGATGAAAACGGCAATGAAATAAGTGAAATTCAAGCAGGAGATACGCTAGGAAATTATATCGAAGTTGAAAATGATGAGACACCAGTATCAGATGTGACTGTAACTACAGTTGGCACCACTGATATAAATAATTGGGGAGACTCAACTGATGGTTTAGAATCAAGAGATAATGGTCAGACATGGACTCAAGCAACCATAACCTATCCTACAGATGATTCATTTACATGGACTATAGGATCACTTGCTGCAAACGAAAATATCATTTTAAGATGGTATAGTTATCCATTATCTGCAGGTTACAGTACTGAGACAAGCAATCTTTATGTTGGAGAAAGAATGGTAGATAATGATGCAGCCACCATAATAGTTACAGAGCCTGAATCTAACTCTACATCTGATCTAGCAGGTGAAACCACAACTGCTGCTGCAGGAACTGTGGGCATGCAAGAGACCGGAAGTCCAGTTGGATTACTGCTTTTAGCATTTGGTCTGCTCTCAACAGGTCTAGTTTACTCCAGAAAACAGTAAAGCTATCTAAAAAAATATAAAATTTAATATTTTTTTTTATTTTTCTCTAATTCTTATTTTTTGTAAAAGAAAATTAGACAATTTATGGTTTTTTAATGGATTTTTCTTTTTTCATTTTTTTTTATTTGATTAACCCTATTTGTTTTGTTTTTTTATAGGGCTGGAAGGTATTTCCGCATGTTATTTCCGGCGAAAGATATATAGTTTTGCATCTGCTAACAAACATATATTGTTGTAAGTCTGATTGTTGTTTCCAACTTGTTGGATTTAAAGCTTGAATCTTAGATTGTATAGATTTAAGACTTTTATTAAAATTTAATGTTGGAAATAATTATCAAAGATCAGGCATGAGGGGGGTGAAAAAAGTGAAGAAACAATCGATACTACTCACATTTTCTTTACTGGTTATTTTATTTTCTATCTCTGCTGTTAATGCTGCTGATACATATGTTAATGGTTCTGTCGCTGCTTCAGGAGATGGAAGTAGCTGGGAACAGGCATACAAAACAATAAAAGAAGGTTACAATGGCGTAACAGACAGTAACACAGTTAATATCGCAGCAGGAACCTACACTGGAGACGATAACAAAGGCATAATGGTAGATAAAGACATTACCATCCAGGGAGCAGGTCAAGATCAAACCATAATTGACTGCGAAGATTTAGGTTATGTTTTTGATGTACAGGCCGATAAAACAGTAAACATCAAAGATTTAACCATCACTAACGGAAACTGTGCAGGGGGAGCTATCCCTAATTCAGGTACCTTAACAGTTGAAAGATGTGAATTCACTAGTAACAGCGCTACCTGGGGTGGAGCCATCAACAACGATGGCACTTTAACCGTGACAAACTGTAAATTCAACGATAACTATGCAACCATGACAGGCGGAGCTATTTACAACATAGGTTTTTTAACTGTTACTGGCAGTAATTTCTGGGATAATACTGCAGACAGTAATGCCGGGGCTATTTATGGTCACTGTGGATATGCTTTGGTTAGTTGGATTAAAGTAACATACAGCCGTTTTGTTGGTAATATTGCATCGAACACTCCGAATGACATATACATAATGTGTGATCCTGAGTATGGTCCTTATGGTCTAAATGTTAGGTATAACTGGTGGGGATCTAACTCTGAACCAACAGAAAAAATAACCGGATACTATGACCCCACAGTACCTTCCATGTGGACACCATGGTTAGTGATGAACATTAACGCCGACCCATCAACTATTTACACCGGACAAACATCAACCCTCACTGCTGATGTTTACACTGATTCTGCTGGCACTGATCATAGTGCTGATGCTGCTCAGTTCTTCAGCGGACCACAGGTGACATTTACCACTGATCTTGGTAACGTTGGCAGCAAATCAACCACAGTCAACTGGATTCTAGGTATGGCAATTGCCACCTTAAGGGGTGATGAAGCAGCTGGAATGGCCACAGTAACCGCTGCAGACGGCCAGGTAGTTTCAACTACCGTGAATATCCTACAAAGCCCAACAGTAAATGCAGCGACCAGTACAAATGGAACTACCAATACAGATGGAACTATAGGAATGCACGAAACAGGAACACCAATAGTAGGACTATTACTTGCATTTTTAATGCTCGTAGGTGGTTTGGTTGTTTCAAAAAGATAGTTTTTTTTGAAAGGGTTTTAATTCCCTTATTATTTTTTTTTATCCAAGATTACGCATGCTTTAAAAGGAATAAAACATATCCAAAATGAACGATTTTATTATTATTTAAAGAAGAATAAAGAATTTATGGTTTTTTAATGGATTCAACTCCATTGGAAGTAGCAATTAAAACCTGGTCAGCTATTCCTGCAAATATACCATTTTCCACAACACCAGGAATACTGTTAAGTTCTATTTCAAGTTCCTTTGGATTTGGAATCTCTTTAAACTGAACATCTACCACAAAATTATTGTTATCTGTTATAACAGGACCGTCCTTCATTTGAGCCATTCTAAGGGAAGGAACACCACCCGCTGCTTTTACCAGTTCAGTCACTGGCCTGTATGCTAATGGTATGACTTCCAGGGGGACTGGGAAATCTCCAAGTTTCTCAACCTTTTTGGATTCATCTACAATGACCAAGAATTTGTCAGCTGATGAGTCAACAATTTTTTCAAGTGTATGGGCTGCTCCACCACCTTTAATAAGATTCAACTGAGGGTCTACTTCATCAGCACCATCAACTGCCAGATCAGGCAGGTGTTCATCAAGGGTGGTTAAAGGTATCCCGCAGTCCCTTGCCAGGAAAAAAGATTGATAAGATGTTGGTATACCCATAATCTCTATTTCTTCTTCTTTAATTCGGTCTCCCAGTTTTTGGATAAAGTAGTGGGCTGTTGAACCAGTTCCCAATCCTAAGATCTGCCCATCATCAACCATCATGGCGGCTTTTTGGGCAACCTCCTGTTTAGCATCATCAACCAGTTGAACAGCTTCCCATGTAACTTCTTTTTTCGGATGCATGTGTAATCTCCCTGTTAAATCGATATTGTAATCATTTTAAAAATCATATCTAAATTTTAGATTTCATTCAAATAACACCTTATTCATTGCCTCTTACAACTGTTTAAGGAGAACAATACTTAGGTTTAATCCTTTAGGACATTTTTCTTTGGGTTTTCCCATCTTTTTCATGATTTTACACTTATCGTCTCGATAAAGGCCCTCAGGAAAACAGAATTCACGCAATGAACAGTTTTCTTCACACGTAGGGGGTAAAAAAACAATGTTAGAACCTTCAAAAGCACGTTTTGAGTCGATAGCAGTTTTAAAAGTGGCTTTTTCCACGTCAACTACCTTTACTTTACCACCCTCATGAACCATGCAGGGATGTTCAGTATTTTTAACTTCCCTGATTTGGTACAATCTTCCCTCTTCCAGAGAATCAATACAAGTTCCCTTAAAGCGACACTTTTCACATTGGCTGGCAGCCCCATAATGTATGAATTTTAGTCCTTTTTCTGCTAAGTCATTTCCAATGAGGGTTATCATTATCTTCCACTCCCATGTTCATGGTTTAATCGATTACTCCTGTTTTACGTGCTAATTTCTCGGCAGCTTCCTCTGTAAGTCCCCTATCACCTAATATAGTATATCTTTCTTTTCTAATAGTATGTGCTTTAGTTAAAGCTTCAATGATATATTTAGGATCTATATTCAGTTGGGACGCGTTTACAGGTGCTTTAATAGATTTTAAAGCTTCACGAATGAATTCCCAATCCCCTCCATGTAGGTACATCATCATAATAGTCCCTACTCCACATTGTTCACCATGAAGAGCAGGTTTAGGTGCTAAAATGTCCAGAGCATGGCTGAATTTGTGTTCAGCACCACTGGCAGGTCTGCTGTTACCTGCAATGCTGATGGCCATTCCACTGGATATGAGTGCCTTCACCACTATGGCGGCACTTTCAACCAGACCTTCTTTTATGTCACCAGCAGATTTAATCATCATTTCAGCAGTTATAAGAGATAATGCTGCTGATGAATCGCTGAAATCTTCATTTAACAAACGATGGGCCAGTTTCCAGTCCAAGATTGCGGTGTAATTAGAGATTATATCTCCACATCCAGAGGCCAATAGACGAAAAGGTGCCTGGCTGATGATTTGAGTATCAGCAATAACTCCCACTGGTGGTTCAACCGCTAAAGAAACACTACCTTCCTGATTTTTAATGGAAGCTCTTGGAGAAGAAATACCATCATGTGAAGCGGCCGTAGGAATGCTTATGCAGTGTTTTCCTGACTGAGTGGATGCCATTTTAGCCACATCGATTACTTTCCCACCACCCACTCCTAAAACAGCATTAACATCACTCATACACTCTTGAACTTCTGAAACAGCATCAAGAGATGGCTTTTTGACAGTTATAGTCTCCACGTCAAATTCAAATTCATGAAGGCTGTTTATTACTTTTTCTCCGGCAATTTTCATAGTATGAGGCCCGCTGGCCACTAATAATTTGCCTTTGATTTTCAAATCCTTGCAGATGGATCCGGTTTCCTTGAGTACTCCCGGGCCACTGTGAATTTCCCGTGGTAATTTAACACGATTAAAATCCATGTATATCTCCTTTTTTAATATCCATATGATATTTAGGGTGCAAGATAAAATAATTTTTGATTTAATATTCCGAATTCATGAATTGATCATTGAACTAATGATGCATTTCTAAATCTTTTAGTTGTGGGATGAGGAAATTGAGAAAGACGAGATATTATATTATTATAAACACAACATTAACCCTAATCCAATAAACTTAATTATAATGCCATAGTAATTTTAATCTCGAAATATTAATTATAGATAAAAAATTTAAAGCCATATAAAATCAAAATAAATCTAATAAGATGTTATCAACACATCTAGTACCATAAATAATTAATTTAATATTTAAATGACACAAAACTAAATAAATAAAACAATACTAAATCAAAATAATGGAAATCCACATTCTAATTAAATTTACACTGGTGAAGAAATGTCCGAATTCAGCGAATGGTTTCATAACATCCTTGAAGAAGCACAGATAATTGACACCCGTTATCCAATTAAAGGGATGCATGTCTGGCAGCCACAGGGTTTTAAAATACGAAAATATGCATTGAAATTACTTAGAGAACTTTTAGATGAAGATCATGAAGAAGTACTTTTCCCCCTACTGATACCTGAAGATGAACTTGCCAAGGAGGCCATCCATGTAAAGGGTTTTGAGGAGGAAGTTTACTGGGTAACACATGGAGGTTTAACCCCACTAAATAAAAAAATGGCCCTCAGACCCACCAGTGAAACTGCCATGTACCCCATGTTCAACCTCTGGGTTAGATCCCACACAGACCTTCCCATGAAATTCTACCAGATAGTTAACACCTTCCGCTATGAAACCAAACACACAAGACCTTTAATACGTGTAAGAGAGATCACCACATTTAAAGAGGCCCATACCATCCATGCAGACTATGAAGGTGCCCAAAAACAGGTTGAAAAGGCTATCGAATTATACAGCAACTTTTTTGACTACTTAGGAATTCCTTACGTAGTTACCCGACGTCCTGACTGGGATAAGTTCCCTGGAGCAGATTACACCATGGCCTTCGACACCCTGATGCCTGATGGTAAGACTCTTCAGATAGGTACTGTGCACAATCTGGGCCAGACTTTTGCCCATACCTTTGATATAACCTATGAAACAGCCGAAGGAGAACATGAACACGTCTATCAAACCTGTTATGGATTATCTGATCGAGTCATAGCATCTATCATTGGTATTCATGGAGATTCATCAGGATTAATCCTCCCTCCAAGTGTGGCACCGTATCAGGTGGTTATCGTTCCAGTTCTATTCAAAAAAGGCGCCCAGGAAGTGCTTGATTTCTGCAACCAGTTGAAGAACATGCTGAAAAATAATGGTGTTCGTGTTCATTTTGATGATCGTGACATCAGAGCCGGAAAAAAATACTACGAATGGGAAATGCGTGGAGTACCACTTCGCCTGGAGATAGGGCCCAGAGACATTGAAAATAAGAAAATCATAGCCCTGCGTCGGGATACAATGGATAAACAAACCATTGACTACCAGGAAGAAACCATCATAAATGATTTAAACAAAACCCTAAATGAAATAACCCAAACCCTTAAAACCA
>MVPY01000055.1 GCA_002067065.1 Methanobacterium sp. PtaB.Bin024
TTGGTTAAAAATTTTTAATTAAAGATTATTCAACCTAAGTCAAAAATAGGAGATTGTCCACTTTAAATGGATTTAAAGAGATTATGGGAATTTATAAGAATTATGGGTAGAAATTTATTAAATATTACAATATTGATATTTCTTCCACCGCAGGGACATCGTCAATAGGTCCGATTTCAACACAACCCGGGTTTCTTCCCATTTCCAGGAAGAATTTATTGACCCTTTCGATCATGTCAACATATTCTCTTCTTTCGATGCGGCAGCCGTCGACAACCGCATATTCAGGCAGGTCTCCATTCAACCTTTTAAACTCTAATACCTCATCAACCATTCTTCTATATTGCTTGGGAGTCAAACTCTCCATTGCATCAACCACATTTAGTTTTTTAAGTATATTGGTGGCAACACTTAAAAAGGTTACGGAATGATAACACTACCTATTAAATATAATACCGTTTTTTGAATGGATAATAGAGATAGAATGGATAATCGAGATATTAAACAAAATAGACATATAAAACAATTATTCAGATATCTCCACTTTTGCTGAAGGATCAAATGGATTGGTCCGTATTGCCAGGGAAAATAGATAAGGATAATTATTCATAAGATGCTCCATATACTCCAGCCATTCATTGATTAAAAGGCCATACACCCTTGCAGTATCTCCAGAAAGATGTTTGTAATCAGCTACTGGTAATTGGGATATGTCTTTGCGGTGCTCTAGTTCTTCCATTAAATGAAATACAGCCCAGAGCAGTTCAGTGAAACTTTCATGTTCAAGGAGGTTAGGATTCTCCAGCAGGGCCAGTAAAAACTTTCTTTTACCAACCAGTTCCTCCTTAATGCTTTCCAGGAATTTTATAGACTCTATACTTTCTCCATCAATTTTAATACTAAAATTTAAGTTTTGGATTTTCTCTTTAGAATGATCAAAGTCCCTATCAGACCAGGTACTGTTAACTAGAAGAATATTTCTGATTCTATCAGTATTTGGGTCGAATTGGGTAAGTGATGCCAAAAGATCAGTTCCTACTTCACTGAAAAAGGCACCGATAACCATGTTAAGCTTTTCCATCATATTTTGTTTCTCACGTTCACTGATGGCACTTTCAATGACCAGTACCACTAAGAGGATTTCAAGTGGAAGAAAAGCTGTGTCAATACCAATATAAAAGAACACATGTTCAACATCATGAAAAATAATTATGTCCAGAAGATAAAGGAATGCTGAGAGTATAACTAGAAATATTCCCAGTTTAACTCTCCAACTCATGTTTTCGATGAATTTCATTTAGTCACCCTTTTAAATGATTTTTAAATGATTATAATACGATTATATAATTTTTTTAGACGTTATGAATTATTTAGTATTAAATTTAATTTTTTAGGTTTATGTATTGAATTTAGTTATAGTAAGTAATTGTAAGTATTGAATTCTTTTCTAAGAGATTAAATAAAAGAAATAATCTAATCTAAAACTTAATTAAAAACTAAAATTCAGGGGTTACCATCCTCATTCTTAACTGCAGAGATGATAGTTATGGGATTTCGTCCCATCATCATTGTCCCTCTATCAGTGATCTTGCCCTTGGCAATGGTGACTTCAACAACATCAGGAATCATGTTAAGTTTTTTGAATGTTTCAACAGCCTCCACACGGGTTTCAAGAAGTATTGAAGTGACAATTATCCTGCCATTTAAATTGAGCTTTTCATATCCCTTGCTAATTATTTGGGGAAGTTCTCCACTGCTACCTCCAATTAAGAGTACATCAAAGGAGGGTAGTTCCGTCATGACACTGAGTGCATCTCCTTCAATAAATCTAACCTTTTCCAGAAGTCCATGTTTAATAACATTTCTCTGGGTCATTGATATGGCTTCAGGGTTTTTATCAATTGATATGACTTCCTGGGCCCTTTGGGCAGATTCAACAGTCAATCCCCCAGTTCCACAACCAACATCCAATACTACGTCATCCTTACAGATATGTGCCTTACACATCACCAAACATCGCACTTCTTCCTTGGTAGGGCCAGGGACTTGTTTAGATTGGATGAAATCTTCATTTCTAATCATGGTACCTCCCCATGCCATCTCTGGTAGAGGTCATGGTCAATGTGTAGAATGTCCAGTATTTTACCCACCAGAAAGTCCACCAGTTCATCAATGTTCTGGGGTTGATGGTAGAAGGCAGGCATGGCTGGTAAGATAATGCCTCCCTCTTTACTGATTTTCAACATGTTTTCAAGGTGAACTGAACGTAATGGAGTTTCTCTTGGCACAATTAACAAGGTTCTTCTCTCTTTTAAAGCCACATCCGCTGCTCGGGTGACAGCATTGCTGGCGAAACCATTTGAAATGGCAGATATGGTTTTCATGGTGCATGGAACAATGATCATAGATTCAAACCTGCATGAACCACTGTTAATGGCAGCGGTAAGATCATTGGGTTCATAAAAATGGTGACAAAGTTTTCTAAGGTGGTCTTCATCTGCTCCCATTTCATGCTTCAGTATTATACGTGCTGGTTCAGTTACCACCAGTGCAGTGTCTTTTCCCATTTCTTTCAGTACTTCCAGTAGTCTGACACCGTAAACAACACCACTTGCTCCTGTAATGGCTACTACTATCATAAATATCACTGAATTTTATTTTTATTGATAATCATTGAATTGTTAATTACT
>MVPY01000056.1 GCA_002067065.1 Methanobacterium sp. PtaB.Bin024
TTGATCAGTACGGAATCTTTGTATCATTCACCGACAATAAAGATGGGACTTACCGGGTTTACTGGAGAAATATGGACAGTACATCACCTAAGCCAACTGCTGGTAGTCCTGCTAGGAATGCGGTGAACGTGCCAGTGGATAAGGTGATCACAACGACCTTCAGTGAGCCTATAAAACTGGGTGCCGGGCTAATTAAGTTGGTGAGTAGCAGTGGAGCGTTGATTTCCATAACAAAATCCATCAATGGTAAAGTTTTAACCATAACACCGACTACAGCACTTAAAAAAGCTACCAAGTACACTTTAATCTTGGCTGCTGGTAGTGTGACTGATTATGCTGGAAACCCTATAGCTGCTTACAGTCGTCCTTTCACCACTGACAGCACACCACCTAAAGCAATTGCAGGCAAACCCGCTAGAAACACAGTGAATGTACCTTTGGATGCAGTGATTACCACAACTTTCAATGAACCTATATATGCAGCTAATATGTGGGTCACGCTAAAAACAGCCAGTGGAACATCAGTAACCATAAATCCATTTATAAATGGCAATATATTATGTATATTCCATCTACAACTTAAACCATCAACCAAATACATCATAGAACTGCACACAGGATGCATAAAAGATGCAGCTGGTAATCTACTAAAATATTACTACCGTTATTTCACTACCGCTGCAACCTAAAAAAAATAATCTATCTCCTTTTTTATTTTTTATTAGAATAAATCATAGTATTTAGTTTAGTTTTGTTAAAACTATGTTGATAAATGAATTAAATATACTTAAAATGTTATACAGAGTTGTAATTCATTTTTAGTTGTTACTGTGCCTCTTTTTTTGATATTAATATTTTTCTATTAAGTTATCACTCCCAAAATATTTATAGTAATAATGGTCTATTAAAATATCAATATATATCCATATAAAAAAAAGGGGAAAGGGGTATGAATAAATATGATGAATAAATTCCTTATTTTATTAGTAACCGCTTTAGTGTGTTTACTTTTTGTTGGTGCTGCTTCAGCAGTCACCAATTCTGAACCAGCATACACACCAACAGTAGTGACCGATCATTCCGAAGTTGACGGACACAATGTTGTATACGAAAAAAAAGTTAGTGACACTAAATATGATATATATGTCACGGATTTAACAACTGGAACATCTAGTCTAGTGTCCGATGTGACTACTGATAATCGTAACCCTGATATTTCGGGGAATATTGTGGTATGGCAAGCTAAAGCTTCTGGGGGTAAATGGCAGATCTATTATAATGACATGAGCAACAACCATGGTTCATGGCCTGTATACCCCTCATCAAATGATCAGATAAATCCAAGTATCTCTGGAAGCTATGTTGTATGGCAAGAATACCACAGTGCTAGTGATGCCGATACTAATAATCAATATGCTGATTATGATATCAAAAAATACGACCTGTCTGGAAACTATTACTATCCTAATATGGCAGTAACCAACCATTGTGAACGTAATCCTGTTATTTCTGGAAATATTGTGCTTTATGAGAGATATGAAAATGTGGGAACAACAAGCTCGCCAAATTGGAAATGGCAAGTTTACCAGGCAGTTTACGGCACTGGAGGAGGGGTTAAAATCCATCCTTCCACTGAAAACCAAAATACTCCAGTGATTTCTGAGCAACTGAATTTCAATACAAACAAAGTATTATGGTCAGAATTTAATAAAGCTACCAATAGCTATGATATTTGGTGTGAAGATCTGGCTATGGGCACGGGATTTTGGGTGACAAAAACTACTGAAAACGAATATTATCCGGATATATCTGGATACATAGCAGTGTGGGATAAACAAGTAACAACAAGTAATAGGGATATTGTAATGCAGGATATTTCAAGCAGTAGTAATCCCAAAATAAACATAGCAAAAGGTACATCTGTTCAGAGGGATCCCGCGGTTGATGTTGATCAATATGGAATCTTTGTATCATTCACCGACAATAAAGATGGGACTTACAGGGTATATTGGAGGAATATGGATACTACTCTTCCTAAACCAACTTCGGGTAGTCCTGCTAGGAATGCGGTGGACGTGCCACTGAATAAAATAATCACAACAACCTTCAGTGAACCTATAAAACTGGGTGCCGGAACAATAAAGCTGGTGAGTAGCACTGGAACAGTGATTCCCATAACAAAATCAGTTAGTGGTAATAAAATTTTGACCATAAGTCCAGCAATACTTCTTAAAAAAGCTACCAAGTACACTTTAATCTTAGCTGCAGGTAGTGTGACTGATTATGCTGGAAACCCCATAGCTGCTTACAGTCGTCCTTTCACCACTGACAGCACACCACCCACAGCAATAGCAGGCAGCCCAGCTAGAAACGCAGTGAATGTATATCCTGACCAAGTGATCACCACCACCTTCAATGAACCTATAATACCAGGTAATATGTGGATTACTTTAAGAACTGCCAGTGGAACAGAGGTAGCTATAACCCCTGTTATTAATGGTAAGGTTTTAACAATATACCATGCGCAACTTGCAAAAGGAACCAAATACGTCATAGAGCTCCACACAGGATGCATAAGTGATATAGCCGGTAATTCAATAAAATATTACTATCGATATTTCACCACTGATGACACACCACCTAAAGCAATAGCAGGCAGCCCAGCTAGAAACGCAGTGAATGTAAACCGTGACCAAGTGATCACCACCACCTTCAATGAACCTATAAAGGCAGATAATATGTGGATTACACTAACATCTGCCAGTGGAAGAGAGGTAGCTATAACCCCAGTAATTAATGGTAACGTTTTATATATACACCATCTACTACTACTTGCACCATCAACTAAATACCTCATGGAACTGCACACTGGATGCATCAGTGATCTTTCAGGTAATCCATTAAAATATTATTACCGATATTTCACCACCGCTGCAACCTAAAAAAAATAAATCTCTTCCTTTTTTTATTTTTTTTATTAAAATATCTAGAATTCCTGTTATTTCTATTAAAACCAATGAATTATTAAGTTAACACTATTAAATTTAGTAAAAGGCAATTTTGAAAGTTAAATCCTCTTTTTATAATTTAATTCCTGGAAACTTATGGTAAAAGCAGTTCCATGACTTTGATCCAATGATATCTGGCCATCTATTTGTGTCACTAAGTTATTAACCAGTTGCAAACCCAGTGAGTCACTGTTGGTAAAGTCAAAGTCTTCTGGCAGTCCTATGCCATTATCAGCAATTACCAGTTTTATTTTATCCTGAATTGATTTGAGTTTAATGTAGAGGATTCCCTTGTTTTGGGGGAATGCATATTTGACAGTGTTGGTAACCAGTTCATTGATAATCAAACCACAGGGGATGGCTGTGTCAATACCGATTTCTATATTATCTATATCCATCACTGTTTCGATATTACCATTGTTGATACCATAGGAGTAGAATATGTCCTTGATGAGTTGTTCTACATAGTTTTTGAAGTCTATCTTTGTGAAACTGGGTGATTGGTACAGTTTCTCATGTACCATTGACATACTTTTGACCCTTCCCTGGCTCTCTTTTAACACATTCACAGCTTTTTTTTCCTCTTCATAGTTAATCTGCAGGTTCAGTAGGCTGGAGATAATCTGCATGTTATTTTTAACCCGGTGGTGAACTTCCCGGAGTAAAATCTTATTATCTTCAAGTGACTGTTTGATCTCCTCTTCAGCTCTTTTATTCTGAATTGCCAGGGCATAAAAAACAGCTAATCTCTCAATGGCTTTTAAATCATCATCAGTGAAATTATCAGGAGCGTTTATCAAGGTAATCTGACCTACCAACTCTTCACCGAGAACAACAGGTACAGTGAGTAAGTTATCAATTTCAGGATTTCCTGAAGGAGGATCTACTCCAGATGGATGTTCATGGTTAAAATTGACGAATGTAGATTTACTATTAGCAAGAGATTGGTTGAGTATTGCTGCATATTTATCATCTAATCGTGGTAATTCTTTGGAATACTTTCCTTTATGATAATCAGGCACCACGACTGCCAGGGTTTCACTGGTAACATCACAACTGACAGAATTCACAGTAGATGCAAAACCATAAGAGCAGTCGGTTAATTTTTGAGCTTCGTTTAGTATGGCCATTCCAACATCTTCAATGGTTGATGATAGTGAAACCAGGGGTGCGTATATGTTGGCCAGTGATTTGTTAATTTCCAGTTCCTGATTTATCTTTTTACGGGATTCTTTCATCTCAGTAACATCCCTTATTGACTCAATACCACCACAATAGTTCCCTTTACTGTCATAAAAAGGCACGGCATTAACTTTAAGAATTTTTTTTTCACCTTGGATGGTTACACTGGCTTCAGTTGTTAACACTTCTCCATTCATTGTAGTGTTTTTGTAGAACTGATTTATCTCATCCGGTGATGAATTAGTCATATCCACCAGTATTGGTCGCCTGGTTTTGTAAAAAGGCATGGAATATTCGTAGTCACCTTTTCCCAGAATATCCTCAGATATGACACCAGTCATCTCTTCAATTGCCCGGTTCCATGAGATCACTTTTCCTCTGTTATCAATGGCAAAAGTGGCATCCGGGAGAAAATCTATGATCTCTGCCATACGCCTTTCTGATTCGGCTAAAGCTTCTTCAGCAATTTTCAGTTCCGTTATATCTTGACTGGCACCATAAATTGCGACTTTTTCCCCATTCTCATCCAGCATGTATCTTGCACGTACTATCATGAATCTTCTTTCACCATCAGAACGTATTATCCAGTGTTTAAATGAATTGAAATAATTAAGGTCTCCTTTTTCGAAAGCTTTAACCACTTCGGTTGACATTAAAGCACGTTCTTCAGGGGCAACGAAGCGATTAATATATTGCTTCATTGACATCTGGTAGCCACCCTGTTCCTTTACAGTAGTACCACAGAGTGCATAGAACTGATCATTGAATGTGAAGAGATCTTTTTTGGCATCATATTCCCAGTAAACCAGATTGGCAATATCCATGGCCATCATCAGACGACGCTCACTCCATTTTAATTCTTCTTCTGCTTGTTTCTTTTCAGTCAAATCACGGATAATTGAAGTGAAAAAAGTTTGTTCCCCAGAGTTCCAGGAGGCAAGAGACATTTCAAAGGGAAATTCAGTTCCATCTTTTTTCAATCCTGTAGTTACAACTGTTCTACCGATTAATCTGTGTTCACCTATTTCTTTGAATCTTTCCAGTTCATGGAGATATGTATCATGGTATCTTTCTGGCATGAGAGTGGTTAATGGTTTACCAGTTAGTTCTTCCTTTTTATAGCCAAAAATCTCTTCTAAACTATGGTTGAAGTATCTGATTATCCCATTAACATTGGTGGTTACAATGGCATCAACTGCAGATTCTGCAACAGCACGGAAAAGTTTCTCATTTTTCTGTCGGGTGATTTCCGTTTTTTTATGTTGTAAAACTTCTAAAAATGCTACAGAAATGGTTTCAACAGCATGGAGATCATCCTGATTGTAGGGAGATTGTTTATTGGCTAAAGCAATCATCCCTATGACTTCATCATTCTGCTTTAAGGGCACACTCATAAAAGAGGTGATGGTGGGGTGTCCATCAGGTTCTCCTATACGTTCAGGATCCGAGGCTGGATCATTTACTATCTCAAATTTCTTGGTCCTAATAGCCCTGGTCCAGTAACCACGAATCTCTATATTCTTAATTAACTTCATTGCCTTTGATTTGGGTATTACACTTGCAGCCCAACCAGAATCACTGATCTTAATGATTTCAAAACGTCCTGCAGAATTCACTTCCCCAATAAAACCAAACTTACTATCTGTTAACTCCTCCAACACTTCAAGGCATATGCGGGCAACATCATCAGGGGATTTGCTAACTAATGATTCTTTCAGCACTCTGTTTATAGCCCTGGTCAATGAAATCTGTTTGGAAGTTTCAACTTCCATTTTTTTCCGAAAAAGAGCATGTTCAATTGCGAATTTAAGTTTATTTTCATCGAACGGCTTTATTATATAACCATATGGTTCTGTAGCCATTGCTTTTTCAATTGTTGATGCCTCAGAACGTGTTGTTACATATATAAAAGGTATACCGAGTTCTTTAATTTTAAAAGCCAGGTCAATTCCATTCATTTCCCCTTCAAGAACAATATCCAGTAAAATAAGATCTGGCATGATTTTTAGCACTTCTTTTATAGCTTCAATGCCACTGGATGCAACATATGGAACTTCATAATTAAAGGATTCCAATGTTTCCTTAATATTCATGGCATCTATGTTTTCAGCCTCTACCAGGAGAATTTTCACATCTGCCATAGCACCAACCCATCCCTATGTTAACAATTTATATCAAATGTTATCATTACTAAAAAAATTTAATGGGTGATAGGCATAAAATAGCCAGAGTGACTTAATGTTTGAAGTAATGATCTATTCGTGCTATACACATAGATGAAAATTTACTTATAATTATAATTATTGATTTGAAAAGATATTTAATTAACTGAATCCATAGTATAATGGGGTTTAAATATGTTAGATTTTGGTTTAATCGACAGCAAAGATATGAATGATTATGAAACTAAATATTTAACCGAGCTTTCGCCTGGTGATGAAATTACGGGAGAAATAGTGGTTGGAGAATTCAAAACTATGCCTATAGGTAAAAGGGAGGTTGCTGAGTTTTACATAATAATAACGGATATTAAAAACCGTACAAAATGGGTCTGTGAATTTACCACTCCCTACTATCCAGAAACAGATAATATTTATGGTAAGAACGGAGATGTGTTCTACAATTTAATAGATAGTTTGAATCATGTGGTGAATAAAACCCCTCTAAACTGGCATGATAATTATTCTGTGAATTTTAGCAGATTTCGCCAGACAGTTAATAAATGTGTTAACAGTGTTACTGTAAAAGCGTTACAGCCTGATAATCCTGATGCTAAAACTGTCAATTTACAGATTCTATATGCCAATGTTATAACTGAACCTGAAATTAACCCTCCAGTTTCTATTTATGAATTGGCTCAGGAAGACCCTATACTACTCATGGCCTATGCTCATCTGCGTAATAAAGGCAGCAGGATAACTGTAGAAAACATCGCCTTTGAACTGAAAGCATCATTCGACGATGGAAAGATAACTGAACAAGGTTACCATTCTGCTCTACATGTGTTGAAAAAGGTTAAAGATGGAGTTTAGGATTTGGGGGTTATAAAATAAATTTAAACGATAAAATCATTGTAGGGCTTATCATTGTATGCATAGTGGCTGCTGTGGGTTATTCTTTAATGGAGAATGAATTTGAAAACAGCATACTGAAATTCAGGATTCCTGAAAACTGGACCGTGGTTGATACTACACAGTCAGACACCTTGACAGGTCTCCAACCTGTACATAATAATACAACCATAATTACCATAACTTCTACTGATGTTTCACCTCAAAAAGTGGTGGATGGATACGTTAACAATTACTCCTCAAAATATCCTCGGTTTAAAGTTTTAAAAAATGAACCTGTGGCTGTTGATAATGAAGAAGGAATTAGATTGGTCTATAAAAATACTGGTAGCAGCGATACGCTCTTTACTGGCCCCATATACATTTCTTCACTGGTTGCATTTTCCAAACATAACCAGACCTACATCATAAGTTCGAATGAAGTCTCAGAAAATTATTATCAAAAAATGGTGGAACCTGCTATGAATACATTGATTAATTCCATCAGAATTAAAGATTACTCATCAAGCTTTGACTAATTACATATCAAGCTCTAAATAAAAACTAGTCATGGAACTTTAATTAAAAGCTTCAATTTGATAGGTAAAGAGAGGTAAAAACATGTCTTCTGAAAATAAAAAAGCGGGTAAGTTGAACAATGAAGGGATACTATTCTTTAACAATGGCCAGTTTGAAGAGGCCCTTAAGCGTTATAACAATGCTTTGGACGAAGATCCTGATTTTTTAGAGGCATGGAATAATAAAGGTAATGTTTTAAAGGCCATGGGGCTACATGAAGAAGCACTTAAAGCCTTTGATAAGGGCATATCTGTTGAACCTGAAAATCCTAATCCCTGGATTAACAAGGGTACTGTTTATTATGAACTTCAAATGTTTAACGATGCTGTTGAATGCTTCCAAGAGGCTATTCAATTAGACCCTAAAAGTACAGTTGCCCTGACCAATAAAGGTGCGGCTCTAGGAAATCTTGGTAAACATGAAGAAGCACTGAAATGCTTTGAAGAAGCACTTAAAATAGATCCTGATGATATCAATGCCCAGACTAATAAAAAAATTCTCGTAGATTTCCTAAAAGAGGAAAACCCATAGGTTTTATATCCTTTTCTGGTATTCCATCTCTTGGAATGTTATTTTATAAGCAGTACCCGGACCTTCTAAAACCTCAATAGTGCCATTTAATTGTTTTATAAGGGAGTTTACTAAATTTAAACCAAGTTTAGAGTTATTTTCCATATCAAATTGTTGAACATACCCCACACCATCATCTGACACAAACAATACATAATTATCATCTTCTTCCCGCATTCTAATGGTTATAGTACCCTCAAAAACTTCTGGAAAGGCATGTTTTAGGGAGTTAGAAACCAGTTCATTAATTATAAGACCACATGGGACAGAGGTCTCAATATTAAGTTCAATATCACCAACATCCATGTCTATATTGATGTTAGATAAATTGTGAGAGGCGTCATAGATTAAACCATCCAGAAGTGTTTTCACGTAACCAGAGAAGTTGATGGAACTTAAATTCTCTGATTGATACAGTTTTTCATGGATCATGGCCATGGCCCTCAACCTGTTCTGACTTTCCGTGAAAAGTTCACGATCTCTTTCATCTACCAGATTTCTGGATTGTAAACTTAACAGACTGGAGATGATCTGCAGATTGTTATTAACCCGATGATGTATTTCTCTTAAAAGAGTTTCCTTTTCCTTCAATGATTCTTTAAAAAATTTATCTGCTTTTTCCTGTTCCGTGACATCCCTACTGCTGTAAATAAATCCTTTAAACTCACTGTTTTCAAAAAGAGGTTTTCCAATAGTTTCCATAAATAGATAGTCATTTTGGGAGTTTTTATGGCGATAACGTAGTCTTACAATGGAACCTGCTTTTGCAGAGTTTTTAAGAGATTTGGTTACTTCTTCCAGATCTTGTGGATGGATGTATTGGTAGAAAGATTCTCCTAACAGATTTTCAGGAGGAATATTCAAGAGTTGATTAGCAGATGGACTTACATATTTGAAAGCACCACTTTCATCAGATTCAGTGATAAGATCCAGCATGTTTGTAGTTATGAAGGAAAGCTGTTCTTCTCTACTTGCAATTACCTCTTTGTTCTTTTTCAGGACCATCTGGGCTTTTTTGATCTCATTTAATGATACAATCTCCCTGACCACAACGAGAACCACAATGATTCCCACACCCCAAATCAATGCCTCATCTGGTAGACTAATAACCAGAAGGCTATAGGTAAAAAGAACCAGAATTAATGGAAAATATGAAAACCATTCATTCCTAAATCTCGATTTTTTATAATAAGATATCCAATGTCCTAAATCTATCTTAACATTTTTAAAAACAGATACACTAGCTACTGACGCAAATATCGCGTTTGAAGTAAATAAAATAGTGAATAACCATTCGTATATCAATGTAGGTTCAAGTACATGATAAGCATAGACCATGTCTGCAAAAATCTGGAAGAAAACACCTAAAGATAATAAAATTAGGGGTGTTTCTGAAATCTTTCGGTTTTCATCAAACAGTACTGTAAGATAAAATGTCAACAATATGATGTCTAGAAGTAAATAGGATATAGAGATTATTATGGACGCAGAATTTGAATAGCCTGCATCTATAACAGGCCATATGAAAAGAAACCACACTATAAAAAATGAAGACATCATAACGATAAAAACATCTAATAAAGCTTTAATTCTGATTTTATATGGCTTACAAAGGAATGAAAGTATTCCAACGATCATTGCAGGATATGCTGACAGATAAATGGTGTTTGCTATGGAAACTAGTGAATTTGTACCAGTTATATTTTCAAAAATAAAAAAAAGTAGGTCAGCTGTGAAATATAGTCCCATTCCCAGAGTGAGTAATGTCCACCCCTTAAAAATGGTTTTATCATGGCTATATGACCACCATGAAGTGTAGACAAACAAACATAATGTTAAAAAGCTTGTCAATGGCATTAAAATTGTTATGTATGTTGATGAGATTGCAGTATTCCAAAATAATAAAGGAAAAAGAGCCAATGTGAGAATGATAATCATGGTTAGGAATAGTAATGGTTTAAATTGAATTGTTGATGTTGATGCTAACTTTTCCACCATAATTATCAACCTTTTAACTTTTTTTGTTGGAAGATGTTAATCAAATTTATTAAAAATTGTTATCATCAACATGGAAGTAGATATAAAGACTATTGTATCACCATTAATCTTATAATGAATTTAAGATTTCCCTATACAAATTTTAGATTTCCATAATATATAATCAATCAAAGTAAATCTAATAAAAGGATGAAATGGGGATATATTAATAAATCTTGCATCTAACTGTAACCATGAAAAGAATGGATAATTTTTTTAATTCATTAATTCAAAAATTTATTAAGTAAGAAAATTTTTAAGGGGTTTTATAAAATGGAAGACGAACCTAAAGTTTGCAGTAATTGTAATGCTGAGATTCAACCTGGCTCTAAATTCTGTAAAGAATGTGGACAACCTTTAGAAGAGACACCTGAAGAAGTTGAAGTTCCTGAATCTGCGGTAAAATGTCCTAACTGTGATGCTGAATTAAAACTGGATGATCAATTCTGTACTGAGTGTGGGACTAAAATTGAACCTGTAACCAATTGTCCTAAGTGTAATGCTGAGGTTAAATCAGGAACCCGTTTTTGTACTGAGTGTGGTGTTAATGTCTATGAATACCAACCCCCCAAATCCACAATTCAGACTGGTACCAAAATAACTGATGTACCCCAGGGTACTTCCACTACCCAGTCATCATCCCGGAAAGAAGATCCTATGGAAGATCTTAAAGAAACTGGTATGAATATAATGCAGGATGTGGAAAAAACTGGCAGAGGATTGATGAAGGATCTTGGTGGTTTTCTGGATAAATCTTCCAAAAAAAGTTCAAAAAACACCATCAAACCAGCTAAAAAGAACCAAAAATTTCTGGTTTGTGATAAATGCGGTGGATATTATCAGCTTGAGGAAGGCGAGTCACCGGAAGATTTTTCCCTCGAATGTGATTGTGGTGGGCATCTGGAAGTTAAAAATAAACATCCCTAATAACTTCAACCATTATTAAAAAGTTAAAAACCAACACCTCCAATATCATTAATGATACATGCCCACTTTAAGATTAAGTGGCCTCCACGTGTCGTGCCATTTAAAGGTTGGAAGCTACAAGGATATTTAATAATTAAAGCATAACTTATAAAATTAGCGAGTGGTTTATCAATTAAAGTGTAGGGCACTACATTGGTGGAAAGATCCTCATAAAGACAGCATCCCATCAATATGGATTAAATTTTCATATACTTATCCTGTATTTTAGACTTTTCACATATCTTCAGAACAGAATATTTTCATATAATCTGGAAATAATTTATACATAAAATCTGGAAATAACTTATACATAAAAAGCTAATAATAAAACATTAACTAAATTATGTAAATTAGGAGTCATCCTTAATGTCTGATAATTACCTTAAAAAAGATTATGAGCGTGTTCAACGAAAATTCGATGAACTCATGCGTGAAGGTGACATTGAAGTCATTGAAAAGAAGATTGAAGCATTGGATAAGACCCCTGAACCCGGTCCTATTGATAAAATATGGATTGATATCTACAACGATGTTTTAAATTTAAAGAAACACAAGAAAAATGAAGATTGAACTTAAATTGAACTTTATTATTTGATCATGGTTAATATAATAGTTCAATTTTTAGATCATTGTTAATAGTTCAATTTTATGCTGCTGATAATTTATACTGCTAATAGTTAGATGGATCAACTATTCTTTATGAAGAGATTCAGGTTTATCAAGTTCTTTTTCTCGAATGGCATTCTTTATAGCTGATTTGGGTAATTTGTCTGTTTTTTCCAGACAAACTTCGATACATTTAATAAAAACATGACCGTATCTGATGGTTTGCTGTATATCCTGCGGATTACGGGTGCTCTGGAAGTGGTGCTGGTCCTGGTAGTGGATGTCAAAAATGTAATTTAACATATCCAGACATTCCAGTTTAAGGCTTTTATCGTCACAGTATTTCTTAAGGTAATCAATTAAATAAGGAGATTCAGTTTCAATAATACCATCCCTCAGAGAAACTGCCCGGGTTGCATGAAGGAATGCAAAATAGACAGAAATTCTTGTTGATCGATAAAAACCATTTGAATAGGTTAACTCAGCTTCTTTTAACCACATCTTAGCTTCTTTGAGTGATAATGCGCTTTTAAGAGGTGAAGGTTCCACTTTTTTAAGATGACCCTGATAATACAAATCATCAATTCTATCCAATTATATCACCAGTATTTTTTTAAGAATATATCATTAAATACAATTTTATATACAAAACCTAACTATCAATTGTTAAGGTTTACTATGGTTCATGGATAATATTAAAGTTTTCCATTGTTCATATTGAACTATTAAATGCCAAAAGAATATGGACTTAAAATCTAATATTTAGAAAAAGCAGAAATTTCACAACTTTTAACTGAATATAAAGAAACAACTGTACGGTTATAGTTATAATACATCTCACAGGAGGCTTTTTAAAGTGTTGAATTTGGATAAAAAAATGATTATTATTATAGCGATTGTCATCATCATTTTTTTGGGATTGATCTATAGTGTGTTAACTTCTGGAACTCATTACACCAGTAAGGATGATAATAAGATGGAAATTTCCTTTAACTATCCTGATGGATGGACATTTGAGGATCGCCAGGCAGGTGTGTTGATTCAAGGTGAAAAAAATGGTACTGGTGACTCTGATAAGCGTACAGTGGTTACCATAACAAAAATCTCAGCTAATGGAACCTCAGTTAAACAGATTAAAAAGGAGAATGTTTACATTAATACAGGTAAACTCATTAATGAAACTAACCGAACCATTGATGGTGTCCAAACCAAAGAAATGATAATTGATGAAATGGCTGGTCCTGAAAGAGGAAAATTAGGCGAAGTCAGTCTGGTTATCTTCAAAAAAGATGATTACATCTACACCATTACCTTTGTAACAGGAGGATCACTGGAGGACATTGAGGATGATATAAACCATATACTCAACAGTTTCCATATTTCTGAAAATTCTGGAAACTGATTTTA
>MVPY01000057.1 GCA_002067065.1 Methanobacterium sp. PtaB.Bin024
TAATTTGTGAAAACTGTGGAACAGAAAATCCTGAGGGAGCACGATTCTGCATGGAGTGTGGGTTAGCCCTGGAGAAACATACCGAGGCCTGTCCAGTTTGTGGTACTGTGAACCCGCCAGATGCAAAGTTCTGTATGGGATGTGGTCTGAATTTAGAGGAAACTTTAAAGGCTCCTCCTGAAGGTGTCCCAGAAGAACCACCGGTTAAAACACTTGAAACAGAATACATACCTCCAGACGATCCTTCTAGTTGGAGGGAGCTTTGTCCTGCCTGTAAACAGAAACCACTCACTCCTAAGACTTATAATGGAATTCTTTCCCATAAAACTCTCCTGGAATGTGACTACTGTGGGGCGGTGTTTGAACCCCACGGTACGAAATTCAAGTTCAAGGCTATATATGATATCAGCTCTGATATCTGGAAGAAGTATGGTAGGAAAACCTTAACCGAAGAAGAATGGACCAGAATAGCCCATGGTGGAATTTCAAATGAAGAAACACGGGTCCTGGAAGAAAAAACATCCCAGGATGATCTGGTGAACTTTGTTAATGCACTGGATCAGGGTAATGTTAATTTAAGCCCGGTACCTAACCCTCCCATTATTTTAAAGAAGAATGAGGAGGCATGTGTGGTTTTTGGGGGCATTACTCTTATGGAGCCCCGTGCAGTCAGACAAACACGTGGAGGTTATGCGGGACCCACCATCAGGGTTGCTAAGGGTGTTTCCTTCCGTTTGGGTAGTGTGGCTGCCAGAAGCGAATCCCATGAAGAGCTTCGGAATATAGATAAGGGGACCCTGGTTTTAACCAACAAAAGATTGATATTCATGGGATCCAAAAGGACCACCAACATCGATCTCAGGAAGATCATATCAGTTACCGCCTATAAGGATGGTATAGCCTCACAGAGAGAAAACAAACAGAAAACCGAGTACTTCACAGGGACAGATCAACACACACTAACCTTCACCACGAGTGGCAGATCTCATACTGTTCCCTTCACAGGGCTTATAATGAAGGCAGCTGTTGAGGGGAAAATAAGACAGATTTAATGTTTAACGCTTTTTTTAATTGTGCTGTTTTTATCAGTACCATTAATATAAGCTGAAACACTTAGAATATGGAATTTAATCTATTTATGTGATGATTTGATTCTGCACTATTTTTTTCTCTGAGGAATTATGTTATTATAAATACGGAATTATTTTAATCTAATAAATAATATTAAATATTTAAATATTAATAAAAAAGTTTGAGCACTTAATGAAAAAGCTAATGAATAAATTATTTATACAATTGAATACATTTTTTATTCATGTTGAGTAAACTTTTCACATCCAAAACACGGAGTAAAATTATCACCATTTTCATGTTAAATCCAGATGGTGAAATGTATGTTAGGGAGATTACCAAGAAAATCCATGAAAACATAAACTCCGTCAGGAGGGAACTGTCTAATCTTGAAGATATTGGCCTTTTAAAAAGTCGGAAAGCAGGAAATCTTAAATATTTCCAGGTTAATAAAGATTTTTATCTTTACAATGAACTTTACAGTATGGTGATGAAAACAGAGGGTGTTGCTCGCTTATTAAAGGAAGATATGGGAAAATGGGGAAAAATCAAACTGGCTTTCATTTATGGGTCATTTGCCTCCCAGGAAGCTGGTCCAGATAGTGATATTGACATTTTCATGGTGGGAAATATTAATGAAGATGTTATAATCAGTGAATTGAACTTGTTAGAGGGAAAGTTGTCTCGTGAAATAAACTACATCATATCATCAGAGTCAGAATATCATGAAAAAATTGATGAAGAGGATCCTTTCCTCATGGAAATACTCCGTGAACCCAAAATCATGATTATCGGTGAATTGGATGTTGGATAAGCTTGTTGAAGAAGGATACCTTAAAAAACTGCCAACTAACTCCCAAAGAGTGGCAAATTCGTTGGATTTAGCTAGAAGAGATGTTGATACTGCTGGTCGAATGTTGAAAGAAGAAGATTATGACTGGACCTTTAACATTGCTTATAACTCCATGCTTCAATCTGTTAGAGCCCTCATGTTTCATCTTGGTTATCGTCCTTCCAGTAGAAATTCTCATGTAGCAGTGGTAAAATTCATTGAAATAGTCCTGGGGAAAGGTTATTCAATATGCTTGGACAGAATGCGTCGTAAAAGACATCGAGCAGTTTATGACTTATCCGGAACCATATCTAAAAATGAAGCCAATAATGTGGTAGAAAAAGCGTTGAAACTAATAGAAAAAGTGGAAAATGAATTAAAGAAATAAATTAAAGGGTTCAATCCATAGAAATAAAATTTGCATCACTTAATGAATTGTAATGATCATAGTCATAGACAATCATTAATTTATTTTTAGGATCTACTTGGAAGACTATTACAAAGGACTTGTTTACATGAACTCGTTTATAGTTTTGTAAAGGTCGTCTTAGGTTTTTACAGCACTCTTGGTTAAATTCAAGATTGATTGCAACTTGACGAATTTTGGATATAACATTATTGTAGCCCTTAGGATCTTTAACTTTAAGTTAATCCATAATGGCTTGAAAAGATGGAGCAAAGGCTATTTTATACATAAAAATAGGAGAAAGAGTTATTCATCAACATAAAGATCATCGATATTTTTAATTGATATGGGCTTTTTATTTGCCTTTTCAATTTTCTTGATCTTTTCAATATACTCAGGACGGAGTTCAGGTTCATTTTTAACATTTTTCCCATGTATACTGGGATTTTTTTTTATTTCGTCCTTTTTAGCGTCTAATGAACTATGCATCTGTGGGTCATCCTCCGGTTGTATTATTTTATGTAAAGTACTGTTATATAAAAAATCCGTGAAATAAACTGAAAACATTTCTTAGTAAATTATGAGAACCTTATTTATTTAGGGAGTGGCTATGTCTTAACTTCCCCACATCTTTACTCTTTATATCATAGCTCCCAGAATCTGCTGCTTTTTTACTAGTTTCCTTATCCAATCCCAACATTTCATCCAATTGTTCATCAGTTAATTCAATGGGTTCTTCTTTTAAAGATTTTTTCTGTTTTTCAAGTTCCATGTCAGCCAGGAATCCCTGCAGAGAACTAATATGTTTAATTACTTTAGAATCTCTGTTTGTTTGGTATAATTGAATGTTGCCCACTTTCTTAGTTTTAATTATAAGATTTTGGGCTAATAGTTTATCTAAAAGTTTGTATACAGTTGGTCGTGCTATTTGAGCACCTTCAGCAAGCTCAGTTTTAGACAATTCTGACCAGGGATGGGAAACCAAAAAATCGATTAGTTTTACTTGGGAACAATCCCCAAAAATTTTGGTTAACATAAAAGATCACTTGTAAAATTATTATACATTGCTGTAAATAAATATTTTGTATAATTTAAAAATTACCAGATTTTCAATAGGATTAAATATTTTTTAAAACAAATGTTAACAAAGTAAAAGTTGAGAGGATCAATATGGTTCAGTATATCTATGACTCTAAAGGTAAAAAAACTGGAGTGATAATTCCTATTGAGTTATGGGAGAAAAATAAATCAAAAATTATTGAAATGGAAAGTTCAAAAGATAGAAAAAAAGATTTTCACCCATCACAATTTAGGGGAATATATAGTAATATGAAGTTAGATCTCCAAGAGGAAGCCAGGAAACTTCGTGAAGAGTGGGTAAGGATATGAAAGGTTATCTTATAGATACCAACATCCTTATTTATTATATGGCTGATGATTTGCCTAAAAAAGAAATATCTCATATTGAAGACATAATCAAAAATTCATTTAATATTTCCATCATCACTAAAATAGAATTTTTAGGCTGGGATAAACACACGAAGGAAGGATACCGATCTGCACTAAAATTCCTATCATTTTCTAATGTTATTCCTCTTGAAAATCATGTTGCTAATCTGGCAATTAAAATTCGGCGTGAATCTCATGTTAGATTACCAGATGCAGTTATTGCTGCCAGCAGCCTACATCATGAATTGATTCTGGTAACACGAAACCAAAAAGATTTTAAAGGTATTTCTGGACTTGAAATATACAATCCATTCCAATAACTCTTTAATATTACTGTTTTTATATTAATATCAAATTATCCAATCCTTCCCATGGCCAATCACCATTAAGTGTCCATACTGTGGCCACATTAGTATATCAGAATAGGTGATGAGTTGCACCAGTCAATTACCCGTGGAAATTTTAATCATTTGGATGGACCTGATGTTAATCCGGTTATCCGGAAGGTTGTTTTAGAAGTCCTTCATTGATTATTAAGGCTCTTGAATGTTTGCAATAACTATTAGTAAAGTTCAGGGACATAAATGATAACATGAAAACCCAGGAGGAATATCAGAATATTGCCCAGGAATTTGCTAATTTGGCTCTTGAAAAATATGGTGATCGGGTAGATACCATTATCCTTTTTGGATCTGCGGCTAGGGGTGAGGCTAGAGAAGATTCAGATATAGATATTCTGGTAGTGGGTGATGTAACTCTTGATGAACTTTTAGATGTTTCTGTTCCTTTATTGCTTCAGCATGGAAAACATATTTCTGCACACGATATGGAGAAATCTCGGTTTAAACGGTTAGTTGACCAGGGTTACTCTTTTATTAGTAATGTATTAAATGATGGTGTGGTTCTATTTGAAAGTAAAAATCCTCCTGCTTATTAGAGAAAATTGAAACAATGATTAACAAAAGAAGGTAATGAAACCGTGACAAATTGTCACAGGTTGAAAATGCCTGCTGCCGATGGTAAACATATTCATTTAACGTAATCTCCATTTAGTGTTCATTTTTATTAGAATAATTTCTAGTGCTTTTTGAAAAGTAGTTTATTCCATTGTTGAACGTGAATTGGAAAAATTTTTACATATAGTCTACGACATTAAAAATTCAACAATTGTTATGGGACAGTCCCACTTAAGTCCCACTTAATATCACTTGCTGCCTTTCTGGTGAAGGTTGTAGCTAAGATACTGGAAGGGTGCACATCATCCACATAGATGAATTTTAGTATCTTCAACACCATGACTGTGGTTTTACCACTGCCTGGTCCTGCAACTAAAAACTGAGATTCAGTGGTGGGGGCACTGCTGGCATGGTTTTGATCGGGATTGTCTTCTGAGGATATTTTACGGTTCAAATGTGTAATCACTATATTTTGGTAATTTTCCCAGGAGATCAGGTATAACACCCCATAACCATATTTAAAACAATAAGAGGAATTCTAACCTTTTTGGAGTGTTTTAAGGAGGGTAATACCCTTCTTTTTCTTTGAAGTTTTTTAGCCATGAACGCAGCATTATGTCATTTATGGAGTACTTTTTGTTTACATGGGACAGGATACCCTTATTCTTCAACCGGTTTGTATATTTAAGCAAGGTTTTATTTGAATAATCCACCTGGGATACTAAATCGTTCCATTTTAATGCTTCAGCTTCCATTAGAATTTCGATTATTTCCTTTTCGTAATCTGAAAGCGTGGACCATATGGCCACCCACATTATGGCAATTTGATCTAACTTATTGTAAAATGTTTCAATAATCATTTCCTCATCATATACTGTCCCTGAGGACATGGTGTTGCAGAAACTGTTTATATATGATGGATATCCACCGGTGCATTTGTAAAATCTTTTAAGGCCTTGGGGTGTGAATTTGATTTCTGGGATCATTTCTTTTAGATATTCATAAGTATCTTCTTCACTGAAGGGCTCCACTGGAAGCTGGATCATTCTTCCACCAAAAGCACCATGAGCACCGTTAATCTTTTCCACAATTTCACTGGTGGCTGAAGTAGAACCCGTGAATATGTAGGTAACATTATCCTGATGTTGAGTAAAACTTCTCACCAGCCAGAAAAAGGCTTCTGGGTTTTCAAATTCACCAATAAGTTGAAATTCATCTATAATGATAACAAATCCATCGATATTCTTCCGATTATCATCCACTACCTTCTGGGGAAATTCCATAACCAGTGAACTCAACTTTTCATAATTATCATCCACTTTGGGGATGGGTATTCCTAAAAGATTACCTGCCCCTTTAAAATCATAAGTTTTAGGTGATAATCTTTTTAACAAAGATTCTTTAAGGTTATAAATCTTCCTTAATGAACCTTTATCTTTCAATGATTCTAGCATTACCTCAAAGAGGCTGTGCATGACATGCTCTTCTGTGATCTTACCTTTCTGCATACCATGAATTTTGGATAGATCTAGATATGCAGAGAGTACATTAGGGGGAAGTTCCATTTTAAGTTTCATTAAAAGAAAAGATTTTCCAACTCCCCTACGACCAGTGACCAGCAATTGATTGGCAACATTATTTTTAAATCCACTTAAAAACGTGTCTATTTGTGATAATTCTTTTTTACGGTTGAAAAAATATTTATCGAGATTTGAAGGGATTCCCAGTGGCAGGTTTGGCAACTTTATCACCATTTACATTTTCACTAATTACTTTAAGTACACTTCTTATATTAGTGTATTTATTTACATCAATTACTTTAAGTACACTTTTCATATAAGTGTATTTATTTACATCAATTACTTTATGTACACACATTATATTAGTGTATTTATTTACACCAGTTACTTGATATTCATGGAAAAAATGTTTCAATTTGCCTGGATGAAATGTTTCTTAGGAGACATCGAGAAGTTTTATGACATGGTGAAACCATAAGCTGAAACTCCTAATGAGTATAAAGTGCGTTGAAATTAACTATGAAAGTTAAAAGTGAATTAAATAAATAATTGATTGTCTCTATTCCCTAAATGTTTCAGCATGGTAAATTTATAGCTTTCAAGATATGAAAAAGTCTCGATTTAAAAGATTAATAAAACACGAACTGTTCCATATTTCAAAATCAAAAATAAAAATAAGGGTAAAAGAGCTTTAAATTGTGAAATAATCCATATTTTAGAAGTCAAATTATAGTATTTTACGTAGCTTATTGTACGTATGTTATGATGAATTTTTGATTCAAGTAGTTGTGTAAACTGATGGATTTCCTATTATTTTGTAAAATTCTTCTTTAAAGAGTTTTTTTTAGGTGTTATCCATTTTAAAAATTTTTGGTGATATTCCTAATAATAGTTTCATAAAATACTATAATTAGGGGACAGCTTAAGATGTTTATATAATAAGTCGATTAATTAAATAAGTAAAGGGGATATCATGACTAGAGAAGAGATTAAAACTAAAGAAAAGCAGTTACTGATGATGGTGGGAGATTTTACTCGTGATAATATCAATGAGGAATACACTGAACTTTGCAGGAACTTAGTTAAGAAGTTAGGAAGAAAGCATGATGTTCCTTTTAAACGGGGAAAACTTGAAATATGGGCCAGTGCGGTTGTATATGCAATAGGTCAGATAAATTTTTTGTTTGACAAATCCTTCGAGCCCTATTTAACTCCTGATGATATATGTAACTACTTCAACACCAAAAAATCCACAGTTTCAAGTAAAGCAAAAACCATAAGGGACATCTTGAAGTTAGAATACTATGATAAAGAGTTTTCCACAGGGAAGATGATTGAAAACAATCCTTTAAACAATTTTGTAATGACAGAAGAAGGAATTATCGTACCTAAATCTATGTTATTTGAAGAAAAAAGCGTTTTAGATTTGTTAGAAGAACAAAATGGTTTAGATAAGGAAATTATAAAAGAAACGCTCGTCGAAGCTTTCTTACAGAAGAAAGAGAATATAGATGAAAAAAAAGTGGAGAACTTTATAAAGATACTTACAAGCCCTATTTCAGAGGAAGATGATGATACTTTAAAGGCTATTTTCAGTGTCTTAGATGATTTAGATCCTACTCCAGATGAGGAAGATGATATTGAGTTATTTGAAGATTATGTAATCGATGATGATAATCCCCTGGAAACCATTGAAGACTACCAGAGGGCCATTGATCTATTCCGCAGCACCAAGGGTGAGAAATACTTTGAAGAAAACAAGGGTTATTTTTGGGGCATGCTTGAAAGTAGACCATTTATGATTCATCTATTGGAGCAGGCCATGTTACTATGGGATGCTGGACAAAGGGATAGGGCAGTCAGTCAACTTCAGTACCTTTTAGAACTTAATCCCAATGATAATCAGGGAGTAAGATACATCCTTATGAACAGACTACTTGAATTAGACAGGCTGGATGAAGCCCAGGAATTATTTGATTTTTATGATGAAGAGTACTCTGCAGACTGGCTCTTTTCAAAGCTCTTGTTATCAATAAAAAGCAATCAAAACAAGGACATTATTGAAGAACTGTATGAAGAAGCAGTTGAGGAAAATGAATTCATTATCCCATTTTTAGTTGGAAAGAAGAAAATCCCCAAGGTATTACCCTCCTTTTACAGTCCCGGCGATGAAAATGAAGCAATTATCTACGTTGATCTGGCTCAGATGGCATGGAAAAATAATAAAAAAGCCATTAAAATGTTAAAAAAATTTAATAAAATAAAATAATTCAAATGATGCATATAGCTTCAATTAGATATGTATGACCATCTAACTGTATACTTCTTCAAATTCGTTCTCCAACTATTATAAAGACTTCATTGGTTTTAAATGAAAAAATCCAAACATCTCATTTTCTCAAACATAACCCTATCCAATAAAACACGGTTTAGATGTTCATATCAATGTAAATTGATCATCTAAAGGTAAAAAGGTTAATTAAACCACTTGTTGATGAAATGGATTTTTATAAAGATTGAATATTTCATGCAGAATCTTTTTTTAATGATGTTTATATTTGCATTGGATGCAAATTTTTAAAAAAAATAGATGGTCAATAAGGGCTTGAAAACTAAGTGTTTCCATTTTTATCCAAATATTTCCGAGCCACTTCTTTATCAAAATCTGAAATATAATCTTTATCCTGGATTTGGCGATATTTTTTATATTCTTGGGAGG
>MVPY01000058.1 GCA_002067065.1 Methanobacterium sp. PtaB.Bin024
CTGGAAACTGCAGATAACGAACGTGAACATGCAAAATGGTTGTTCAGACTCATACAACAACTTAAAGAAAAGATGAGTCAGGATCTTGAGGAAATCCATGTGGAAGCAGATGCACCCCTTACTCTAGGTGACACTGTAGAAAACATAAAAGCTGCAATAGCAGGAGAACACTATGAAAATACTGAAATGTATCCTGAATTTGCTGCTGTAGCCAAGGAAGAAGGTTTAAATGATATAGCCCAGAGATTACTGGCTATTGGAAAGGCAGAAGTCCACCATGAACAAAGATACACTCAGCTGTTAGAACAAGTAGAAGCGGGTACACTCTTTAAAAAGGATGAAGAAGTCACCTGGACCTGTATGAAATGTGGATACACCGTTACTGGTAAACAACCACCAGAAAAGTGTCCTGCCTGTGATCATCCAACCAAATACTACTTCATACTTTGTGAGGAATATTAATCCTCATTGTTTTTTTGAGGATTAACAAGTAAATAATGATTAACAAGTAAATAAAATAATAGATTCCTATTTGCTATTGGTATATGGGTTGCTATTGGATCATAGTAAGATTGGAGTACGGCACGAATTATTTGTGTTTAAATTTTATTTGAGGTTTTAAAAATGACTGAAATAGGACAAGTATATCGTTGTGATGTCTGTGGGAATATAGTGGCTGTACTGTGTGCAGGGCCTGGAGAGTTGGTCTGTTGTGAAGTGCCAATGGAGCTTTTAGAGGCAAAACAGGGAGATGTTGGTCCGGAAAAGCACATTCCCATAATTGAAGGCTCAGATGATGGAATAAAGGTGAAAGTGGGAGAGGTTCCCCATCCCATGGAGGAAAACCATTATATTCAATGGGTGGAACTTTCCACTGATAATCAGACTTATATCCAGTTTTTAGAGCCAGGAGATGAGCCTGAGGCTAATTTCCCTGTGAAGTTCATTGAGGGTGAAGAAATTAACGCCAGGAGTTACTGTAATATTCATGGACTCTGGAAGTCTTGAGACATTTTAGGATTAGTTAAGGATTGGAAGATAAAACCCATCCTTAAAATCCATTTTTCTAGATGCAATTTTTATCAGATGAAATATTTTAAGTTCTGTTATCTAAAAGATGGAATTTATCGTAGAGAATGATAAATTTGAAACAAGCATAATTCTAAATTTTTCAATACATATAATTTGAATAAGGTTATATTTTTAGAACAGGAATAGTTTAAATTAAATGAAATCCATTAATTTAATTATTTGATAACACATAATCTTATTAATGGTTTTTCAATTCAAATATGAATGTTGTTGGTGTCATATGCGTAAAGTGATCATTTTATTCAGCCTAATAATTCTGACTGTGTCCCTGTCAGGATGTTTAAGTACACAAGTAGCCCAGATAGATCAGTTAGCTGAAATAATCAACGAACACCTCAATGCAGGTGATAAGTATTTCAACCAAGCTGCACTCAGCACCAATCAATATAGTTATTATGATGCACAGCAACAGTGCAATAACGCCACAGCCCAGTATAACATGGCTAAAACCTCTGCCCAGGAGGCATTAATCTATAGTAAGAACATTGAAAATGAAGTTTACATTGACTACCTGCAGATCACACTACAGGAAGTAGATGCCAAGCTTAACGCCACCAATGAACTCCAACTGGCCATACCACTCTTCATGAATAATGATACCACCACAGCCAATGAACATGTGGATTTAGCCAATCAATATATGGAGACATCACTCAAATACCAGACACAACGAGAGGACATAGTGAAGGAAAATCCCACTAAATTCAAGTCATAAGAACCCGAAAAAAAACTTCAATATTAATATAATTGTAATATTTCTTGAATTTTAGTTTTTTAATTTTCTAAATTCAACCAGATTAAGTTTTATAATATTTGAAATAACAAAAATCACGTCTAAAATATTATATCATCATATCATCAAATGATCAATATCCAGTGAAGTTTCATGAGAACTTTAATATTAAGAGATTAACCTATATTAAAGAATTTCATGAAGAATTCAATATTAACAGAATCAAAGAATATTCAAAGGGATTAAAGCAATAATAACTGCTTTTAACGAGGTTAAAAATGAAGAAAACTTGCTCACACTGTAAGGGAAAAGGACGTACCGTGGTAAGCTATAAAATATGCGAAGCCTGCCATGGTACCGGAGTAAATGATGAAGTTGACATAAAAAATCATCTAAAAGGCCTACCAGAAGGGGCCAGAGAACGTTTCCAACTTGATGAAGAACAGGAGGTACCCTGCTCAGTCTGTCATGGTAAGGGAGAAGTGGAAGTTACTGAAGAATGCCCAGAATGCAAGGGAAAAGGTGAACTTAACCTGTGCAGTAAATGTGGTCGTCCTATAAAATCCGGTGACTACTGCGATGACTGCCGGGACAAACAGGACAAACCTAGGGTCTACCAGTTACACCCTGCTTCTGAACTACGGGATCTTGAAATTGGTGAACATTACAAGGGAAAGATCACCCGAGTTGAGGATTACGGAGTGTTTGTAAGTTTATCCAAGAAACTTTACGGCCTATTACGCCTCCGCAACCCCCCATACAGTGTTGGTGATGAATTATTTGTACAGGTTACCGAGATCAAACATAACCGGGGAGAGGTGGATCTGGCACCAGCTGCTATCAAGGGAACCTATGAACTGGTCAAACTCAAAAAAGACGTACCGCGCACAAGAATCGTGGATATAACCCCTAAGATGAAGGGAAGGAATGTGCGGGTGGTGGGAGAAGTCATCCAGATCCAGCAGACCAGTGGCCCCACCATCTTCACAGTGTCTGATGAAACTGGTATAACCTGGGCTGCTGCCTTTGACGAACCAGGAGTAAGGGTTTACCCCAATATTAACATGGACAACATTGTTGAGGTCCTGGGGGAAGTTTCACTCCACGGTGGTAAAATACAGATTGAATCAGAATCCATTGAACGCTTACATGGATTGGAAGCTACAGAAGTGAGGAAACTAATTGATGAAGCCTTAGATGAACGTGCTGAACCAGAAAATGATAAACTAATCCAGGATGCACCCATACTAAGGAAACTTCAGCCAAGACTCCGCGCAGCAGCCAAATCCATCCGTCGCGCAGTCTTGGATGGGAGGAGTATTCTGGTACGTCACCATGCTGATGCTGATGGTATCTGTGCAGGGGTGGCAGTGGAAAAAGCCGTCATCCCATTACTCCAGGAGATCAACCCTGCTAATGATGCCGAATGGCACTACTTCCGCCGTTCACCCAGCAAAGCACCCTTCTATGAAATTGAGGACGTGGTTAAGGATCTCTCTTTTGCACTGGAGGATCTGGAACGTCACGGACAAAAATTACCCCTCATAGTCCTCCTGGATAATGGTTCCACTGAGGAGGATATACTGGCTCTTTTAAAGGTTAAAATTTATGACCTGGAAGTGGTGGTGGTGGACCATCACTACCCTGGTGAAGTCACCGATGGCAGGGTTGCAGTGGATGATTATGTGGATGTGCATGTTAACCCCTACCTGGAGGGAGGTGACAGTCAGGTCACAGCCGGAGCACTGGCTGTTGAACTGGCACAAATGATCAACCCTTCCATCCGAGAACGTCTCCTCCACCTGCCGGGCATTGCAGCAGTAGGAGATCATGCCCGATCACCAGAAGCAGAATGGTACATAGACATGGCAAAGGATAAAGGTTACGAAATGGATGATCTAGAAAAAATAGCCACCGCCATTGATTTTGAAGCATTTTACTTGCGATTCATGAATGGCAGGGGAATAATGGACACCATTCTGGGTCTGGGTAATAGGGATAAACACACTAAACTGGTGGATGCATTATATAATGAATCAGAAAAAAGGGTTAAGTGGCAGCTGGCTGCAGCCATGCCCAACCTCAAGACACAGGAATTTCCCAACGGAATCACCTTCAATGTTCTGGATGTGGAAAAATATGCCCATAAATTCACCTACCCCGCCCCTGGTAAGACCTGTGGCTTTGTACATGACCAGATGGTGCAGAAGCTTGGTGAAGAAACACCCATTATCACATTGGCTTATGGACCCGATTTTGGTGTTATAAGGGCCACCGATGCGGTTAACGAGATATATGGCTTCAACCTCAACACCATCATCCTACAGTTACTAGAAGAGATACCTGAAGCAGGTATTGATGGCGGAGGACATGAATGTGCTGGTAGTCTTAAATTCGTGGAAGGACTGTCCAAAAAAGTACTGCAAAACTTCGCTGGAAAGGTGGCTGGACTTAAAACGAATTAGCCCCTATTACCAGTTTATTGGATTATCTTTTAATGTTTCAATCCAATTTTTTAATTCTTTAAAATTCAGAGTTTGAATTCTTCAGATCTTCCCTGATAATATTTGAATAGATTGTTACCCCAGGCAACAGCATCACGATCATCACTTATAAGGTCTTTTGTGTGATCATAATCCCCGTATTCATGGAATAAACCCAGAGACAAATATTTATCAGTAATGGTTAAACCTATTTTAACATCATCATCGAGTACCCCTAATTTTAGCTTACCTTCAGACATGGAGTCATTAAGATACTTTAATTTTTCAAAATCAATACCTTCTATGATTTGGTTTATTACATCCTGAGTTAATAGCAGTTCTATGGTTATATCATCCTTTTTCATTATCATATTTTGAAATAATTCAAGGAATTTAGAACTTAGAATTGGAGAAACACCTTTAATATATTTTGATTTCAATAATAGTTGACTATATGTTTCATGAGGTTTGTATATTGCTCCAGATTCAGATTCAACCAGGGATGAATTGTATAAATCTCCCATTTTTTTGATATATTCGGGGGGAATGCTGGAGAGATCATGTTTCAACCAAAATTTCTGGAATTTATTGATAACACCAGCAGTTTTAATGTTTTCAATCAGATTGCATGTTATTATATTGCCTATTGGTGATAGAATATATTTTTCCCCTATCTTAGAGGTTATACTCTTTTTTTCCATGTTACTTAGATTATGGGATATGGTGGAAGTGGTAATTCCGGTTTCCTTTTTCAGTTCCTCCATGGTTTGAATGCCCTCACTGAGGCAAATTAAAATTTTTATCCTGGTTGAAGAACTAGAAGTGTATCTTAACAGGTTTTTAATTTCCTGATAAATTTCAATGTAATCTTGAGTGATTTAATACCCCCCATAATATTGTTCTTATAAGAAAATAGTTTGTGGACTACTTTCTTTTTAAACATTGTATCTACTTTCTATTTAATATTAATATAACTTAAAGTTAATATGTATGTTATGATATTATTTTTGCATCGATCTAATTTTCATATCATCCGAAGTTCAAAAATATCATTCATAAAAAAGATTTATTTTTGTTTATTTATTCAATTTTATCATAAATATTAGATTGTTTTATTTATTCAATGTATTCTCTTTAACAGTATCTCCTTTAACAGCCATGTCCTGATAAAAATCACAAATTTCTTGGAGAGGGCACTGTTCATGCAGGGGAGATTGTGGGCGGCAGATGGTCTGTCCAAACTGTACCATTAAATCGTTGAGTTCAATCCAGTATTCCTTTGGCACCAGTTTTATTAATTCTTCCTCAGTTTCTTCAGGTGTTTTGGTGTTAACCAGACCTAATCTGTTACTTATACGGTGAACATGTACATCCACAGGTATGGCTGGGATTTGAAAGCCGTAAACCAGAACGCAGTTAGCAGTCTTCCTTCCCACACCAGGAAGTTTCAGGAGATCTTTAATGTTATTTGGGACCTTGCCTTTAAAGTCATCCAGTAATTCATTGGAAACATCCACAATACGCTTGGCCTTAACATGATAAAAACCTGCAGGTCGAATCAAAGGCTCTAAATGTGTTGGATCAGCATTTGCAATATCTTCAATGGTTTTATATTCAGAAAAGAGTTGTGCTGAGGCACGGTCAGTGTTATCATCTCGGGTTCTCTGGGATAGTATTGTTCTGATAAGCACGCGATAAGGATCACCATCTTCAAAAACCCTCAGATCATAAAGGTTTTGAAGACGTTCCATAATCATGTCTATGGCATTATCAGAATTGTTAATATTATTTACATCAGGGCTGATGGTCATCGCCCCGATTTAATCATTTTTAGGAGAATCTCCACACCTTCCTTTATTCCCTCTCCGTTCTGGGCAACGGTTGGAATTATGGGAGCATCAAAATTAGTCTCCAAATCTCCGGGGTTTAAATCCTGTTTATTGGCAAAAACAACATAGGGAACTTGATATTGATCCAGGCGTTCCATGATCTCTTGGTCTGTGGGGGTGATTCCATTACTGTTATCCACTACCAGTATGGCCCCGTCCAAACCCTCAGAAAGGATCCTACGCATAAACTTGAATCGTTCCTGGCCTGGTGTTCCGAAAAAGTGAAATTTTTCTCCACTGATCATGATATTACCATAATCCAAGCCAGTAGTAGTTCCATTATATTCTACCTTTGCTTTGTTATGGCAGATCTGTTCTAAGGTAGTGGTCTTCCCAGAATTATAGGCACCCATAACTACAATTTTGGTCTCATTATTATGTTTCATTTTAATCCCCTGCAGATCCAGTAGAATTCTTCCCCTTTAAACCCATCTTTCCAGTTTGCATTCACAAACCCTATTACCAGATTTGCACACTCAAAACATGACTAAGTTAATTAATTATTAATTATGGTATTAATTATGGTCCAATATATAAGTATTTCCTTAATAAGCTATGAGCCATCACCTAATAATCACATCCACCATCAGATGATATCCCATAAAGGCAACCATCATTTAATGGAATGGAATGGAGATATTCTTAGTGGATTGGTACTCATAAGGATGTTTTTTACTAGCCAGTGTCCTCTGTTTATATTTTTTTAATGGGAAGATGTTGCCCTTGAGATAATACTTAATCATATCCTAAAAAAAGAATTAAAGCTCTATACGGATTCCACAGGACATCCTAATTCTCGCATGACCTGGGGAAAGTCCGGGAAGGATACTTTGTATGCATCAGCATCTTTAATCAACACTCCTCCAGTCACCATTCCAACCAGTGTCAGGGCCATAACCAGACGATGGTCACCGTGACTTTCCACTACACCACCATGGGCTCCGCCCTGGATGGTCAGACCATCTTTTTCTTCGCTAACTTCAACTCCCAGTTTGGATAGTTCAAGGGCCATGGTGTGCACCCTATCTGTTTCTTTATAGCGAGCATGTTCCACTCCAGTTATATGGCTTGTTCCCTGAGCCACAGATGCCAGTGCAGCGACCGTTGGCAGCAGGTCAGGAGTATTCTCCAGGTTCACATCAATCCCTCTGAGATCACAGGTCATCAGTTCTCCTGTGGATTTTGATTGGTTATCATATGTATCTTTAGTTGCTGTCTGTCCTTCATTTGTATTTTTAGTTCTTGATAGTCCTTTATTTGGGTCTATTGTTCCATTGATAATGACATGATCCTTTTCTACCTGGATTTTTCCACCCATTTGCTCTACAATATCCAGTATTACCTTATCACCCTGTTTAGAGCGAGAGAACAGGTTTTGGACAGTTAGTTTCCCGTTACAAATTGCTGCTGCACTGATAAGGTATGATACAGATGAATAATCACCTTCTATGGTGTAATCTTGTGCTTGATAAATTTGATTATCAATGTGGAAGTTTTCTGGTCCTTCCTGCTTGACTTTAATCCCAAATTTCTCCATTATATCAAGGGTCATCTCCACATATGGTCGGCTCTTAAAATCACCCACAACCTCTAAATCCACAGGATTCTGGGCATAAGGTGCAGAAAGCAGAATAGAAGAGATGTACTGCGAACTCACATCACCTTTAATATCTGCTTTACCTCCTTTAAATCCACTTTCAATTACAATTGGAGGTAAGCCATTGTCATTTGTTGAAAAAGCTTTCACCCCTATCATTTCAAGAGCATCCAGGAGTTGTTGCATGGGACGTCCCCTTAGCGAATCATCACCAGTTAATTTAGTGCGTCCTGGTGCCAAACTGGCCATGGTGGTTAGAAACCGCAGGGTTGTGCCACTGTTTTTAAGGTCTAGAGCATCATCAGGAGTTTTAAGATTCCCACCAGTACCCTTGACACTACACAGATCATCATCAACATCTATCTGGCATCCCATTGCCTGGCAGGCCTCCAGTGTGGCTATGGTATCGGCAGAGTAAAGAGGATCGCGGAGAAAGGACTTTCCCTCAGCTAGACAGGCTAAGAAAAGTGCTCTGTGGGTGTAACTTTTAGATGGGGGTGCTTTAACATTCCCTTCAATTTTTTCTGCCTGTTCTACCAGTAGTTCCACTTGCATCACCATTTTCTTTTAAAATCCCATTTTTTTAAAAACAGTTAGAAACTTAAATAACCAGTTCCACTACCAGATCCAGTTCGTCCATAAGGATCAGGTCAACTTTCTCTCCAGTACGCCCCACCAGTTCTTTACTGGTGGAAACATGGTCGGATGTGACCTTTGATCCTTCAATATCAATAAAACCATCCTTATCAATGGTTTCTGCTATTATTTGAGGATCATTTGATTGTAAGTAGTTTACAATAACCGGGGCTTGGCCCTTAAATTCAGGTCCGATTTTATCCATCCGGGGGGTGACTTCCACTACTATTTCCCGGACATCAGGTTTACCTTCCTGAAGTGTGAGATTTTCAATACGCATGGTGCCTTTAATATCTTCCTGGAGGATGTTTAACTGGTTGTAGGTGTCTTTTGAAATGGAGTAAATGGTAGCTGATTTTAGGGGAGTGTTTAATGGCATTTTACGGTTGGCCTTGAACCGTCTGAGTTGACTGATGATTTCTGCTCCCACTTTTCCAATCTCATCAGAGGATTTATCCACCAGTTCCTGATTAACTTCAGGCCAGCTTTCTTGGTGAATGCTACTGGGGTTGTTTTCTTCAGCAGGATATCCTTTCAGATAGTAATGAATTTCTTCGGTAAAGTAGGGTGTGAAGGGAGAGAGGAGTCTTAAAGAGGTTGAAATTACAGTGTTGAGGGTGTAAAGTGCAGCCTGTCTGGATTCTCCTCCGTCATCAGTGTAAAGTCGGTATTTAACTGCTTCAATGTAATCGTCACAGAAGTCATGCCAGATATAGGCCTGGATACGGTTGCGGGCATGGGCGAAGTTGTACTCTTCCATGGCCTGGGTAACTTCTCCTACCAGCTGATTTAATCCGGATAGGATCCATTTATCCAGTGGTTTTAATGTGGATATAATTTCTTCTTCCTGGCTGGTTTTATCATAATTTTCCAGGTGCATGTTCACAAAACGAAATGCATTCCAGAATTTCCTGAGGAATTTATAACCATGCTGAACATCTTTCCAGGCGAAGGGAACATCGGAGCCCGGTACACTGTTGGCGGCCCATAAACGAAGGGCATCAGCACCATACTTCTGGACTACCTCTTCAGGTTTGATTATATTTCCCCGAGATTTACTCATCTTATGACCATCTTCTCCAAATACCATACCATTTACAACCACACTTTCGAATGGTGCTTCCCCTGTAAGGGCTAAGCTACGGAGAATGGTGTAAAACGCCCAGGTCCTGATTATGTCGTGTCCCTGTTGGCGAATACTTGATGGGAAAAGATCCTTGTATTCTGGTGATGGCCATCCTGCTATTACAAGGGGTGTTATGGAACTATCCATCCAGGTGTCTAGGACATCTTCTTCGGCAATGAAAGAGGTACTTCCACACTTACATGGGTTGGTAGGTTGGGTTTGGGTAGGATCAATGGGAATTTCATCTTCTGAGGGTAGCATAACTTCCCCACAATCTTCGCAGTACCATACGGGTATGGGGGTGGCGAAGATACGCTGTCTGCTTATGCACCAGTCCCAGTCCATGCTGCCTGTCCAGTTTAAAAGACGGGTTTTCATATGTTCTGGTATCCAATCCATACCTTCGGCTGCATCTTCAATCTGATTGTTAAGTTCTTTAACAGCCACGAACCATTGTTTTTTAACCAGTATCTCGATGGGTGTTTTGCATCTCCAGCACTGGCCCACATTCTGGTCCACTTTCTCTTTTTTGGTCAGGAATCCTTCCTTATCCAGATCTTCTACAATGGTTTTTTTACATTCTGACAGGGTGAGTCCACTGTACTTTCCACAGACATCTTGCATTATTCCCTGTTCATTGATTGCTTCGATTATGTCCAAATTGTAACGGTTAACCCAGGTTACGTCGGTTTTATCCCCGAAGGTACAGATCATAACTGCCCCGGTACCGAATTCAGGGTCTACTTCCTGGTCAGTGATTATTTCCACGTCACGGTTGAAGAGGGGTACTGTGACTTTTTTCCCAGCAAGGTGCTGGTAGCGTTCATCATCTGGATGCACTACCACTGCTACACATGCTGCCAGTAATTCCGGTCGGGTTGTGGCGATGGGTACACTTCCTTCATCTTCGGCTGCAGGAAATTGAAGGTAGTTGAGGAAGGTTTCATTTTCCTGGTACTCAACTTCAGCAAAAGCAATGGCTGTCTCACAACGGGGACACCAGTTCACCGGGTGCACAGCACGGTAGATAAGACCATCATAATACATCTTCAGGAAACTCAGTTGGGTTTTTTCCTTGTACTCTGGAGTCATGGTTACATATTCCCTACTCCAATCCTGGGAATAGCCCATTCTCTGCATCTGTGTCTTCATACCCTGTATGTTTTCACCGGTAAGTTCAATGCACATCTTCCGGAATTCTTCCCGGGGAACATCGTTCTTCTTGATGCCATGGATCTCCTCCACCTTAACCTCGGTGGGCAGGCCGTGACAGTCCCATCCCTGTGGGAACAATACTGAGTATCCCTGCATACGCTTCCAACGAGCAATGAGATCCATATAAAGCCAGTTTAAAACATGCCCTATATGGATGGAGCCGGTAGGATATGGTGGTGGTGTGTCAATTATGTATCTGGGTCGGGTTTCATCTGGGTTGAACTGGTATAGATTTATTTCTTGCCAGGTTTTTTGCCATTCTATTTCTTTATTGTGATCGTATTCCTTGGGAACCTCAACTTCCTTCATCTTAGGTACTCCTCTAAATGGTAAATCTTTAATAATTCTAGAATCAGCCAAACTAGTAGCTAAATTAGTATAAATTAAATATATATGCTTTCAAGTTAAGTATTTCTATAGTTTATTAACAAATTGATATAGTTTATCTAGGATTATAATAGATTAAACTTGAATATAATTTAAACTAGGATATAATTTTATTAAACTTGGATGTAGTTTAATTTATAGTCATACCCTGTATAAAATTAGTTGAATAAAAACGTTAATAAAGGGAATGTACATTGATTTGAAGATATATATAATGGTGATTGTGAAATGGAAATGTTATGGTTTTACATTGCAGTTATCCTGGCTATAAGTGATGAAGTGCACACCCAAATATTCTGGAAACTGTTCTTTGATTTTTATGTATTATTGGCAGGGTTAATCCATGAAATTACCAATTCTAACATTGCAATGTGGATAGTTCATGAACTATTGGAGGCTGTTTTCCACTTTGTCCTTTTATCTATTCTATTCCTGTCTTTGGAGATAGGATTTTTAGCTGCAACCATCCACTTGGTTGTTGACCTTTACCAGGAGGCTGCTGGACTGGAAATGAACCGCCTACAGCATCGTGCATTGCACTTTGTAATTGAATCATTCTTCTTTATAATGGTGTTAGGCCTATAATAAAACCTTAACCAGACCTATGATGGAACTTAAGATATCTATTCATGCAAGGGTTTAATCAATTAATGTTTATAGGGTTTTGGCTTTAAAATTATAAGAAAACATTAATTTACTAAATGAATTTAAACTTGATCGAATAAAGTAGAAAATGAGGAAAAATATATGCCGGTTATAACATTTACCTACAATGATTTAGAGGAATTATTAAATCAAAAAGTAGACCATAACAAACTCATTGATTTATTACCTATGATTGCTAGTGACATTGAGGATTATGATGATGAACAAATTAAAGTGGAGTTTTTCCCCAACCGTCCGGATTATTTGAGTGTGGAGGGAGTTGCCAGGGCACTAAAGGGATTTTTGAAAATAGAAAGAGGATTACCCCACTATATAATGGAACCATCCGGCACCAGCATCACTATTGACCCCGGACTGAAGGACATTCGACCTTACACTGCGTGCTGCCTGGTATTAGGCATCAAATTCACTGAAGATAAACTCCGCCAGGTCATGGACTTTCAGGAAGACCTGCACTGGGTGATAGGTCGGGACAGGAAAAAGGTAGCCATAGGCATTCACAACCTGGACGTTTTGAAAGGACCATTCCGTTATATGGCTGCTGACCCTGATGAAGTATCCTTCGTACCCCTTGAGATGGATGAAAAGATGACTCTCCGGGAAATCCTACAACAACACAAGAAAGGAAAGGACTACGCCCACCTTGTAGATCAATATAACAGGTACCCATTGATAATGGACTCAGGAGATAATATACTCTCAATGCCACCTATTATCAATGGAGAGCTCACTAAACTTACGGTTGATACTAAAAATCTTTTTGTGGATGTTACTGGAACTGATAAGCAGGCAGTGGAGCGTACTTTAAACATCATTGCCACCAGTTTCGCAGAATCAGGTGCACAGATCCAGACCATGGAAAATATATATCATGATGAAACGCTCATAAGACCGGATTTAACGCCAAAAGAACGCATGGTAAGTGTTAAAAATGCTGAAAAACTTATTGGAATCCCCTTAACATCAGAAAAAGTAGCGGAAGCTTTACGCACAGTACGTCTGGATGCTGAAGCTATTAATGAAGATGAAGTACGAGTCATGATTCCCCCATACAGAGTGGACATCCTCCATGAAGTGGACATAATCGAGAACGTGGCCATTGGTTACTGTTTCCGCAAGATCGAACCAGAACTTCCCCAGGTGGCCACTGTAGCCAGGGAAGATCCCTACATTGATTTCGACCAGAATGTAAGGGAGATTATGAATGGATTGGGCTTTGCAGAGGTAATGAGTCTCATGCTCACCAATGAGGAAAACCACTTTCAGAAGATGAGACTCCCTGAGACAGCAAGAGTAGAAGTTGCTCAGCCCATCAGTCAGGACCGTACCATGATTCGCCAGAGCCTCTTGAACGGACTACTGGAATTTCTTGAGGATAACAAGCACGAAGAACTACCTCAAAAAATCTTTGAAGTAGGAGAAACAGTTTTCTTGGATGGGGAAAAAGAGACCAAGACGGTTGGTGTTAAAAAGATGGCCTGTATGGTAACCCATTCCCAGGCAAACTTCACCGAGATTAAATCAATCACAGACTCATTTATAAATAATTTAGGTCTGGAAATGCAAATCCAAGACTCTGATCATCCCAGCTTCATCATGGGAAGATGTGCCCAGTTAAAAGGTGTGAGGAAAAGAACATCCGATGTTATGGTTACAGGATACTTTGGTGAGATGAGTCCAGAGGTCATCACCAATTTCCAGCTGGAATACCCAGTGGTGGCTATGGAAGTTGAATTTATAAAATTATAAGTTTTTTATTTTTTTTATAAAGGATATTAGTTTTTATAAAGGACATTAGTCATTTTAAATGATTATTAGGACTTTTTTTAGATATTTTCTTAGATTTTTAGGAAATAGGACTGATTATGATGTTTTTACCAAACACATGCCTTGAAATCATCTAATTTATCGCCCTGGATCACATAGATCCTTTTAATACTTTTAATATCAAATTCTTTGGCTGCTTCCAGGATATGCAAACCCAGTGCACCTGGTTTCAGAGCAAAATAAATATCTGAACTCTCATTAAAGGTAATCGAGAGTATCTTTTTAAGTTGCTCAGATGCAATTTTCAGATCATCCGGTGATTGATGATGATATTCAAGCTCGTGATCTCCTGGGAGATCTAGATCCGAAAATAAAGTCTTAAACTTGTCTTTATCATCCAGATATTCGTAGACGAAAACCACTTTCTGGGCCTTGGTTTTAGTTAATGCCTCTTCAAAATGTGAATTTTCTATGTTAGTAACCAGTGTAATCATTTACTTTTCCCTTTTAATTTTATTTTGAATATCATGTAACTATTATTGGCTGTTAGTTGTAATGCCAATATTTTTAATCACCCATAACTGTCACTGTTAGTTTTCTTTGTCGTGGACCGTCCAGTTCCACGAAAAATATACTCTGCCAGGTGCCCAGCATCATCCTACCATTTTCTACAGGGATGGTCTGACTGCCTCCCAGTAGGAAGCCCCGGATATGGCTGTCGGCATTGTTATCAATGCGATCATGCTGATAACCAGCACCCTGAGGAATGATCTTTTCCAGGGCCGTCTGAAAATCAGAAACTAAACCAGATTCATTCTCGTTTATAACAACTCCAGATGTGGAATGGCGGCTGTAAACATTTAACAATCCATTTTTAACACTAGAACGTACTAAAACTCCTTCAACTTCCCTGGTGATGTCCACTATTTCAACCCTCTGGGAAGTTCTGATTCCTACTATTTCGCGTGTATTTTTCATCACATTTTCCCCCGTATCTAATAACGTTTTCTTATAGGTGACGGTTAGAGTGGAATTAATTCGTTGTTGATTGGAAGGGATGGATTTCAATAAAAATGAAAATAATCTAATTTAACTTTATAATCTAAAATTATTTGAATTGGGTCTCAACATCACTTTGCTCCATGATTCGTTCACAGTAATGACAGCGAAGGATCAAAGGTTCCTTACCTAGCACAATGAAGCGTGTTTCAACCGGTTCATCAGTGTTGGTGATACAGTTGGGATTAGAACAAGTTAAAATACTGTTAATTTCATCTAAAAGAGTAACCTTGCCTTTTCCTACAATTTCATAATCTCTTATAATATTTATTGTAGCTTGGGGGGCTATAAGGGCAATTTCATCCACTTCTCTTGATGCAAGTTCCCTTCCCTCTATCTTGACAATGTCCTTACTGCCCATCTGACTGGAATGGACATTCATGGCCAGGGTCAATCCGGTCTCTGGGCGAGGAAGCCCCAATATTTTAAGGACTTTAAGGGCGTTATTTGCACTTATATGATCAATAACCGTACCATTTTTTATGGGCTTTACCTTTAATTCCTTGGGAGTTTTCATACTTCACCCTTACAAGTTCTAGAAGATTATATTCAAATAATATTTTATAAGATTATCCATTAATCTAATTGATTTTTATATGTTAAAAAAATGATTCATGATCTGCTAAACATCTCCTGAACTAGAAATTGATAAAATCTAGAGTTGCATAAATTCTCAAACTGAAAACTGTATAAAATCATGAATTGCATAAAATTAATCTTTAAAAAAATAAAAAAGGTTTGGATAAAGATTTTTTGTTTATCGTTTATCCAACATGAGTTCAATGAATTTGGCATAAACTGGTCTGGTGAGGAAAATTCCAACAAGCACTCCCAGGACAGTGGTGAATGCAAATCCAGACAGAACACCTATTCCAGTGGCTCCTCTACTGAACCCAATATATGCCAGGGGTAACATTGCAGCGATTAGAGTACCTGCTGAAGCGAATATAATAAAGAAGGCTTTCTTTATTTGGGTACGAACACCGGACATCCGTTTTTTCTCCCGGAATCCTTTAAGCACTTCATCGGTGATGATGATCTGGTCATCTACACCAGTACCAATTGCTGCCAGTATACCGGCAATGGCTGCCAGGTCAATGTTCCAATGTATTACAGCAGCGGTTCCCAGTATCAGAATGAGTTCTGCGATACTGGTTAACATAATGGGAACAACCAATAATGGCGTACGGTATCTTAGAATTATGATGGCTGCAATAATCACCAGTGCTAAGAATCCAGCTACGATTGCTCCGTTTATAAACTGATCACCAAGTTCGGCTGAAACACTGCTAACACCAACAATCTTTACTTTAACAGGGAGAGCACCAGATTGTAATAATGTTTGAATACTCTTGGCCTCTTTCTGTGCCTCTTCCTTGGTGCTTTCAGCACCGCTGATCATCACATCAGTGGATGGTTGTCCATTGGCCAGTTCTGCGGAAAGCTCAGGGGAGGTTATGAGTTGATCATCAAGGTACATTTCCACAGGAGTGCCAGCCTGACCTTCAGCTACTTCAGCAAAACGATTGGCACCTTCCAGAGATACCTTAAATGGAACCTGCCATTCAGTTCCTGTAACTTGATATGGCTGTACACTGGTGATATCAGATCCTACCAGTGCAGTTTGGTTGTTAATTTTGGCTTCAAATTTACCATTAGATCCCACGATCTTGGCAACATCCTCTGGTTGCACACCCGCGATTTCCACAATTACATTCTGGTTTCCACTAGGGTATACTTTAACATCTTTAACACCGAATATGTTCAATCTCTTATCCAGAACAGCGGTAACTGTGTTCATGGTTGATGTGTCCACTGGTTCTTCCAGCTGAAGCTGTATTACTGATCCACCTTTAAGATCCAACCCTTGTTGGATACCAAAAACTGAAATAGCAGCTATACTTCCAATAACCAGCACGAGGAGAAGAATGAATCGTTTGTCTTTGATGAATTTCTCGTATTTCATTTTCGTGCCTCCACGTACCATCTAAGTATTCCAAGGTTCATGAGCCATGTGGCCAAAATATCTGCAGTTAACCCTATGATCAACACTGCAGCTATATCTGCCAGGGTCTGGGCAGCAGGGATC
>MVPY01000059.1 GCA_002067065.1 Methanobacterium sp. PtaB.Bin024
TTATAATCTTTCTTGAGGAGGAGTAAATTTGGCTGAAGATTCAAATAAAGTTTTTATCACCTGTGCACTGCCCTACGCCAATGGACCCTGTCACCTGGGGCATCTGCGTTCCACTTACATCCCAGCAGACATTTATGCCCGATACCACCGGATGAAAGGCACTGACGTGCTCTTTGTATGTGCAACAGATGAACATGGAACACCTATAGCAGTTCAGGCTGAGAAAGAGGGTGTGCCCCCACTGGAGATTGCAACTCGTAATTATGAATTGATTAAAAAAGATCTGGAATCCTGTGATATCTCCTTTAACAACTTTTCACGCACTACCGATCCCTTGCATTATGAAATTTCCCAGAACTTCTTTTTAAAGCTTTATGAAAAAGATTACATTTATCCCAAGACCATTGAACAGCTTTACTGTCCAGAATGTGAAAGGTTCCTCCCTGACCGTTATGTGGAGGGTATCTGTCCCCAGTGTAATGCTGAAGGAGCCCGGGGAGACCATTGTGAAACCTGTGGCCGTCACCTGGAACCAGTGCAACTCATTGAACCTAGATGTTTAATATGTGATTCAACCCCGGAAGTGAGGGAATCCAACCAGTACTATTTCCGTTTAAGCGACTTCCAGGACCAGCTCAAAGAATCTATTGAAGGCAACCCTGAATTACCAGCCAATGTCCGTAATTATGCCATGCAATGGATCAATGAAGGATTAAAAGATTGGATTCTCACCCGAGATATGGACTGGGGTATCCCGGTTCCCCTGGATGGTGCTGAGGGTAAGATCATCTATGTCTGGGGAGAAGCATTCCTGGGATACATCTCATCAGCTGCCCAATGGGCCCGCCGGGAGAATAAACACTGGAAACCCTACTGGGATGACAGGGCAGTCCACTTCATTGGTAAAGACATCATCTACCATCACAGCATATTCTGGCAGGCTCTGCTCATGGCTTATGGATGCAAACTACCCTACAACATCATAGCCGGAGAATACTTATCCCTGGAGGGTCGTAAAATGTCAACCAGTAAAAACTGGGTGATATGGGCCTCTGATTTCATGGACAGATTTGACTGTGATCTTTTAAGATACTACCTGGTGGCCAATGCACCCTTAACAAGGGACACTGATTTTTCCTGGGATGATTTCCAGCGCAGAGTCAACGATGAACTGGCAGATGTGGTGGGAAACTTCATGCACCGCACATTCTCCTTCACCCACCGCTTCTTTGATGGGAAAATACCCCAACCAGGTCCCCTGAATGAATATGACCAGGAAGTAGAAGTCCAAATCAAACAAACACCACAAATTGTGGGTGAACATATTGAAAACTTCGATTTCCGGGAAGGTTTAAAAGCCATAGTAAAACTGGCCAAACTGGGAAACAAGTACTTTAATGACCAGGAACCCTGGAAAGCAGTTAAAAATGACAAAGAAAGGGCTGCTACCTGCATTTACCTGTGTAATCAGCTGGCAAAAGTTATCAGCATTGTCATCACCCCCTACCTCCCAGGGAAAGCCAGTGAAATGAGGGAAATACTGGGTTTAACTGATGATAACCTTGAGTGGGAGGATTCTGCTGAGTTCATCCCTGCAGGAACCACCATTAATAAAGCTAAACCATTATTTGCAAAAATTGAAGATGACATCATCCAGAACCAGAAGGATGAATTATATAAGAATTTAGAGGAGACAACAACTATGAAAAAGATTATAAGTATTGAAGATTTCGTTAAACTGGATTTAAGAGTTGGTAAGATCATTGGAGCTGAAAAAGTAGAAAAATCAGATAAACTACTGAAACTCATGGTGGATGTGAAGGAGAAAAAGTTACAGATTGTGGCTGGTCTGGCCACCAATTACTCTCCAGAGGAGATCCTGAATAAGAAAGTGATTGTCCTAGCGAACTTGAAACCAGCCAAACTCTTCGGTATAAAATCAGAGGGAATGATCTTAGCAGCAGAGGATAGTCTCTCACTCTTAACTGCTCCTGATGCAGATGTAGGTGAAGGGATAAGGTAAATAGTCATAATTACCTCATTAATCAAACTTAGAACCCCTAAATAAAAGATTAAAATTATTAATACTAGATAATATGCCATTCCATTAAACATGATGAAGGAATAAGATGAATGAATCTGTACTCATAGGAAGATCCGAACGTTTTCTGGACCAGATAAAAAGGAAACAAATATCCATCGAGGATATTCAGAAAACAGAAGAGTTTTTCAAGCTTTACAATTATTTAAAAAGCAACATGGATACTCTACAGGACATGCGTGAGAATATGGAAATGAAGGGATACACTGCACCCTACCGTTCCATTAACAAGTATGGTCGTCCACCTTCTGGTGAGATGAAGGCCGAAGACATGTACGATATCAGCCGCCACAGCCAGTACTTCCGGATGAACGCCGCTGCCAAAAAAAACATTCTGGACCGGGTTAAATCTGCTATGAGCTCCCATCGTATTGCAATTGGACATTTAGAGGAATTCGTCACCATAGAATGTGAATCCTGCCACAAAAAATACAGGGGTCATGAAATATCAGAGCTCAGCCAGAAGAAGTGTGAATGTGGAGAAACTAATCTGAAATTACACATAAACCAGGATGGTGTTTATCGCCTGGAGATCATCCCCTTCTTGCCCCTTTCAGGGGATTACATGGTAAAGTTATCTCAACTTAGTCCCATAAGCAGGAAAGCATTCCGCAGCATGGTACGTATTTTAAAACAGGAAAAAAGAGGCATAGTAAAAACAGTGACCCTGGTAATTAAGGTCATGGAAGATGGTAGGTGGGTGAGAAAAAGGGTAACCATTGATGCTAATGATGAGGGAAACTATGAAAAGGAGATCAGAAAGCAGTATGGTTCCAATGCCCGTATAGAATTGATGCAGTTTCACCGGAAAAAACCATCCATTATCAATGATAAACAGGTGCAAACCGCACTTTCCTTAGGTTATGTTAAACATACAGAAAACCAGATCCTCCAGTTTTTACCAGAACTGCTTGGAAAATCATTAAATGATAAAAGCAAAGTTGATATTTATCAAGATGCTTTAAACACTGCCTTAAAAAAGGCCAATGAATTTGACACTGGTGAAGATCCTGAAACTTTAAAGACAATTTTCCTAAACAAGGAATTAGATGAAAGAGGACTTTTGGATGCTGATGGTGTTCTCCTGGAAAGTCTCAAGAAAGACTTAAATAAAAAAGAGAAAATTGAAAAATGCCTGTTTCAGGAAATTCCCCGTATCTACATCCTCTGGGATCTCTTGCATTACTATTTAACCACATCCTATGATCGTAGGAATAAATATTCAGGTCCATTCCCCTACCTTCGCCCGGAACTGGATTCCAATCAGATTAAGGCTTTCCAGGACTTCCCGGTGGAAGCAGTTAATATCATTCATGAATATCTTGGGGAAAAACTTGAATACATACCCCACATGGCAAATGTACTGTCCAGTAAGTTCTCAGTTGAAAAGAAGATGAAAGGCCTTCACCTGCAGATGGGAACTGCCATGGGTGCTGCCATTCTCTCCTCCAAAGGAGGTTTATCTGTTGAAAATGCTGCCCTGGTGTTTTCTGTAGATTCTGAAGATGTTGCAAAAGAGAAAGAAAACCTTAGTACCTTGCAAAAACCGGTTAGTAACAAAGCCAAAAGATTTATGGAAATGATGAAAAAATAGAATTTTGTGGAGTGGCTGCTTTGAAAGATGAAATATACTTTAATAAACCCTTATCTTTCAGCAAGATCATGGAACTTTTAGATCAATACCCTGATCTTAAGAAGATAAATTGTCCTCCTAGTTTATATTCACGGACTTCAACAAAATATTTAGAGGCACTAGATGAACTGGGCATTGCTGTTGTACCAGTAGAAAAAAAAGGACGTCCAAAAAAGTATAAAGTTGAAAAAGCAATAAAAATACAGGAATTGTTAAAATCTGGACAAACACCTGATGAAATATCAAAAACTTTAGATATGCCCTTGAAAACTGTCTACTACCTTAAAGATTCTCCACTGAAACCTGGAAGGAAAAATAAGTACAGCCCACAGCAAGTTCAGGAAGTTAAAAACCTTAAAAAGGAGGGAATTCCTGTAAAAGAAATTGCATCTCGTCTGGAAATTCCCATTAGAACTGTTTATTCCCTATTAAAACGTGATAAAAATGGAACCTAACCTCATTCTCCTATACCAGAACCTTTTTTTAAACTCGACAATCTGTGCCCTGGTAGCCTTTGCTGTAACCTTCCTCAGCATGCCCCGCCTAATTAAAAAACTAAAAAAAGCAGATATTGTCGGGAAAGATATCCACAAACCCTCCAAGCCACTAGTGGCTGAAATGGGTGGTATTGGTATTCTTTTCGGCTTTATTATAGGTATATTTCTGGGGATGTACTTCTACCCTGAACTACAGTTCCAATTTATCATATCACTACTGGTGATCCTCCTGGTGGGTATGGTAGGTATGGTAGATGATCTGGTTATGCTCTCTTCCAAGGAAAAACTGATCCTGCTCTGGTTGGCTGGATTGCCCCTTATATGGATTGCACCCCCCAATGTGGGAATAATATACATGTTATCCATGCCCATTGCTGTCTCCATTGCCGCCAATTTAACCAATATGCTGGCTGGTATGAATGGTATTGAATCCGGTCTGGGAGCCATTGCCATGACCTCCCTCAGCATTGCCTGTATCATCATGGGAAAATACGATGTGGCAGTCATCAGCATGTGTATGTTGGGAGCTCTACTGGCATTCCTTTACTACAATCGCCATCCTTCCAATGTTTTCCCAGGAGATGTGGGAACATTAATAATCGGAGCTACCATTGTGGTAGTGGCCTTTTTAGGCAGGGTTAAAATTATCGCCCTTATAGTCCTAATACCCAACATCATTGACATGTTGCTTAAATTAAAGAGTGCAGGGATAATGGAAAGGCAACAATATCAACCAACCCAGGTTGGTGATGATGGGAAACTGGTTGCTCCTGAAACAGGTTTCAACTCATTGATTCGATGGATCCTGAAAAAACCCATGCCTGAGGAAAATGTGGTCAAAATTGTATGGTTAATTGGAATATTCTTCGGTGCAGTGGGGATAATTCTGGCATATGTTCTCAAAGCCCAAATGTTCTAATAAAATAGGAATACTTCCTGAAAAAGGAAATTTGTTATATAACATAACTGATGGGTTATACTAATAATTCCAGGGTTATACTAATAATTCCAAATATTTATTCTATAATATAATTAAAAATAAAAAAAATCACGGATAATTTATCCATAAATAGACTTTAAAAGCGCCAGAGCAGCTTTTTCCAGATTTTTATCATCTATATAATGAATTTTCTCCATGGATTGGCGAAGGTAAACAGAACCTTCATCAGTTTCACCTAATAAGAAATATGCAGTACCAATCATAAGTCTGGAAATAGCTTCGCCTTTATCATCACCAATTTTCCGAAATAACTTTAGAGATTTCATGAAAAAATCAAGAGATTTCTTGGTTTTCTCTTCTTTAAGTGACATATCACCCATAATCAGAAGCAATGCTGCCTGTCCTTTCTCGTCCCCAATATCATTAGCTGTTTGGTAAGCTTCCTTTAGATGGCCCATAGGGTTTTTTAATTTCTGATAAGTTCCATAAACTGCAGATTCATCAAGAAGTCCCACAATATCATCAAGTTTTTTCCCAATTTCCCCATAATCTATTGTTTCTTCATAAGACTCATCAAACAATTTAGATTCATCCTTCCTGAGAGAACCAGTAACCTTTTTCCCCTTCCCATATTCCAGTTGAAGTTCATCCTCACAATCTTTTATTTTATTTGAAACTTCCTCTTTAAGAGGTGTGTCTATTTTTGAACATAGCTTAAACGAATGTTTATAATGATCTACCGCATTTTGAAGATCATCATTATTTCTATAAACATCACCAATCAAATCTAATATGGAAGCTTCTTGCCCTGTAAATTCTAATTCATGATATATATCAGCTGCTTTTTCCAAAAAACCAATCGCGTCTTCAGTATCACCATCTTCATATTGTAGGGTTGCAATCTCCACCATGAGGCCTGCTTCAGCTTCCTGGTATTCCCAGAGTTGTTCTAACAACTCTTTGATTGGGCTTTCAGGATCGTTAGAATCGAAGATGCCCAAAACCATCATTGATTTAAAGGAATGAAGATTCAACTTATATCCCCCACATAACTGGTACATTTTCCTTCAGGTTGCCCCTCAGGATCAGCGTCAAGATGATAACTGAATTGTTCATTGGTTAAGTTTTCTAGAAAATTGGCCAACACAATGGAACGTAAACAAACATTAGGCATCACACCATTTTTTACCAGTTCTTTACAGGCTTCAGCCTGGCATTTGGTTATTGAAATAGCAATAGATCCATTTTCTTCTTTAACTGTGACTGTGCCCTCTTGAATAAAACCCACATCTTCTAAACATTTTATTATCATCTCCATAATCTCTTTATGGTTTTTATTTTCAATATCTAAATGGACCCCACAGGTAGTTTCAAGGTGTTCCATGATGAATTTAGATGCATTCCAACCAAGATGCCTAGTGTAAGCTATGTTATCTCCTAAAAGTTCGTCTCTTGTTTTTTCTATACTGTAAATCCAACTGCTCATAATCATATAGTAGAGTTCTTCAAGCTCCATTTTCTTATTCACAGTAGTTCCCCCTTTTCTAAAACCAGACCATGATCAGTGATCTGATACTCTGCAGTGCCAAGTAAACCATCACTGGATCGGAAAGTCAGATAACTCCCATCAAGCATTACAACATTATCCACAAGTGATTTGAGCATCTTTTCAGTGCCATTATCAGTGATCCCTTCAGTATAGGTGATTACAGCCGTTGAACCTGCTTCCTTCAACCGGTTAATGTATGTTTTTAAAAATCTGATGACCATTGGTTCAGGGTTGAATGCAAATTCAGTGGTAAGAGAATCAAAAATTGAACGAAAATTATTAGATTTTTTAAAAACAAAACGAGTCCCCAAACCAATTTTAACCATTAAATCAGTGGGATCATTAATTTTTGATAATGTATATGTATTGGTGGTTTCAATAGAGGCTCCAGAAAGTGATGATATCACATCAATTATATATAAAAGTTCATTTTGGATTGGAGTTTGCAGGAACCATCCAAAATCAATCATGTTTTGTTGTAATTGTTTCATTCCATCATCTGCTGTGATGTACAGGCAGGGTTCATCTATGTTAAGCCCATGGTAAGCAAATTGATAACAAAAAATTGATTTTCCTACTTTAGGCGGTCCATAAACTAATGTGCTTGAGTTTCGAGGGATACCTCCCAGATCATAGTCTCCTGAAGACCGTAACAATTCATCTAGTCCAGGTATGCCTGATTCAACGGTGTTCATTGTATCACTTTTAATCTGCTTTTCGGTCGTTGTCAAATTCCAATCCTGCTTTTTTTCGGTTGTTGTTCAAAGCTCAATCCAAATATTTCCAATTGTTCTTTGTTATTGTTCAAAGTCCATTCCATTACTAAAAATTTTTAAGCCATCCTCAGTTATCTGATAGGGAACTTCTTTTCTAGCCATTCCCTTCATTGCTTCAATGGTTATTTTATCACCATCAAGTTTTACAATGTTATCAACCATTGATTTAATCAGGGTTTCTGTCTTTGAATCTACTGATCCTTCAGTATATGTGATAACTACGGTGCCACCAGCTTCTTTTATCCTCAAGATGTAGGTTTTTAATACACGTACAATTAACATTTCATTGTTAGACTCCAGAATGGTGGTGAGAGAATCTATCACACACCTTGACCTGGGGTTCTTTTGGGAGATGAAACGTGCTTCTCTGGTAACTTTAACCAGCATGTCAGTTGGGTTTAGAACAGATGATAATTGGTAATTATCTGATTCTTCAACCTCCAGATCACTGGAAGATGCATCAACCACATATAACAATCCCTTCTCTAAATACTCATCCAACACCAATCCAATATCAGCCATGCTACCATAAATTTCTGACATTCCATGATCTGTAGTTAGAAAAAGACAGGGTTCATCCTGAGTTAACCCATAATAGGCGAATTCATAACAGAAAATAGACTTACCCACCCCTTGAGGACCGTAAACCAGTGTAGCAGTGTTTTCAGGTAGACCACCCAGTCCCAAATCTAAATCGTCTCCCGACAAGGTCAGATCATCGAATCCAGGGATACCTGAAGCAATACGAACTATCATCAAGTTCACCTGTATAACATTTCTAAAAGAGCGTCCAGAGAATCTTCAATTCCTTCATCACGATGCAAACTCACCGGAATAATTGGTATACTCTCATCAATATTCATAACTTTCCTGATCTCATCTGATGATAATGAATCAGGAAGGTCCTGTTTATTGGCTACAATAACCTTGGGTATAGCTTCTGCATTGCATCTTTTTATCATCTCCTTTGCACGTGCAAAAGTTTTAGGTTGGGTAGAATCCACCAGTATAAACGCTCCAACTGCTTCTTTGGATAATACGTCCAATATTAGGTCGAACCGTTCCTGCCCCGGTGTCCCGAAAACATCAGCAACAAATCCTTTGTATTCAACATGCCCAATATCCATGGCAATGGTAGTGGGAACCTGACCAAGAGCCTTTCTATCAACAGAAATAGATTCTGGTGCGATTCTTTTAACAAAACTTGATTTCCCTGCGTTGAAAGGTCCGGTAACGAGGATTTTTGGAATGAAGATCTTGACTCCACCCGGACGTAATATATTAAACAACACCATATTACTGGAAGGCGTTGTCCAGGATGCACCAGTTACCATAAAACCCTGACCAATGATAACTCTTTCTTCAATGGTGTTCAGATTAACTAAACAGTCCATAGATTCTTTTATTAGTTTGATTAAATCATCGTCATATTCCCATTCAGTGAAAATATATAATAAAATTGTTTTTTTATCTTTAGCAGCATCATTCCATTTTTTAATAATTTTAACTGTTTCATCATTGCCCAAATAATCAATGAGTGTTGAAAGATTGTTTATTACTCCCACTCCATCTGGGACGTCGTTTATCGATTGAAGGACAACTTCTTTAACTTGTGAATAATCTTCTATCCCATATTTGCCAGTTACAGGGGCACCTATGAAGTAGGAACTTCCATCAACAAAGAAAACTGTTTCATCATTAACATTTTTCTCAAGATCCCATCCAAATTTCTCAAATTCGTAGATGATGGAACTGGGTTCTGTCACATTAGTGAATATAAAACCGCGATCTCCTTCTTCCAGTCGGCTTTGAAGTGTTTGATAACCAAAAGCCTCGCATTCAACTCCTGGATCTGCATAGAAAAGGACTGACGATCCTTCAGGTATTCCTCCTTCCAGAAAATCATCCAGTTTGGGAATACTGGTTTTCTTCATAATTACATCCCGCCCATGATCTGGTTGACCTGTTCGGCAATGGATTCCATCTCAACAAATATTAACCCCAATTGGGCTTCTGTCTCTGTTAAAGCTGTTAAAATAGCCTTAGAACCTGCAGGTATTAAAACTATGGTTCCTTTTTCAGTTTTTACTGATATCTGACTAACCGAACCTGTAGTCATCTGAGTTGATGCAGCTTCAGCTGCTCCCATAATGGTAGAACACAAGGCAGAGAAAATACGGGCATCAACATCTGGAGGGGTTCTGGAATTAATTAGAAGTCCCTCTTTAGAAACTATTCCACACGCTTTAATCTGCCCAACCTGCATAAGAGCAGTTAATATATCATCAAGCTCTTCTTTTTTAGTTTTAGCCATTTCTTTCCCCCATATGATTCTCATTTCACGCATATCATATCATTTCTATAACTTCATGATTCGATACAATTTATAAAAAACATAAATCAATAACAAACTCAGTATTATACTAGTAATGATGTATAAACTGTTTAATAGTGAGATCTGATAAAAATCCTTTAAAATGTTGATGAAAACATTGAATGAGTATATAATCATAGCCACAGCAAAGAACTGGAAGACCCTGATTGTTTGTGATTTATTAGAGAATAAACGACCTAATGCTGCAGTTTTATACTTTCTAAGATTTAAATAAATCATTAAAGGGAAAATGAACATTAGCCCAAATAAGATGAAGTTGATAAGTGCATTATAGATATTCATTTTCATCTCCCTTACTAAACAGACGTTTCAATCCATAAACAAAATATAATAATGAAACAGAATAGATTATAGCTGCTATTTTTAAAATAAATACGTTAGCGTCGGGAAAAAGTGAATAATAGGTTTGTCCCACTAAAAAAACAAATGCACCCACAACTATTACCAGGGCAATATGTCTTATCTGGGTTTCATGTAAAAAGATCATGGATAAAACAAAATCTTCACTACGTAATTTTCTCAAGAGCAAAATAGAATAGCAAATAAGTAGAATTCCCAGTGTAACTGAGATAATGTGGAATATTATCGTGAGTAAATTTAATTGCCCAGACAAGTTAATACCCCTATTAAACTACAGTTAATAAATTGTTTTTCAAGTAATTTAAATATTCCTTTAGGACTTATAATGAGTAAAAGGAAGAATGGAAAGAACCTAAAAGTAATGGAATTATATTCTTATTATATATTTAACTACAAATTCATTCCCAACAAACATCAACTGTAGTGAATACGTAATGGGTGGAAAAAGCAGGATTATAAACAGAATTTGTAAGGTTTTGTGTTCGGAATGATTCGCAAATTTTTTTCCGGGCATAATAATTTATTCGATCACCTAAACAGTTCCTGTCTGACTTGTCAATCCCTGAGGGTGCCGAAGCATGAACCCTTAATTGAATCTTCGTTTTCTGATAACTTGGGTTAAAACCCTGGTTTGAGTAATCAATTTTAGTGATTTTTACCCCAGATGGATTAACCAATCTAGGATGTTTTATTATATAATCCCTGTAGGTATCATCTGGATATATGGCAAGGCCATCATGAAGGGCTCCCTGTAATGCTCCTGCACGGGATGCACTCATGGCTTGATTTAACTCATTAGAATCCATCAAACACATAATTAGTGGAAATAATAATATCACAGTAATACCCACAACTATCAAGAATTCAATGGGAAGCTGTCCTTGGAGATCATTTGTTAAATTTTGCATTCTATCATTCAACTTCTCAATTAATCATTCAATTTCCAATTAAAATCATTTGTCAAGGATAAAACTAGATTTTATTATAAATCCTCAAAAATTATCACCCTGTGATGATTATGGTCATCTTTTACATTTCGGATGGTGTAATTCCGTTTTGGAAACATCACAACCTCATATTGGTCCTGATCATAGTTGGAAATAGATTTTAGATAGGAAAAGGAATATCCACATCTTCCCCTAATAATCACCAAAACACCTGATTGATTCACTTTAACTTTATAATGAGATCCCCTAATGTCCGATGGCATTTCGATCCTTATCTCATGACCTTCCCCACCAGAATATGACACTTCAATGGCATTGGCGATTTTTTCTGATAGCAAACGTGCTTCAGCAGATTCAGCGGTTTCTTGTGCGGTTGTTAATCTTCCCTCTGCTATGCTGATAACACTGCCAGTTATCATCAGCAGGAATAACACCGAAATTATGAAGTCTAGATTTAGAGTAGCCAACTCATCATTTATAATATTATCACCGATAAAGTTATTAAGGTAATAATATTATTAATAGTTAATTAAGTATTAAAAAGGAGGGGGAAAAATGTTCCCAAATCAAGTAATGGAAAAAACTGTGAAAAATTTAGAAAAAGAGGTAGAGACTTTTGACTTGTTAGTTACATTTAAGGAAGACATAAACTCTTTGTATTCGGAAGATGACATGATAAATCAGATTGAATTAGCATTAGATAATGTAAAATCATATTATATTAAGGAAACTGAATTTTATAATGCAGTTACCTTAGACTTGGAGATTGATGACTCCAATGAAATCATTCGGAATTTAACAGAATCGTCCCCGGAATTTATTGAAAAAGCAGTTCCTATAGATGCAGTAGTACCATCAATATCTGATAACATTATAAATACTGCTATAGAAATCGCTACAATGAAGATGACCAGAGAAGAATCATTCACTGTGAATTGTGAACTCAGAAGTAATCATTCAGAAACATTAGAAGAAGTTACCAATAAAGTCCCTTGTGAAGTCTGCCGAAAGTTAAATCTTGAATATACGTTAGAAACACCTGACTGGATGATAATAATTGAAGAATTGGGTGAAAATACCGGAATAGGCATTTGCCGACCTGATGAAATTCTTATCAATTGATAAAATTGTGCTAATTTAAAATATTTTTTTATTTCTTCTTAATCTGCCACCTTTTTTTTAAAATATCATCTTTCCCTTTTTTTATTTCATTAGGTTTTTAACAGCATACTACGAGGATTTCTACATCTTTAAAACACATGCCAACTTATCTTTATCTATATTAGTTGACAGTTTTCTCTAATGTATTATATTTGATATTAGTTGACAGTTTTTCTCTAATCTAATTTAACACTCACGGGGAAATTTTATTTACAACTTCAAGAAATGAATTATATTGTGTATCCATTATGTACAAAATATTGCTCTTCAGTGGTGGAGTATATAAATATGAACTCCTAGTAGAACACGTAGACGATGTAGGTGGATTAATAATACAGGAAGACGTCCTCCATATCTCTCGCGGAACTTCATTTCTAGCTGATGAACTTCGAGTAATATTAATCGTCCCTTCAAATGAAATTTCCAGCATCAATTCTATTGCCAGTGATATTAAAGGCCATGTAGAAGAACTAAAACTTGAAAAACCTGTTCATGAAAATCTCATAGATATTTTAGAAATTTATGATATTCTATGTAAAACCAATTCATGGTTAAACATTAACTCCATTATGAAACTGATGACATCACATGATGAAAATGGATTCATAGAAACTATTGATGATTCTGGAAATACTGAAACTGTTCAAAAACTTGAAGAATGTCTTGATTTAATGTTATCCCTTAAGATTGTGGATAAACGCACAGACAATTCAGAATCAGAATATTGTATCCTAAAGGATTAAAGAATCTTACTAACTGATTAAACAATCTTAGTTATACTAATAGATTAATAGTACTAATACTAAAAATTTGAGAATCTTACTCATACTATGATTAATTACCTTACTGATTAACTATGGATACTTATTCATCTGTTAAATCTAATTTAGAGAACGTGTACTTGTTTACCTACCAAAATAAAAACCATCCTGAGGAAAAAAACTTAAAGTAGATGGAAAACATGATCAAAGGAGAAACCCTGATTTTCATTGGGATTGCAGCTGTAATTGTTGGTATGCTGCTCCTATTCCTGGGAACAGCCCTCTTATCATCAGGAAAAAACCAGGACAATGAAAAAGATAACGGAACCGTTAAAACTGGTGGAGTTATATTAATCGGACCCATTCCCATTATCTTTGGCAATGATAAAAGCATGATCACAGTGACTATAATTGGTGCTATTGTTCTAATGGTGATAGCATACTTCCTATTTTATAGGGGAGGTGCATGAGTTAATTAAAAACCCCCGAAAAACAGTTCAATACAATTTATTTGGTTGAATATCATTAAATATTATCCATCGATTTATATATCTTATTAAAAATGGTTTAAACATGAATATTAATCTGAAAAATAAGAAATACCTGATTGCATTACCAGCACTAGCAGCACTGTTCATTGCATTAATTCCCACCATAAAATATCAATGGCCCCTTGGGTGGGATATAATATATCATGTGCAGTATGCCCAGGTTTACACACAGTATGGATTCACATTAACTGATCCCCAGTTAAATGCTCCTTTCGGTAGGAAAATTGCTTATCTCCCCCTCTTCCATTTTTTGATTGCTGGAATTGGCAGTTTTCTTGATATCAACTATTTTCAGGTAGCCCGCATCCTGCAGCCCATACTCGCCGTATCAATAGTTTTATCTGTTTCATATGTGGCTAAAAAATTTTATGGTACCCTGGCAGGAGTTGGAGCAGGATTTCTGATACTATCCAGCTATCTGGTTAGCAGGATAATTTTACCTTTACCTGAAAATCTGGCATTGATATTTCTCCCATTGGCAGTTTACCTTTACTATAAATCTTTAGAAAATAAAAATCTCAAAACTGCCTTTTTTGGAGGAATACTGTTTCTCATAATACTTTTAACCCATCAAGGAGCTACATTATGCCTCATTCTTTCAGTTATTGCCATTACCATCTTAGAACTGCTTGTTTACAGAAACATTAATGTTTTAAAGAATTTCACATCATTCTTCCTGGCCCTCATACTAATAATAGTAACAGGACTTATATCACTCCAACTAGTTGCACCTCAAACATTGCAGAACCTTATGCAGCAAGGTATAACTGCAATTACCGGATTAAGTACCTCACTACCTATAAATCGTTCCCTTGGACTCTTTAGTTATCTGGGAAACTTGGGAATTTTAGTGCTGATATTCTCCCTTATCGGAGGCATATCCATATTAAAGAAAATTCAAATGAAAGAATTCATGAGGAAGGATCTAGTCATCCTGGTGTGGATCCTTTCCATGTTCCTTCTAAGCAATGCTTACTGGTTCGGAATCAATGTTATTTCATACAGAGTGCTCATTTACCTCTTAATACCTCTTTCAATACTGGGCGGGTATGGTATTAATGTTATATATCAAAAACTTAAAAATAATGAGAGATTTTCATCAAAAAATGTGCATACTATATTTTTAGTGGCCATCCTTTGTCTGTCACTTTTTAGTGGAATTTTCACAGTTGAAAACCCTAAAATCGCAACATATGGTATTAAAAACCAGGAGGGTTACATCCAAACTGCCCCTCCTTCAGATGCAGAGGTGGATCTGGCTAACTGGTTTAACGAGAATGGGAATAGCAGTCGTTACGTGGTTATTTCCAACCAATTTACTGGTATGTTTCTAGCCGCTGATACTAACATGTCCTTTCGTGAGGGTTTCCAGTATTTTTCCACAAATAGTAATGTCACCATAGAAGAAAAAGGGGTCAAGAGCAGTACATTAGCGAATTTCAAGAAAGCTAATGTTGGTTATGTAGTTTATGATAAAAGGTTGGTAACGTCACCTGAAGAAAAAACACTATCACTACGTGTTATTGATACAGAATTTTTCCCTTTACAATATTTCACCCAGGACATCCAGTCTAACATTAACCGTATAAAACCTGAATTTTCAAGGGTGGTGTATGAGAATGAGGATTTCATTGTATGTGAAATAAATTGGTGACCCTTGAAATAGTATAGAAACATTATTAAAGGTAAATTAGTTATATTCAATAAAACAATATCCAAAAAGATATATTTAGCTAATAAAATTAACAGACCAAGTTAAATAAGAGTGAATTAAATAAGATTTAAGCTTATACAAATGTGATTATAATGAAAGTTTCTGTGGTTATTCCTGCCCTAAACGAGGAAGGAATTGTTGGAAAAACTGTAAAATCAGTGCCTTTAGAAAAATTAAAGGATGCTGGATTTGAAACCGAAATAATTGTGGTTGACAACGCATCAGAGGATAATACTGCTGATGAAGCCAGAACAGCTGGTGCAAGGGTTGTTTATGAAGCAAACAGAGGATATGGGAATGCTTACCTTAAAGGGTTCAGTGAAGCATCTGGAGATATTATTGTAATGGGAGATGCTGATGGAACCTATCCTTTTGATGAAATGGTTGAATTCATTCAACCCATCCTAACTGAGAATGCAGATTTTGTAATGGGTTCAAGATTAAAGGGTGATATTAAAGAAGGTGCCATGCCTGCATTGCATAAATATATTGGAAACCCTTTCCTGACCTGGGTGCTTAATGTTCTGTTTTCAACTGGAATATCCGATGCACACTGTGGTATGAGGGCCATGACCAAAGAAACATGGAATAAGTTAAACCTCCATACCATTGGAATGGAGTTTGCATCAGAAATGGTGATAGAAGCATCACGTCTGGATATAAAAATCGTGGAAGTTCCCATCACTTACTATCCGCGTGAAGGAGAATCAAAACTAAGCTCATTTTCAGATGGTTGGAGACATTTACGTTTCATGATGCTATACCGGCCAGGTCCTTTCCTTCTGATACCCGGTTTAGTTGCTTTAATATTAGGTATCAGTTTAACTGCTATTGTATGGATAACCGGACAGTCCAGAATGCATTCCCTGATTCTGGGTGGTTTAATGCTCATAGTAGGATATCAGCTACTACTTTCCTGGCTATACTTCGAGGCCTTTGGAGCTTCCTATGGCTTCTCCACCAGTTCCAACATGGCAAAAAAAATTATGAACTATCATTCACTGGAGAACGAGTTAATTCTGGGAGTGATTCTCCTGGCCATTGGAATATTACTGGGCATAACTGTTATAATCAATTGGAGCACAGTTGGATTCGGAGCTCTGTTTGAAATCCAGACTGCAGTCTTTGCCATGATCCTATCTATTCTGGGTATTCAGACCATATTCTCCAGTATGTTCTTAAGTCTGCTGCTGTTAAACAAACCAAAATAAGAGGCTCATAACTTCCTATTTTTTAAATTCATCTATCTGCTTGAAAATCCAGATTTACATACATTAATTACATTAAGAATTAATTAAACCAGGAATTAATTAAATAGTAATAAAATAAAAATAATAATATAAATTTTATAAATAAGATTGGAGTCAATTTATTATGGCATTTGACCTGAGTATCATACTTTTAGTAAAAAATGGAGGTATGAGACTGGAACTTTTAATGGAAAGTCTGGGTAAGCAAAATTATGATGGTAATTTTGAGATTATTGCCATAGATTCCGGTTCAGAGGATGAATCCATCCAAATTTTAAAAAAATATAACACCATATTATATAGAATAAAACCTGAAGAATTCCATCACAGCAGAACTCGAAATTTAGGGGCTGAAAAATCAAAGGGGGATGTTTTAGTTTACTTAACACAGGATGCTCTGCCTATAAAAGAGGATTTCCTGGAAAAATTAGTGGCACCATTAAATGATCCAAAAATTGGCGTATCCTATGGAAGGCAAATTGCCAATCCAGATGCGAAGGAAGCAACTAAATTCTTTTACTCCTATTTTTATCCTGATGAACGAAATGTTCTGGGAAAAGAACTGGCCGAAAACCCTAAAAATTTTTATCTTGCTTATATCTATGTTTCTGATGTATGTTCTGCAATAAAAAGGGATGTCTGGAAGCATATAAGGTTCGCTGATAACATTCCCATGTCCGAAGACAAGGATTTTGCCCTTAGGGCCTTAAAATCAGACTATGAAATTGTTTACGAACCTGAAGCCACAGTATATCATTCACATGATTATTCCCTGCATTCATTATTAAAAAGACGCATGCAGGATGGTGCTGCTTTTTCTAACATTGCCTTGGAAGGTGAAAATGAATTTTTAGGTCGGGGCTTCCAATTTGTAATGCAGGAAATGAAGTTTCTAATAAGAAAGAAACACTTTTTAGATATACCCCACGCAATTATGTACAACTTCATTGACTTTTTAGGATTTACCCTGGGAAAATATAAAAAATAGATCCAAGGTTCTCTTTCAAAAATTCAATTAAAAGGCAATAAGATGAGAATAAAAAAAATGAAATAATAAAGAGAAAAATTAGTGAAAAAAAAATTCTGGAACTATGTTAAAATGAAAGATTCTGCTAATCCACTGGTGAGTATCATAATCCCCAATTACAATGGTAAAAAACATCTTAAAGAGTGTCTGAACTCGCTGGAAATGATGGAATTCAATAATTATGAAATTATCATGGTAGATAATGCCTCCAGTGATGGTTCCGTTGAATTCGTCAAAGATCTGTGTCCTGAAGTACATGTTCTTCCACTTGAAAAGAATTACGGATTTGCTGAAGGTTGTAATTTGGGTGCTCAGCAAGCCAGAGGAGAGTATATAGTCTTTTTAAATAATGACACAAAGGTAGACGTTTTTTGGCTGAAAGAATTACTATTAGCTACAAAGAAATATGGTGAAAATCATATTTATTCCAGTAAAGTTTTATTCTACGACCAACCTGACACATTAAACACCATTGGCGGAATAATAACCCCCATGGGTAGCGGACTGGACATAAATTTTGGGAAAAAAGATATCGACAAATACAATAAAGTTCGCTTTGTTGCTTCCCCTTCTGGATGTTCCATGCTGTTGAAGAAGGCATTGTTTCTGGAAATGGATGGCTTTGATAAGGATTATTTCGCTTATCTGGAAGATGTGGATTTTGGATGGAGATGTTGGCTAAAAGGACATAAAACTTATTACATTCCCCAATCTGTTGTATACCATAAATATGGAAGTACAGGAGGGAAGATGGACACACCATTTAGAGTTTATAACGTTCAAAAGAACAGACTCTTCAATATTTTAAAGAATTTCTCTTTTTCGAAGTTAATAACTGGATTCATTGTTTCTGTAATGTTTGATCTTGTTCGCATCTTTACCTTCCTTGTTCATGGTGACTTCTCCCTCATATCCTCAATTTTAAAAGGAAATTACGCTTTTATTAAAGGAATATCCCCAACACTTTCCAAAAGGAAATACATACAACAAAACAGGAAACTTTCTGACGGGCAAATGCAAAAACTGGGTTTGATTGCATCTTTAAGTGGGTGTTTAAAGGAGTACAAAAGGTTAGGAAAACTAAAATGATAAATAAACTTTAAAGGAAATCTAAGATGAAAATCTGTCAATTAATATATACTTACCCCCCTCATACAATTGGAGGGGCAGACATATACGCCCATACCATATCAAAAGAACTCTCTAGTAAGGGTCACGAAGTTGTGGTTATAACAACCCAACCTTATGAGGGTTTAGCTTCATTAAAACCATCCTGTACCATGGAAGAGGGGATTAAAGTTCACCGTTTTTATCCATTAAACATATATTCCTGGACAAACTCAGCAGAACAATCATTATTACGCAAAATGATATGGAGTGGACTTGACATATGGAATTTACACACATACCTAACCATTAAAAAAATATTGAAAGAGGAAAACCCTGATGTAGTGCATATACACACACCAATATGGATATCTTTATCTGCATTTGATGCTATAAAAAGTCTGGAAATACCATCTATATTTACTGTCCATGAATTTCTCTTATTGTGCCGCAAAGCCTCATTATTACATGCCAATGGAGAAGTATGTAACGATCCACGCTCTATTTGTAAACTATATCAAAAAGCATCTAGACGTATAATTTCCAATAAACCTGATGTTGTTTTATCACCATCCAACTTTGTTTTTGAAGTGTTGAAAAAAAACAAGTTCTTAACTGAGTCTAAATGCATAAAACTCCCCCTTGGCATTACTCCATGTGAGAATAAACCTGAAAAAGATTACAAAACCATCGATATTATATATACTGGTGCTCTTACTGAGCACAAAGGAGTGGATGTTCTAATAAAAGCATTTAAAAATTTGAAAAATGAAAATGTTAGGCTGCATATAATTGGTAAGGGCGAAAAAATGGAAGATTTGAAATTACTCGCCAATAACGATGAGCGAATAGCATTTCATGGTTTTTTAGATGGCAATAAACTTACATCGCTTCAGGAGAGAGCAAATATTGCTGTTATGCCCTCAATTGTATTTGAAAATTCGCCAATGACAATATATGAAAGTTTTAAGTTTGGAACCCCGGTAATTGGGAGTAGAATTGGAGGAATCCCAGAATTAATTGAGGAAAGAGTTAATGGTTTTCTCTACGAACCTGGTAATGTGAGTGAACTGAAGAATTTGCTCCAATATTTAATTGAAAATCCAGAAGAATTGAAGAAATTAGAAAATGGGGCTTTTAAATCAAGCCAGAAATATAGTATGAACTTTCATATTGAAACTCTGGAAAAACTATATAAAGAGATATCAGACAAAAAGATATAAAAATCTGAGTGATACCACCTCCAGTTTTTAGAACACATAATTAGTTTAATTGGTTAATCACTTAAAACATTGAAAAAATCATTATTATATAATTAAAGTTCAACTAATCGAATAAATCGCTGCTAAATTGGTATTTTAATTATATGTTTAAAATTAGTAGTATCTTTAAAATACTGGTTATACTATGTTGAAATTAGCCATACGATATGATTTGGAGAATATTCATGTTATCATCAATCAATAAAATAAAAGATATTGGGTCAAGAGAGTTCTTTGCCTTGATTATTTTACTACTTTTAATAACAGATCTGGTTAGAATTCTAAACATCCCCGGTCTTAAAGAAATTTTACCTTTAATCTATTTCACCATAGTCCCCGGATTATTAATTGTTATTCTAATGAACTTGAATAAGCTTGAATTTATCAAAAAATTTGTATTGTGGATAGGAATAAGTTTGTCTTTCCTAATTCTCGTTGGACTTGGTTTAAACAGCTTGTACCCATTTATATCAAAACCATTAGATTTGTTACCTCTCTTGATCACATTTAATGTGATAATACTTCTCCTGGCATTTATTGCCTATAAAAGAAACAGTGCAGAGTTTGAAATTCACAGAATCTTCAATTTCAGTATGGATACAAAGGATAAATTAATTTCTCCAATGATTTTTTCCATAATTTTCCCGTTTTTAGCCTTTTATGGGACTTATTTGATGAACACAACCAGTAATAATTCTATTTTGCTGTTAATGTTGTTTTTAATTCCAGTATATTTTCTAGTGATAATTGGTTTGCGGAATAAAATATCTAATTCTACTTATCCATTTGCTATTTTAATGGTTAGTTTGAGCATTTTTCTGATGCATGGATTAACATCTAATTATCTCATTGGAAGAGATGTTCACCGGGAGTTCTATTGTTTTCAGTATACTCTGTTAAATTTGCATTGGGATCAATTGATATACAATATCACTTTAAATAGCTGCTTAAGTATCACCATTTTACCCACAATTTACAGTGTTTTAACATCCCTATCAGGGTTATCTGTATTTAAGATTGTTTTTGGATTTATTGGATCAATAATACCTCTGATAATTTACATTATATCCAAAAAATATGTTGGGGATAAATATGCCATATTTGCAGCATTATTAGTGATGTTCCAAATGAACTTCATAGAGTTACTGGGCATTGTTAGGCAAGAATTTGCATTTTTATTCTTTTTCCTGGCAGTTATGGTTCTTTTTGATTCTAAATTAGGTGATAGAAATAAGAAAATCCTTTTCATCGTTTTTATGATTTCAGTTGTCCTATCTCACTATACTTCAGCGTTCATAGGTCTGGCCCTAACAGTTCCCATCCTCCTAATACCATTTTTAAAGAGTTTATGCTATGAAAAAAAGGTCAAATTAACTAATTTTGATATGCTGGCTGTTTTAGGCGTTTTATCATATATTTGGTATTTTGTGGTTTCCCAGTCACAAAAGGCTACTGTAATTCGTACGGCAGCTAAATCTACTGGATCAGTAACAGGAGGAGCAGTTGGAACTACAGTTAACACAACCACTGATACCACTATATTATCAGTTTTTGGCATCCATATTGGATCAATTCCCCAATTAATAAGTGTCATAGTAAATGATGCAATTTTTCTAATCATAGGTATAGGTTTAATAACGGTATTGTTAGGATATAAACGTTATAAAGATAAGATCCCCTTTGAATTTATTGTTGGGTCTATTATATCCGTGTTTTTGTTGGTAATCTTTGTTTCTTTCCCATTCTTTTCACATGTATACGGAGCTAGCCGAATCTTTCTTCAATGTTTAGTTTTTCTAGCACCAATGTTCGTTATTGGTGGAATAAAAATTGCCAAAACAATTAAAAGACCAAAATTAGACGTTGTAATTTTAGTAATATTAATAATCTCACTTTTCACAGTATCCACACATTTTAATTACTATTTCAGTGGAATTCCATCTTCAATTTATTATGATGCAGATTCCAATGAAAGGATAGAAACCTACATTTATGATCAGGACATCAAAGGTGCAGAATTTTTGAGCAAATATGGTGAAAAACAATTATTAAAGATTCATGGAGACAGAATAGCACCTAGTAGGCTAATGTTCGCAAATAATTTCTCAATAAATAATACAACTTTTATAACTAGCCGAAAATCCTTCCAAATACGGTATAGTCCTTTTAGATTCCGTTATTTATATTTAACTTATCCAAACACTCAAGAAAATCGTGTTTATGAAGCAATTGCTCCTCCAGCATATGTCGTAAATGCCACTCAAGGCTATAAACTTTTAAATGACTGGAAATCAAGAATATATGATAATGGAGGATCAAGGGTTTTAATACCATTTTGATTATATTATGCGATAATACATAATATTTTAATTATTTAATTAAATTATTTAATCACTGAAATTTTTCTAATGATTTCAGCAAATTTTTACCCACTGATTTCCAGTCAAATTCATTTTCAGCTAATTTTCTTGAATTACAACCCATCTTTTTGAGTTCGGCGGCTTTTAAGTTTTTAAACTGATTAATTCCATTTATCAAATTATTCGTGCTATTATTTTCAACTACGATCCCTGAATTGTATTTTTTCACCAAATCCGCAGCATCACCAACATTTGATGTTAAAACAGGTTTGCTCATAGAAGTATATTCAGCAAATTTTGTAGGAGCGGCCATTTCAGTTGCCAGGTGGGAAGGTCGGGGTAAGATTAACACATCAGATAATGAATAATAATCAGGAACTTCATGTCGGTTAATTTTTGGGATGAAAACAATGTTATTGTCGTCTACATTATCAGATTTTTCACCTCCCACAATCAAAAACGCAATTTCATCATCTTTAATGGCTTTTGCAGCTTTTATCAGATTTTCGGTGCCCTGCCAACTTTGGAATCCACCAACATAACCAAATAGCAATTTATCCTCTAAGTTCAACTTTTCTTTTAATTCCTGAACTTTATCCTTTTTGTATTGGAAAAAGTCTAAATCAACACCATTGGTAACATAATCCATTTTTTCTAGCCCAACACCTTTACTATTATGTAAATAGTCAATCATGCGATTTGAAACACACATTATCTGGTTTGAACATTTTAAATTTGCAAATTCCATAATTTTAAATAACGTATAGTCTGCTAAAAATTTAGGATTCATACTATGCCCACATCTTAACAGAAGTTCCTGTAAGAAATCACCGTGCATATCAAATACAAGAGGGACTTTAGTTAATTTGCCAGATAACGAACAAAAAGCACTGGCGCCTGTATTTGCATATACTAAATCATAGTTATTGTTACGTAATAATTTTAAATGCTTAAAATAAACGCCTAACTGGGATGTTGTAATAAATTTATCACTTGAAAATTTATCTTTATCCTCAAATTTTACATATTTTGATTTATCACAATAATGTATTAAATCAACCTCATGACCTGCATCTTCCATAATTTTTCTTAAATTTGAAATACGCCACCATTCAGCATTATTTTCAGGGATTGAAATGTGAATACTTAATATTTTCATTATTACACCATTTATTATGAAAGTGGAGATATAAAAATTTCTATTAATTTCTTTTAGATTTTTTTGTGTTATTAATGTTGATTATAATATAATAATATATTAAACTCAGTGGATTCTTTACCAGAGAACTTTGATGTATGGATATATAAAATGAAATAACATTAAATCTTGATGATTAAAAAACAATTTAAAGTTAGTGAATTTATTTTATAATTTATTTTATAATTCCATATTTTTTGCTGTTTTTATTTTATATAACAAGAATATTAGATGATTTCCTTTATTGAAAAAGGCAAACAATAACACCCAAAGATTAATAGCCATTCAGATATCTTCATTGATTGTCTAAAATTATGTAAAAAGACCGTATGTGTCTTTTTTTTGAAAATAAATCAAAACATTTATATAATTAATGAAAATATAATGATTAAAACGATCTTAAACATATAACTTTAACTGAAGAAAGACTTTATTTAATGATTGTTGGAGATGGGCGTGTTATAATTAGACGGAACAGAACATTTATATTATTAATATTTAGCTTAACAATTATTTTAAGCTCAGGA
>MVPY01000060.1 GCA_002067065.1 Methanobacterium sp. PtaB.Bin024
TTATCCCTTTCTTAAATGAATGAATCATTTTTTGCTTTTCTTCTTCATGTTCCTGTTCATTTCTGGAATTTTCAATACCCAACTATTTCACCTGAATATTTATAAAAATCCATGAGTCTCTAATATATGTTAAACACTTAGTCTTAAAGTGTTAAACAATTAGTCTTAAAGTTATATTGAGTAGTTATATTGAGTACTGAATAATTAATCTTAAAGTTATATAAAGAAAAATAAACAGGACTAAATTATGGATATTCTTGCCATATTTTTTCTAGCTGTTGGACTGGCAATGGACGCATTCAGTGTCTCCATAACCAGAGGTATGCTCCTTAAATGTAATTTTAAATATGCATTTATCATTGCCCTCTTTTTCGGAGTGTTTCAAGCACTGATGCCTGTATTGGGTTGGCTGGCAGGAGAACAGTTAGCAGTGCTGGTTAATCTTTGGGCACCCTGGATTGCTTTCTTCCTCTTATTTCTTATTGGGGCTAAAATGATCTATGAGGGTTTATTCCAAGATGAAGATGAAGAAATATGCCGAATTTTTTCAATTAAGGATATTTTAATCCTATCAGTGGCCACCAGTATCGATGCTTTCGCTGTGGGAATAACATTCGCATTTCTAAACACTCCCATACTACTTCCCATAATAATCATAGGTCTAGTAACATTTGGATTATCTTTTATCGGTGTTTACATCGGCAAAAAGGTCGGACACCTATTTGAAAATAAAATAGAAATATTGGGCGGGTTAATATTAATAGCAATTGGATTCAAAATTCTCTTAGAACATTTAATTTAATCTAACTAAATTAATAATCTAATCTAATCTAACAAGATTAATCCACTTTTAAAACCGCCAAAACCAGATCATCAGGATTGGTTTCAGATTGTACGAGCCTATTTTTAATTATCTCCACAATCTTAGATGAGGGTAATTCATGGTTTTCCATTATCATTTCACATAAAATCTCTTCACCTATATCACATATTTCATCCAAGGCTTTGATAACTCCATCAGTATAAAATAGTAATATATCTCCGGTTTCGATCTTTATCAGGTGTTCTTCCAGTTCTATGTTACCCAAACGGCCTAATGATTTATTTCCACTGGCCAGTTCATCTAATGTTTTTGTTGCATTCCTATAGATTAGTGGAGGGTTGTGGGCTGCATTAACATAGTTAAAACATCGTGTTTTGGTGTTTAATTCACCGTATAAGATGGTGATGAATATTTCAGGTTCAGGCCCAATATCAACAGATATTAGGTTATTTAAATATCTCAAAAGATGTGATGGGTTCTGATTTTTTGCCTCCCCCTTAAGTATAGTGTGTGATAATGCCATTAGAAGGGATGCTGGGAAGCTGTCACCAGCCACATCAGCAATGACTATACCAACTTTATCCCCAGTTAATTGTATGAAATCATAAAAATCACTTCCCACCTCATTGGTGGGTATGTTAAGGGTTGCAATGTCAAAACCAGGTATAACTGGAATTTCATCAGGCAGGAAACTCTTCTGGATTTTATTTGCTACCTTCAACTCGTGTCTCTTTCTTTCCAGCTCATCAAAGTATAAATCACGTTCTTTCTGTGTTTCTTTTTCCCTGAGTAAGTTAGAAATTATAAAAGCGAATATGAAGATTCCCATGGCATTGGCAACTATCACTGGTACTGTAAGTTCTTGAACTACTAATAAAGCCTTGGCATAAGGTTTTGCTATGATTAGGGCCAGAAGTAGGTGCAATGATTCCATGAGAATGGCAAAGATGACTGCCCAGAAAATTCCCACAAAACGTCTTTTATTAATAATAAACACTATACCTGCCAACAATCCTGACAGTATGGTGGATATGGCACATGGAACAGCGGTGAAACCACCTAGGCTTAACCTGTATAATCCCCCTATAAGGCCAGCCCCTAAACCCATTATGGGACCTCCAATGAGACCTGCCACCATGGGTCCCATATCCCTGACATTGGCCATGGCTCCAAAAATATTAATTCCTGAGTAGGTTCCAAATATGGATATTGCCCCAAATACTAGTATAAGAATAACCTGATTTTTAATGGTGAATTTTCCCTCTAATACCTCTCCAAAATAGGATAAACGGCTGATGACGTAGGCAATAACTACGATTACACATGCTTTCTCCAGTAGTACTAGGAGAGTGTGTTCCATATTGGATAAAGGCAATTCATTAAATTGCAGGATTAAAAGAACACTCACACTACCGATAACAGCCAGCAACGCATGAATATACATAATTGGGACTTCTTCATCCCCTCTCAGATATTCCCTGATTTTATAAAATTTTTCAATGATTCTGTCCTGCATAATTCATCCCTTGTTCTGTTATAAAAAATCCTTTATTCATTAATAAGGATTTTATATATTGCCAAATCTCTGCTTGAATAATTATTAAATCTCTTTTTGTAAGTTACTAAATCCACATAAATAGTTTATACAAGCTGTATGCTAAGATGTTATTACCTATGAATTTTATAATATATTAACAAAATAAAGGTTTCCATTGAATAAATTATGTATCCCCAATCATAATGATATGCCCTTTTATAGGATTACCAAGTTAGCTAAATTAATTTTTAATGAATTCATGGAAGATGTAAATGGAAGATAAAGAAAAACTATTTAAATCTTTAAACAGGATTAATGGACGAGGATACAAGGCTTATCTTGACCTAAAAGGTAGTTATGATTTTGGATTCTTCACACTTTTTATTGAACATGTGCAGAGGGATCCCTTTGCCAGTCCCTCACTTTTCCGTGTGAAAGTTCCTGAAATTTCATTCCCTAATCACTTGTATGAGAACAATGAAAGGAAGGTTGCACTGGAAGACTATATTTCCAGGGCATTCATGGAGGGTATTAAAAGATTTTCTGGTTACAGAACAGGTAGTGGAAAAAGTGGGATAATACAGATTGATAGTGGCAGTCAGGAAATTCTCCAGCGCAGCTGTGTCAACGTAGATACCAACTCACTTGAAATACGATTCCAGGTTGGTTTACCCGCAAAAGGTAGACGAATACTGGGCAAGGAAGCTCAAAGGATTATTTTGAAAGTTTTACCAGAAATAGTGTCCTATTCCTGTTTATATGAGAATTTAGATGATGATCTGGTCCTCCGGCATATTGAAGGCTTTGAAGATGCAGAATATATTAGAAATCAGCTTAAAGAGGAGGAGCTGGTAACCTTCATTGCTGATGGTTCCATTCTCCCCAGGATAAGTGGAGTTTCAGATAAACCACTCCTCAATGCTGTTAAATTCAGATCCCCATCATCGTTACAAATATCTTTAGAAACCCTCCACCATGATACTATGACAGGGATGGGAATTGATGAAGGTGTTAATCTTATTGTAGGTGGTGGATATCATGGTAAATCCACCCTGCTCAGGGCAGTTGAACTGGGAGTTTACAATCACATCCCTGGAGATGGGCGCGATATGGTGATCACCAGGGAAGATGCAATTAAGATACGGGCAGAGGATGGTAGGCCCATTGAAAAAGTGGATATAAGCAGTTTCATCCATGACCCTCCCGGTGTTGAGGATACCAACTGTTTTTCAACACAGAATGCTTCAGGTTCCACTTCACAGGCAGCCAATATCATCGAATCCATGGAGGCAGGGTCTAAACTTCTTTTATTTGATGAAGACACATCAGCAAGCAATTTCATGATAAGGGATGAGAGAATGCAACGTCTTGTTCCTAAGGATAAGGAGCCTATCACCCCCTTCATTGATCGTGTTAGGGAACTTTATGAAGATGAAGGAGTTTCTACAATCCTAGTGATGGGAGGTTCCGGTGATTACTTCCAATCGGCTGATACTGTTATATTGATGGAACATTACTTGCCTTACAATGTTACAGAAGATGCCCTGAAGGTTGCAGAAGAAATGCCACTTAACCGGATAACAGAATCACCTTCTAAGTTCAGTTTTAAAACCAGAATAGTCAGAGGTGAATCCATTAAACCATTTAAAGGCAGGAGATTGAAATTAGACAGCCGTGGAGCTTCAACACTCCTGGTTGGAAATGATAGCGTTGATCTTTCACAGGTGGAACAATTAGTTGATTCCAGTCAGACTCGAGCTATCAGTTACCTCTTTTATCATTATTCAAACAATTTCAGGGAATTTCCAGTTAACAGAAATTCTCCAGGAAAAGGAGACTCTAAATCTCCTCAAATCACCCTGAAAAATGTTCTGGACTGGGTGGATAATGTGATTTGCAAGGAAGGTCTTGATGTTCTGGCAGTTCCTGGTAGGAAAAATCCCCATAATCTTGCCAGACCACGAAGATTTGAGATTGCAGCGGCTATTAACAGGCTCAGGACAATCGTTGTTAATGATGGTAAGGGATAAGATGTATTCAAACTCTAAAACTTGACATGGTTTAAATGGTATAAGAATAGCCATGTAATGTTTTAAAGGAAATTTTTTTAAAGTATTACTGTCATAATTGTATACCAAGTAGGATGGGGTATAAAAAAGGTAGGAAGGTGATATATTATGGTTTACTGTCATAACTGTGGAACTAAGAACGATGATGATGCTGAGTTTTGCTCCAAATGTGGTGAGCCTTTAAAAGAGGTTAGTGACTATGGAGGACGACGCCGACCAAGACGTGATGATCGATATTATCGTGAAAGACATGAGTGTTTCGGACTTCCACATGGTAATATTATTGGTCCGTTAATTGCAGGGGTTATACTAATTTTAATAGGTTTGGGTTCTATTACGGGATTCCGAGACGTTTGGACCTATATCTGGCCCGCAATAATCATTATTATAGGCCTGTTAATAATTGTAGGTGCAATCTATGGTACCCGGAGAAGGAAATAAAGACTTTCCTTTTCATATTTTTTCATTAATTATCACCTTTCAAAAAAAATAGTTGACTAATATTCCGTGATATCTTTTTCATAGCTATTTTTATAACAAGCTAAATGATTATAACAAGCTCACATGACAAAAAGAGTAAATTAGATCGTTCCATGATGGATGAATTTTATTTCATTAACTAAACTAAAATTAATAACGAATTAATTTCCTATTTTAACCTTATTTAACTTCCAATTTACAAAACTAATCAATTTGTTCGCATCGCTTCTTTTTACATCATTTAATTCAATTCTACCTTTATCAAGTTTAATTATCAGGGTTACCTTCCTTGGAGCAAATATTTGATAACCAGTTTCAACCAAAGCACCTATTCTGGATTTTTCTTGACCAGTTTCCTGTTTAGCTATGACATCTTCATTAAATTCTATATCAACAATATCCTCAAACTTAATGAACTGCCCTTCATCAGTTTCTATACCGGTATCAATTATTTTAATAGATCTAGTGTTTCCATCAGCTTTAATTACATATTTTCCTTTAGTTTCTAAAATTTCCTGGAACTCTGTAGCGAGTTTAATTTGTTTCATCCGGGATTTATCTTCCAATGTAGCCTTATAATCCTCAAGTGTTTTTGATTGTTTAATTGGAAGTTCTTCTTCATCTACGGGAGGGTTATCTTCATCATATTGTAGGTTATCTTCATCATATGAATAGTCATATTCATCATGTTGGAGGTTATCTTCATTATTTTCTTCAGTAAAATCAAGGCTTTCGGAATATATTAATTCTCCACCACATTCACATTCATTACTAAAATCTTCTGGTTTTTCTCCCGGTTGAAGTTCATAATAGCCCCCACATTTAACACAGATCAAATAACCCATCAACAACACTCCTTTAATAGAATTTATTGAATATTCATCTAAGAATTATAATCTAAGATGATAACAATATCTAATAATGATTTCTAATTATAATTACGCCTAATAGTCTTAATAATAATTATGAATTTCTATATATAACGTTTATTTATAGATGCAGGTAGATCCATTCAGACAATCTCTGCATATCCTTTCATGGCTGGTTTCAGAAACTATCATCCTGGTTAAAATCCAGAACATGATCAAGATCAGAAAGTATACTTCAATAAGCAAATTTGCCTTAACACTGTCCACTCCCACGAGAATCAAAAATGATCCTACAACCAGTACTATATTCAAAAGGAATTTCAACTTTTTTTCCAGATTAAAGATTACGATAAGGAACAATGCTAAAAATACCATGCATAATCCAATCCAGAATATAATTTCTTCATAACTTGAAGTGAATCCATGGAAGTAGTATATCACTGTTCCTATGACGGCAATGAAAGCCCCTATCGAAAGCCCTAGACATCCTGGACAGTATTTTTTTCCATTGATGTTTAATGTGTGGGATGAGAACTTACCGCAATCAGGATGGTGGCCTTCAAATTGTATATTGTTGTTTCTGGTAGTTTTTTCGGAATCTTTTTGAAACTGCATTACGGTCTTACATGTTGAAGGACGAATAGCAGCTAAGACCCCTAATAAGCATATTACTATAAAGATCGATAGAATAGCTGTTTTTTGAAAAGGATAGTATAAATTTCTTTGAGGAGCCCATAAATACATTATCATGAGGAAGAAGAGTCCGAAAAAGGAGACGGCAATAAGGAAGATGGGTTGAAAGTTAAGATTCTTCTCTCTGAATCCAAATATTAAATTCAATATAAACCCCTCAACGCTTGCAGAAGGCCCTGGCCTGCCATGTAACGATAAGTCTGACGTTTGAACTTGTTTCGTGATAGAACTCCGCCGATCCTCCGTTTCATGCTCCCATAAAAGCTCCTGTAACACATATACAGTTCTTCCTGCACTTGGCTCCTCGTGAGGTGTTCTGTGGGCATTACTGCATGGACCATGTCATAGTTGGCCCAGTTATCATCCTCCAACCAACCATTTTTCCGTGCAGTTTTGTAAAGTGCAGTTCCTGGAAAAGGAGTAAGAATCATGAAAATTGCCAGATCTGGATCCACGTAGTTAACAAAATCTCTGAGTTTCTGTATGGATTCATGGGAATCCTGACTATCCCCGGTGATCAGGGTTGCCTGGGAAAAGATGTCATTTTCTTTAAGAAGATCCATGGATAGTTTAGAATCAGATGCCCTGATTCCCTTATTATAGTTACCCAACACATCATCATCATGACGTTCCAATCCTGCCATTATCCAATAGTTACCAGCTTTTCTCATTTTAGGAAGATTATCCTGATTTTTGATGATATCATCACTTCTTGCCTGGAGGAACCAAGTTACATCTTCAGAAATCCCCCTGTTGATCAATTCATCACACAAGGTAGAGGTTCTTCTTCCCAACCCAAAATTATCATCAGTAAGCCATAGAAAAGTGATTCCATATTCTGAATAAATGTATTCCATTTCATCGGCAATTCTTTCTGGAGATTTAGGTCTCCATTTACCACCCCAGTGTTCCCATTGGGAGCAGAAGGTACATTTATGAGGGCAGCCACGAGATGCTTCCACCAGGGCATATCCTGCACCCTTATAGGCCATCATTTTGAAGTTATATTTATTCATATTTTCTTCCACGAAATGATAACCAGGGAAGGGTAGATCATCCAGGTTACTGATTAAAGGGCGAGGAGGGTTATGGATGATTTCATTATTATTTCTGAATGAAAGTCCTTTAACATCCAGGAGGGATGTTTCCTCATCAAGAGCTTTCACAAGTTCGTATAATGTTACTTCTCCCTCTCCACGAACCACGAAGTCTATTTCAGGATAGGTTTTCAGGCTTTCATCTGCCAAGGCGGTGAAATGCTGACCACCAACAACGGTTTTAATATCAGGATCCACTTTTTTGGCAATTTCAATCGTTCTGAGGATGGTGAAAGTGTTGCATGTGGCAAGTGCACTGGAAACAATTACATCGGGCATTGCTGATTCAATGAATCTTTGAAGTTTACTCCATCCGAAATTCTCTGCCTGTGAGTCCAGAACCTCTATATCCCACTTATCATTCTTTGACTCTAAATAGGCTGCTAATTGTAGTATTCCCAGTGGTGGGGGCATGTATTCTCCCATCACAAACCAGAATACCTTTGGTGGTTCTACGAATAAGACTTTCATTTACATCAACCATTTTATCATTTATCAATCCTTATTTATGAGTTTTATAAACCATTTCACTTTATGTTGATTCTTCTGAGAACCTTAACAGTTGATTTATCCATTGTAAATATGCTCTCAGAGCCTTAAAGTTGGTTATATTTGTCTTTAGTTATATTTAGAACCTTAGCGTTCAAATAGGGGTTACAATAGAAACTAGTGGAATAGTAAAATTGATATGTCTGTTTAAATCAATGAGTAATGTGAGTGCAGGGAATTGGTGAGGCGTTATAATGACGTGGGTAACTTTAGTAACGTTATTGGTGATTTTGGTTGTGTTCCTGCTTTTGTTTATAAGGTATTATCTCCTATATCGGAAAGGTGCACGATCATAGTTCTCAATGGCATAGATCCAATGCAAACATCTTTTATAGAGTTTAAGTTGTTTAAGGGGTTAAGTTGCCTAATAAGTCCACACGGGTATTTCTTTCCATTTTGCTTTGAATGTTTTAAGGGTCTGAATTA
>MVPY01000061.1 GCA_002067065.1 Methanobacterium sp. PtaB.Bin024
TCCTCATACCAGGGTCACCAAATTTATTGGTGTTGAGTATTCTATTCGCCATATACAACGTATCGTTAATTTTATTTAGTTATGGAATATTTCAGGACCCTAAACTAGCTAAAGGTAAAACATTAAAAGTCGCGACGGTAATGATTGCCTTAATTGGTATTCTAGGCCTCCTGTTTATCTTCTTCCCACAGGACCCTCGCGGAGCACCAGCAACTCTAGCCGGCACCATCCACCTGATACTGGCCGGAATCACATCCCCCTTAACTATATTAGCCGTATTCCTGGCCGGATTTTCATTCAGAAAGGAAAGGAAAAATAAACCATTTGCATGGTATTCATATCTTTCAGTCCTGGTGATCTTGATATCAGGAGGGATGACTGCAGCTTCAATTGCAAACAATTCGCTTTACGGAGGTTTGTTGGAGCGGATAACCATCTTCACATTTTTGGTGTGGGTTATGGTGTTTTCTTATCTGTTACTTCGAGGAAAATTCGCTAACAAATAATTTATGAGCATGTTTGAGAGAATAATTAATAATATTAATATAGTTAATAATACATAATTCAACCGGTGGAGAAATGTTTCAACCAAATTTTGAGTACACTTCTAAAATGGTTAACACTCTCGTTGAAATCACTTCAGCGAGGATATGATGGTGAACTCTTATATTGTTCCTAAATTAGAGTTAACGTTACGTAGATATGTTCTTATTAAGTCTGCGCATGCATACTGCAATTGAAGGAAATCCACTAAATCTTGATGATGTTGACAGGCTCCTTCAAGGGCAGAGAGTGATTGCTTTAGAAAAATCTAAACAAGAGGTTATTAATTATCTTGATGTTCTTCAAAATATTGAGGATTATCAGGAAGATGGTAAAATAACTGAGCAAATGGTACTCAATCCATAGGGATGTGACTAAAAAAACTCTAGATGATCCGAGCTATGAGGCAGATATCGTGATGTGCAGGTTTATGTTGTAAACAGAATGAAAGAAATAATTTTCACGCCTCCACCACCTTATGAAGTTTCTAAACAAATGAAAAATTTCATAGAATGGTTGGAAACAACTGATACTGCCGATATTCACCCGGTTATTGTTGCTGGAATATTACACTATGAATTTGTAAGAATTCACCCTTTCGTTGATGGTAACGGTAGAACAGCCAGAGTATTGGCCACCCTTATATTGTATCTTAAAGAATTCGACATTAAAAGATTCTTTACGTTGGATGAATTCTATGACAACGACCGACCAGCTTACTACGCCGCCTTAAACTCGGTTGATCAAGAAACACTGGACATCACGCATTGGTTTGAGTATTTCTTAGATGGTGTATTAGCATCCATATCCAAAATAAAAGAAGAAATCTTATTACTTTCTCCAGATCAACATAAAAAAGGACTAAAAGGTCAAATAGAACTGGGTGAAAGACAAGTTAAAATTCTGGAAAAGATAAATATAAATGGGAAAATTACAAAGTACAGAAATCCAAAATATTTTCAAAATATCTCGTCAAGCTGCTTATAAAGAGTTAAAAAAATTATTGGAGCTTGATGTAATCGAAAGAAAAGGTGCAAGCAAGGCAACCTATTACACTTTTAAGTAGTTAAATGAGTTGACGTAATGGTTGACGCAAATTTTCAATAGTTCATGATTAAATTCACGATTAGGTTCATGATTAACTTCGAGATAAGTTGATGATTAGGTTTCTAGTTGACGATACAGTTGACGCATTGGTTGACTTAATTTCTCATAGAGTTCGTGGTTAGGGCTCTTGCCCACTTCTCACCAGTCATCTATAAATCTTCTACTTTATCAAACAATGAAATTAGTAATTCTCCTTCCCTGGTTAATTTTCCTTCCCTGAACAATCCCAGTTTTTCCAGATAGGGATCGGTAGATTCTTTTTGAAGTAGTTGATGTCCTAAGGTTGAATTTTTTAAGGTCATTATATCTTCAATAGAAGCGCTTTTTACCAGTTCTTCCCTTGAGATCTCACCATCTCTTAATACTATGATCCTTTCTGTTCTTTTGGCCACTTCAGGGTCGTGGGTGACCACAAGGAAGGTGGTGTTTTTTTCTTGGTTGATTTTTTTCATTAAATCCATGATCTCCTGTGTGGTACTGGAATCCAGTTCTCCTGTAGGTTCATCTGCCAGTACCAGAAGAGGATCATTTACTAAGGATCTGGCTATGGCCACTCTCTGTCGTTCTCCTCCTGAAAGCTGTGAGGGAATATGATGCATCCTATTTTTCAGCCCCACCAGATCCAGTAATTCTGAGGCCTTAGCCCGTCGTTTATCTATGGGCATCAATCCATGTAATGGGAGTTCCACATTTTCCAGTGCAGTTAGGTAACCGATGAGGTTGTGGAACTGGAAGATAAAGCCTATCTTCTTCGATCTGAAGGTATCCACATCTCTAATCGAGGATAAATCTTCATCATCGATGATTATGTCTCCTGATGTAAGAGAGTCTAGTGTTCCAAGTAGTGTTAGAAGTGTGGTTTTCCCAGAACCAGAAGGGCCCATAATGGATACAAATTCCCCCTTCTCAATCTCTAAACTAACTCCATCTACCGCTTTTACTTCTCCAAAATGTTTTTTGACATTAACCGTTTTAAGGAACATGATATCACCTTTACTCTCGGGATAAAGCCTCCATAGGACTCATCTTTGAAGCCCTCCATGCCGGATAAAATCCCCCCAGAATACCAAGGATTATGGTAATGAGAAAAACCCCTACCACTAAATCTAAGGTAACGGGTAGATTAAGGGAAATTTTAGCCAAGTCGTTCAGCACATTTACCAAAACAATACCCAGTATAATACCAATGGTACCACCAAGGATACTGATGGTGAAGGATTCCTTCAAGATAAGTGATAGGATCTTTCTTCTTTTCCATCCAATTGCTCGTAATACACCAATTTCTCGTGTTCTTTCCATTACAGACATGATCATGGTATTCATAACCACTATACTTCCCACGAAGATGGCGATTAATGCTATGAGTGAAGAAATACCACTGATCAACTGAAGATCTTCCTGCTGGGATGCCACTTCTGAATCTTTAAGGGCCAGAAGCTGAGGATACTGATTTTCTATCTGGGTTTGTATCTCATCAACCTGATCAAGATTTTCAACCTTGACTTGCAACATAGAAACCTGATCTCCCAGGTCAAAAAGGGACTGAGCCTCACTTAAAGGAACCACAACACCACCATCCTCAGTAGAAACTCCAGTTTCGTAAATGCCAATTACCTCAAATGATCTATCCTTCACAGTCAACGTATCCCCTATCTTCAAACCCTCCTGGGTAGCCATAATCCGTCCAATTATAACTTTTCCAGCATCACCTGATTGTAGGGTTTTTCCCTCAACGATATGAAACTGTCCAATAGACCTTTCATCAAGCTCCACACCCATCACATAGGCAAAAGGCCTATCACCTATATTAGCTGTAGAAATAACCATCCCTGAAACCCAGGAAATACCATCCATATTCTCCAAATCATTCCCTACAGACGCATTTACCCGACTTGCAGAAAGATCAGATGAATTTTCGATTACCACAAAATCAGCGCCTGATCCTCCGCTTAACTGCTGAAATTGAGTATTCAATCCATTAGCCACCATTAAAAGGGCAGTCACTAACATAATACCAACAACTATGCTAAGAATGGTTAACACACTTCTTGTTTTCCTTCTAAAGACGCCTTTAAATGTCATTCCAAAGAATCGATTGTTCATCATATTACCTTCCTGTATAGTCCTCTAAGTTCATTGATTATACATCATTTTTCCAGTATGGCAGACAGTGATTTGTCCCATGTCTCGCGAACTTCTGATTTATTGAATCCCATTATCAATTGCATTGCTATGTCCGTGTAAAGCGCTGTTACAAGCCGAGCCAAAATA
>MVPY01000062.1 GCA_002067065.1 Methanobacterium sp. PtaB.Bin024
TAATTTCTGGTGTAAATGTGATGACTTTGGGTTTCATAAATATGTTATCTCCTTTTTCTTGGCTTCAAAACAGTTCTGCCCTTTTTCAGGAAAATATATCCATAGGCCAGGGCATCAACTATATCATCATGAACTCCATCAGGGAAGGCCTCTAATTCCTGATTCACAGCTTCTATAATCTTCTTATCATGTAAATCCAAAAAGAATAATTTATCAAGGATTCCATTCTTTAAAGGTGTTGCCCTGTCTGGTTTGCTGTTGATTGCATCGGACCTTCTAACTCTGAAACCTTCCAGCTGCATTTTCCATTCATCAAATAAGAGATCTCCAGCTCCAGCAACACCTGTTTCAATTAGAATAATAACTCCATAACCATCTCTTTCTGCAGTTTTAAGAATGGCATCTTTAGTTGATTTGAAATCTTCCATTGTTTTAAGTCCGAACTGACCTCTAACAATGTCAGTTACTCCTATCCTTCCCAGGTTAGTTCTTACCATCAAAGCGCCCACAGTGTAATCTGCTTTAATGGTTTTGCCCTTGGAAGTATCCCATGATCTGATAGTTTGGACTATTTTTTCTCCAGGTTGTAGTGATTCATATTGGAGACTGTCAATATCAAAAAAGTCTGATGTTTCATCTAATGGTTTCTGTTGCCATATAGCGCTGAAAAGTCTTTCTTTAACAGTTTTAAGCTTCTTCTGCAGTTCTTCTATTGTGTACTGTTCAGGCCATAAAGGAGTTCCATCTTCTAGGATTGCAGGGAATGTTATGAACTTGAAATCTTTTTTAAGATTTTTCTTAATGTATCCTATCAGGTCCAGACTATGCCATCTGGTATGTAAAACTAAAAGTTTGGTATGTGGTTCTAATCTTTGAATAATAATCCTTAAAAACCAGTCAATCTTTTTCTGCAGAGCTGTGGGAGTGAATTCATCCTCTTCCCCTTTGTAGGGATCATCAACTATCAGGTAATCTGCATCCTGACCTGTGATACTGCCTGATGCTCCTGTTAATCTTATACTTCCATTGTAAAGATTTCCATCCTTATCACAGAATTTAAGATGCGTTGATGAATGTTTAACATCTGAAAGATAAACATTGAATTGAGGACCAAATCTCTTTATCAGTTCCCTGAGATCTATACCAAACTTTTCTGCCAGGTCCTTAGTGTTGGATACTACCAGAATATTCAAATTAGGATCTTGAAAAATAAGCCAAAGTGGGAAGGCCAGGGTAATCATGGAAGATTTTGAATGTCTGGGAGGTATTGAGACAGCTAGATGTTTATCCAACTTTCCCAGTTTCAAAGCCATCAAGTGTCTGGATAATTCCTTGATATGTTTGGCTGGTTTCCTTTTACTTCCATATTTAGTGTTAGCTACATAATACTGGTAAAAAAGATATAAGTCATTTAAGAAGCGAGGATCCATAGTGTCATGATTCATCATATCCTTCTTCTTCTAAAATTTTATTTTGGGCTTCCTGGTTAAAATGAACAGTTTTTTTGATACTGCCTGAATGTTCCATCTTTATCTCTTGTCTTCTTCCCCATCTATCAGGGAATTTTCTTTCTAACCACCAGCCAGCTGCTTGCCAGTTTCCATCTTCACTTGCTTTTAATATGGTTTGGACTCTCAGGCCTTCAGCGAAACTTTCAGCTTTTTTTATAGACTCCCAAAACTCCCTAAACTTACCAGTTTTCCTTTCTTTTCCGTATTTCTTCCAACGATAAAAGGTGGTGCTGCTTATCCCTGCTATTTCTGCAGCTGTTTCTGGATAGTTACCAGCTTTAATATGTTTAACTATCTCATCAACTAACTCTGGTGTAAGCTTGGAAGGTCTAGCCATTTATGCCTCCTTTATTGCATGCTCTCCAGTGAACTCTTCCCATCTTGCAATGATTATATCACAATTATGTGGCTCTAATTCCATCATATAACATTTTCTTTGGAGTTGTTCACAAGCCATTAATGTACTTCCACTTCCTCCAAAAATATCTAAAACTGTTCCATTTTTTATAGTGTAATGTTGTATAAAATTTGATGGAAGTTCTAAACGTTTTTCATGTCTATGTTCTCCATCTTTGCGTTTATTTAATTTAATATGTGTTGAAAAGGCATCTCTTAGATTATTCATAGTTGATTTCCCAGTTCTAAAATATGCAATTAAATCGTGTCCAGTCATGGGCATTTTGCTATTAATTAAAATCGGAGGACTTAATTCAACCGTGAAAAAATATCTAAAAATATCTAAATATTGATTTGCTAATTTTACTAAATATTTGTCACTACACATAACAAATATTTCATTAGCAACATCTTTTAATGAATCAAAGTAAGAATTATCTTCAAAATCATAAGGAGGATCTGTGAAAACCATATCGACTTTATTATCATTAAGTAAATTTAAAACATCTTCTTTATTTGTTGAATCCCTACACATTAATTTATGATTGCCTAACTGCCAAACATCGCCAGGTTGAACTATACTTTCCTTAACACTTTCTGGATCGAAGTCATCTTCTTCAACTTCTTTTTTCCCTTCAAGTTTAGTTTCAACTTCTTTAAGTTCTGTGTTGTTAAATCCTGTAAGTTCTAAATTAAATCCTTTCAATTCTAACTCTTCAAAATTCAATTCGAGTTTCCCATAGTCAAAGTCACTGGAATCGGTTAGTTTATTATCGGCTACCATATATGCAATGGCTTCGGGGCTGTCATGTTGGTGTGGCATTCGTTTAAATGGCACACTCATCAATCCTAATACATCAGTAGCTGCCTGGTATGCTCCATGTCCTGCGAGTATATAATTATCTTGGCTGATGATGATTGGTCGTCCCCAACCAAGTTTATCAATACTGTTGGCAATCTTTTTTATCTGCTCATCATCATGGTTTCGTGCATTGTCTGGGTGTGGTTGTATGTCTTTAGTGACTATCCATCCCCATTCATTCTCTTCTTTTTTGATATAATTCCCCTCCTCTTATTATGGTAATGTTTACTAACCAGGTATA
>MVPY01000063.1 GCA_002067065.1 Methanobacterium sp. PtaB.Bin024
CTGATTCAGGTATTATATGTCCAAACTGTAGGAATAGTGAGTATAATAAGAATTTCTGTGTTAAATGTGGCTATAACTTAAAAGATGTCTTGGGATATTATCGCCCTAAAGGTTTTCCTTCAGATGATGAATATTATCTGGAACTAAATAGGAATTATTTGAAAATACAGAGGAATATTCAGAGTGAGTATGATGATGTATGGGCTGAGTTTTCTTTTTGCTATGAAAAGATAGAAAATTTCCAAATCTCTACATGCGCAGGAAAGCTGTCCATAGGGACTTGTCTTGAAATCACCTATAAAGAAGATCTAAAATGGGAATCCTATCCTTTGAAGCATTTCTGTTGTGGGAAAAATTCCATTAAAATACCAATTAATGAAAAATATGCCAATGAAATAAATAATATCATAACATCTAAAACATCTAACCTATAACATCTAAACTGAATTTTAGAAAATTATACCTTAAATTGGACTATGAGCTAAAAAAACCCTTAAATGATCTTAAATGACCACTGAAATCTTCACCATTGGCCACAGCAACCACCTTTTCTCCGCTTTTCTGGAACTCATCCAGCAACAAGATATCACTATGGTAGTGGATGTCCGGTCCAGTCCCTACAGCAAATACTCCCCTCATTTTAACAAGAAACAATTCAAAAAAGCACTGGAGGGCCATCAAATAAAATATGTTTATCTGGGAAACATGATAGGTGGCAAACCACCGGATAAAAAATTCTACCATGAGGATAAACTGGTATACCACCGCCTGGAAGCAGATGACAAATACCAAAAGGGACTTAAGGAACTTTTAAAATTAACAGAGGACAATAAGATTGTTTTAATGTGTAGTGAGGAGGATCCGAATCGTTGCCACCGCCACCATCTCATCAGTCAATCACTGCTGAAAAAGGGTTTTAACATAATTCATATAAGGGGTGATGGCACTTTGGAGAAGATTGGCAAGGATTATCAGGCCAGGTTGTTTTAAACCATCCAAACTTTTATTATTCTCCTTTTCGATATAATCCAGTAACATTTTAAAAAAAATATAAGATTTTCATGCTTCAAAAAGTCATCAACAACTTAGAAAAAAATCCTACCTTCAAAAGGAAGGTTGAACACATCGAAACCCTCAATGAAAGGAAAGCCCAGTACGGTCACGTGAAAGATCTGCCAGAATCCATCCAGAAATATCTCCTTGACAGTCATATCAAGCTCTACAAACACCAGGTTGAAGCCACACAACTCATAAGGGAGGGTGAAAATGTCCTTATCACCACCCCCACTGCATCTGGTAAGACATTAGCTTTCAACCTCGCCATTATTGAAAATTTAAGTAAGGATGAGGATGCAACTGCACTCTACATTTACCCGGCCAAGGCCCTGGCCAATGACCAGCTTAACGTGTTAAAACACATGGAATCATCCTGCAATCTTGATTTTGAACCTAACATCTACGATGGGGACACCCCCAAGAACATCCGCCCCTGGATCAAGGAGAACTCCCGTCTAATTTTAACCAATCCTTACATGTTGCACCTTATTTTGGGATGGCATCATCAGTGGAGTCGTTTCTATAAAAACCTTAAATACGTGGTTATTGATGAAGCCCACCATTACCGGGGTGTTTTCGGCTCCAATGTAGCCTTCCTAATAAGGAGATTGAGACGTATCTGCAGTCATTATGGTAGTTACCCTCAATTTATTCTCTCATCTGCCACATTGGCCAACCCAGAAGAGTTCAGCCGTAACCTGGTGGGTAAAACCTTCCAGGAGGTTAACCAGGATACCAGTCCCAGTGGAAGGAAACATTTCGTCTTGTACAACCCCTTTGCCAAGTGGGGTGATCTTTCCACCCACCAGGAGACCAAGAACCTGTTCCAGCTCATGGTTTTAAATGATCTGCAGACTCTGTGTTTTACCATCAGCCGTAAAATGGCTGAAATCATTGCGATGTGGACTAAAAGAGAATTAAACGAAACTAGACCCGACCTGGTTGACAGAATAACTGCCTACAGATCTGGTTACCTGGCAGAAGAGAGAAGAAAAATCGAAAAGGGTCTGAAAACTGGTAACCTGGTTGGTGTTACCTGTACCAATGCCCTGGAGCTGGGCGTGGATATTGGTAGTCTGGACTGTGTGATAATCAGTGGCTACCCTGGCACCATGATCAGCACATGGCAACAGGCAGGACGTGCAGGTAGAGCAGAAAACGAGTCCCTGGTGGTGATGGTGGCCTTTGAAAATGCCCTGGACCAGTACCTCATGAAACATCCTGAATTCCTCTTTCACAAATCACATGAAAATGCGGTTATAGACCTGCAAAACAAAAAGATAACTAGAGGACACCTCTTATGTGCTATTAAAGAGTTACCATTAACTGTTGATGATTTTGAGAAATATTTTGAAGCTGATTTTGACGCCCTGGAGGCCATACGCAGGGAAAAAATGATCAAAGAAGCACTTACCGGATTGACCTTTATCGGACTTAAGGATCCTGCCCGGGAAATCAACTTGGACCAGATCTCCAGTGACAACTTCAAGGTTTTCCATAATAAACATGTAATGGAGACCATGGACAGGCAGCATGCCTACAGTGAAGCACATGAAGGTGCTGTGCTCATAAATCAGGGTGAAACATACATTGTTGACAAATTCAACCTTGACAAACGCAGGATAAATGTTAAAAAGATGGATGTGGATTACCATACCCAGGCCCTCAGGAATGTGGATGTTTCCATTGAAAAGGAAATCAGCACCAGAAAGACAGGTAAGTTCAGTGTCTCCTTTGGTGAGGTGAAGGTTACCCAGGACTTCTATAAATACAAACAGATGCTCTATGGTAAAACTTTATCCACACATGAACTGGACTTACCTCCCCTAAGGTATCATACCCGTGGTTTATGGTTCACCATTCCCGGTGTGGTGGCTGATAGTCTGGAGAACATAATCCCTAAAAAAGATGCCTATGCTGGCAGTCTCCACGGTGCAGAGCACGCCCTTATCTCCATGTTCCCCCTTCTGGTCTTATGTGACCGTTTCGACATAGGTGGATTATCCACCAATTACCATCCACAAACTGGTAAAGCCACCATCTTCATCTATGATGCCTATGAGGGTGGAATTGGCCTGGCAGAGAAGGCAGTGGAGGTTATGGAGAAATTGGTGGAGGTAACCCGGGACATGGTAAAAAGCTGTAAGTGCAGGAAAGGATGTCCCACATGTATTTATTCTCCTAAATGTGGTAATGATAACAAACCATTACATAAGAAGGGTACTATCTTCATATTGGAGGCTATGATGAAGATGATGAAGGGTGAAAGTATGGATCTGCCTGGAGACATCATCCTTAACCATGTTGAATCTGCCCGAAAATCCTTAAAACCAGGTATGGTAGGGGCAGAAGGGTATCAGGAGTTTGAAAATCCCCAAAGTCTCACTAAGAAAGGTGAATCATTCTACATTAACGGCAATCTGGAAGAAGCTTTGGAGTGTTTCCAGAAAGCATTAAAGATGGATGAAAATAACCATTCTGCACTGAAATATAAGGGTATGATACTTGAGACTAAGGATGAACATCAGGAAGCATTGAAATCCTTCAAAAAAGCACTACAAATCCGGAAAGATGATCCGGAAACCCTTTATTATCTGGCAGTTTCCCTCTATAATATTGGTAGTTACCAGGAAAGTAGGGATACTGCAGATAAACTCATCAAGATAAGGGCAGACTGGGATGATGCCTGGACTATACTGGCCATGTCCCTGCAGGCACTGGGTGATAAAGAAGGTGCTATGGATGCTTATGGTAAGGCTTTGGATATTGATCCCTTAAACGAGGATGCAGCGGATAATTTAAAGGAACTTTTAGATTGATCAACTAGTAGAGTTTTAAATAGGTTAGTATGTCCACACTGGTATTTCTTTCCATTTTGCATTAAAACGTCTGAGAGTTTTGATAATCTCGGGTGCGTTGTGGCGATCCACAAGGATCACCGATTTAGCCAATTTTTCAGCTGTGATCCTTTCTATTATGCCAGGATATTTTTTTTTCTTCTTAACACCACCCACATAATAAGTAGAACTTCCCCCATAAAGAGTTCTATATAATTTACTTCGAATATTCCTCTTGAGATCAGTAGTATCATAGGCGATTATCATTTGAGACTTTAAATCTTCGTCTTCAATAGATAAAGTTACAGGTTTTCCATGTAACAATATACCCTCCCCAGATAAAGCACCTGCTAAGGTTGGCTCATCTACTAACTCGTCAAGGGTAAGATGTAAGACCTGGAATTTTTCTGGAGCTAATAAATTAATTTTTTGAATGATTTCAGGATTTTTTCGAGAGTATATAATGGCAATATCCACATCAGAATACTTATCAAAATCCCCTCTTGCCACTGATCCAAAAAGAACCACAGATAATATTTCATCAAAATTTTTTATCTTATTGGTAAATTTTACAGCATCTTTAAGCATAGATAAGACCCTCCGAAAATTCACGGATCTTTGCTAAGATCTCAAGTGCTTGTTCAGCAGTTTTACCATTTTTACCAGTGCCATAAACCTGTCCAGGGCGCATATCCTCCAGCTCCTGGAAAAGAATGCTAATATTAATACTGTCTTCATCGAAATACTTGTCTCTTTTAAGTGTTCCGGGAATTTTGTTATGTTTAATATCCTTATCTGGCCTTAATCTACCCGTTGAATGGAGGGCAGCGTTAATGTAATGAGCAGATATTAACACAGATAATTCAACAATTGTCTCATGATCTTCATTATTATCTAATTTTGAGAGAGTGCCCGTTAAATTTTCTATTTTTTCTAAATGGTTTTCAATTTTCATCTTGTTTCCTAGTATGAAATTAAGGCTTTATATATCTTACTGTTATCCCAGATAAAAAGTAAATAATTACAATGACTTTTGTTATCCTGGCTAAAAAGTAAGAGATATGATTAACTTTTGTTGTTCCTGGATAGAAAATAAGTATTGAGATTCAACCTGTTGCACCTCTAACCATAATAGAAAAATTCTAGTATCAACAGTTTATAATCAGTTAACATGAATAAGATTACCTTAAATGAATTAGACTTATACTACCATGATCAGGGAGACGGTTATCCCGTGGTCTTGGTGCATGGTCTGGGAAGTGACCACACTGTTTGGGGAGGAGTCGCCCCGTTACTGGAAGAGAATTTTCGGGTTCTTGCAGTGGATCTGCGGGGTCATGGCAGATCCAGTAAACCCCCTGGACCCTACAGCATGAAATTATTCTCCAATGATATTAATCAGCTTTTAAAATCATTGAATATAAACCAGACCCATTTTATGGGTCAATCTATGGGTGGTGCCATACTACAACAAATGGCACTTGAACATAAAGATAAAACCACATCTTTAACCCTCATTTCCTCATTTGCATGTGTTGATTCCCATATCAACGCAATTTTTAAGGAACTTTTAGATATATTGAGCAAAGAGGCATACAACACATTTTTTGACCGTTGCCTGGAGTTGGCTAACACTCCAGAATTCATTGAAAAAAACAGGGAATT
>MVPY01000064.1 GCA_002067065.1 Methanobacterium sp. PtaB.Bin024
GACTTCTTTTGTTTGTTCGTTGTTGTTTTCGTTGGTTTCTTGTATGTAGTTGTATTGGTCTATTACTGCGCGTAGTGTGTGTGTTCCTGTGGTGGTTGGTTTCCATGGGATGGTGATGGTTTTTGTTTCTCCGGCGTTTAGTCCGTTGATGGTCATTCCTCTGATGTATGTTGTTCCGTCGTATAGTAGTACGATGATGTTGTTTTCGATGTTTGCGGTTCCTGTGTTGGTTACGCTAATGCTAATGATGTTTGTTTGGTTAACCTCAATTGTGGATGGTGTTTCTATATTAGTAATGGATAGATCAGGCAAGTTTTCTGTTATTAATACACTGCCTAACACATACAGGCTATCTAAAGTTGCATTCACAGTGGAAGTTGCTGGTGTGAGGCCTGCTGTGAAGAGGGTTGTGGCAATTCCATTTACCGTAAGACAGTTTTGTGGGTTCACAGTCCCATATGCATCGCTTATGAAGTCAACATTTAAACCATCAGGTATATGGCCATTAACATAGTTTAAAGGTGTTACTGTAGTTCCATCATAGGCGTTGTTCAGACTAGCAGTAATGGTACTTGTTGCTCGAGTAACAATAGAAGCAGGGTTGGCTGCGATAGTCATGTACAACCATGGACTGTAATTAACCAGCCCTTCAATCTGTTCTCCAGGGCCATTAGTTGGTTCGATGTTGGATCCCCACCAGTTACAAGTAGCATTTAGATAGTTATTCTCACCAGTGTATCTTAACTGGCAATCGGTATTTCCTACAATATGGTTGAAGTTAATAAGATTGGTGGAACTATCAGAATTCACCCATACTCCCACCAGGTTACCACTTATATCGTTAGAAATTATCTGATTGTTTTCACTGTATAAGGTTTCCCATCCGTCTTGCAAGTCAATTTCAATGTCTCTTAAGAGGATTCCACTTAAATGGTTGTTGATTATCTGGTTACCATATACCAATGTACTGTTAGTTCCTCTAAGGGTGATGGCTCCTGTCCAGTCAAAATTCCATTCGTCGGTTGTGTTACACGTATTGGTGATGGTATTGTTAATTATCTGGTTGTTAGGTGAGTTACTTATGGATATACCATCGTATTCCCCACCATTTATGGTGTTGTTTAGTATTATATTGTTTAATCCACCTGTATAGAAATTAGAGACTCCATCAATTTCCATCCCAGTGTATGAGTTGTTTGTTAAAACATTATTTTCAATGGTGTTGTAGGAGGATGCAAGTATGGCAATACCTGAATCATTATCTGATAAGTAGTTGGAGGTTATGGTATTGTCATCTGAGTCATGCTCCAAGTGTATGCCTGTCTGCCCATTTACACCGTCTCCTCTATAGTAGGTGTTATTTAATATTTGATTGTTGATTATATCGTTTTGGGATGACCAGAATAGGAATATTCCCTGGTTGTTGTTCTGGAAGTTGCACGCTTCCCCAGCTTGATATCCTCCAATGGTACTGTTACTTGTTCCGGCTAACAGTATTCCCTGGCCATTATTGTTTATGTTAACTCCAATGACTGTTATATTGTTACAGTTCACTAGGGCAAGGTATCCTGGGTTCCAGCTGCTGTCGATTAACAAGTTGCTGGCATCCATGATGTAATAGATGGGTTTGTTATTGATGGTGTTGGTGGTGTCGATGTTCTGTCGGAATTCATAAATGGTACTATAATCACCCCAAGTTTGCAGACAGAAATTACGGGCATCAGTGGAGTTACTGGTTATATTATTGTTTAACAGGGTATTCATGGCTGATTTTTCTATCAGAATTCCTACTATGTTATTAGTCAGGTTATTGCCATCGAAGATGTTGTTTGCATCACCAGTGTTGTATAATATTACAATTCCTTCCTGGTTGTCTTTTATGTTGTTGTTAATTATGTGGTTGTTGTAGGACTGCCATATTTTCATTCCCCTATCGTTGTTGGCGAATGTGCAGCCTTCTCCTGCTTCATATCCTCCAATGGTAGTATTGTTTGTTCCTGCCAGGAAGATTCCTGTTCCAGTGTTGTTCATGTTAATCCCATGGAGGGTAATATTGTTGCACTGCACCAGGGCAAGATACCCAATGCTCCAGGTCTGGTCTATAAGCAGGTCAGTGGCATCTAAAATGTACTGAATTGGTTTACCATTGATGGTGTTGGAGGTGTCAATGTACTGCCGGAAATCATAAATATCATCATTCCAGGTTTGAACATCCAAGGTTGGGCTGTCTGAGGATGTTGTGGTTATGTTGTTGTTAGTTAGAGTGGATTCAGGTGAAGCAGAAAGTGTAATTCCACTGCCAATTAGGGTGTTATAGAAGAGGGTGCAATTTGCACTTTGTTGAAGGTTAATTCCAAATGGGGAGTAGATTAAAGTGTTAAAGAATATGTTACTTTCATCTGACAGCCATATGTTAATTCCACCAGCATTGGTTAAAGTGTTGTTAACAATGAGACTGCCTGGGCATTCTCCCAGATCGATTCCACATTGTGGATTGAACTCGTCATACCACTCCAGGTCACTGATATGGTTGTTTATGATAGTAACACCAGGATCTCCATATATCTGCAATCTGCTGTATCCACCACTCATCTGGTTGCCTAGGTATGTGTTGCCTGTTGAATCACGGACGTAAATACCAAGTTCTGTGGTATTGGTGACTATGTTACCATTAAATTGGTTGTTGTTGGATTGTTCGTAGGCATCAATAGCACGGGTGGTATTCATGATCTGGTTGTTGAGTATCTGATTGTTGGAAGCATTGTGCATGCTGATTCCACAATCATCAAAGTTGTTGAAGATTATATTGTCAGATATTACATTGTTATTTGCAAAATAGAGTTTTATCTCCGCCCACCATGCATATTCATAGCAATTATCCCCTACAGTGTTGCCACTGACGGTGTTATTGTGGGCATCGGATAGGTTGATTCCGAAGTTACGATTGCCAGTCACGTAATTGTCATTCACTTGGTTTTCCTCAGAATAAACACCCTCATCCTGGTCTCCATAAATAGCTATTCCAGTACCCCAGTCATTGGTCAAACCATTGTTGGTGACGTTGTTGTTGCTGATAGTGTTGTTATTGGAACACCAGAGGGTTATTCCATTTCCACCATTATTAGTGATGTTGTTATAAGTTATGTTGTTGCCTTGTGACTCCTGAGTGAGTGATACACCGTCGTTGTTATTCCAGGATATGTTGTTCCAGGATATTTCATTACCAGTGCTTGTTATTTCCTCAACATATTCGAAGTTGATTCCTCCACCCCATGTCTCGTTGAAACCATTAGCAATTATCTCGTTTCGTGTTATGAGGTTATTATCAGCAGCAGTGTTTAGAACAATTCCGAATTCGCCATTGTTGGTGATGTTGTTGTCTGAAACTGTGTTGTTTGTGGCGTTGTGATGGATACTGATACCGTTGAAGGTATTGTTATTGATGGTGTTGTTTGCAATTATGTTGAGGATAGAGACGCTGATGGAAATTCCGAAGTTGTTATTGTATATGTTGTTTCCGGTGATCTGGTTTTCGTCACTATGGTTTTCGATAACAATTCCTTGGCCTTCATTATCGTGTATTTTGTTCCTATTTATGATGTTTGCACTGGCTCCGTTGAGGAGTATACCATTTCCCTGTGTCTCTCCGGGTCCGTTGAGGTGTCCTGATATCTCGTTATCTTCTATGATGTTTCCTGTGGTGGGGGTTTCAGTGCTGCCCCAGAGGTTTATTCCACCTTCAACAATGGTGTTATTTCTGATCTGGTTATTGTTTGATTGCCACAGTGTTATGGCAGCTACACTTCCATCAGCGGTTCCAGCGATAGTGAACTGATTATCTGCTATTGTGTTTTCAGAGCTATTCGCAACATTTATACCATCACCAAAAACGTTTGTAATGGTATTTCCAGTTATGTTGTTGTTATTGGATGAATTTTCAATAGATATTCCTCTGTCAGTGTTTGAGAGAGTGTTATTGAATATATTATTGTTTGAAGAATTATCCAGGCCGATAGCTAATTCATATGATCCATTAATGGTATTATTGGTTATGTTGTTGTTATTAGAACCAAATAATGTGATATTGAGTCCAGTGTTATTTGATATGGTGTTGTAGGAAGAGTCACCCAGATATATTGCTCCGGTTCCAGAGTTTTCAGTTATTAGGTTGTTGGAAGACATTATAAGTGTCACGCTATTCAAATTATCATTAAAGGTGTTTCCTATAATGTTACAACTGGTAACCTGGGACATATAGATTGCTCCCCATCCTAAACCATCATTCTGTCCGGTTATGGTGAATCCCTGGATGGTTGAACCACTTCCAGAAGAGTCTATTGTGAAAATGGATTGTATGGGGTCTGTTGTGTTAACTGTTACATTCCCATCAGATCTTATGGTAAGATTCTTCTTGTTCACCACTACATTCTCATTGTAAACTGCTCCAGTTCCCCCAGCATCTTTAACTATTATTGTATCATTATCTGAGGCATTATCAACGGCTTCTTGAATACTTTGTCCAGGTGAAACATTCCATTCTGTTGCCGAGACTGTTCCACAGAATATTGTTGCTAAAAACAATACAGAAATTATTAAAATTATATTTTTATTCATTATTTTCCCCCTTTATAAGATCATTAAACTGATATATATTGTGAGAAAAAATCCCCAATTCCCTATAATGTATTGGGAAAGAAAACCCCACATCAGATCAGTAGACTACCCTCTTTGTCTCCACCAATCAATTTTGAGTAATGCTAAAAATATTTACGTAATGTTAGTTTGTACAATAAAACAATATAACCTTTACTATTTACTATCGTGTTAAAAATAAATTTTAAACTAAAGCATTAACTTAGTCAATTACTGTTCAATGAGAATTTTAATGTATATTTTCAGTTTGTATAATCAAACCAACAATTATAAAACTTGTGGAATAATAACAATGACAGATACAATGGGTATGATACTGAGAGTTTTTTTGCCAGATTGCAACCACTTATCAAAACTATGTCTAAACTTCTTATAGAATAAAGGATGAATACAACATCACAAAAAGGATGAAACCATGTACATCCTCAGTGGAGCAGGATGCACCGATTTGAGGATCAGAAAATAGAAGTTTGAGAAACTCTACTGTATGCATAAAACCTCTCTAACTCGTAAACACGAAAACCACAGCTCTCCACGGAATACAACAACACACTCAGATGACACAATTCGTGTCAGAGATTTATTACACAACACTATGAAATAACAATTAGAATAAAGGTGTAAGGTTATAATATAAAATTTAAATGAAATTATTAATATAAGATCCAAAACGGAATATCCTTATTTATATTATGATTATAAACGAATCTAAGTTAAAGGAGGAATCAAAATCGAAACTCAAACTATTCTTGTAACTGGAGGGGCAGGTTTCATAGGCACCAACCTGGTTAATGAACTGGAAGGACGTGGACATGAAGTATTCGCCGTTGATCTACTCCACAACAACAGGGACAACTACCAGCGATGCGATGTGCGTAACTACCGACAGTTAGAAAGACTCTTTGAAGAACATGAAGACAAATTTGACTACGTCTATCACCTGGCTGCTGAATACGGCCGCTGGAACGGAGAAGCCTATTATGAGAATCTCTGGCAGACCAACGTCATTGGAAGTAAACATATGATCCGCTTACAGGAGAAACTGGGCTTCCGGATGATATTCTTCTCATCAGCAGAAGTCTACGGTGACTACACCGGGAAAATGAGTGAAGATGTGATGGTCAAAAATCCCATCAAGGACACCTACCAGATGAACGATTACGCCATAACCAAATGGGCAGGTGAACTGATGTGCATGAACTCAGCCACCATGTTCGGCACAGAAACCGTACGAGTCCGCCCAGTCAACTGCTACGGACCACATGAAGAATATTCCCCCTACAAAGGATTCATACCAATCTTCATCTACAAAGCCCTCCACAACCAACCATACACAGTATACAAGGGACATAAACGCATAATCGACTATGTGGGTGACACTGCATTCACCTTTGCCAATATAGTGGATAACTTCATCCCCGGTGAAGTCTACAATGTGGGTGGCCGCACAGAATGGGAAAAAGACATAAAAGAATATTCTGATCTGGTCCTGGAAGCTGTGGGCAGGGATGACTCCCTGGTAACCTATGAGGAGGCAGAGGATTTCACCACCCAGGTCAAGACCATTGACTTTTCCAAAGCAATAAAAGACTTAAAACATGACCCCAAAGTGGATCCAAAAGAAGGCATAAAGAAAACCGTAGAATGGATGAAATGGTTCTACAGAGTTGAGTAATCACAGTAGAATCGGAGAATTGGTTTTACACAGTTTGGTAATCATTACATAGGTTCTACAGAATTGATCAAGTCATATAAAAGTCATATAAAATTCTTTTTTTTAAAATTCTTTTTCTTAGTTTTTTTAGGATATTTTACCGTTCTTATACTTGTTTAAAAAAACTTTCTTTGGGTGGCCAAAAACTTTTATATTACTACATTTATAAAAATTATTAAACCGATAGTTATTAGTACATCTATTTGTATATATTATGTTATGTCTGCAAAATCTGTTTACAGTATACGTATACCAATCAGGTTCCGGAATATGATGGATGAAATGGATGATGTGAACTGGCAGGAAGAAATACGCGAGCTTACATTACAATTAATCAAAGAAAAAAGTAAAAAAAAGCTTTTGAAAGATGCTGAAACTTTACGAACCAAAATGAAGGATGTCAAATCAGCACCACTCATCAAAGAGGATAGAAATACCAGATAACTATTAATTGTCCTCATTGATTTATAAGAAGTCTAATTATCTCATAAAAAGACCATATTATCATTTATCATAAAAAGGAAATGATTTAGGAGAGTTTTATAGATGACCTCAAAATATGTTCTAGACTCCAGTATAATAGCTGCTATTTTCTTCCGTGAAAAATCCTCTAAGAAGGCTGCTAATATGGTAGAAGGTAGCCAACTGGTCACAGTTGATTTGGCCCGTTCGGAAGTAGCTAACGTGGCCTGGAAGAGGGTGAACCTGTTTGGTGAAGATCGCCAACTCATCACCAAAGCACTTAAAATGAGCATGGAATTCATAGAAACTACATGTGATGTTATCCCTACAATTGATCTTGTGGAAGAATCCTTCCAAATAGCTTTAAAAGAAAATATCAGTTTCTATGATTCATTATTCATTGGTGCATCACAAAGGGAAAATATACCACTCCTTACCCTGGATGAAAGACTAAAAAACACGCAATATATGGTTGAACTATTGTGAAAGAAGGTTAATAAAATAAATTTAAATCTTTAATATTAGATATTCATTAAACTGAAACTGCCTCATAATTTGTTTGCATAGCAGGGATATTCATATCGTTAACAGCAAGCAAATCAACAGGTCGGTTTTCCTTTTTTTGATGTACTAAGAACATGAAAACGGCTTCAAGATGTATTGTGTCTTTCTTCACATCAATTGTCATTTCAAAATTGAAATTCCTTAAAGAGAATGGTTTAACATGGAAGTACTTGGAAGCATCTAATATTTCCAAAGCAACAGGAACATCATCTTCACTAAAATCAAGCATAATATTATTTGCTAATTCAACAGATTCCTTATAAAAATAAGGTTTTTTAATCTTCAAAAACAATGCATCTGTATTAGCATCGTATTTGCTTATCATTTCAAAGTCACTCATTTTTTCTACCGTTCTCTAACTTTCACTGATTGTTCATATATAGTTACAACTTTTATATTTTTTTCCTTTGAATCCTCAAAGTCAATAACAATAATCAAATCATAGTTAACCCTGGGACCATTCTGTTTGTAAAACAGTTTAAATCTATTAATTCTCTGTTCAAGGATTCCAAAAACACCTTTTTCAACTAAACAATCATAAATCGATTGCTTGTTAATATTCCTGTCTCCAACCATATCTTCAGCGTGAGGACCTAATTCAATTGGTTTTTATTGCAATTGGATAATTTTTCCAATGCATCCTCAATACGCGAAATCATAATACTAATTAGTTAAAATTTCATACAATATAAGTATTTCTTTATTTTGTATACAAAGTTTCAACAGTTATGGATGGTTTGATATTCACATCTGTATTTATAGCAGCAGATTCTCATAAACGGTTAACATTATTCTTTTTACTACTAAACTTTGTTTGTTGGATTGTTTTCTGGGATATTTGGTGTTCGGGCTTTGGTTTGTGGGATAGTTTTATTAGAGATGTTTAGAAATTAATTGATTAATGAGATAGTTTTTATAGATATGTAGGTAAACTAATGATCATATCAAAGTTTTTTCAGGCAAAAGATCACATTAATTGAAATTAGTTAAAAACTGCTAATAACAATCAATATCATTAATTTCAGTAAATATTTTAAATCATATAAGATGCGACGGAATTAAAATGAGATTGAATTAAAATTAAATAAGATTAGGTGGCGTATTCATATGGATTACTCAAATTACAATAATAAAACCGTTCTAGTAACTGGCGGTGCAGGGTGCGTGGGAAGCAACCTTACCCGAAAATTATCCAATCATGCTGAAAAGGTAATTATATTAGACAACCTGGACTCGGCTTACGAGTGGAACATCCCAGAAGTCGAAAACATACACTTTGTTAAAGGCGACATCCTGGATGATGAGATGCTTAAACGGGTTTTCAAGGAAAAACCAGACTACGTTTTTCACCTGGCAGCTCACTTCGCCAACCAGAACAGTGTGGACAACCCTGAACTGGATCTTATGGTCAATGGAATGGGCATATTAAAGGTCCTGGAATACGCGCATCTGGTGGGAGTGGAACGTTTCGTATACTCCTCATCAGGATGCGGAGTCTACGGCCTGGACTCAAAAATGCCCTTTGAAGAACCTGACATCTCCATAAGCCTCCACACGCCTTATCAGGTTACCAAACTCATAGGTGAACTCTACACCAACTACTTCCACAATCTTTACGACCTACCCATTGTAAATGCACGATTCTTCAATGTCTTTGGCCCTGGAGAAGTACCAGGTAAATACCGGAACGTGATCCCCAACTTCATGTACTGGTCCATGACTAACCAGGCACTACCCATAACAGGGGACGGCTCAGAAACCAGGGACTGGACCTACGTGGATGACATAGTAAACGGCCTCATGGCCATGGGAATAGTAGAAGAAGCCATAGGAGAAGCAATCAACCTTGGTTCGGGTGAAGAAACAAAGGTTATTGACATGGCCAACATGGTGAACGAGTTAACTGGTAACCAGGAAGGAATTGCCTATGCAGCCCGCAGGAACTGGGATGCCAAAACCAGACTACTCTCTTCCATCCAGAAAGCCAAGACAATCCTGGACTACAATCCACAGACAACCTTCAAGGATGGTTTAAAGAAAACATATGAATGGTTTGTGGAAAACTGGGAAGACATCCAAAACAGTGCCGAGTTTTGATAATTATGAAAATATTAGTTGTCCAGGAATCAGACTGGCTGCAGCGGAACCCCCATCAACAGCACCATCTCATGGAGCGCATGTCTTTGAGGGGTCATGAAATCCGTGTCATTGACTACGAGATAAACTGGAAAACCAATAATAATCCTGGTTTAACCGTAAAAAGGGAAATTTTTAAGGGAGTTCATAAAATCCACGATGAAGCACGTGTTGATGTGGTAAGACCATCTTTCATCAAGATCACGGTTTTAAACTATTTATCCTGGGTTTGGACCAATTACCGGGAAATCAACAGGCAGATCAAGGAATATCAACCCGATGTTATCATTGCTTTTGGGTTACTCAATGCCTACATAGCATCCAAGGCAGCTAAAAAACATAAAATACCCTTTGTTTACTACCTTATTGATGTTCTCTACAATTTGATACCTGAAAAACCGCTCCAATCCTTCGGTAAAAAGGTTAAAAAATCCACCATTAAAAATTCAGACATGGTCATAACCATTAACAAAACCCTGGCAGAATTTGCCATTAACATGGGGGCGGATAAAGAAAAAACCATGGTCATAGACGCAGGTATTGATCTGGATAACTTCAACCCAGAAACAGTTGATGGCTCCCACATTCGGGAAGAATATGGGGTCAAAGATGATGAGTTCTTACTATTTTTCATGGGCTGGATATATCACTTCTCTGGTGTTAAGGAAGTGGCACGCGAGCTGGGAAAAGGATCCAATAAAAATATAAAGTTAATGGTGGTAGGGGATGGAGATGCCTACGACGACCTGGTAGATATCCAGAAAGAATACGGGATGGAAAACCAACTAATATTAACAGGTAAACAGCCCTATGATAGGATACCTGAATTTATAGCATCATCTGATGTGTGCATCCTCCCTGCATATCCAGATGAAATCATAATGAAGGACATTGTTCCCATAAAATTTTATGAGTACATGGCCATGGAAAAACCAGTTATAACTACCAAACTTAATGGAGTAATAGCTGAATTCGGTGATGATAAAGGAATACTATACGTTGATAAGCCAGAGGATGTTGTTGAGTTATCTTCCAAGATTGATACCAAAGAACTTGGTGGAAAAGCACTTCAGTTTGTGAAGGGCAATGATTGGAACACCATTACTGACACCTTTGAGGAAACATTAAAGAAACTCGTAGAAAAATCATAGGTGAGAAACTAAAGAAACGTTAATTTTATGAAAACTTATTCAAATGTGATAAATAATCAATCACATTTGTCATTTTCAACAGCATAATTTGTATTTTATATTAAGGAGGGCTAATAATTGACTGATAATGTTTCTGTAATTGGTGCAGGAAGTCTGGGAACAGCAATAGCACAGCTCGTCTCCAGCAATGTCCATAAAGTTTTTTTACATGCAAAAAGGCAGGAAATCGTTGATGACATCCAGAACACACAACGAAACCTCCAGTATTATCCCAACACCCTCCTATCTGATAACATCCAACCAATATATAAATACGGATCTGACATTCATCCAGAGATAATCTTCTTCTGTGTGCCCTCCTCTGCAGTACGGACAGTTGCTTCTGAAACTAAAGCCATGATAGGCCCTGACACCATCCTGGTGAGCACAGCCAAGGGCATTGAATACCCTTCCGGGAAGACAATGAGCCAGATTATTTATGAAGAAACAGAAAAACACCCAGTAATATTATCAGGACCCAACTTCGCCTCGGAAATAGTCCTGAACATGCCAACAGTCACCACCATCGCATCAACAGAACCTGCGGATAATGAGAAAGTCAAACAGGCCCTAACAACCGAGGAATTCCGGGTTGAAACCACCAGTGATGTGGTTGGGACTGAGATGTGCAGCATCCTGAAAAACATCAATGCCATTGCCTACGGTATCTGTGAGGGAATGAACCTCAATGAGAACGCAAGATTCGCAGTCTTAAACAAAGGTTTCCAGGAAAACAAAGAGATAATAACCAGATCGGGAGGAGATCCCAATACTGTTGATGGTTACTGTGGACTGGGAGACATGGCCCTAACCTCAATTTCCAGTCAGAGCAGAAACCACACCCTGGGGATATTATACGGGCAGAAGATAACCATTGATGAGGAATCTTCCAGCATCTTATTTGAAGGTAAAAAATCTGTAATGGCAATTAAGGAGATCTGCCAACAAAACAATATCAATATGGATATAACAGAATTTGTAGATGCAGTTCTAAATCATCAAAAATCACCAGAAATAGCTTTTAGAGAACTTTGGAGAAAAATGGTATAATGATTGCAGTGATACTGGCAGCAGGTATGGGTCAAAGATTAATGCCCCTAACCAGAGACAAACCCAAAACACTTCTTGAGATAAACAACACCACCATAATAGAGAGAATAGTAATAAACTGTCTCAACAATCAAATTAAAGAATATCTGGTTGTGGTGGGCCATAACAAGGAAAAAGTTGCCAAAGAATGTGACCGCCTGGCTCAGAAATATGATATAACATTTTCTGTAGTTGAAAACCAGGACTACAACAAAACCAACACCGGTGTTTCCACCTACCTGGCAGTACAAAAACTAAAAAATAAGGATTTTCTAATCATAAATGGAGACAATGTCTTTGATGAGAAAATAATAGAAAATCTCTTAAAAAGTAAATCCACCGCCATGATCATAGACAACTACAAACAATTAAACCAGGAATCCTTCAAAATCAGTATAGAAGGTTCAACCATTAAGGACATGGGAAAACAGATCGATATTGAAAGTTCCAGTGGTGAATTCATCGGTATATCCAAAGTTGCCAGTGCTGATGTGGAACTGTTTGGCCAAATCCTCTCCAAACTCACCCAGGAAGATCCGCAACAATACTATGACATCGCCTATGTAAATCTAAGTCGTAAATCAAAAGTGGACTTTGTTTACACCAATGGACTGAAATGGACTGAAATTGATGATATCGATGATTTCAACTATGCTAAATCGGTTTTCGTGGAATGAATAAAATACAATTTTCATAATTGTTGCATTTAATCTATAAGAGAGTGTTTTTACCAAAATATTTTAATACAAATGGGGATTAATATTGGAAAAAAGTAAGGAAATTTGTTAACATAAAAATTTGAACTATTTATATCGTTGAAATAGGGTTAAGAAAAATAATTTAGTGAGAGTGTTTAAATGAAAGATCTTAAAGTTGGAGTAGTAGGATGTGGGTTAATATCACAATTAAGACATATTCCTGCTTATAAAAAGATGAAAGGCGTTCAAGTTCAAGCAGTCTGTGATTTAAATGAGGATTTAGCCAGAGAAACAGCTGAGAAGTTTAATGTTCCCCAGTTTCACACTGAAACCTCTAAAATGTTTCAGGACGAGGATCTGGACATAGTTGATATTTGTGTCCCACCACAAATACACGCCCCCATAGCAATTGAGGCTATGGAAAGCGGTTCCCATGTAATAATGGAAAAACCTATGGCTCTTAAGGCATCTGACTGTGAAGAAATGATCAAAATGGCCAAAGAAAAGGATCTGAAACTTAGTGTGGTTCATAATGACCTGTTCCACCCCCCATTCATAAAAGCCAAAGAAATGGTTGAAAATGGAGAGATCGGCGAATTCAGAGGCATGAGAATCTTCTTATCCACACCAAAACATGACATGATTGACCTGAAAGATCACTGGTACCATAAACTCCCTGGAGGCGTAATTGGTGAAACCGGTCCCCATATTTCCTACATGTCACTGGAATTTTTAGAAAATATAAAAAATGTGGATGTATTTGCAAAAAGCTTCTTAAATTATGATTGGGCACCATATGATGACTTCAGAATAGAGATAGAGGCTGAGAATGGTTTCAGTTCTGTTGCTTTAACTTACACCACCAATTATTGGGCTGCCACCATCGACATCATTGGCAGTGAAGCCATGTTACACATCGATCTGGATGCAATGCAACTGGTTAAACATAAACTGGATGAATTAAGTTACATACCTGTTGCCAAACAGTCTCTAGGAAGCGTTGGGCAGAGGGTTGGTAGCACTTTATCCACCACTTTAAATGTTCTATCAGGAAGACAAAAAATAGGAACCGATATAGTAGTTGAGAAATTCGCCGAAAGTATTCTAAATGGAACACCCCTACCTGTTGATGCTGAAGAAGGATTAGAAGCAACCCGATTAATGGAAAATATAGTAAAAACTTATAAAGAGAAGTACGGGTTGGAATGAATGGGTTTAAATGATTCAATAACAGTAAAGGCATTGGGTATTCTAAATGCGTACGGCAGCTTTAGAAGTACTTACAACTTTTTAAAAGATTCCCAGCACTGGACAGCTGATGAACTGGAGAAATATCAGCTGGAAAGACTAAATGATCTCCTGGAACATTCTTATGAGAATGTTCCCTATTATAGGCAAGTTTTTGAAAAGCGAGATCTGAAACCATCAGATATCTATGATTTTGACAGTCTTAGCTTACTCCCGTTGCTGACAAAGGATATAATAAAAAACCATTTTAAAGATTTAAAAGCCACCAATTTCCCGGAAAATAAACTGGAACATGTAACCACTGGTGGTTCAACCGGAGATCCAATGGGCTTTTACTATGAAAAGGGAGTCTCACGTGCACAGGAATGGGCATTTATAAAAACCCTCTGGGATAGGGTAGGATACAGATTCAGGGATAAATGTGCCATCCTAAGGGGGAATGTAGTTAAAGATGCCGAAAACGGCAGATTATGGGAAAAAACATTCTTCAACAGATGGTTAATATTATCCACTTACCACATGACTGATGAAAATTTAGAAAGATATGTGGAAAAAATTCGCAAATTTGATCCCAAATTCATTCAGGCTTACCCCTCCAACATAACCATACTGGCCAAATATATGGAAAAAAATGGGTTGGATCCCTTCAAAAATCTCAAAGCAGTTCTTTGCGGTTCAGAAAATATATACCCCTGGCAGAAAGAATTAGTAGAAAGAGTCCTAAATTGCCGGGTTTATAGCTGGTATGGGCATTCCGAAAGAACAATACTGGCAGGAGAATGCGAATTAAGCTCTAATTATCATATATTCCCAGAATATGGGATTTTCGAACTCATAGATGATAAGGGGAACGTGACCAGTGATGATAAAGGTATCATAGTTTCAACATCCTTAACCAACTATGCCATGCCATTTATCAGGTACAAAACTGATGATATTGGAATAATTTCAACAGAAAAATGTGCTTGTGGTCGAAATTATCCTTTATTTAAAACCATAGAGGGTCGATTACAAGAATATATCCTGACTAAAAATAGAAATTTAGTTTCTTTAACTGCACTTATCTTCTCCCAACATTTTGAATCATTTTCTTTAATAAAAGAGATGCAAATTGTTCAAAAAGAACCAGGAAAAATCGTTATAAAAATAATTCCAGAAACAGGTTATTCTCCAGAAAATGAGGAAGAAATTCTTTACAAATTAACAAACGTGGTGGCTGATGATCTTGAAGTCTCTTTTGAATATGTTGACCAGATAGCTCGCACTAAAAGTGGTAAACATAAGTTTCTAATCCAGGAATTGGAATTGAATAATATTGGATGAAGAATTGAATAATGTTGAATGAACTAATAGAGTTGAATAATGATTGATTGGACTAATGAGTTTGAATAATGTTGGATGGATTAATGAGTTTGGATTAATTATTGTATGGACTAAGGAGTTGAATTATATTGGATGAACTAAATTTTCTCGCTGTTGGAGATATTTACTTAAAAGTGAGGGATAATCAAGATCCATTTGGTTATGTTAATCCAATTTTCCAACAAAAAGATATATTATTTGGCAATTTAGAAACTTCTTTAGCTGAAAAAGGTCACCAAAGCAATAAAGCCGTTCTTTTATCTGCCAATCCAGAAAACATCAAATTCTTAAAAAAAGCAGATTTCGATGTTCTTAACATAGCCAACAACCATATCTTAGACTTGGGCGAAGAAGGATTCCAGAAAACCATAAAAACTCTCCAAGAAAACAATATGAGTTATATTGGTTCTGATTATAAAAAAACTCCCAAAGTTTTATTTTTAGAACGAAAAGGAATCAAATTTGCATTTTTAGGTTACACCATTGGCAGATTTAAAACTCCGGAAGATATTTATATCAATAAAGTTAAGGAGAGAAAGATACTGGCAGATGTGAATTCTATTAAAGATAAATGCGATTTTGTTATTGTTTCACTTCATTGGGGGACTGAGAATGTTTTTTATCCTTCTCCAAACCAAATTAAATTAGCTCATAAACTAATTGACAGTGGAGTGGATATAATTTTAGGACATCACCCACACACAATACAAGGTATTGAAGAGTATAATAATGGTTTAATAGCTTATTCTCTGGGAAATTTCCAGTTTGATCCTAAATTATCCCAGTCTAAATCTAATAAATCAATGATTCTCACCATTAATTTTGACAAGAATCGAATAATTAGTCATAATGTAGTTCCAATTGAAATAAAAGGCGATATTCCCTATTTAAGCGAGGACAAGGATGATGGTGTAAAGTTTGTGTTGGAACTATCCGAACCTATTAATCAGGGAAATATTTCAACATTGTGGTGGTTTCAGGAGATAGGGTTTGAGTATTTGAACTCAAATAGGCATAGTTACATGGTGAGGATAAAAAAATATGGACTATTACATTTAATCGAATTTATTTTATGGTTATTCACTCCTTTCTGCATACTCTGTTATGTGGGCATCATCACTAAAAAAATGAGGTTGACATCTTGAAAGTTTTACAAGTCTCGAATTTTTTCAAACCCTCTTTTGAGTCAGGAGGCGTTGCCAGATCGGTCTACAACATTTCTAAAGGATTAAGTAAAAGGGGTCATGATGTTACAGTTTACACTACAAATTATAGTCTGCGGGATGTAGGAGTTGAAACTAATAAGCCGGTAAATCTTGAAGGAATGTGTGTTTATTACTTTGAAAATTTAAGGAAATATTTCCCTGTGAAAACTCCCCCTGTTCCTTACTATCTCCCTTTAATAATACGTAAGGAAATAAAAAATTTTGATATAATCCATATTCATGAACATAGAACTTTATTGGCAGCGATTGTTTCTTATTATGCGAGAAAAAATAGAATTCCCTACATAATTCAGTCCAGGGGTTCAGTGTTGCCTTTTTATCAAAAAGAGTCATTGAAAAAATTTTATGACTACCTGATGGGCAATAAAATTTTAGAAAATGCAAGTGCAGTAATTGCCCTAACAAAAGTGGAAGCAGCGCAATATGAAAAAATGGGCATTAATCAAGATAAAATAAAAGTAATTCCCAATTTTATTGATTCTTGTTCTTGTGAAAACATAGAAAAGGGTAAATTTAGATCAAAGTATGGTATAACTGATAATGAACAGATCATATTATATTTAGGTCGTTTAGATAAGATCAAAGGCATTGATTTGCTTGTTGAAGCATTTGGTGACCTGGCAAAAAATTTGAGTAATGTTAAGCTGGTGATTGTTGGCCCGGATGATGGTTATCTCTCATCAATGAATCAACAAATCAACCAACTGGGAATACAGGATAAAACCATTTATACGGGTCCTCTCTATGGGTCTGATAAATTTGAGGCTTATAATGATTCAGATGTTTATGTGCTACCTTCAAGATATGAAACATTTCCAAACACGGTTTTGGAGGCTGTAGTATGTGAAACACCAGTAATTGTCACTGAAAGGTGTGGGATTGCTGATTTAGTTAAAGATAATATGGGTTTAGTTATTAAATGGGACAAAAAGAGTTTGAAAGATGGAATATGTTCCATGATAACTGATGAAAAGATGAGGAATGAATTTGCAGATAAAGGAAAGATTTTCATCAGGGAAAATTTAGATTCAAACATTGTAGCTGGAAAGATTGAAAACCTATACAAATCTATTATAAAAAATTAGAGGAATTCTATGTTGTTGCCGTTGAAGAGGGTATTATACAGTGGATTAATGATTAAGTACAATAATGATTATAAAAAGGTCTCTAACATTCACGAAGCAGAAGAATTTTCAGAGTTTCAAGAAATGAGGGTGAAAAAATTACTCAACCATGTATCTGAAAATGTTGAATATTATAAACCATTTTTAGAATCTGAAAACTCTGATGAATTTGGTATTGACAGTATAAAGAACATGCCCATATTAACAAAGGCAATAATACGTGAAAATTTTGAAAAACTAAGATCTAAAGATTATAACAACAGAACCTGGTTTTATCACACATCAGGGGGCTCTACAGGTGAACCACTTAAGCTAATGCAGGATGATCAGACCATTAAATGGAGCAACATCGGACATTTTTACTACTGTAATGAGATGTTGGGTGTTGATGAGCCCAGAGTTAAAAAGGTGATAGTCTGGGGAAATGAAAGGGATGTTTTTGGCCAAAGAACATCACTCAAAACACGGTTATTCCAGAAGGTTACCAGAACCCTCCTTTTAAATTGTTACCTGATGACTGAAGAGAACATGGCAAGATATATAAACACCATCAACTCTTATAAACCTGAATTTATACGTGGATATGCCAGCTGTTTATATGAATTGTGTAAATTTGCCGAAGAAAAGAACATGCCGTTACACGCTCCAAATTTTATTGAAAGTACTTCAGAAAATTTAACAGACCCCATGAGGGAAACAATTGAATCAACATTTGGAACTAAAGTTTCAGATTTTTATGGGTCTCGTGAGTTAAGTAGCATTGCCGGGGAATGTGAGGAAGGTAAGCTGCACTTATTTACCTTTAAAAATTATGTGGAAATATTGGACAGGGATGATAAACCTGTAAAAACAGGTGAAGAAGGAAGAGTTGTGGTTACGGATTTATCAAATTATTCCATGCCCCTAATTCGATATGAGATTGGTGACATGGCCATACTTGGAAAAAAGAAATGCAAATGCGGAAACCCATTACCCACCCTTGAAAAAGTTGTGGGAAGGATAACAGACAGTTTCGTTTTGAAAAATGGCACAATTGTACCTGCAGAGTATTTCACACAACTTATTGGGGTTTACTGTAACAAAGGACTTATTGAGAAATTCCAGATCCTACAGGAAGATTATGATTTAATCAAAATCAAAGCAGTTGCCTATCCTGGTTTCAATGTTTCAGAGGAAAAAGAGATAGAACACAAGATTAAACTGGTCATGGGGAAAAACTGTAAGACCATCTGGGAATATGTTGATGATATCCCCAAAACCAGAAGTGGGAAATATTTGTTTACACAATCCCATGTTAATTAGTCTAAACAAGATGAGGGACGTATGAATGAGAAAAGTGCTGATTATAGCCTATCCATTTTCCAGGAATGTTATAGGTGCAGTTCGCCTGAGGGGACTGGCAAAATATTTATCTGAATTGTCATGGGAGCCTACCATTTTAACAGTCAAATCAAGTCAAAATCTAAAATTTCCTTATAGAATAATAGAGGCTGAAGCTGACGGTTTACTTATCCAGTGGAAAAAAAAGATAGACAAACTATCTGGTTCTGAAAATAATAGTAATATTAATGTTCAACAAACAAAAAGTAGGAAATCAAACTTTGATTTTTTATTAAAAATGGGAGGCCAGTTTTTTGCCTATCCAGATTTACAGAAATACTGGTATGAACCCGCAGTTGACCAGGGGAGTAAATTACTGGAAAAAGAAGATTTTGATGCAATTATCAGCTCATCATCTCCGGTAACCTCTCATTTAGTGGCCAATGAATTAAAGAAAAGGTTTAAAATTCCATGGATTGCTGATTTTCGTGATTTATGGACTCAAAACCCTTACTATCATTACAATTTCCTTAGAAAATTCTTTGAACAGCGATTGGAAATAAAAACTCTTAAAAATGCTGATATATTAACAACCACTACCACTTGTTTTGCAGACGAGTTAAAAAGCTTACACGGAAGAGAAGATGTATTTCCAATTCTAAATGGCTTCGACCCGGATCAAACTATTAAAAATACTATATTGTCTGATAAATTGAATCTAACCTATTCTGGCCTTTTGTACCGTGGTAAGCGCGATCCGAAACTTCTTTTTAAGGCATTAGAAGAGTTAGATAGTGAAAAGAGTATAGAATTGTCTAAATTTTCCATTGATTTTTATAGTCCAGTGGAAAACTGGTTGATGAATGAAGTTGAAGAATACCACCTGGAGAATGTGGTAAATGTGCATGGAATGATACCTCGAGAAGAAGTACTTAAAAAACAGAGAGAATCGCAGATCCTTTTGCTCTTATCATGGAACAACCCCCAGGAGCAAGGGATAATACCCGGTAAAATTTATGAATATTTGGATGCAGGCAGACCGATATTATCTATAGGACCATCAGAGGGATTAGTCAAAGATTTAATCCAATCAACCAATACCGGAATTCATTTATCTGGATATGAATCTGTTAAAAAGGTTTTAAAGATGTTCTATGATGAATTTGAGGAAAGGGGAAAAATCGAATATGGAGGAATTCCTGAGGAGATTGATAAATACAGTCAGAGGGAAATGGCTAAAAAATTTACCATTCTTCTTGATAAAATCGTTGAATAATGGTATTAACTGATAATCCTTCCAGACCTATAATCCTTTCATTATTTATGAATTAGTTACTATTATCCTTCCATTATTTGTGAATTAATTACTATTTTTTCCCCATAATTGAGTTCTAATTATTTTTTAGAATCGATTATTTTCTTGTAGATCTCTATTGTTCTGGGAGCAATGGTCTTTTTCCAATCAAATTCATTTATAACTTTTTTGCGAGCATTAATTCCCATGGTCTTTCTTTTTTCATTATTCTTTAGTAAATCAATAATTGCTTCAGACAGGGCATGGGGATCTTTAGGTGAGACCAAGATCCCGGTCTGTTCATTGTCAATTAACATGGGTATTCCCCCGACTTTGGTACCAACTAAGGGTTTACCAGTGGCCATTGCCTCTAAACCTGAAATACTGGTTGCTTCTTTCAGCGAGGGTAACACGACGATGTCAGATATTCCATAAAAACCTGGCATTTGACTGTTTGGAATGCTGTCAGTGAATATTACATAATCATCTATTTTTAGATCAGCTACCTTTTTTTTACATTTTAAAAACATTTCTTTATTAGAATTCCCAATTATTAGAAATTTAACATTATCAAATTTTTCAATTATTAGGGGGATGGCATCAATTAGATAGTGAACTCCATTTTTTATTACTAGATTTCTGGGACAATTAACTACCATTTTATTTTTAAGATTATATTTTTCCTTTAATTTTTCATCATCATTATGATGAAATCGAGTTGTATCTACGCCATTAGGAATGTAAGAGACTTTACCTGGATCGATACCAATTTTTATTATAGTTTCTTTTAACTCTTCACTAGGGGCTAATAGATAATCTGTTGCATCAAATATTTTTTTATAGGAATTGATATTTCTATCTGTTTCAACAGCTTTCAAAAAAGTAGATGAATGTTCAGTTTCGATTTTGACAATTCTGTTTAAGAATCTGAAAGCTATGGAATCAGTTCTGGTGTGTGAGTGAAATATTTCAATATTCTCTTTCTTTTTTAATCGTAAAATGGTGTAAATCTGATTTATTATGTAAAGTACGGATCCAAACCTAATTTTTGGTAGATAAAGTCTGTGTACTTTAATGTTGTTGATTGTTTCAAATTTTTTTCCATGAAAATCAGTTCTGCGTGTAATTATATGAACTTCTATCCCTAACTCCGTTAATGCCTTGGAAAGCTCAATTATATGCGTTGATATTCCTCCCACATTGGGCAAAAAATCAATTGACATCATACATACTTTCATGTTAACTCCTTTCTAAATTTTGTTTTAAATAAAAATGAATATTACAACTTTTAATAATTTTTTACCTTTTTATTAATTCTTTATAGATTTAATTACTTTCATCAATTTCTTAACATGGTTTTCCCATGAGTAATGATTTTCACAAACCTTCCGGGCATTAATTCCCATAGTATGATTTAGATCTTCATCATCAATTAACAAATTAATTTTCTCGACCAAATCAGTTACATGGTATGGATCTGCTGAATATCCTGTCTTATTTTCTGATATTATTTCTTCTGAAGCCACAATAATCTCAGGGTAATCTGCCTTAAGGCCGATACAGGGTACTCCTGAGGCCATGGCTTCCAGGAAAACCTGTCCAAAACCCTCATATTTTGATGTTAGGACAAAAAGATCAGCTATTGAATAAAACCTTTCCACATCTCCTCTTCTACCTAAAAATATAACATTGGTTAAATATAATTTTTTACATAAAATTTCTAGACTCGTGCGTTCAGGTCCATCCCCAACTATTAACAAAAAACAGTTATGGGCATTGATCTGTGAGAACGCTTCAATTAACATTTCAACATTTTTTCCCTTGGCCAATCTACAAACTGTTAAAATAATTTTACTATTCTCTGGAATATTCAAGGATTTGATGAGTTCATAATCTTTTTTGCGGGGTTTAAACCTTTCTACATCGATTCCCGGCGGAACAACTGCAAATTTATCTGTTGAAACAGAGTAATAGTCAGAAATTTCTTTCTGTCTCATTTTACTTAAAACCACAACTTTATCTGATAACTCCACTGCTTTTTTCTCAATGTAATATTCCTGTGGTATGAAAATTTTTTTCTTGGATTTTGAAATGAGATCAGAGTCTTTAAGAGTTATTTTTCTATATTCTGGGTAAACCGTTGCTTGAATGTATAAAACTGGGATATCGTTACTGAATGCTTTACAGGATGCATATGCATAGCGGGGGTGCCTTGGTAAAATAACATCCATATCAGATGAATTTTTTTCTATAAATTTTTTAAGTCTAAGTGAATGATAAAATGGATTAATCGGATACAAAATTGGTGAATAAGCAGGGTGGCGTATTATTTTAATGTTTTCATAGTTTTCTTCTGCAGGCAAATGTTTGATATGTCTTGAGCATAGAATTTCAGGTTCATGGCCTGTTTTTAAAAGTGCTTTGGCAGTGTAGTACAAATAATTTTCAATACCTCCCAAAGCAGGATAAAAAGTGGAATTTTGAAGTTGTATTTTCATTTTTTTGACCTTATGAATTTTCTATATAAACGGGCCATATAACCTAAAATCTTTCTGTACTGTTTTTTTGACAGGTAAACTATGGAAATTGGTAGTCTTTTCCATGTAAGATATAAAATTGAGCTGTTTATATTGGTAAGTGATATTATCATGACCCAATTTTTGGTTTCACAGTAACCATAACGATTATTGAAAATTTTATTGTTTTCCATTGAATTTTCAGGTATTTGACCTTGAACTTTCCTGGATAAAAATTCAAAGATATGGGCATTCCATCCAATGGTTGGCACAGTATCTTCCCACACTTCTACTTTTTCATCACCATTAATTCTATTATTATCAGTTGAATTGTAACCTACGAAATTTTTAAACCCACCATTGGGTAACTGGTTTTCCAGAACAGCATCCAAAATAGGGCAATAATCATAATTTTCACCGGTTAATTTCTCTGTGTCATTTAAAGCCTTTAAAATTATTCCTGCACCTGAAATAAACTCAGGATATTTAAACAGTTTCCCCTCTTCTATTTTGTGACAAAATAGGTTAGTTTCACTATCAACTAAACTCATAAGATGGGTACTGGCTGCCTTCATCATCTCCAGGTATCTGGGATCATTTGTTAGTAAATAGAGATCATCTAAACCACGCATTGCCAGTGCGGTGTAAATAGAAATCAGTACCCTTGGTTGGACCTGGGAGTAACTGATCCCACCATTTTCAATGTCATCAGATATTATCTGTTCTGTTAACATCCATTCTCCAATCTTAATGGCATATTCCTGATATTTTTCTTCATTTATCAGGTTAGATAATTTTATCAGGCTTTCAACAGCCAAACTGTTCATATTTACAACATATCTTGTTTTATCTGGTGAATAATAATCAATTCTGCTGAATCTGAAGGCACCAAATTCTTCATCCCAAAGTTCTTTGATGAGATATTCGTCAATATTTTTTTTAACAACGTTAATGTATTTTGCAGCGTCTCTACCATCATTAATTAAGGTTTTTGAAAGATCTAACAAAGCGCAGTTGGCTAATGAATTATGAACCAGGGAGCTGAACCTGTCATCTTCATAACCGGCATAAATATATTCTCCAGTCACAGAAATTCGCTTACATTGCAGATCTGCTGCGGCAATAGCTTCATTTAACCATTGCGGATCCCTGGTATGTTCATATAAATTGATGTAGCCCACAATGATAGGACCCTGAGACCAGGGTGTATCGTGTATTTTAAACATTCTTTTCAGATCATGCCTGTGCACAACAAACCCATTATAGGCACCTTCACTGGTTTTCCAAGTTTGAAGCCATTTTATCTGTTTTGAAAGAGCCTTATCCATCATATTATCTATTTATTAAGTGAAAATGTTTTTTTAAGTAGGGGATACAATTTAATTATTGCTTTATGTGAAGTCCACTTTGCTCTTTTTTTCAGTGATGTTAGAATCGTGTCTTTTTCCAACGTGTCTAAAACATTGAATAAACCGTAATGACCAATGATAAAACCTTCCAAATTGGCTTTTTTCACAGTTTTTTCGAGTTTGTTCCATTCTTCTTTAGTGAAAAAGTTTGAAAAGGACCCACCTATGGCTGCTATAATTTTGGTATTCTTAGAACTGTTTTTATTATGTTTGATTTCATTGTAAACCCATTTAACACCTTTCAAGTAACCTTTGTTGTAAAACATGGGTGTTACAAAGTCAACATTCCAATTTTTCCAGTCCTGTGTTTTTTCAAGACAATCATCATATTTCCAGACTAATGCTGAAAGTTGAACATTGGACTTAAATTTAGAATTTTTATATATTTTATTTACAAAGTTTGAAATAACATTTTTTCTCCATTCTGGCAGGTATTGTCCTGCATCATCACTAAATATGGACACCCCATACTTTTCTTCAAACTTCATAACACAGTAATCGCAGTAACAGTAGTTCCCTGGTAATGGGAATCTCATAAAATCAAGATGTATGCCTTTTATGTCATAATTGTTAGCAATTTCTTCCATCAAACTTAATTCGTATTGAAATACTCTGGGATTGGCAGGGCATAAGTAGTTTTCAGATCCCTGATCGCTTCGCACTGGTTTTTCTATGGTGTCATTTAAATTTACATCTTTTGCAGATAGTTCTGGATTATCAATAAAGAATTTACTGGTTCCATTCCCGAAGAGATTTCCTTCATATCCTTCAGTAAATGTACAAAACCAGGCATAAACACCAATATTGTACTTTTTAGCTGCATCACATAATAATTTAAGTGTGTTTTCTCTGGTTTCAGCAATTTTACTGGAATAATACACTTTCCCGTCTATATTTTTTGTTACATAGAAAACATCGGTGAATCCAAGATTATGGATTCTTTTTAGAACAGGTTTGACGGTTTTTTTATCAATCTCGTCAGAATATATCATGATTCCTTTCATTATGTACCTCTGTTAAGGATGGTTGTTAAAATAAATTTTATATCCTCTTTTTTATATTTGCTTAAATAGAGGAATGATATTGTTGAAATTCCAAATAAGAAAGCACAGTAAAAGAAATTATCATAAGGGAACGCTAAATATATTAAAGCACATATAAAACTGATTAAAACACCAATTTTATAGGAAATATCGATTTTCAATTGGAGATCAAATCTTTTCACAATCTCTTGCGTGATTAGTTGCCAATTAAAGATTGTTAAACCGCGGTATATTGCCAAACCCAATATTCCTAATGGATTTATCAATGAAAACGCGATTATAATGCCTAATATGATTGATAGGAATTCGCAAAGAAGATAGATCTGGACTTTGCCCTTGGCGATTATTATGGCATTATTCAAAGGACTGATTATTCCTGTAGAATATAAAAACGTTAATATAACTAGGATATAGTAATTACTTAGGTATTCTTCTCCAAACAGCAATAATATATATTTCGAGAAGAAGATTATGATGAAAGCCATTGGGAATGTAATTAGTGCATTATATTTAATTATTTTTGAATACCATTGTTTGACTGAATTTAGGTCATTGTTAGCTAGAAAATTAGAAAATGTTGGTAGTAACACATTTCCCAAGGAGCTTGGTATGAATCGTACTAGTATAGCAATTTGTAGTGGTGCATAGTACAGCCCTAATTGTGTCAAATTGAAGAAATTTAAAATTAATATCTGATCTAACTTATCAGAAAAATAGTACATAACTGTGGATAAATGAACAGTAATGGAAGTACTCCAAAATTTCTTTGGTAAAAATAGCTTAAAATTTGTTACAATATTTGAAGACGTTGAATTTTCCTGTTTTAGCTTTAGCACATTTTTGAATACAATAACTGCTGCTAAAAGTCCTCCAACTGAATAAAAAAGGATAAATGATAGAAATATTATATGTAAATTGTTTTCAAGGAAATAACTGGGAAAAAATATAAATATAAATAGGAATATGGGGAAATTCCCATAAGTTGTTATTTTATTAATGATTGAAGCCATTTTTATTTCCATTAACCCACTTAACATGTAAGTGTACAAATTAAAAAATATTGAAACTAAAATCAGGATTATTATATAATAAAATCCGTTATCGGGACTGGTTTCTGAACCAGTAACGTAAACTAATATTTGTGGAAAGATTAACATCAAAAGAATTGACAATAGAGAGATTATCGTTACAATAATTGAGTATGTTAATATAAAATCGATTTTTTGGTTATCTTCTATCTCAGGGAGATATTTCTGGACAACATTATTACCACCAAATAATAGAAAAGATCCTGAAAATCCAACAACTACACTTATTAATGCGTAAATTCCCAATGTTTCTGGAGATATTCTTCCTAATATTACGTTAACTACATACCCTATTGGTAAAGCAAGAGTGGAAAGTAAAACGGTCCATTTTGCTCCAGAAATAGATTTTCTTTTAATATTCTCATTATCCATGGTTGTTATACCTTTTTTTTAAGAAAAATGTAATTTTATGTCTTTTGATAAACTTTTAAATACATGTCTTATAAATCTTATCCATTGTTGGTTTTAATGTGTACATTGAATGTTTGCATGTTGATTTAGTATTTTTTTAGAGTTTTTAAGGAAATCTGAACCATGATGGAAAAAAATCAATGGTGGAAAAAATTTTAAGTAGTTATCAAGAGTATATTATAAAGTTCAATATATGAGGATATAAAAAGATCTTATAAAGTTCAATATCAATGAGAAAATAAAAAAACGGTATAATGTTCAATGTTATGAGGATATAAGAGATCTGAAATTATATTTATCTAAGGGATTTGAGGTTAAAAGATGTATGATGAACTTTCAAAGAAGATAACTGAGAAAAAAGCTGTGATATGTGTTGTGGGGTTGGGTTATGTAGGTCTTCCCACTGCAATATTCTTCGCAGAAAATGGTTTTAAAGTGATTGGAGTAGGCATTGATGAAGAGAAACTTGACATGATCAATCAGGGGATCTCACCCCTGGGAGAACTTGGTTTAGATGAAAGACTCTCAAAGGTTGTTCAAGCAGGAAAATTGGTGGCAACCCTTGACCTACCAGAAGCAACTCGCCAATCTGATATCATCCTGCTGATTGTTCCTACACCAGTTACCAAGTCCAAAGATCCGGATCTTTCCCATGTAATGGATGCTGGTGAAAATGTATCCAAGGGATTAGCCACGGGAAAACTGGTAGTTTTAGAATCCACAGTGTATCCTGGTGTGACTGAAGAAGTTCTCCAACCAATACTGGAAGAATCAGGTTTAAAAGCGGGCGAAGACTTTGGATTGGCTTACTGTCCGGAGAGGTATAACCCAGGGGATGTTGCTCACTCTATAGAAAAAGTGGCCCGGGTGGTTGGTGCTATAACTCCGGAATGGGCAGAAATAACCCGTGAACTCTACCAGTTTATCATCGAAGAAGACATAAAGGTTTTGAGGAATATTAAGACAGCTGAAGCAGCTAAAGTTATTGAAAACACCCAGCGTGATTTGAACATTGCCCTGGTGAATGAACTGGCAATGATCTTTGAGAAGATCGGTATCGATGTCATGGAGGTTATTGATGGTGCCAGCACCAAGTGGAACTTCAATGTCTACTACCCTGGAGGGGGAGTCGGAGGGCACTGCCTACCCGTAGATCCATATTACCTGGTTAAAAAGGCTAAAGAATTGGGATATCATTCTAAGGTAATAGCAGCTGGCCGGACCATCAACGATAACATGCCTAAACATGTATTTGGACTCATCACGGATGCACTCAACGACAATGAAAGACCGGTTAAAAACTCTAAGATCGTGGTGCTTGGTCTGTCCTACAAGGAGAATGTGGGGGATGACCGGGAATCACCATCTGAGGAACTCATAAATGAATTAGAGTACAACCAGGCCTTGGTTACCATTGTTGATCCATACATTGAGGAGACCTCTGTCTATGGCACACTGGAGAGTGATGTTTACCAGGCATTGGAAGATGCCGATGTTATGGTCCTCATGACCGCCCACCAGGAATTCAGAAAACTGGATTTTGAAAAAGTAAAAGAACTGATGAGGATCCCTATTATCGTTGATGCCCGACGTGTTTATGACCCAGAAAAATTACGGGAAATGGGATTTCATTACAGTGGAGTGGGAGCAGTAAATAACTCCCATTAAACTACGTTTTTTTTTCAGAATATTTTTTAAAGTAGGGGTCTGTCAATGACTCATTTTTTAAACTCAGAGGGTTTTTTAAAATTAAAGGGTTTTTAATTCAACATTTTGCTTCCAGGAAATGATCAACAACCTTCTTCAAATCTTCCTTGAAATATTTGCTGGGCATATATCCATGTTCTCTTATTTTATCTATATCTGCCAGTGAGTGTTTTACATCTCCAGGTCTAGGATCAGTGTATTCTGGGTTCACATCCACATTCACTATTTCGCCAATCATATCTACCAGTTCATTGAGGGTTGTTCTCCTGCCGCAGGCTACGTTGTATACTCCCTGCATCCCTGTTTCACATGACAGTATATTGGCCTCCACTACGTTCTTCACGTAGGTGAAATCCCGGCTCTGCTCGCCATCACCAAATATGACTGGTGATTTTCCATTTAGGATGGCTGTTATGAATTTGGGTATCACAGCAGCGTATTGGGATTCTGGGTCCTGTCGTGGGCCGAACACATTGAAGTAACGCAGGCAGACAGTGGATAAACCATAGATGTCAGTGAAATTCTGACAGTACAATTCTCCTGTGGCTTTGGTGGTGGCATATGGTGATTGGGGGTTCAGGGGCATGGTTTCCACTTTGGGTAGTACAGGTGTGTCACCATACACTGATGAGGATGATGCAGCAACCACCTTCTTCACATCGCAATCCCGGGCAGCGATCAGCACCTTTAGGGTACCTGTAATGTTTGCTTCATTGGAGCTTAAAGGATCCTTCACACTCCGGGGAACACTGGGTAATGCTGCCTGGTGCAACACATAATCTGCACCCTCAAAGATTTCATCAAGATCAATGCTGGTTATATCCCCCATTATTAAGCTTATCTGGTCAAGATCTAAATCTTGTATATTTTCATGTTTACCTGTAGACTCGTTATCTACAATGAAAACATCATTATCTGTGTGAAGTTCTTCTACTAGGTGGGATCCGATAAATCCAAGCCCTCCAGTAACCACTACTTTTTTGTTTTTAATACTATTCATCTCCGTCAGGTAAGTATTAACATTTTTAGGTAAGTATTAAGTTATATTAAGTTATATCAAAAATTTAAAATCTTCATTTCATATGGAACATATGATCCTATTGTTATATATCCTTTAAACCAAAGAACGTTACGAAACTTTAACTAAGGTTAAATATTCATTAAAGAAATAGATACAATAAATCATTAGAGGAATTAATAGAAATAGAATATCTGGAGAAATATTAACCTTTATGAGGAATATTAACATGATAGACACTCTTAAATCTGGCTTGGTAACACTTATAAATAAATTCATTCCAGAAAATGAACATCAAATACTATTTGACAGTGCTCCTGATTTTTCTGATAACTCCAAGGCCTTTTTTGAATACCTCAAAATGGAACATTCCTCCTCTGATCTAAAGTTAGTGTGGATGGTTGAGGATACCAGCTTACTGGATAAGTTCTCTATTAACAGAATCCAGACCTATAATAAACATAGTTTAATGGGATTTTACCAATTTTTCAGATCCAAATACATTGTTACAACCCATAACACTTTCTTGGAATTTAAATCATCCCGACAGATTCTAATAAACCTCTGGCACGGCATGCCCCTTAAGTCAATGGGATATGCTGAGGACTCTGAAAACCCGTATTTAACATCTTTCAGAAGCCATGATGATAATTACGTTTTAATAAGTACTTCGAATCTGATGAAAAATATTATGAGTTCCTGTTTTTATATTGATGCCCGGAAGGTGCATATAACAGGCCAACCACGAAATGATAAAATATTTCGAAAAGAAAAAAGCAGAGATAATCTTTCCAAACTTCTAAATAAAGATATAACCAAATACAAATCAATCATCCTTTTTACTCCCACTTTCCGAAAATGGGGTGATAAAATTGATGGAAAATCTAATCCAGATGTCATGGGATTCAATGATTACGATGATGAACGATTTGCTGAATTCATAGAAGAAAACAAGATACTCTACTTGGTGAAACTCCATCCCTTTGAAGAATCACAGTACTCGAAAGTCTTGGATGATAAGGATGATGTGGTCCTGATCACTTCAAAAATGTTACAGGATAACTTTTTAGATATATATGATATCATGGGAGCTTCCGATATATTAATAACCGATTACTCTTCAATTTATTTCGATTTCTTATTGTTAGAAAAGCCAATTGTTTTCATCCCAACTGATTTGGAGGAGTACACCAGGTGCAGGGGATTTGTATTTGAACCCTATGATTTCTGGGCTCCAGGACCAAAAGCCCTAGAGTTTGCTGATTTTATCACAGAACTAAATCACTGCATCCAGAACCCAAATTATTATGAAAAGGAAAGAAAATTAGTAAATGATATCGTGAATAAATACCAGGATGATAAATCTTCTGAAAGAGTATATAATCTTGTTTTTGGTGGAAAAAGATAAATTGTTAGAATTAAAACTTATTAGTTAACCGTATTAGTTAACCGAATAAATTAAACAGGTTTACATTAAGATTTACAATTATTAAAACTCACCAGTAATCAGTTCAACAAGATACTTAGCATAATCTGTCTTTTTAAGGCTTTCAGCTAATTTTAACACAGTTTCTGCATCTATCCAGCCATTGTTGTATGCGATCTCTTCTAGACAGGCCACAAAGAATCCCTGCCTCTTCTGGATTGCTTCAATATAGTTACCTGCTTCTAAGAGTCCTATATGGGTTCCGGTGTCCAGCCAGGCCATACCCCTACCTAACAGTTCCACTTTCAACTGTTTCCTTCGGAGGTATTCTTCATTCACAGAGGTTATCTCCAGTTCCCCTCGGTGAGATGGTTTCACCTGTTTGGCTATCTCCACCACACTGTTATCATAGAAATAGAGTCCGGGTATGGCATAGTTAGATTTAGGATGTTCTGGTTTCTCTTCTAGAGACAGTACATTTCCTTCATTATCAAATTCCACCACCCCAAATGCATGGGGGTCCCGAACATAATAACCAAAGATGATTGCCCCTTCTTTCAGTGATGCTGCTCTTTGGAGTATTTCACTGAAACGGTGGCCGTGGAATATGTTATCTCCCAGAACCAGTGCCACCTCGTCATCGCCAATGAATTCTTCCCCTACAATGAATGCCTCTGCCAGTCCACGTGGTTTCTCCTGAACAGCGTAGGAGAAGGACAGTCCCAGTTGACTTCCATCACCCAGCAGATCCTGATACTGTGGCAAGTCCCTGGGGGTGGAGATAATCAGTATCTCCCGAATACCTGCCAGCATGAGAACAGACAGGGGATAATAGATCATTGGTTTATCATAGATGGGCAGTAATTGTTTGCTAACAGCCTTGGTTATAGGGTAAAGTCGGGTTCCGGATCCTCCAGCTAATATAATTCCTTTCATAATATGGGTCCTCTTATAAGTTTTTAGAGCAAGTCAATAACTATCAAATAAATATTAAAGGTTAATTAAATTGTTGTTAGAATATATAAAAAACTCATATTAATAAAATTTTAATTTTTTTTAAAAACATGCCCGTTGATTTTCATATTAAATCCTATAATAAAATTTTCAAATTTTTCCCTTAATATCTAAGAATAATATCTAAGAATAATTTTTTCTACTCTCTAATTCTAATAAATTACCTTTAAAAAATTCAATTGAATTGTTTAGTTGAATTTGATAAATTAAATAAATCAGGAAATAAAAACCAAACAATAATGGGTTAGGAAACAAAAACCAAAAAAATAAGTTTAAGATAAAACCTAATCTATTAACCCCAATGAGTTATTATTAGTTATTTCCATGAAGCATCAAGATTTAGACCCGGAGGAAATTTTAAACATCCTCCGTGGAACAGAAACGAAACTCCAGGAATCAGAGGATGAACTGGGTTACCTCAAATCCATTATAGAGTACACAGAAGATGCTATAATGAGTATAGGTTTAGATGGGACTATTTTATCCTGGAATCCGGGTGCAGAGAATATCTATGGTTACACTTCCATAGAAGCTGTAGGTAACTCAGTGACCATGCTCATTCCTCCTTATAACACCGGTGAACTATCACTAATTCTGGCCTGGATCAAAAGTGGTGAAAAAGTAACCCATTATGAGACTTTGCATAGATGTAAAGATGGGTCCCTGGCGGATATTTCCCTCAGCGTTTCTCCCATTAAGGATGATAATGGAAGGGTGGTCAGTGCATCCAGCATTGCCAGAGACATCACTGATGATAAAAAAATGGAACTGAAAATCCAGGAAAGTGAGGAAAAATTCAGAGAAGTCTTCAACAATGCTAATGATGCCATATTTCTCCACACCATCCAAAGCGATGGTAAAACAGGTAAATTCACCGAAGTCAACGATGTGGCCTGCCAACGCCTAGGATACTGTCGGGAAGAACTGCTGGAAATAGGCCCAGAAGATATTGAAAGTGACCAGGACCACCAGATTTCCGGCTTCATGAAAATAATACAATCTGAAGGTACAGCAACCTTTGAATCAATACAAGTAACCAAGGATGGATCACAGATACCTGTGGAGATTAACAGCCACATCTTCAACCTAAGGGGTGAGAAGATGATCCTATCCATAGCCAGGGATATCACCCGCAGGAAAGAAAACGAGGCCCAACTCCACCGATCTCTGGAAGAGAAGGAACTACTCCTCAAAGAAATCCATCACAGGGTTAAAAACAATCTCAACGTCATATCTAGCCTCCTTAATCTTCAATCCAAGTATATAAAGGATAAAGCTGCCCTGGAAGTCTTCAGAGAAAGTCAGCGCCGGGCACGTTCCATGGCACTCATTCATAAAATGCTTTACCAATCCACAGACCTTAAATGTATCAACTTTGGAGATTACATCCAAACTCTTACTACGGAACTCTTCCGAACCTATGTAACCAGAGACAACATCCATCTCAACATGGATGTGGGAGATATACTCCTGGATATTAACACCGCAGTGCCTCTGGGATTGATCGTCAATGAACTGGTCTCCAACAGCCTGAAACATGCATTTCCCAATGATCTGGCAGGTGAAGTTAATGTTGAATTTTACAGGGAAGGTGAACAATACCATTTTATTGTTTCTGATACTGGTGTTGGATTCCCTGAGGATTTGGACTTTGAAAAAACAAACTCTCTGGGAATGCGTCTGGTGAACACCCTGGTTGACCAGATTGGTGGTACCATGGAACTTAAACAGGATAATGGAACATGTTTCAAAATCAAATTCAGTGAAGAAAAATTCACGGATTTGAATTTGTAGAATAAGAGGCATAAGAATGGTTTTCAGAAGATCAAAATTGTTAATTTTCGTGTTTTTCATGATTTTACTGGCACTGATATTGGCTGGGTACCTGTATCTATATCCATCTAACTCCAACGATATTAAGACAATTAAACCCGGTTATGGCGTGGTGAATGATTCCCAGTTTCAGATAGAATCAGGATGGTATCAGGATTTTTCCACAGGATATGAATCTTCTGCCAAATTGAAGTTTAATGGATCAACTGATGAAGGTATTTTAATGATTATGGTGGACCAATACCCTGATCAGTCTTATTACAAGAAGGCTTATGATGATCTGAGTCAGAAACCAGAATGGCATGTTTCATCCTCGGGGACTTCCTCAATGGAGGAACTCTCTGTTAAAACTATTCAGGTCACCCGTGATGCAGGTGGAGAAACGGTCCAATATTACTTTTTCCAGAAAAATGGGAAATATTATCAGATATTAATAGATATGCCCACATCGGATACTGCAGAATTGTTTGCAAGTGAAAGATACAAACTTGATCAAACTGTGAACACCATAATTAGGACAATCCGTTAACAATCATTTAAGACAATCAGTTAACAATCATTCATAATTCAAATTATTATTCAATCAATCAACACTTTCATCTTGCTTTTTTTCTATTCCTGCTGA
>MVPY01000065.1 GCA_002067065.1 Methanobacterium sp. PtaB.Bin024
GATCATTCGCAGAATACCGAATTCAGAAGTATCTGCTATGGAAAGAGCCCTAATATTAATACCAGCAGTGGATAAAACATTCATAGCTTTCCAAAGTCTTCCTTTTTTATTTTCCAGAAACACAGATATTTGTTTTAACTTCATTTTCCTATCCCCTACATATTCATTAATTTTTACATTCATCCCGTAAAATTGTTTAACTTAGTTTTCGTTTATCAATAACTCTGACAGCTTTCCCCTCACTCCTAGGGAGACTCTGTGGCTCCACCAGCGTCACAGTAACTCTGAGGCCGATTTCATCGTGTATATGTTTTTCTATGGATCTTTTAACCTCTTCAATGTGTCTAACTTCATCTGAGAATAGGTTTGGTGAGGCTTCGACCTGAACTTCTAGTTCATCCATGTGTTGTGGTCTGCTGGCAATGATCTGGTATTGTGGTTCCATTCCAGGTATTTTTAGAAGTGCCCGTTCGATCTGGGATGGGAATACTATTACACCTCTGATCTTGAGCATGTCATCGGATCTTCCGGTTATACGGTCCATTTTTACATTGGTCCTTCCACAGGCACATTCACCATGTTGTAGGGCGGTGATATCCCTTGTTCTGAAGCGCAGCACTGGCATGCCTTCTCTGGTAAGGGTTGTCAGTACCAGTTCTCCTTTTTCGCCTTCAGGTAATGTTTCAAGATTTTTGGGGTCTATGATTTCGGGATAGAAGTGGTCGTCAAAGATGTGCAGTCCATCTTTTTCCATGCACTCATTGGCAACGCCAGGACCAATAATCTCGGTGAGTCCGTAAATATTCAGGGCATCAATCCCCAGTCTTCGCTCAATTTCGTTTCTCATCTCTTCAGTCCACATCTCAGCCCCTAAAACCCCTGCTTTAAGTTTTATGTCTTCTTTAGGAACTCCTTCCCTTTCCAGTACTTCGGCTATGTACATAGCGTAACTGGGTGTGCAAGTGATGATGGTGCTTTCAAAGTCCTTGATTATCTCAATCTGGCGCTGAGTGTTCCCTGCACTGATGGGTATTACAGTGCAACCCAACTTCTGACCACCGTGGTGTACTCCCAATCCTCCAGTAAAAAGACCATAACCATAACAGTTTTGCACTATGTCTTTCTTGGTCCCTCCAGCCATGGAAAGGGCCCTTGCAACTACTTCTCCCCATATTTCAAGGTCCTTACGGGTGTATCCTGATACAGTGGGTTTGCCAGTGGTCCCGGAGGTTGTGTGAATTTCTACAATATCATCAGTATCAACTGCGAACATTCCAAAGGGATATGCTTCCCGCAAATCGCTTTTGGTGGTGAATGGTAATTTTTCAATGTCTTCAAGAGTTTGAATATCGTTAGGGGTTACTCCTGCTTCATCAAGCCTTTTACGGTAATAAGGCACGTTTTCATAAGCCTTTTTAACGACAACTTGCAGTCTTTTAAGCTGTAATTCTTCCTTTTCTGAAGCTGACATACACTCAGCCTTTTCATTCCAGATCATGTATACACCTCTAAATGTGACAATAAACCCTTAAATTACTAATTCATCACTAGAATAACTTTAATCATAAATGATTTCATAGTAGTGTAGTTTTTATCATTTATTCACTTATTTTCAATTAACCCTTATAGAAAAGATTATATTTATCTATCTATTGCTTTTATCTATTGCTAAATTTTCAAACAATGAAAATAAGAATTACTTAGATATGCTAACTTATTAGGCAATTGGTTGTGGAATTTAAAATGTTTAATGCTTTTAATTATTTAATTATCCAATTATATGGATCTTAAAAAGAAAAAAAAGAAAGAATTTTTATTTCTTATCAAAGGATGCCAGCCAGTCATCGAAGTTTTCCCGGAACTCTTCAATCTTCACATCCAGAATACGACGATTATCCACCAGGTTCAAACTAGCCGACAGTAGTTCAATTTCCAGGCGTCGGTTAACTTCTTCCCAGTTGACAATGTTCCAGAAGGCCTCCACAAAGGCAGGTCGCACATTTTTGTAGTCAAGGTAGTATGCATGTTCCCATACATCCAGAACCATTAAAACCCTGAAATGGGGAATCACATTGACGTTGTGTTTTTCGATCTGGGTTATGAAGAGTCGGTCGGTGGCCCTGCAATAGGTCAGGGCAGCCCATCCTGATCCTTCAGTGCCGTTTGCTGCCTGGGAAAATTCCTGTTTGAACCGTTCAAAGGATCCGAAATTCTTATCAATGTATTTGGCAAGGGTTCCTTTGGGTTCACCTCCACCTTTTGGTGCTGGGGCCATGTTTTCCCAGAAAAGTTTGTGGAGGACGAATCCACCAACATGGAATGATAGTTCCTTGGCCACTGCCTTCACATCAAATTCTATGCCTGGTCGGCTGTCAAATTTATCCAGTAGTGCATTGGCACCATCCACATAGGCCTGGTGGTGTTTATCATGGTGTATCTGGAGTTGCTCCTCTGATATATGGGGAGTCAGGGCATCGTAGTCATAGGGTAGTGGGGGGAGTTCATATATTTTTTTTGCCATTTTTTATCACCTTATACAGTTTTTAAACGACTTAACTATACTAATTAAAAAAATTAAATCTTCTCTACCATTTATAATAATTTCTGTAGCACAACCACCAGTCAAAGCATTTGTATTTCTCTGGTCTTTTAATTGCGGTCTCAACATCTGCAGCAGGTGGAATGATGAGTCCTTTGCCTATGATTTCGTTGCATGGCCAGTTGGCGGGTATGGCGACTTCCTTCTCATCAGCAGTCTGGAATCCCTCGAGCATTCTTAATATTTCATCAATGTTTCGTCCCAGTTCCTGTGGATAGTAAAGCATTGCTCTGATGATTCCCTGAGGGTCAATTATGAAAACAGCTCTCACTGTGTTGGTGCCTTTGTTTGGATGTATTAATCCCAACAAATCAGCTACTTTACCAGTATCTGCAATTATCGGGAATTCGATGTCCACATCAAAGTTTTCTGCTATCCACTCTATCCATTTAAGGTGTGCGAAAACCTGATCCACTGAAAGTCCAATGAGTTCGCAGTTCAGTTCATGGAATAATTCATAACGGAGCTGGAATGCAACGAATTCAGTGGTACACACTGGTGTGAAATCACCAGGATGGCTGAATAAAACGAACCACTTACCCTTAAAGGCTTTGGGCAGCTTCATCATTCCATGAGTGGTCTGAACTTCCATTTTAGGGAATTTATCACCAATAAGAGGCATTCCTTTCCCTTTTTTCTTAATTTTTTTTAGTTCGTAAACTTTTTCTCCCATTTTTATCCCCTGAGGTAAATTTATACACTATTATTTTTGTCCCAATTTTTATTTATTTATTGTTATTAAGACAATTTAGGGAAGAATTTTTGTAAAAAAATTTTTTAAAGTGAATTAATTAATTGATAATTCTTAATTGCTGATAATTGATTAATTCTCACTGAAATGAAACTAAATCGAACTTGAAAAAATTAAAAGAAAATCTTGGGAAATAAAAAAGGATTTAAAATGAAATTTTTACTCAGAAGCTGTTGGTGGGTTGAATACTCTTTTTGCGAGTTCTTGGTCAAGCATGTATAATCCGCTACCGGATTCTCCTGCCAGTTTTACCTTTTGAAGCACTCCACTGGAGGATTCTTCCTCTTCAACCTGTTCTGCAACAAACCATTGCAGGAAATTGTTGGTGGCATGGTCTGATAATTCCATGGCCAGATCAACCAGGCCATTGATGAGGCCAGTGACCATCTGTTCATGTTCATAAACATGTTCAAAGGCAGCAACAGGAGAGTCCCACTCACTTTGAGGGTTTTCAATCTCAGCCATCAACACACGACCACCCCTCTGAACCAAATAGTCATAAAACTTCATGGCATGGCTTAGTTCTTCCTGAGCCTGGACTCTCATCCAGTTACCAAAACCAGGCAAATCCTGATCTTCAAAGTAGGCTCCCATGGCCAGATATAAATAACCTGAGTAAAGTTCCCGGTTTAACTGGTAGTTCAGGGCTTTCTGCATCTTATCATCAAGCATAACTTTCACCTCCATCTAATCCATTATTAGTTAGTCTACAGGTACGAACATCTCTTTACCTGCCCCACACATTGGACAAACCCAGTCATCAGGTAAATCCTCGAAAGCGGTTCCAGGTTCAATTCCAGACATGTCATCTCCTTCTTCAGGGTCATATATGTATCCACAGGGTTTACACATGTATTTTTTCATGAAACTACACCTCTTTTTTTAAAATATTCATAAAAAAAATTATTATGAGATCAGATGGCAACAAAACGGAATTTTCCAGCTCCACACTGGGGGCACTTCCAATCTTCAGGCAAATCTTCGAATGCAGTTCCAGGTGGGGTGTTAGTTCTGGGTTCTCCTACTTCAGGATCATAGATATATCCACAAACTTTGCATTTGTATCTTCTCATTAAGATTTCCTCCATTAAATGTTAATGGAATGTTTATAATTCATTCAGGGGAACATTACCATTTTAGGGGCCATTGAATGTATGTAGAATTATTATGATTATTCTATATTCATTTCTGATTAATAATTCTATGGGTATACTACTTTTGAGTTTATTTTCCGGTCTTTATTTTCTCCCATGATTCAACATCACCAGGAATCACCCGAAATATTGGATTAGGGATTGGTAAATTAATTTGTGTTAATTCTTGGTATTTATCCCAGTCGCGAGTTTTAAGTTTCTCCTTCAAGTGTTTGAATTCATACTTCATCTGTCCCTGAGTGACAGTGATGTGTTTTTTGGTTGTTTGACTGCCAATCTTTTCATGGTCAAAATTATATCCTCTGTTTCTTGCTTCCTTAAAAACATTGTTTAAATAAGAATCAATGAAAATCAGGGGTTCTTTTTGATTTTTAAATCGGATAAGTTGTGGATGATTTTTATAACCTTTAGTTTTCCCATTTAAGACAGCTTTCGCCAGTAAACCCTCTCTCCAAACAGCTACCAGTCCTTTACTGTCCAAGTATTTGGGATGGAGGCTCCAGAGTCTCATAAAAATAATGCACCTAAACCTTGATTAAACCTGTTTCGTTAAATCCAGATAGGATTTTAATAAGGTCTATAAGTAATTTAAAAAAATATGATTATTTAGCCAGCAAAACAGGTAGATCAACAGTTTTAACTGTACTTTCAGCTACACTGCCCATCAAAATCTTTTCAAAACTAGATTTTCCATGGGGGCTTATGATTACCAGATCTGCTTCTGCCTTCTCAGTGATCTTAGCCATATCATGAGTGGGGCTTCCCACAATCAGTATCTCACTGACTTCAACTCCATTTTGCTGACCCTTCTTTTGAACATTATTCAGTATAGCTTTTCCCTCATTTTCCAGTACCTCATAAGGATATATCAGTTTGTCATCAATTATGTGTACTGCAACAACTTTGGAACCCAATTCCTTAGCCAGGGATATTGCCATGTCTTCAGCCCGTTTAGCATCTTCAGATCCATCTGTAGGGACCATTATAGTATCAAACATGTTTTAACCAACTTACGATTATTTTTATGTGATTCTTTTTTTGTCCTGATTCCTTAACAATTATTTAATTTAAATTTTCAATTTATTATCTTTTTTTAGTCCACACTTCTATGTGAATTCCCTTCATCCAGTTTATATAATTAACATCCGGAATAATTAATCAACAGTCCGGTGATGATCTCCTACCACGAAATTTTTCCCACCAAGATGTAGTATGGGTTTTGTTAGTTCAACATCAAGTAGTCCCTCTTTAATGGCATTTTCCCTAACACCAACCTTCAAAACTTCACCAATCACCAAATTGTGATCACCACACTCCAGGGTTCTATCTATTTTACATTCCATATAGGCAATACTTTCTTTGATCCATGGTGGAGAAACTTTAACCGAAGGCATTTGTGTCAATCCTGCCTTTTCAAGTTCATTTACTCCCTTGGGAAACTTCTCACCGGTGATCCACAGTTTTTGAAGGATATCCTCTGATGGGATGTTAACCACCATTTCTCTGGTTTTTTCAATGTTATGATAGGTGTGGTGGCTGGGAACCGATGCCACTGCAATTAGAGGAGGCTGCACCGATACTGGCATGGTGAAGGAGAAAGGTGCAGCATTCACTTCCCCCTCTGGACTAATGGTTGTCACTATGATAGTTGGCCGGGGTGCAAGCACCCGATAAAAATTTTCCAAATCTAGATCAGTGAATTTCATTTTAAGACGCTCCTGAACTTACATTTTTTGGTTTAACCTTTTTTATCCAACATTTTCCCATATTTAATCATATCTTCCCAGATTCAATGATATTCAAGATTCAATGATATTCATGTTTTGTAGAGGATAAAACTCATCAGTTCTCTGCAATTTTTTCCTTCCACTCTGCAGCATCCTTAAGATAGTCTGCTTTGCATCTTTTGATGAATTCATCACATTCTTTTCCTGGTTTTCCATCACCAATTATTTTACCATCTTCCATGTGAATGGCTCTGGTGGCTACCTCTTCTATGAAGTCAATGTGATGGCTAACCATGATGATGGTGGTATCAAATTTCTGGTTTATCTGTTTGAGGGAGTTTGAAACCATCCTCAGGGTAATGGGGTCCAGATCACCAAATGGTTCATCTAGTATCAGAACTTTTGGTTTGGATGTTAATACCAGGGCAAGGGTGGCTCTAACTTTCTGCCCGCCGGATAATTCATAAGAACGCCGGTTGAGCACATCTAAGGGGAGGTCAAGGGCTTTGAATATGGGTTCTGCGTATTCTCTGACCTTGTTATCTGGAAAACTAGGGAATAGTGTGTCTAAAATATCTGCTGAAAGGCCTATTTTCTCTAACCGAATCTTGGCTTCGTTTTCAGGAAGATCAGTGAGTTGGTATAGGACGTCTAGAGCTAAATCACTTATACCTAATTCTTCAGCCTTTTTCTTAGCTTCATCCACAACTTTTATTCCTTTCACCCCTAATCTTCCTGCTATTTGGTCTTTGAGTTTAGCGTGGTGTACCAGGGCGAATTCCTGATGCATGAATCCCATTTGTCGTCGTATTTTCATCCTACTAATTCCAGGCTGATGCATATCCACCCATTCATCATTCAATTTGAATAAAACTTCACCTTCATCTGGCTGATCTAAACCACCAATCATACGGAGTAGAACGGTTTTGCCGGCACCACTGGGACCAATAAGGGAAAGGATTTCACTCTCATTAACATCGAAATTAATATCTTCCAACTCCAGAACATTACCACCTTTAAGAAGATAAAAATTCCTCTTTAAATCACGAACTTTGATTATCTCTTCGCCAATATCCTCTGGATTCCTGCCATCTACTTTGGGTTCCATTTTCTTAAGGAACCTTTTTATGATCTCATCGGGGGATCCTTCACCTACTACTCTTCCTTCTTCCATTAGAACCAGACGTTGGGATAAATAATGATGTACTTCAGGTAGGTGTGATACCAGAATCACTGTAACCCCCAGATCCTGGTTTATGGCCTTTATAGAATCTAATATTTCCTGTTTTGTTTTAGGACATGACATGGTGGCCGGTTCATCTAACAGGAGTACTTCAGGTTTTTTGGCAAGTTGTCTGGCCATTATTAATCTCTGCTTTTCACCACCACTTAAGACCGGGGCAAAGTGGTTGGCCTTATGGTCCAAACCAACAACACGTAGAATCTCCATTGCTTCGTCTTCAAACTCGTCATATGCGAAATCAAAATCTGTTAATGCCTCATCACCATATTTTGTCCCGTATAATTTCCTTATAACATTATTTAACGTTGTTTCAGACCATAATCCAAAAGAACGTTGCAGGTGGATGGCTGTTAATTTACGTAACTTGCGAGAATAGTAGGGAGTGGATTCGGGTGTAACTGTTACATCATCGATGGTAATTTCTCCCTCTTCGAAAGATTCCACACCTCTAAGTACACGGAGGAGAGTGCTCTTACCTGATCCACTGGTTCCAATAATGCCTAATATTTCTCCCTTTTCAACTTCCAGGTTAACATTATTCAAGGCTTTGATATCAGGGCCATCCTCTATATGATAAGTCTTTGATAGATTTTCAACTTTAATCATTCACATCACCATCTGTCTTGATTTATAAGAAAATTGATACATCCTGTAGAATTATGTTAATTTCTTTTGTAGATTCATTTTTAAATTAGATACTATTTCTTGTTACTCATCTCGAGATATATAATCTTGTAATTTTTATTTCATTTTTTTTGTTTATATTAAAATGATTCAAAAACAAACAAAATCCCATACAATAAATGAATTTATAATTAACCGCAAAGGGGTTAACGGTTATTATACTATAAATCTTGAGTTATGAATAGGGATGTCCTTAGAATCATAATATAACCCCAACTTTTGGGATTGGTGTAATATCCTTCCATAATTCATCAACTTGAAGTTTTTAGTTAAATTATTTATGCTTGTAGAAAGAGAATTTATTAAGGGACTAAATATTGATAATGCTTTATGTGATTGAAATTTACAAATGAATAGGAGAGAATTGGTTTGTGTATGGGTTGTGGATTATGTGGCTTGCAACTTCCGGGTCTATGCATGGTATTAATGGTTCAAATGCTTTATCAAAATAATTATGGTTTGAAAATAATGATATCTGACATTTTTAAGGAATAGACATTTTTAAGGAATAAGTAATGGTTTTTAAAAAATAAATATTGATTATAATGGTGTGTTATGTATGAGGGGACTTCTTGTTGGTAGGATGCAACCGTTTCACCTGGGACATCTTCAGGTGATCAAAAACATACTGGATATATTGGAAGAAGTGATTATTGTAATTGGAAGTTCACAACTTAGTCACACAACTAACGACCCGTTCACTGCCGGTGAAAGGGTGATGATGGTGACCAAGGCCCTGGCAGAAAATGGTATACGTGCTTCCCGCTATTACATTATACCAGTACAGGATATTGAGTGTAATTCTCTTTGGGTTGCTCATATGGAGATGTTAACTCCTCCTTTTGAGCATGTGTATTCTGGAAACCCTCTGGTTCAACGACTTTTCACTGAAAAAGGTTACGATGTCACTGAACCACCGCTCTTTAATAGAAAGATCTATTCAGGTACTGAAGTAAGGCGTAGGATGCTTAATGATGAAGAATGGGAAAGTTTAATCCCTGAATCAGTTGTTAAAGTTATTGGTGAAATTGACGGTATTTCAAGAATCAAACAACTGGCCAGAAAGGAGGTTAGTGAGGTATGATTATAGCAAAGATCATCGATGGTGAGGCGAATATCACCCTGGATGATTTAACAAAAAAGATTAAGGAAAATACTATTATTTCTGAGTGTGGGGCGATATTCACCTTTGAAGGGATTGTAAGAGGTAAAGATGAATCAAAAACCACGGATAAAATCACTCTCACATCTTCTGATCCAGAAAAAACAGAAAAGGAACTGGAAATTATTCTTAATGATGTTAAAAAAACACACGGAGTAAAATATATGGCAGTGGTTCATTACCTCGGCCAGTTTGAACCGGGTGATCCCATGTTTCTGGCTGCAGTGGCTGGCGCCCATCGCCATGAAACCCGTGCTGCTCTGGAAGAAATCATTGAAAGAGTGAAATATGAATTGGATTTTAAAAAAGTAGAAGAAGGAAGTGCAGGTAGTAATGTAATTATGTCAGGGGGTTAAATTGATTTTTAATCCGGATTAATCCTGAAAATAAAATTAAGCTTGCAAAATCATGAAAAGCCCATAAAATCAGGAAAAAAACAGAAACTGAACCAATTCTACTTTTTTTAATGTTTCAATATATGTTGAGGTACAGCTTTAATATAATCTTCATATATTCTGAAGCTTAGAAAGAACCATTTGAGTTATATAATAATTTTTTTTAGTATGGTCTTGCCAGAAAATAGGGATATCAATGATAGTTTGTCATAGTTCGGTGATAAAGTTTATTACTATTTAATTTAATTATATTATGTAACAGTTTATTTACAGTTTATGTAACCATAATTAAAGGAGAAGTGAGGAGAATTGTATCATGTCTAAAACGATTTCCGATAGTAATTTTTGGGGTAAGTGCTTAGAGTTTTTTACGGGTGTTTATCAGCGGAATAAGATTGTTTTAACAGTTTCACTGGTCATATTTTTTGCATACTTATTTTTAGGTATTTTAGTTGGTTATTTTTCATCAGACATTATTGAAAATCTCCTGAAAACTTATACTCAGGCAATTCATTCAGCTAATATTGAAATTACTACGATTTCCATATTCATACATAATCTTCAAGCTGCGCTTATTGCATACTTTGGTGGGATAATTGGAATCATTTCAGCATTAGTCTTAATATTTAACGGGTTTATTTATGGAGCCTTTTTAGGATATTTGATGCATGGTAGTAGTGTTAGCAGTTTTGGAGTTTTAACTCCTGGAAAGTTCCTTGTTTACACTTTGCCTCATGGCATATTTGAAATTACAGGCTTTATTATAGCCGGTGCTGCAGGATTCAGGCTTACAACCCTGTCTGCAGGGGTAATAAAAAGTATAATAAAGAAAACCCCCATAAATGAGCATTACTGGAAATTTACGGATTCGTTAGCATTGTTTGTAGTTGCAATAATTTTAATCTTTATTGCGGCAATTATTGAAGCTAATATTACAGCATCTCTTGGAAATTACATTACAGGGTTTAATCTCCCTTAATCCATTATGGCAGAAAATTCAAGAGAAGAATAAAAAGGAATTAATCAACCTAAAAAACTAAACTGTCCATTTTTATAAGAAAAAAAGATTTATTTACATGCAGTTGATAAAGGCAATTAACATCAAAATTTATTTATTATTAAGATTATATTAAGTTTAAATCTGTTAAGGTAATCTACGGAGGATAAAATTGAAATTTATAAGGGACAGTGTCCACGGAGACCTCCAATTAGAGGAGTTTGAGGTTAGCCTAGCAGACACTCCCGAAATTCAACGTTTAAGAAGAATAAAACAATTAGGATTCACTTATTTAGTATATCCTGGTGCTAATCATAGTCGTTTCGAGCATTCGATTGGAACCATGTACCTTGCATCACGATTGGCTCTAAATCTTGAGTTGGATGAAGACACCCAAACTTTGGTGAGAAGCTGTGCCCTTCTCCATGATGCTGGCCACGGACCATTTTCCCATGTTTCCGAGGGAGTCATAGATTCTTCACATGAAGAACTCACATCCAAACTCATCAAAGAATCACAACTGGGCGATATATTATCTGAAAAATTCTCCATAAATGAAATCATAAAGGTAATCAGTGGTAAAGGCCCTTTAGGCCAAATAATTTCTGGAGAGCTTGATGTTGACCGAATGGATTATCTATTACGTGATTCATACTACACCGGAGTTGCTTATGGGGTGATAGATGTTGAACGCCTTATTTTCAATATGAAACTGGATGATGGTCTCATACTACAAAGTAAAGGTGTGCAAGCTGCAGAATCCATGTTATTAGCACGTTACTTCATGTATCCCAGTGTTTATCAGCACCATACTACTAGAATTGTTAATTCTATGTTTAGGCGGTGTTTGAAGAAGCTCTTAGAAAAAAAGGTTATTACTGCCAGTGAAATATATAAATACGACGATACTGATGTCATTTCAGCTGCCAGATCCCAGAAAGGATACATAAATGATATAATCACAAGAATCGATACCAGAAAACTTTACAAACGCGTATACTCCCTAAAACTTGACGAAACTACCAATCCCGAATCTGTTTTCCAGATGAGTTTAGAAAAGATTAATAAAATCGAAGAAGAGATTGCAAATGAAGTAGGTGCACACCAGGACTGTATATTAGTTGATATTCCAGAATATCCGGCTTTTCATGAGATGACCACCCCAGTATCTCTTAATGGCGACACTGTGAAGTTGGGGGATGTTTCCAATCTGGTGATGGCCCTGAAGGATGCCCGTTTCAACCATGCGGATCTGAGCATTTACCTACCTGAAGAATATGCAGACCAGGCTTTTAAACTAAACTTCAGTGATTTTCTAGATATACCGGACTGATAGCTCTAAATTCCAAAGATAATAAATTCCAAAGATAATAACTTTAATAATTTAATAATTCGCTAATTAAGAATTTAGTAATTAACAATTCAATGATTATCAATAAAAATAAAATTCAGTGATATTTATGATAGTAGTAGCCATTACAGGA
>MVPY01000066.1 GCA_002067065.1 Methanobacterium sp. PtaB.Bin024
TGCGGTGTTGTTGGTGAAGGTGCAGTTGGTTACAGTTAAATCTCCCTGGTTGTAGATGGCGCCACCATAAGTTGTTGAGTATCCGTTGGTTAGTGTTAGGTTTTCGAGTGTTACGGTTGTTCCGTATGTGATGATGAATATCTGGTTGATATTGGTTCCATTGATTATGGTATTTTCCTGGCTTTGTCCGATGATATTCAGGTTTTTGCTTATGGTTATGTTGGTGTTGTTGGTTCCACTGTATTGTCCGTCTGCGATGTGTATTGTTCCATTGGCTTCTGTGTTGTTAATCCCAGTTTGTATGGTAAGATAAGGATTATCTGCTGTTCCTGATCCGGAAGTGTCGTTTCCAGTGGTGTTTACATAGATCTCATTGGCAGAAACAGTACTAAGTGAGATTAATAAGGCTAAGCTTATAAGCAGTAATGGAATGAAAGTTTTAGTTGTAATCAATTTTCGCGTATTTTTCACCTCCTTTATGTTTAATAATTAAAAAAAACACTTTATTTTAGGGGAAACTATTTAATAAAGCTGCACTTTTATGAACAAAAAGAAAAATTTATAAATAATAACAAGATTCCAATTATAAAATTTAATTCTATAAATAAGTTTACTCGTTCATATAATCCAATAAGAAGAATATAAAAGAAAATTCATCTTCCATTATCCTTTTAAATAAACATAGGTCCTGCATTCAATAAAAGCTTTTTAAAATTAGTGTTTTTTTCTATTGAAATATAAAGAAAAATAAAAAAAGTGGGAAAAGGGATTACAACAGATCCCCTTTTATTGTTTTTTTCTGGTACTGATTAATCCGCCAAGCACCATCAAAATGGCAAGAACCATTCCAGGTAGTGGTATTCCAGTGTTTTGCATTCCCACCGTGGTCTCTGTGGTTGCTGCGTTTACTTGTGATGTTTCCTCTGGTAATATTTGTATTGTGAGTGAGTTAACTCCAATGGTGTTTGCGTTGTAGGTGTCTGAGAAGATGGATGCTGTAAAGAGGATATCTCCTTCTCCTGATGCATATCCATACAGGTGCAGGTAAGGATCACCCACTGCTACATTAGTGAAAGTCCAGGTTATGGTTCCATTGGCATTCACAGTCCAGTTACCATCACCATAAATCCGGAGGACGTGGAATCCTTCAGGTATCGGAATGATAACAGAAACATTCAATGCATCGTCCGGTCCTTTGTTACCCAATTTGTAGGTTACTGTGAATTTTTCACCCACCGTAGGATTGTCCTTATCACTGGTTATCTCGATATAGAGATTTGCTTTAGGTACGTAGATCGTACAATTGGTTGTTGAATTATTTGGATATTCTGTATGTGTCTCATTCACCACATTGATGATGTTAGAACCAACCATATCAACATTCACAGTGGCATTGAAAGTTCGTATTACATCATTTCCATTGGCCAGAGTGCCTATAGTCCAGGTTATGGTTCTAGAAAGCGCATCATATATTCCACCGTCACTGGCAGACACAAAGTCCAATCCAGTAGGCAGTATATCCACTATTTCCAGGCCAGTTGCATCATCAGGTCCATTATTATGTGCGGTGATGGTGTACTGTACTAAATCACCTACATTGGCGGTAGTCACGTTGGCTGTTTTAGTGATGTTGAGATCTGCAGCCTTTATGATGTTAAGAAGAGCCGATGCAACACCTAGGGTGGTGTATCCATCCACTGTTCCATTAATAGTCACAGAACTGGGAGTAGGTTGCCCTCCGTCTGCAAAGAAAGTAGTGTCTGCTGAACCGTTTAATGTGTTTAAGTTGATTGACTGAGTTCCTGTGTTAAAACTACCCCAATCATATATGTCCAACTGTACTGTTCCATCAGGAACATGACCATACTGAGGGTCATGATAGTACAAGTTTGGATTATTAGGGTCAGTTAAAAATCCACTGTCATATAACATGCTGGCTGTTACTTTTGCATTTTGTGAGTTGTAGACTGATGTCTGATTTGCAAAGACTCTGAGAATTATCCATGGATCAGATAACACTGAACCATCATTAACTGCTACAAAGAGGTTAAGGATGGTTGATGGGTCATTATTTGAACCCCACCAGTTCAATGTGGCATTGACAGATCCGTGATCAGTATATATGCCATCACCTTGTAATGCTGTGTTTCCAATAATCCGGTTGAAATGGATGATGTTGCTGGTGTAATCACCGTTGTAGATGTAGAAAGCTCCACCGTAGTTTGTTGCACTATTTTCTGTGAACACATTGCCTGTAACTATCATTGTATAACCTGGGTCGGTTTGGCTGCTGATTGCTCCACCAGTTCCTGCGGTATTGTTGGTGAAAGTACAGTTGGTTACATTCATATTTGCCATGTTACAGATAGCTCCACCTACGAAATACTCACTCCAATCAGAAACTGAGTTTTCTGTGAATATACTGTTGGAAACGTTCAGATCTCCATAATTGTAGATAGCACCTCCATAGTAATCTGCTTTGTTATCAGAGAATCCACAATTCAGGACATTTAGAGTACCCAGATTTAGAATAGCTCCACCAAATCCATCAAAACTTGTCCCATTGACCATGGTTAGGTTTTGAAGGGCAACAGTAGCCCCTGGATCGATGAAGAATATTCCACCATTACTATCTGCATTGATAATTACGCTGGTTCCTGTACCGGGTATCCAGTTGTCCCTGAGTATGGTCATGTTTTTGTCTAGGATTAATCCTCTGTCTAGTGGGTCGTTGTATTCTCCGTTGGCGATGTGTATTCGTCCACCTGTTTGTAGCACTTCGATTGCTTTTTGAAGTGTTAAAAACGGACTGTCAGCACTTCCATTGTTGGAATCATTACCACCGTCAGTTGAAGTTGCCACGTAGACATCTTCACGCTGTATGGTTATGCTTTTATCCACAGTAGCCTTGTCCACGGTTGCGTTGACTGTGCTGATTCCAGGCATTTGCCCTGCAGTGAATATGGTTGTGGCGTTGTTACCATTGGAGATGATTCCGTTGTAGGTGTTGAGTGTTCCCAGGCTGTCTACATCAAATAATACCTCAACTTGGGGTATGGATTTTCCATAGGTTGCCATTAGGTCTTGGCCCACGTTGTTGTAGTTCAAGTTGGCAGTGACAGTAGAAGTCTCACCAACACATAACACATCCGGTGTGGCATTAATGGTGAGCTGAACCCACATGGTAGGACTGGTGACTCCGTCTAGGAATTGTGACCAATCATTATCTGGGTTGTTGATTCCCCACCAGTTATTTTCTGCATCCACAGAACCACCGTTATTGTAAATGGCATTACCACTTGTGGTTGCGGTGTTGTTGAAGAACCGGTTGAAATTAGCAGTACAAGTAGAAAGACCAGTACCAGCAAGAATTTCACAGTAATTAAATATGGCACCGCCATCACTATCTGCATGGTTATTGCTGAAGTTGCATCCTGTCACTGTACAATCAACTGAACATGAGTCCCAAACAAGATAGCAGTAATTGGAGATAGCACCGCCATCATTATCTGCCTGGTTGTTGGTGAAGTTGCATCCTGTTACTGTGCAGTTTACAGAACCAGATCCACCAGCAAAAACATTACCGTAATTGATGATAGCACCACCATCTCTACCTGCTTGGTTGTTGGTGAAGTTGCATCCAGTTACTGTACAGTTTACAGTACCAGAACCAGAACCACTAAATAAAATAATACAGTAGTTGTTGATGGCACCACCGTCATAATATGCTTGGTTGTTGGTGAAGTTGCATCCAGTTACTGTGCAGTTAGCAGAACCAATAGCACCATCAGTAGTACCAAAGTAATTAGCTATAGCACCACCATATTCTGCTAAGTTGTTGATGAAGGTACAGTTACTCACGGTTAAATTACCTTTATTTCTAATAGCACCACCGAATATATTTGAACCACCATTAGTTAGTGTTAAGTTATTGATTATAACTGTTATTTCAGGGTTGATATTGAATATTCTGTCCTGGTTTTCTGCGTTGATGATTACACTGGTTCCTGTACCGGGTATCCAGTTGTCCTGGAATATGGTCATATTCTTGTTGATGGTTAGTCCTCGGTTTTTTGTGCCTTTGTATTCTCCGTTGGCGATGTGTATTCGTCCACCTGTTTGTAGCACTTCGATTGCTTTTTGAAGTGTTAAAAACGGACTGTCAGCACTTCCATTGTTGGAATCATTACCACCGTCAGTTGAAGTTGCCACGTAGACATCTTCACGCTGTATGGTTATGCTTTTATCCACAGTAGCCTTGTCCACGGTTGAGTTGACTGTGCTACTTCCTGGCATTTGCCCTGCAGTGAATATGGTTGTGGCGTTGTTACCATTGGATATGGTTCCATTGTAGGTGCTGAGTGTTCCCAGGCTGTCTACATCAAATAATACCTCAACTTGGGGTATGGATTTTCCATAGGTTGCCATTAGGTCTTGGCCCACGTTGTTGTAGTTCAAGTTGGCAGTGACAGTAGAAGTCTCACCAACACATAACACATCTGGTGTTGCATTAATGGTGAGCTGAACCCACATGGTAGGACTGGTGACTCCGTCGAGGAATTGTGACCAATCATTATCTGGGTCGTTGACACCCCACCAGTTATTTTCTGCATCCACAGAACCACCGTTATTGTAAATGGCATTACCACTTGTGGTTGCGGTGTTGTTGAAGAACCGGTTGAAATTAGCAGTACAAATTGAAGAACCTGTACCACTACCAGCTAAGCGATTGGAAATGGCACCACCATATGTTTCGGCTTTGTTACTTATGAAACTGCATTCGGTTACATTACAGTTGACTGTTCCAGTACCAGTTCCATAAACAAGACAGGAATTGCAAATAGCTCCCCCATAGTTATTGGCTGTGTTACCGGTGAAGCTACACTTTGTTATATTACAAATAACTGTTCCTGAAGCATGACCAGAAACACTACAACTATTCCAGATAGCACCACCACTTTCTTCTGCGCTGTTACTGGTGAAGGTAGAGTTAGTAACAGTACAGTATAGAGAGCCAGTACTAAAACCATCTAAACTTAAAATGTTGAATATAGTACCACAATTACTAAAAATTGCAGAGTTATTGGTGAATGTACAATCGGTGACTGTTAAGGTATTTTCATTTCTGATAGCACCTGCAACATTAGCGGTGTTTTTGGTGAATGTAGAATTGTTTAATATTAAATCACCTTGATTCCAGATAGCACCACCACTGTCCGCGAAGTTACTGGTGAATGTAGAGTCATTTACTGTTAATTTTCCTTGATTTTGAATTGCTCCGCCACTATTAATAGAGTCTCCATTGGCCAGTGTTAAGTTACAGATGGTAACATTCACCCCCGTTAGAATTTTGAATATCCAGTTGGTGTTTGTTCCGTTGATTATGGTATTCTCCTGGCTTTGTCCGATGATATTCAGGTTTTTGCTTATGGTTATGTTGGTGTTGTTTACTCCGCTGTATTGTCCGTTGGCAATTCTTATGGTTCCATCAGGATCCAAGTTGTCAATCCCGGTTTGTATGGTGAGATAGGGATTATCTGATGTTCCTGTTCCAGAAGTGTCGTTTCCAGTGGTGTTTACATAGATCTCGTTAGCAGAAACAGTACTAAGTGAAATTAACAAGGCTAATGTTATAAGCAGTAAAGGAATAAACGTTTTAGTTGTAATAACTTGTTTTTGCGTCTTTTTCACCCCCTTTATGCTCGATAATCAAAAATATATTTGAATTGACATTTAACGTTAGTACTTTATAAATGAGTACTATTATGATCGAAGAGACAAATTTATAAACAATAACAACATCGACTTTAAGTTCAAATAATGTAAGTTATAATGCAAGTTATTTAATCATATAATATAATTGATATCAAAGAATAGACAATTTAAAAATTAACAGTTTTTTCTATTGAAAAATAAAAAATGAACTAATAAATGGTGATGTTACCCTTTATTTTAATTTACTTAGAATGGTGATTTCCACCCATAACCATAATTACACTACTTATGGTACCCAGCACTTTCTTCTCCACTTCTATGGTTTTTTCCACAGCAACCTTCTCATACTTAACCACAGTATTTTTCTTATTTTTAAGTCCAACCAGGGATAGGAATGCCATGCCCACACTTAAGATTGCACCTAATATTACCACCAGGTGCAGGCCACTGGTAAGATCAGCAGCTGCCTGACCAGCCAGATGGGTAGACTGCATCATATCTGGAGATATGGCCAAATGTATCAGAAGACCGGCATAGCACACTGCAAAGACCATACCCAGATTTCTGGTGGTGGCTATAATTCCTGAGGCCACACCAGCCTTTTCTGAGGGCAACTCACTCATCAGGGTCCGGTTGGTTGGTGACTGGAACAGGGCTGCTCCCAATCCCAGTAGTGCCAGTGAGAAGAAAACATCCCAGGCACTGGAGTTTACATTTAACTGAGTCATGTACAGTAAGGCCAGTGCTGATACCATTGAACCCAGGAAAGCAGGGGCTCTTGAACCGAAACGATCAGCTACCATCCCACTCAAGGGTGATACAGTCATCATTATGATGGGGGAAGCTGTTAACACGAATCCCGTGGTTCCAGAATCCAGATGGAGAACCTTCTGCAAGTAGAAAGGTACTGCGAAGAACATCATGTACATACAGATGTAGTTAAAATGCAGGCTAAGGGTAAAGGCAGTGAATGTATGGTTACGGAATAAATCCAGTTTAAGAACTGGATTCTGGCACCGTAACTCCTGATACACAAAACCTAAAAATGTGATGATGGCCAAGGCTCCGGTTATAACTGCCAGGATGAAGTCACCATTTTCCACCAGATTCAAACTATAAACTACCAAAAAGAGACACACAAACTGGAGTATGGTTCCTGGGATGTCCCATTTAACTATCAGGCGTTGGCTGCGTTTTAAAACATGGAAGCAGAATACAAAGTCCAGTATTCCCACAGGTAGGTTCACCAGGAATATAGCTCTCCAGCCCATAAAGCTGGAAACAATTCCTCCTATGGCTGGTCCCAGAGCCAGGCCAGCAGCAATGGCCACAGCATATATACCTAAGGCTCTTCCCAGTTCTGGGGCTGGGAAAGAGCGTCGTACCAGGGCCATTGATACGCTGATCATCATGGCTGCTGTGAGTCCCTGCAATCCCCTAAACAGGATCAATGCCTCAATGGATGGTGATAGACTACACAGTAAAGATGTAAAAACAAAACCAGCCAGTCCAGCCAGGTAAACTCTTTCCTGTCCATAGAAATCTCCCAGTCTGGAAAAAAAGAGTACAAAGCCTAAAAGTGTGATTAGATAACTTATCAGCACCCATTGGGCTGTGGCCAGTCCTACTCCAAAGAATACTGAGATGGTGGGCAGGGATACATTGGTAATGCTGGCATTGATAGGGACCATCATGGTTCCCAGAGATAGTGCTAGCAGGGTTAACCATTTCTTGTTAAAACCAGTAATACTATCATGACCTGGCAAAATGATATGTGCAAAGGTCGAGTGCCTTATTTCCATTAACCACTGAGCTAACAGTTAAAAAAAACCTGTATATAACGTTTAAAGTATTGTTTTGCGTTTTTATTGTTTTAAAATTAAATTTTTCCAGTATTTTCAACTACGAATACACCCTCATAAGAAAATTTTATACTAAAAATTGGTATTACTTCCCTTATAAAGGTATTGTATGATGAAAAAAAATTTCAGTAGTTTTTTTTAGTGTAACATAAATTTTTATGTAACATAAAAAGAGGGCAGAAACTATTAAGTGACTCGAAGAACATAATATTAAAATGAGAGACGGTCAGGATCGCTGATTTAGGACAGCGTTGTATCCTGGATTATAAAAATTCTAGGAGGATTAACATGAATGAAAAAAAAGGAACTGCAGAACAGATATTCAGTGACATGGTCCAAACTCTTAAGGAAAGACAGGGAGATCTTGACAAAGCCATTGCTAAATATCAGGGGGGACCAGCTAAACCTGCCATGGATGTTATTGAAGATGATGAAAACATCGTGGTTAAAACTGATCTGCCTGGAGTTAACCGTGAGGATATAAAGATCGATCTTACTGAGGATACCCTGGAGATCAAAGCTGAACATTCAGAAGAAACTGAAGAAGAAAGCAAAGAGGAAGGAGTAACCTATCATAAAAAGGAAAGACGTTACGCTTCTGCTGCTCGTACCCTTATATTACCTGCTAAGGTAAAACTGGATGATGTCACCGCCAAATTCGATAACGGAGTTTTGACCATCACCATGCCTAAACTGGAGAAGAAGGAAACTTTTGAGGTGAAAGTGGAATAGAGAGTACTTTTTTTTAAAACTTTTTTTAAAATTACTTTTTTATTTTTCTAGTTCCCATAAGAGCTAATATCATAGTAAGTAATAATATAATCTGTAATATACCTACCATAAACTCTATATTATTAACAAACTAGTTCAAACAAAAATACTTATAATGTCAAGTTTAATAAAATAGACTAGTATTTATACATATACTTAGTCTTTGAGTATATGGAATCAAACCACAGCGATGTGATAACATGCCTATTTTACCTATGGGAATTCCCCAGGAAGTAGATAAATTCTTTTATAACCGGGAAAAAGACCTTAAAAGATTAAAAAATTATATTAATGCTCTTAATTTAGATGTTGCAGAACAAATATTGGTAACCGGCTTCAGAGGTGTGGGTAAAACCTACCTGTTAAAGAAACTGGCCCTGGATCTACCCGACAACATACTGGTAGCATATGTTGATATTTCACGGTTATATGGTGTACAAAAAGGCATTATCACTGAAGAACTTATAATGAAGGAAATTTTAACAGCACTGAATCAATCTCTAATGAGAAAAGAAAGTTACCCATCAAAAATAAGAAGATCACTTACAACCGCCCTTCACATGATCAACTGGAAGAAATACGATTTTAGGGAAGCTGGTGGTATTCTAGGTGTGGATATACCCCAGGTCAGTGATGATTATGAGAAACTAAGCCACTTTGTTATGGAGTTTCCCCAAAAATTAGTGGAATCATCATCTGGAAAGTTAAATGGAGTTCTTTTAATCATTGATGAATTCCAACTCATTGGAGAACTGCAAAACCCCACGGCATTTTTCTGGATGATCCGCAGCTACACCCAACAGCAGGATAACGTGACCTACATCTTCACCGGCTCCACATCTCAAACCAGTGATATTGTAGAGATGATAAATGGAACAAAAGGAGCCTACGGAGGTCGGATGATCCAGTTCAACGTGGCCCCCTTCTCCTACCAGGAAACCCAGAGTTATCTAGCTGAAAAAGTACCGGAAATAAATTTCACCGATGATGGCTTTTCACGTTTCTATCAATGTACCCGAGGAATACCGGCCTATATTAATAGTTTCTGTAACACCCTTTCTGCAGGGGAAATATATGATGAGAATAAGGTCAAAAAAACATTCTTTGAGAAGATGGATCAGATCACCATAATGTGGATCAGGATATGGGGAACTCTTTCACAGTATGAGAAGGAGATTTTAATCAATCTGGCACAATTCGGTCCCCAAAAATGGACAGAACTAATGGAAAACACCGCCCTATCCAGAGGAACTTTATCCAAATATTTGGATGTGCTGAAAAACAAGGGAATAATCACAGTAGAAGAAAAAAACTACAGGATAGGAGATTTAATGCTGGATGCCTGGCTTGAACACAGAAACAACGTTGATGGTTATTATCCTCCCTAAATGGTTACTATCCTCCATAAATGGTCATTATCCTCTCTGATTAAAGGGGAATTTATATTATGAATCCAAAAACAACACCTGAAAAGTTGAACCTCCTGGGTAAGGACCAATACTCCCCCACCTCCAGAACAGTATCCAGCAGGCAACCAGCAGTATTATGATAGTTGGCCCCTGGCTTGATGCTTATTTTACCCGGATCGTTGTAGATTCGCTATCACAACCAGATCTAGCTGTCTTGTTCCTGGTGCGTATAGATGATGATGGCCTGGTTGATGGTAAGACCCTGTCTGCACTGAACCTGGCCAGGGAAAACCTGGAAAACTTCCAGGCCAGAACACTCCCCCAACTCCATTCCAAGGTCATAATTATAGATAATGAAATATTCTACCTTGGCAGTGCCAACTGGTACTGGTACAGTCTCCATGCATCTTTAGAAACCACAGTAACCGGGGAAACATCCATCCTACCTGAACTGATCCCTGAAATAGATAGATTCTGGCAGATGGCAACACCTCTGACCAGAGAGGATATGGTAAATTACCGGGATCTGGAACCTGTCATGAGGGATGATCACTTCTAAGAGGATGTTTTCAAAAATGTTCATATTTTAGAATGGAATTCCCAATGACATTCATATTTTAGAATGATGTTCCCACAGTCTGGTTTTCAAAATACCAGGTGTTAAAACCATGAGTTTTTGAGGCAAATGTCTGGTATTCAGATATGGGTACATTATAAAACTGTCTGGATTTGTTATGTGAAGGGTTGTACACCCGGTTATTCCATACCACAAATTCATGTGAATAGTCCCCTGTCCTGGTTGTGACCATGGTTCCATTTTCAATTCTACACATCCAGCATAACTGAACTCCGGTTGCGCCTTTACTTTCAAGGTAGGCCTTGAATACCCGTGCACGATCATCACAATCCCCACCCTTCTGCCAGAATGTTTCAGGATGTGGACCAGGTGTCATGACAAATGGCATTTCACATATCTTGTCAAAATAAGTATGGGTTGCCGGGTTTTCAGGGAAAGCTGTGGCTGTGGATACATAAAAACCACAATACAAGCTGATTGCTCCAGTAATTATGATAAGGATCCAGACTGGTTTTCTCATTTGCTCACACACTGACTCTATTTTTTTTTATTCATTGATTATCCAGTTGTTCTAATTATAAAAAAAATAAAACCTCGATTAATGATTTATAGAAAAGTCAAACTTTGTAATTAATAGAGTGGGATACATTGGTTTTTTGAGGTAGACACGAAGTACAACCAATGCATCCTGCATATGTATTGGGTTACATCCATTAAAATAAATGTCGGTTTAGATGGTGCTGGAATTTTAATGTGGTGAAATTGGAGTTATCCTGTAAAAAGAGGTATGAGTTTTTTCTTCAAAGGGGATTATAATTTATTTTAAAATTCAGAGTCATTAAAATAGGAAAATTTGAAAAATAAATAGATTCCCCCTATTAAAAGGGGATGAGATGGGGATTAAATAGAACCCATCTAATTTTTTCTTAGTCTATTTTGATTGAGTCCACGATGTTTTGTATTATCTCCTGGGTAGCTGTAGTATCACCCAGGGGAGTTCCGAAGATAATGTAGTAGGCAGTTTGGTTGTCTTTGGAGAAAACATAGGTTGTTGCAAATACTGTCAGGTTGGATGAAGCTCCTGTGGCATTATAAGAATACACAATGGCATCATAGCCATTTTTCAGGGTTGTCCGGTTCACTATGGGGGCCTGATCTGCTTCATTTACTATGTAATTGTTGTTTAAATTATCGGCTGCTGCTGTGAGATTGATATCTGTGATGTTTCCTGCACCAATTTCCATGATGAAGGTGTAATTACCAATTGATTGGCCATCAACAAAGACTCCGGTTATGTTAAAGCCGGATTGGGTGGCCAGATCCTGGTCTGTGGCTGGAGTATCAATCTCTGTCCAGTTTCCGGGATATTGCAGGTATAAACCTGATTTGTTAAATGTTTGGTAGGTACTGGCACATCCAGATACCATGACTATACTTGCTGCTATTATTAGCATTATTATGTACGTTTTATAATCAACTTTCATTTCCCCTCACCCTAAACATTTTATAGTCTTATTATGGCTCTTTTTATATATAACAATTTTTAAATTACCATAGTTTCACTTAAATCTTTAAAAATCAAGTTTTGATTACGATGCGTAAAGGATAAATTGTGTAAATAAAATAAATGGAACTGGTATGAAAAAAGATAGATATGATTACGAAGATAAAGAAGAACTCAAGAATAAAAATCTTGAACTTAAAGTAGTATCAGAGCTTTTAAAAAAGGATACAGAGAATTTTTCAGATAAAAATAGTATTCAAAGGCGTCTTCTAGGAGATGGGCTCCTATTTACTATTATGAGTTTTCAATTTATCATTCCCACCATACTTTATCATTACGCATTTTTACTAATGTTTTTTACAACACTCGCATCAGGTTATATGGTTCTTAATCTGTATGAAAAAAATGATTACACCAGAAGTTATGTTGTAAATGTTTATATAATAAATGGAATGATATTCGGGGCCTGTTTCTGTGTTTTGATATTATTCATGCTGTTTATGATTCATCCCAACCAGTTACTCATGTTTATATTAACCAGGGGCGAATCACTTTTCATGCCATTTATATTAACCTTATCCAGTGGTCTTTTGAGTTTATACTCTTTACGTAGAGCAACATTTCCCGATTTTGATGATATGGGATATCCTCCAGGTACTGAACCAACACTATATAGCTAAAACTACATATCAACAATATATGTGATTCCTGAAAGTGTTAGAAATTAACCAGTAGTTAACATAATAAACAGAATACTAAGAGATTAAGATGAAGAAAAATTAGAGATATGCTGATTAAATATATAAAGAGATTACACCTAAAAAGAGGGATCCAGCTATGAGCAAATGGAAAGAAGTTAAAAGAGATGAAGATGTAGTTGAAAAACCGAGTTTCTGGGAGCCTGAAGCCATTGGAGAAACATTACAGGGCACCTACATCGAACTGGAGGAAGATGTGGGCCAGTACAAGAGTAAACTTTACTCCATAAAAAGTAGTGCAGGTGAGGTGAAGATCTGGGGTTCCAAGGTCCTTGATGAACTGATGAAAAAGGTGGATCTTGGACTGGAAGTACGCATAACCTACAATGGTAAACAACCATCTAAAACTGGTAAAAATCCATGGAAAGATTTCAAAGTTGAATATCGGGAAAAATAACAGATATTATCAATTTATTTCTTAAACAATGATTACCAGTCTTTAACAACTTTGTAAAGCTCTCTGAACTTCTTTTGGAGGGCTTTATCTGGAATCTCTTCAACTATTTTACTGAAATCATCTTTATGGATAATAACCACAGGATCCCTATTTTTAAGGCCGTGCTGATGCTCTTTATGCGTATTGATCAAATTAATTAGAGTGTGTTCCATAACTCCCACGGTGTACCTGATAGTTTTCGGTTCAAGCTTGTCTGTTTTATCAACCATGATTGGAACCTCCCTTATTTTATTAATACCCTTACATGTGTTTAAATATAACTAAT
>MVPY01000067.1 GCA_002067065.1 Methanobacterium sp. PtaB.Bin024
TCCAGAGGATTTCTATTACTGGAATTATAAACAACTCTGTTACAATCATACTATTCCCACCATGAAATTCACCAACACAGGTGAAAACATAATATACGACGTTGATCTTGATAGAATAATGAACAGCCCCTCAAAAGAGTATATAGACACGAAAATGTCTATTAACAATACCACAATAAACAAACAAGAAACAGTAACCTACGGAACAGGTTACGCACCCATATCCAGCCAAGACGCCGGATTTGAAGCATTACAAAGTTACGCCATCGCCACTACCAAAGTAACTGATAGCACCATCCAATCATGGTTAAACAAAAAATCCCAATATCCAACTGGTTACATGAAAGCATCCTATGGAACCTTCATAACCGCACTCACCACACTATGGCTCAGCGATGAAATAGCAGATGAACTTTCTAAGAGTTTAAATGGGACTTGGAGTAGAACCATTCCAACAGTTGTTATGAGTGGTGTGAATAATAATGGTAAGGCTTATGTGCATTGTCCAGACCCAGCTATGGGTATGAATTTTATTGGAGATGGACAGAATGTGAAATTATTCAGGTTGGTATGTTCTCTTCTACTTTCTGAAATTGAACAAGGAGTTCTTGGTTCGACTGGTGTTTCTATTAATTCAACAGTTTCTGGTGTTGTCTCAAGTATTCTCGCAGGTGAACCCTTCTCAATCACATTTGATACACAAAATAACACAGCTACATTGACACTTGATAATGATGCTAGATTTAAGATAATAATTGATTTAACAACTGGTGTGGTTAAGGACATACTTGATGATCAGGGCTTCCAACTTAAGGGTGCTGAGACAATGAGTTCGGCTTATTGTTATCATGGTCCTCTTACAGATAATGTTGATCAATATGCACAGAATTTCTATGATGGGTTTAAGGAGAGTGGTGCGGAGGGTGTAACGGGTGGACTGCTCATTACAGCAGGTTTAGTCGCTTTTGGAGCATGCCCTCCATTAGGTTTACTCCTTTTAGCAGGTGGGCTAATTATTTCTGCGGATGCTTCAGGTTTATTCCAGGATCCGACTAATCCTTATAATTGGGTGGATTTCGGTGCTTCTGTGGGTTTATCATTAGCAGGGCCTGAAGCTGTTACATTGAAAGCAGCGATAACACCAACATTTAAGCAAGCAATGAAATGGTCTGTTAAAGAAGTTGGTTATAAAAAGACTATTGTACAGGGAACGCTTGGAGGTAATTCTGGTGAAGCCATAAAAACAGTTACAACTAATTGGATATATGGGGAAACAATGTCGAAAACTATAGATAAATTCCGGTAAGTATATTCTATTAGTTTTTAATATTAATTCAGGTGATTTGATGGATGGACATTTAGCCGTTATGATATTTGTTGGTCTTTACTTGGTTTTGGGTGTTATTGTTTTAACAGTTTATATTAAACCAATCGAGAAAAAATTAGAAAAAATGTTCAACGTTAAAATTAAACGTCCTGATGATGATTATAGTTATGAAGGGATAGTTATTTGGATGCCTTTAGTTTTTGGTTCACTTTTACTATTTATGTATTATCCAATTGTTATTTCTTATGGTAATTTCCCCGCGTTTCTGGGTATTGCTGTCGGTTTTCTTTATCCTTCGATATTAATGCTTTTAAGGCTTAAAACATTTGGTGATGCCAGCATCCAGGAAAGTACAGGTATGGGTTACCATCCTGGTGCCTATCTTTTTATTTCATTAGGCGCGGGTTGGTTTATGGTACTTAGGGGATTTTCTATGCTCAATTTTCCCAATATTCCATCAGAACTCGCATATATCGTACTTGGAATGGGATTAATAGCCATGACCATACCCCTATTCCCGGATTATCTGGATAAAGCAGTATCAGTAGATCTAAGAAGCAGAAATGGTTTACGGTTCATGGCAGTGATAGCAGTGATCTTATTCATAGTTACCCACATCATCTGGATCGTGGTTCAATCAAGGGTTTTTGGAATATGAAGTTAATAAGGGGATGTCGTTTAATTGAATGCTAAAAAAATTAAAGGGATGAAAGTTCTGGATAACAATGGTATCCAGATAGGTAAGGTTTCAGATCTGGGTATCGAGTGCGAACAATTTAAAATCAGAAATATTCTCATTTCAACAGGAGGAATATTCAGCAAAAAGTACTTCACAGTAAATATAGAAGAAATAGACAAAATTGACAGTAATATGTACTTAAAATCATCCAAAGAAGAACAAAACATTGCGGTTCCACTGGAAGAATTGAAAGTGTCCTCTCCAGAGGGTTATTTTTTTAAAAATTTTCAGAACCGAATTGTGAAAACCAATGAAGAACCCCTTTTAGGCTTAATAAAGGATATAGTATTCAATTTAAAGGATGATCTAGCATTTGATGTTGTAATAGAAAAGCTCGTTGGGGGACCATTAGGAAAACCATCTTTCACAGCTTCCCTAGAAGATTTTAGTAATGTTGACATATTAATGACACTAAAACTCGATAAAAACGAAATCAAAGAAAGACTAAAACTAAGCAAGCATAAAATGTTTTGAAACCCATACAAACTTTTACCAAACTAGGGGATAAGGCAGCGGATTGATAATGTATTACTGGTTGAATTAGAGTAATCAAACTGTGAATAGAACACCATTATATTTCCGCAAGTCATAAAAAGGGCAATAAGAAAGATGAAGATGCTGGATATGAAGGAATACGAAGCTTCGCCATCGCCAACATCAAAATAACTGACAGCACTATCCAAACATGGTTAAACAAAATCCCAATATCCAATAGGAAGCATGAAAGCTGCCTACGGAACCTTCATGACTGCCCTCACCACTTTATGGCTCAGTGACAAACTAGCAGACGAAATGGCTTCCAGTTTAAATGTGACCTGGAGTAGAAGTAAGCCTACTGTAGTGTTAGGTGGTTTAAACAGTAAGGGGGCGTATGTTAGTTGTCTTGATCCAGCAATGGGGATGTTTGTCAATGGCAACACGGATAATGTGATGTTTTTCAAGTTTATTAATTCGTTGATGTTATCTGAGATTGAAAATGGTGTTTTAAACTCAACTGGTTTACAAGTTAATTCTACGGTTTCGAGTGTAATTTCAGGAATTCTGGATGGTAAACCTTTCTTATTTGTCCTTGATGAGGAAGCTAACCGATTAACACTTATGCTTGAAGGTAATGAAAAATATTATATCATAATTGACCTTGAAACTGGACTTGTACTTGATATTGTGGACGAGAATGGTTCACTTTATAAAGGAGCAACATCAGCAAACGATGCTTACTGCTTCCATGACAGACGTACAAATAATATCTCCAACTCCGTGGATAAATTAGTAAATGACTTCATCAACGGTTTAAAGGATCCAAATACTGCAGCAAGTACAATTGGTGGATTACTCCTATTAGGAGCATGTGTCGCATCAGGACCAGTAGGATGGGGCTTATTGGCTGGAGGAATATTTTTATGTGCACTTGGATCTGAAGTGATTGAACATCCTGAAAATCCGTATAACTGGATGGATTTGGAACTTCTCTTCTTTTGGGTAGGTTTGGTGCTCCGGGAGCAAAGGCTGCGGCGGGTCCTATAATTAAAAACGTGGGTAAAAAGTTGGCAGTGTCTAATGTACCGATAAAAGGAACATTAAATCCTGCAAGAATAGCTACTACAATGAAATTTGGGAATTATGAAGTGATAACTTCTAACCAGAGAATTGTAAAAGGAGCGCTTGGAAGAACCGAAACAGAACAGGTCTTAACATTTTCAGAACAATACTTAAAAGAAACAGGAATATCAGTAATCAAAGATCAAACACCTCCACTTCCTACATAATCATATATTCTATAATTTTAATAGATATTCAGAAGTGATAGTATGGTTCTCGGTTGGACAGAAACTTTAGCAGCTTTTGGCAGTGTTTTTATATTTATTTTGTTTTGTGTTTATTTAACAAGATATTGGGATAAGTTGAAAGAGAAATTTAGGTCAATGGGTGTTAAAAGGGATTATCAACTGGAATTGTTATCTGCATTGATAGTTATGTTTTAGCATTCGTGTTTTTTTCTCCAGTCATTGGTTGGATGATGCATAATATTCCTGCTCTTTTTGGTTTCTTAGTTACTGCTTGTTATCCTCTTGTGGTGATGATTTTAAGACCAGTTACCTTTGAGAAGGTGTTGAAGATCGTTCCTGATTTTCGTGTTTACTGTATTTTTGTGGTGTTTTCTTTTTTTGCAGGTGGTTATTTCACAGTTGCAGGTTTTTCCATGTTAAATTTTGATTATCCCTTGGAATTTGTTGTTATCATGGTATTGATTGGTCTTTTAGGTCAAACTGTTCCTTTACTG
>MVPY01000068.1:0-37500 GCA_002067065.1 Methanobacterium sp. PtaB.Bin024
GTCATGTTCTCGAACCAGCCTATCCACTGCGAAAAAGAAAATAGATGGAATGGGAGCAATATGTAGATGTTCATCTTCTTCCAGATAACGGCGCAGATTCTCCTCGTTCAGAGTGGGAACCGTGATCTCGGTATCAGGTCCCATCAGATTCCTTACATCTTCTATTATGGAGAGTAATCTGGCTTCGGATCCAGTGTTGTTGGCACCGTTGTATCCCACCAGAAGCACCTTGTGGTGGAAGTTTTCGTTTACAGTTTTATTTACAGTCATACTATGATCCCTCCTATTCCACTACTTTCTGCTTTTTTTCAATTTTTTCATCGCCAGGTACCATGTCCCTCATCATAAAAATAACCACATTTAACATTATTTCGGTTAATATTTTGGTGAAGATGCCGATCTGGGCAGGTTGGTAGTACTTTTTACCCTGATAATACTGGTAATCAGCAGGCATGTACTCTTTAACATTATCTGTCACTTTTTGGAAAATCTTGAAGTTCAGGTAGTTTTTAAACCCAACTTTCATTTCACCAGTTTTTTCTTTATTCATGGATTTGAGGGATTTATCAAATTTTGATGCCGATTTTTCCAGCGTGTTGGTATTTTTATTTTTTAAGACAGTTGTAGCTGGCCATGGTGCAGTTATAAGGCCACATTTACCAGTAACTTTATATCCCCATGCTCCAGTTATCATTTCCATGTAGTTCAGGGTTTCTTTAAGCCCAATACCTCCGGTGGTAGATAGAACCAGTGCATTCTTACCATGATATGCAGGGCGGTGGCAGAGATAAGCCAAGCGGTCAATGAAGTTTTTCATAAGTGCGGTCACAGTTATTGCATAAACTGGAGATACCAGTATTAATCCTTCAGCTTCTTTCATTTTATTTTCAATCATTTCACGGTCATCTTTCAATGGACAAAATTTGATCCCCTTGGCAAAGCAATTGAAACAACCCCTACAAATTTCAAGGTTGGTGTCTTTAAGGAATAAATACTCAAAATCATAATCCCCTCTACGTTTCATTTCTTCTTCCAGCTCTTTAGCAGCCTGGTAACTGTTACCCTTTTTCCGTGGACTTCCAATAATAGTTAAAATTTTCATTTAATCTTCCTCCTCTAACTGTATGGTGTTTAAAAAATAATCAACATGGTTCTTTATGGCATTTTCAACGGCGCTGGTATCGGAATCTTCGTTTTTTAGAATCAGATACTCCAGTAATAGAGAGAAGATGGGGTATTGGAATTCTACTGAAAGGGTTTTGGGGTTGATTGGTTTGATAACTTTGTTCTCAACCATCTTTGCCAATACTTTTTCTGTGAACTGTTGTGGTTCTTTGATTAAGGTATGTAGGACAATTTTTTTTGCCCTTTCATCTCGGAACTCTTCGCTTATACTAATCTGGAATATTTTTGCCATTTTTGGTGTTTTCAAAATATTCATGGTACGGTTTACTCGTTCATGGAAGATATCAGGAGTTATTTCATTGATTTTATGGGGATTCCGTGCCTCTGGAGGTCTCATTTTCACGATTTCTTCTTCGAAGTATTTGAAGATGGAGTTTAGTATAGCATCTTTATTGGTGTAGTGGTTGTAAATGGAACTTTCTCTTATACCAACTTCCCTGGCTATTTCACGTACTGAAACTGCATCAAAGCCTTTTTGGGAGAATAAATCAAGGGAGACATCAAATATTCTCTCTTTGGTGGGTTTTTTTGCTTCTTTTGATTTTTGATTTTTCATGCACACACCTGAATTTTAACTAACGTTCGTTAGTTTCATAGATATAACTTTCACCTCATAGTATATAAAACTAACGTTCGTTCGCAACAAGTTATATCATTTGTAACTCTGAAATAATAATCTATCAAGTGTCTCAACTGATGACATCAGACAATTCTTTCTGATAATTTTATTGTTAATGATAAAAGGGGGAGTAATGCTTTATGTCTGTGGTTAAAATCCTTTTGGTAGAGGATGAAAGCATAGAGGCAATGGATATAAAACGAACTTTAGAATCCTTCGGTTATCAGGTTCCATATGTTGCTTCCCGGGGTGAAGAGGCCATAAAAAAAGCATTGGAACTCATGCCTGATCTTATTTTAATGGACATTATTTTAAAGGGAGAAATTAATGGTATTGAAGCTGTTTCTGAGATTAATAAATTAAATATTCCTGTTATTTATTTAACAGCTCATTCCGAAGAATCAACAATTGAAAGGGCTAAACTGACCATGCCATATGGGTATATACTAAAACCTTATGATGCTGTTGAACTTAAATATGCTGTAGAACTCGCACTTTACAAAAACAAGATGGAAAAAGAATTAAAAGAGAGTGGAAAAAAATTTCATCTGCTTTTTGATAATAGCCCACTCCCTTATCAGTCTTTAGATGAAAATGGATTCTTTTTAGATGTTAATCAGGTTTGGCTTGACTGCCTTGGATATTCCAAGGATGAAGTTATTGGGAAAAATTTCGCCCAATTCCTGGCACCAGGATATACAGAACAGTTTAAAAAAAATTTCCCAATTTTTAAGTCGGCAGGTGAAATTCATGATGTTGAGTTTGAAATGAAACATAAAGATGGTTCCCATATTTTTGTTTCTTTTGAAGGTAAAATTGGATATGATGAACTGGGACGATTCAAACAAACTCACTGCATTTTTCAGGATATTAGCCAAAGAATTAAAGCAGAAAAAAACTTGAAAGAATCAGAAACATATTATAAGGCACTTTTTGAACACAGTGGAGTCGCAACTGTTATTATAGATGAAAATACAACCATATCTCTAGCTAACACAGAATTTGAAAAGCTCAGTGGTTACAAGCGAGGAGAAATAGAGGGTAAGATGAGTTGGACAGAGTTTGTTGTAAAAGAAGACTTGGAGAAAATGAAAGAACGCCATAACCTTCGCAGAACTGATATTTCAGCCGTACCAACAAGGTATGAGTTCAAGTTCATTGACAGGGGAGGCAATATTAAAGACATCCAGTTAGAAGCGGACATGATACCCGGTACCAAAAAGAGCTCGGCATTTCTTCTTGATATCACAGAGGCTAAAAAAGCCGAAAAACAACTTTTAAAAAGTCAAAAACATTTGAAAAAGCGTGATGAAGAATTTAAACATTTTATAGATAGTGCACCTGTTGCAATTGCCATGTTTGATACGCAAATGAGATATATTGCAGTCAGTAATCGTTGGATTGAAGATTATAATTTTCAGGGGCAAGAACTCACTGGCAAATCTCATTATGATGTTTTCCCTGAGATTACCGACGAACTGAAAGAAGTTCATAAGCGTGCTCTTGCTGGTTCCATTGTTAGTGCCGATGATGATAAGTTTGTTCGTGCTGATGGAAGCATTCAATATGTCAAATGGGAAGTACAACCATGGTATACATCTCCAGCTGAAATAGGTGGCATCATAATCTTTAGTGAAGACATTACAGAACGCGTAAAAGCAGAAAACGAGGTTAAAAAGAGTGAAAAACGTTTAGAGATGGGTATGAGCATAGCAAATCTTGCATACTGGGAATATGATGTTAAAAGTGACATGTTCACTTTCAATGACCAGTTCTACTCACTTTATGGTACCAGCAAGCAACAGGAGGGGAGTTACCAGATGTCCTCCCAGGAATATACTAAGCGTTTTATTCCTCCTGAAGAATCTCCAATAGTGGCAAAAGAAGTTGCAAAGGCTCTAAAAACCGATGATCCTGATTATTTTGCAACGGTTCAACATAGAATAATAAGGCCCGATGGAAAAGAAAGATTCATGTTAATTCGTATTGTCGTTGTTAAGGATGAAAAGGGTCAAACAATCAGAACTATGGGTGTTAATCAGGATATAACTGAATTTAAATTGATTGAAGGGGATTTAGCAATATCTGAAAGAAGATATCGTGCTTTATTTGAAAATAGTGGAACTCCTATTTTAGCCTTTAATAATAATGGTATCATTCTCATGGTTAATTCTGAATGGGAAAGAATCAGTGGTTATTCGCGTGAAGAGGTAGAGGGTAAAATGAATTGGATGGATTTTGCCCATCCAGATTATCGTACAAAGATGATGGAATATCACCAGCAGCGTTTGAAAGAACCAGATTCTGTGCCAAATAAATATGAAGCCGTTTTTATGAATAAAACTGGTGTTAAACTAACTATGTACGTAACTGTAGTTGAACTTCCAGGAACCGATTGGTGGTTAGCATCTGCTTTAGACATTACAGATCTTAAAAACACTCAAAAAGCATTGGAAAAAAATGTTTTACGTTTCCGTGCTCTAGCTGAAAATGCAATCGAGGGGATTATAACCACTGATGCCCATGGAAATATACTGTACTTCAACCACAGTTTAATGGAAATGTTTGGTTATACCTCTGATGAATTAGAAGGCATCAAACTCGCCAAACTGATGCCCGAAAGGTACAGGAGAAAATTCCTAGAAATTCTTAAAAAATTCCGAACAACTGGTGAACACAGCTTAGTAGGGCGCACCACAGAAACAACCGGACTTAAAAAAGATGATACTGAATTCCCATTTGAAATGTCCCTTACTAAGTGGGAAATTGACGAAGAAATCTACTTCACATCTATCATCAGGGACATAACTGAAAGAAAGAAAGGTGAAGAACTGAGAGAGAAAGGTGAAGAACTGAGGAAAAGGGGTGAAAAAGCTCTCAGGGATAGTGAAAAAAAATACAGGACTCTTTTTGAAGCTGATCCTGATTACACCATTCTTTTACGTTCAGATGGTCATTTAGCAGATGTAAATCAAGCTGCAATTGACATCACGGGCCTAACAAGAGATGAATTGGTGGGAAAATCTTTTACAGATTTGAAGATCTTCCCTGAAGAAGAACTCCAGTTAAACATAAAAAGGTTCCCTGGTTTGGCAAAAAGTAAAAAACTAACTCCCTTTGAATCCAAAATTTATGATGCTAATGGTGAAATTCGGTTTATTGAAGTTAAACAAACCTTCATAGAACTGGATGAGAAAATAGAATATATTCTGTTGATATGCAGTGATATAACTCAACGTAAAAAGGCTGAAGATGAGATCAAATCTTCTCTAAAGGAAAAAGAAGTTTTACTTCAGGAGGTTCATCACCGGGTTAAAAATAATATGCAGATTATTTCCAGCCTTTTGAACCTTCAAAAACAGTATGTTGATGATAAAGAAGCTGTAAATGTGCTGATGGAGAGCCAGAACCGGGTTAAATCCATGGCCATGATCCATGAGAAGCTTTACAAATCTGAAGATTTAGTTCACATCGAGATCTCTGAATATATCGAAAACCTAGTTAATGGATTATTTTATTCATATGCAGTAGAAATGGGAGTCATCACACCCATCCTGGAACTAGAGAGCATAACATTAAATATGGAAACTGCAGTGCCATTAGGTCTGATTGTAAGTGAAATAGTTTCCAATAGTTTGAAATACGGATTCCCAGACGAAAGAAAGGGGAAAATTTGGGTATATCTTAAGAAAAGGGGTGATGAATATATTTTAACAGTTGGGGATAATGGTGTAGGATTCCCTGAAGGCTTCGACTTCAAAAACACGGAAACACTGGGCCTTCAACTGGTGAATAATCTGGTGAATCAACTAGATGGTGAAATAACTCTTGACACACATAATGGGACGTTATTTGAAATACAGTTTAAAGAATTAAAATATAAAGATAGAATTTAATTGCAATTAACTTATTTATTCTAATCTTAAATCATTTTTAAGAGTTATCAAGGTTTTGAAATTTCAATCTCTTTGTTTATTGAATTTATTAAAAATCAAAATTATAATTTAAATTACACAATTAAAATTTTAACTCTCATGGATCCTACATGAAAATAAAAATCATAAAAAAGACACCCTTCGGGCAAATGGCAGTTATATGGTTTATTTCCTGTGATTCTCCAAGGATATGCCGCATATTACTCTCTAAACCAGAATGGGATGCTGAAGATCAGGCATTCGACATCTATCCAAATCTTCAAGTTACTTCTTCTGAAGAGATTGATGGGGTAGCCACAGCCATAAAATCATTCCTTGAAGGGGAAAATGTTATATTTTCACTGGAAAATGTGGCATTGGAGCAATGCTCTTCATTCCAGAAGTCTGTATTACTCGCAGAGTACCAGATCCCACGGGGAAGCATTAGCACCTATCAACTCATAGCCCGACATTTAGGTGTTGAAAAAGGAGCAAGGGCAGTGGGCAATGCATTAGCAACAAATCCCTTTCCCATTATAATACCCTGCCATAGGGCCATCCGCTCGGATGGAACTATAGGTGGCTTTCAAGGGGGTATTGGTATGAAGAAGGCTTTACTTAAGAAAGAAGGGATATACTTCGATCAACGGGGTCGAATTCTCTCTCCACGGTTCTATTATGAAAAGGAAATATGTGGGAATGTGTAAATCAAACTTTTTGAGGTTCTTAGTCAAAGTTGGATATTATTCTTTGGATTTTTTAGTGTTATGCGGACTATATGTAGAAGTTAAAGGAGATTCAATATTCTTCTTGCAAATCAGTAGATGGAAATTTATATCCATTAATAAAATCATAGAAACAGTACAATTACAGTTCAGTGGAGTTATTGTGATATGAATTGTTTCATTAGGCGGATCCCATGAATGAAGAAGAGGAAGATAAATCAAAAGAAGAAATTCAATCGCAGGATAGATTCCCAATAGTGGCTATTGGAGCATCAGCAGGAGGTTTGGATGCTTTTCGAAGGTTTTTCACAGCTATGCCTCCAGATCCTGGAATGGCTTTTGTCCTGATCCAGCACCTGGATCCCACCCATGAAAGTACCATGGCTGACCTTATGAGCAGATACACCCCTCAAAAAGTAGTTCAGGCTAAGGATGGAATGGAAGTAAAGCCAGATCACCTTTATATAATCCCTCCTAATAAGGATATGGGGATTATGAATGGAAAACTCCAATTAATGCAACCGTCACAACCCCATGGAATGCGATTTCCCATTAATTACTTTTTAAAGAATCTAGCTGAGGATCAAGATGAAAAATCCATTGCCATAATATTTTCAGGATATGGAAGTGATGGTACCATAGGTATAAAAGCCATAAAAGCATCAGGGGGAATGGTAATGGCTCAAGATCCAGAAACCGCAGATTCAGACGGCATGCCAACCAGTGCTATTGAAACGGGGTTGGCAGATTATGTTCTACCCCCTGAAGAAATGCCCGAAGCATTAATTTCCTATGTAAAGTCAGCCCCTAAAACCATTAAAAAAATTCTCACACCTAAGGAAGAAACTGAACTGGCCTTACAGAAGATATTCATGCTGATTAGAAACCGTACAGGGCATGATTTTTCGTATTACAAAGAAAACACAGTTTACCGGAGGATCGGAAGACGTATGAATGTTCACCAAATAGAAACCATACCACTCTACCTCCGCTATTTACAGGAAAACCCTCATGAAATAGATATTCTGTTTAAAGAACTATTAATCAATGTTACTAACTTTTTCCGAGATCAAAAAGCGTTTGATGCTCTTAAAGACAATTTAAGGGAACTTATTAACAAAAAAAAAGATTTGGATACTATCAGGGCATGGGTTCCGGGTTGCTCCAGTGGTGAGGAGGTTTACTCCCTGGCCATTATTATTCATGAGTTGCTGGAAGACTTGGGTAAAAACCTGAATGTGCAGATTTTTGGCACGGATATTGATCTAGATGCTATAAACACCGCCCGTTCTGGATCATATCTCAGTACTATTGCCGTAGATGTTGGTTTGGAACGGTTGGAGAAATATTTTACCAAAAAAGATCATCTTTTCATCATAAAAAATGAAATCAGGGAAATGGCAGTTTTTGCCCCTCATGATGTCCTTAAAGATCCTCCTTTCACTAGAATGGATGTTATATCTTGTAGAAACCTTTTGATATATCTTAATACAGATGCACAGCAGAAAGCACTTTCTAATTTTAATTATGCTCTGAATAATGATGGAATTCTATTTTTAGGTCCCTCGGAGAGTGTGGGTGAATTTGTTGATGCCTTCAATGTGCTGGATAAAAAGTGGAAGGTGTTTAAATGTGTTAAATCCACGGAGTTTGTGCGCAGATTCGTGGAAGTGCATCCCATACCCCAAACCAGGCAATTATCAATATTTGACACTGGAATGGATTTCAAACAGCCAAAAACTGCGCCTATGGGTGTGAACATCGGAAAATTAGCAGAACAAGAGCTTTTATCCACATATGTCCCACCTTCAGCCATAATAACGGAGTATGGTGAAATTTTATATATACACGGTCGTTTAGGGAAATATTTGGAACCAGGTCAGGGAAGAGCTAAACTAAATATCACAGACATGGCTAGGGAAGGTCTCCAGTTTGAATTGAACTCAGCTATTCAAAATGCTGTTGCCAAAAAAAACGAGGTGCTGGTAGACGGTTTGAGGGTTAAAACCAATGGTGGTCATGTTTTCATAAACCTGACTGTGAAACCATTGGAACTTGAAACTGCTAACTTGTTAATAGTTTCTTTTGAAGATGTTGAATCGGAGGAAACTGGTGACAACGATAAAATAAAGCTGGATATGGTTACTAAAGGCGATGAAAGGATCAGAGAATTGGAAACCGAGTTGAAAGCGACCAAAGAACGTTTGAATGTTACTATCGAAGAGATGAAAAGTTCCAATGAAGAGCTTCGATCCGCCAATGAAGAGCTTCAATCCATGAACGAGGAAGCCCAGAGTACCAACGAAGAACTGGAAACCTCCAAAGAAGAATTGCAGTCCATCAACGAGGAGATGGTTACAGTTAACAACGAGCTGCAGATGAAGATCGATGAGTTAACTAGGACCCAGGATGATATGGATAATCTCTTCAACAGCACTGAAATCGCAATCATATTCCTGGATAAAGATCTGAACATCCGCAGTTTCACTAAAGAAGCCACTAAACTTATAAAAATGATCGAATCTGATGTGGGACGCCCTCTATCGGACATAGTATCCACTTTAAAGTATGATAAATTAGAAGAAGATACTCAGCAAGTTATGGAAAGGTTGACCTATAAAGAGCTTGAACTGGAAACAACGGATGGTAACTGGTACCAAACTAAAATAATGCCATATAAAACTCATAAAAATGTTATTGAAGGGGTGATTATAACCTTCATCAATATCACACCCAGAAAAAAACAGATTATAGAAAAATTGGATGCCTTAAGGCTGGCTAATGCAGTGATACAAACAGTACGCGAACCTTTAATGGTGTTAGATAATAAAATGGATGTTGTTTCCGTTAATGAATCTTTCTACCAGACATTCCAAGTTAAACCTCAAGATACCATCGGAAAAAATCTCTACACTCTGGGTAAAGAACAATGGAACATACCCTCACTTAAGAACTTGTTAGAAGATGTGCTACCCAAAAAAACTGATCTGGTGGATTATATTGTGGAAGATGATTTTCCAATAATTGGACATAAAAAGATGTTCTTAAATGCTCGTCAGATTTACCAGGAAGATAAGAGTACTAACATGATTTTACTGGCTATGGAAGACGTAACAAAATCTAAATAGAGAATTTCACTTAAGAATTAGAAAAGCACATTTAGTATTAAATAATTATTTACTTAGAATAAGGGGGGAGTGATCATATGGTAAAAGAAAAGTATGAGCATAAATTTGAAGACCTCCGCAGTAAAGCAGAAGAATTATTGGCCGAGAAAAAAGGGCATAAAAAGAAACTAGCTATGGAAATAGATGAACTCATCCACGAATTAGAAGTTTATCAGATTGAGCTGGAAATACAGAATGAAAACCTCGTTAAAACCCAGATTCAACTGGAAGAATCAAGAAGTGATTATAAAGAACTGTATGATTTTGCTCCAGTGGGTTATTTCACCTTTGATAGGAACTGGGTTATTAAGCGTGCCAACCTTAAGGCCTTCGATATTTTAGGAATTCCCAGGAAATATCTGGTTAACACGGCTTTTATCCGTTATATAACGTCTGATTCCAGGAAAACTTTCCATGATCATTGCAAGGAAGTTAAAGAAAGCCAGGAAAAAAACCATTGCGAACTTGAATTGTTATCCCCGGAAAAAAGCTCTCTTTTTGTCTCTTTAGATAGTGTTATGATATTGGATAGGGAAGGGGGTTTTAAAGAATACAGAACCGTAGTAACTGACATAACTGACCGTAAAGAAGCAGAACAAAAAAATCAGAAATCTTTACAGGAAAAGGAAATACTTCTAAAAGAGATCCACCACAGGGTGAAGAACAATCTTCAGGTGATATCCAGTCTATTGAATCTGCAGTCAGAGTATATTAAGAACAAAACTGATCAGGAGCTTTTCCGGGAGAGCCAGACCCGGGCCAGATCCATGGCCCTGATCCACGAGCGCCTCTATCAGTCCACGGACCTGCGAAGTATAGATTTCGGGGAATATACCAAAACTCTTGTTTCTGACCTTTACCGTACCTATGATTGTCAACCAGACCATATCAAACTAAAACTGGACTTGGAACCAATTTTGGTGGATATTAATACAGCCATACCATGTGGCCTTATAATTAACGAGTTAATGTCTAATGCTATAAAACATGCTTTTCCTGGAGATAGAAAGGGGGAAATAAATGTAAAGTTCTATCAGAAGGATCGTGAACTGATTTTAACGGTCAAAGATAACGGAGTTGGATTTTCAGAAGATATGGACTTTGAAAATATTGATTCTTTGGGTTTAAAAGTGGTGAATACCTTAGTAAGCCAGATTGATGGTGAAATAGAAATTAATTGCACTGATGGAGCTGAAGTCACCATCAGTTTCCCGGAAGTAAAATTTGATTAGTTTAATATTTTTTAAATTTTTAAGAATATAATACAAAGAACATAATACACTTTTTTTTAAATAACATGCTTTTGTTTAACAACCGGTTTTTATAAAAAAGGATCTCATCCAGAAATGGGAAATTCCATGAGAAGAAAGGAGAAGGAAATAAAAGACCCTGAAGTAATCCAAAAGATATTTAAGGAAGCTGATATATGTAGAATAGCATTATCAGATGGTGAAAAACCTTACTTAGTTCCTATGAATTTTGCTTACCATAATAACACTTTATATCTTCATTCAGCCACTGAAGGACGTAAAATTGATATTTTAAGCAAGAATAACCAAGTATGTTTCCAGTTAGACATCAAAACAGAACTGGTCACATCTGGAATTCCATGTAATTGGGGTATGAAATATCTGAGCGTTGTTGGATTCGGGAAAGCTCATATAATTGACAAACCGGTGGAGAAGAGGGAAGGTTTAGATATTATAATGCACAAATATTCCTCTGAAGAATCATTCTCCTACATTGATGAAGCCATCAGTAAGGTTATTGTAATCAGAGTGGAAATTGATGAGGCAACTGGTAAAAAATCAGGATATTAAAAGATTTATTCATATAAGATGGTTTTATAAATATTTAAAATACAATAATATAAAGGGGTGGGTGATAATGGCAGAACTACCAGAGCTCGTAATACTTGCTAGACAAATGAACCATGAACTGCAAGGAAAACAATTTAATTCAGCAGAATTGCTCCAGGAAAAAAGTTTGAACATACCTCCAGATGATTTTGTCAGCAAAATCATTGGTAAAAAGGTAATTAAGGTTTATAATAGAGGAAAATGGATTTTTATCCAGTTATCAGATGATTATCATCTACTGCTGAATCTGGGTATGGGTGCAGACATATTTTTCCATGAACAAGATAAAAAATTACCAGAAGATTTTCAATGTCTTTTTCACTTTTCTGATGGTTCATCTTTCACCTCTAGATTTTGGTGGGTGGGACGTGCAGAACTCCTTCAAAACGAAGAATTAGTTCATCATAAAGCCACCAAAGACCTGGCTATTTTGCCACTGGATGCTGAGTTTACACCAGGATATCTTAAAAAATTATGTGAAAGTCGTTCCCAGATTAAAAATCTCCTCCTGAATCAGAGGAAACTCAGTGGAATAGGCAATGTCTACATTCATGACATATTGTTCAGGGCCAAGATCCATCCTCAAAGACTGGCCAATACATTAGATTTAACTGAAACAGATAATCTCCACAGGATTATCCTGGAAAACCTAAAGGATGCTATGGATAAGGGGGGATTGTTATATGAAAAAGATTTTTATGGGGAAGAAAATGGATTCGACCGGGACTATTTTCTGGTGGCCTATAAAGAGGGAAAGCCATGCCCTGTTTGTGGCACGACCATTGAAAAGATTAAAACTGGAAGCACATCTTCATATATCTGTTCGTCCTGTCAAAAGTTGTGAGTTTATTCTTCAATAATGTCATGTTGGCTATTCTGAAGGTATTCACTTAATTTTATTAACTGTTATAATAATGGGGGATAAATTAATTAGAAGTTGCATTAGATAGAATTAATAATAAACTTTAGGAGATTTTATGATGGGTGAATTTGCTTTAAACATCAGGGCAGTCAACCGGCCAGGTGTGCTACGGGATATTACAGAATTAACTGCCATATGTGAAATTAACATAACTTACACCCATCTATTCGTTGAAGATAAGGATCATGCTTCATTATACATGGAATTAGAGGCTGTTCAGAATGCAGATAAGCTAATAGAGAATATCAAAAATATTGAAGCTGTGCGGAGTGTTGAAGAATGCCCCACACTTCAGGATGTTTTCGGTAAGAGGATCATCATAATTGGTGGCGGTGCACAGGTAGCCATGGTGGCTCAGGGGGCCATAACCGAGGCAGATCGTCATAACATCAGAGGGGAACATATCAGTGTTGATACCATCCCCCTTGTTGGTGAAAAAGATCTTAAAGAGGCTGTATCTGCAGTTGGAAGACTTCCCCGAGTTGGTGCCCTGGTACTGGCAGGATCTTTAATGGGTGGAGAAATTACCAAGGTCATCAGGGAGATAAAAAAAGACCACGAAGTTATTGTAATCAGTCTCAACATGCCTGGCAGCGTAACTAAAGAGGCAGATCTGATTATAACTGACCCCATACAGGCAGGGGTGATGGCAGTGATGGCAGTAGCAGATACTGCTATCTTTGACATTAAAAAATTAGGTAAAAAAAGGTTTTAAAAAGATTTAAATGGAAAATAAATTAAAAAGGGAAAAATAATCTGAGTATATGTTCCCTGAAGTTTTATTTCTGGTGTGAATTCTTTTTAACTCATCTCTATGGCTCTGATGAGTCTGCTTGCTTCATTTTTCAGATCTACGTCGGTAATATCTCCACTTTCTCGCACTTTAAGGGCTAACTGCAACACCTGTGACACATCACTAGGTTTGAGGGTTTCAGCCATATCCAGATAGGTTTGTCCTTCTTTATCCTCAATTACCACATTCTTTTCAGCCATCATGGTTAAAAGATTTTTGCAGACACCCATAATACTGGTATCTTCCACGCTTTCACACTTTTTCAGGAGTTCCTCAGTTTCTTTATCCATAACAATCACCAGTTATATTATGTTCCTGAAATGATTTATAGTATAATATCTGTGGTTGTCGTAGGTTGATGGAGATCATTTAATACTTATTGCCAACAAATATTAACTAGCACGTAATGGATTAAATTAGCATAAATAAGTGTCCTTTCAAGATTAAGCTGAGTAAATGTTCGCGATCTATTAAAAGGGATTAAATATACAATTTAAGCAGTCATTCAGTTTAGAATATGTTTAAAATAATTATTCCTTGACTAAATCAAGAGGTGAAAAAGAAATGGCACTCCGCTGTGATCGCATGGATGGGCTGGTGGTTAAATCAGCTGAAGAAGCTCTGGAAATGGAAAACATTAATTATGTACTTCCCTTTATTAAGGAAAAATATGAAGACGAGCTAAAAGATGCCTTTGAAAGAACATTGGTGGTACGGGAATTATCCGGAGATGCAGCGGAACTGGCAGACTACTGGTTCTTTGAAACTGCAGTGAGATTACATCTGAAAGGTAGAGGAATATCCTACGAAGGGCTCAAACCCGCCCCTGTCAATGGAGAACCGGTTGTTGTAATGGCTGATCAGGCAGTTAAAACTGAAAACTTAAATGATTTAATGAACTTCATTTTAAGCTCCGTTAGGGAGGATGTAGAGGCTAGATTTGATGATATCCTATATAAAAAAGATTATGATGTAAATGATGTGGATGATGCTAGGGACTATGTGGATGCCATTCTCAACTTCTTTGGTTATCTGCAAACATTAATTGAATTCATGGAAGAGGGATGAAATCATATACAGATCAGGGATAAGGTAAACTAGATAATACGTCCTAAAATAATTAAAAGGTATTATAATTGATGTAGAAAATAAAGGTGAAAAAATGTCGGATGAACTGAAATCTGTTGTAATTAACGTGGAAGATTTGCTTGATTACCAGGAAGGAGCAGTTGTAAGCAGGGAAATAATCCGTAAAGAAACCGGAACAGTAACCATATTCGCCTTTGATAAAGGAGAAGGGTTAAGTGAACACACCGCCCCCTTTGATGCTATGGTACAAATAATCGATGGAAAGTCAGAAATAACCATCTCTGGTAAAAAGAACATCCTGGAGAGGGGAGACATGATCATAATGCCTGCCAACGAACCCCACGCTCTTCATGCCATAGAACAGTATAAAATGATTTTAACCATGATCAGGTCCTAATTAAAACTATTGGGAGATTAAGACTTATTGGAATAGTTTTAGGTTAATAGGGACCTATTGTTGCATGATTATTTTTAACTAATTATTTTTTTAGAGTTATCTTTTTTTTAAAATGGCTTGATAATAATCCACTTTATACTAATCTAAAGTAACCTGATGATCATGGTTTCTTCTTTGACGAAATCCAGTTTGTCAATAAGCTCTATGGCTTTTTGCACGTTCTTTTCCAGGGCATGGTGAGTTACCATGAATATGGGAACTGCATCTGTCTGATCCACCTTTCTCTGACTAACAGACTCAATACTTATATTAAGATCACTTAAAATGCCTGATAGGGAATGTAGGACACCTGGTTTGTCTAATGCAGTTATCCTCAGATAATATTTGGACTCTACATTTGACATGTCCTTGATCTTTTTCACCCTACTTTTAGAGGGTCCGTAGGCCACAGAACTATCCATGTCTTGCATTATATCTATGCAGTCGGCCACCACAGCACTGGCAGTGGGCATCATACCTGCACCCTGCCCATACATAAGCACAGGACCTACAATATCACCCACAATGTAAACTGCGTTAAAAACATCATTAACCGAGGCTAGAAGGTGGGTCTGAGGCACCAGGGTGGGATGAACCCGTATTTCAAGCTCTCCATCCTCATCAACCTGGGCTATGGCCAGAAGTTTCACCACGGAATTCAGTTCTTCCCTGGCGAATTTAATATCATCAGGTTTGATTTTGGTAATTCCTTCCACATGGAAATTTTTCTGGGAAACGTAAACTCCGAAGCCAAGTATGCTCAGTATTATAAGTTTTTGAGCAGTATCATGTCCTTCAATATCAAAGGTAGGGTCCTGTTCTGCATAACCCATTAATTGAGCTTCTTTCAGGACCACATCAAAGTCAAGTCCTGCATCATCCATTTTGGTCAGTATGTAGTTAGCGGTTCCATTAATAATTCCGTAAACAGTTTCTATATTGTTGGCTGCCAGGCCATCATTTAATGGTGCAAGTAAGGGGATTCCTCCCCCAACACTGGCCTCAAAACAGATCCTCACATGGTTTTTAAGGGCGCAATCAATGATTTCCTGCCAGTGTTTGGCTAAAAGCGCCTTATTGGCAGTTACCACATGTTTACCATTTTCCATGGCCTTTAAAATGAAGTTAAGGGCAGGTTGGTAACCACCGACAAGTTCGATGATGATGTCGATTTCATCATCCTCCAGGATATCGTCTACATTGGTGGAAAGAACCTCCGGATCCACATCCACCCCTCGATCAGTGGTTATATCCAAGTCCACAATTTTCTTCAACTTAACTTTTTTCTGAACTTTGTCCTCAATAAGGTGCATATTCTTATCTAAAGTGGCCACAACTCCACTTCCAATGGTTCCAAAACCTATGAGTCCTAAATTGATAGTTTCCTCCATCAATGTGCCTCCCTAATTCATTATTACCTTAAACTTATATTTGATGATATAATCTTCAATCTAAATATCTTCAATCTAAATTTAACTTTTTCAATTTAATATATTCGCCTAGAGATTCTCTGGTGGTTCCCACAATCAAACGGTAATAAGTTTTTTTGCCCATAACTTTCTCCAGCTTTCCCCTGGCGGTTATCCTCTCCCCTTCCCTAGCTTGACCAGAATAGGTGTGGGTGTAAGATGCCACCTCCTTTATATGGGCATTATGGCCTTCCAGTATGTCCACTTCTTCCACCTGGTAAACTGCAGGGTTGTCAAAGGCAGCCAATGCATCACTAACAGTCGCCTCAATTTGCACTGTCCCACATGGTTCGTAAGTTTCCTCACCAAAGTTTCCTTTGATTTCATCCCATTCTCTGGTGGCTAAAATATCAAAGAGAGTGCCATCTACCACTCCTCGGTTATTTTTCCGGTTCTCATACCACCGGAACTCATCATAACTCAAAGTTGAGTCTTTAATACGTTTATCATAAAGTCGGGCCCAATAATCATCAGCTATAGCTTTTAAAGGGCTATTATTGTCATTTTTAAGTGATTCAAATGTTTCCATTGCTTTTTGATGGTTTTTAAGGCCGTATACTACGAAATCGATATCGGAGACCTGGGGGTCGTACAGGCCGGGCAGTACGGATCCTGAGATGCCCAAGTGTTTTGGACTGATACATGCCTCATCATGGAAGGTGTTGGCGACTTTAATCACCTTTAAGAGAAGTTCATCAGGGGAGGGGTGATTCATGATTTCGGTTAGACGTTCTACAGGGCTTAATATCTCTTCCACCTTTTCTACTGGGACACCCATCATTTCAACCCCAGTAACTTCACAGTCAAACAGATATTCTGGAAAATTATCATTTAAAAAATTATAAGCCTGTTTGGAATCAACTTTGCTGTACCTGGAACCATCACGGGATCTTTCCCCATCTGGATCAGGAATGTAACGTAAAAATGAAAGTATCCTGTCTGTAGGATGTAGATAGGTGGTGGTAGCCAAGAAAAGATCGTCCTTGGTGTAGATAAAATCTCTGACTCTGGCTCGCATGCATTAATTTAATGAAGGGCAACATTATTAAATATGATAGTTAAAAGACTAATACCTGGACAGGACCTGAAGAGGGCCCTGGAGGAAGTCAGGGACAAAAACGATTTAAAATCAGGTGTAATCATCTGTATGGTGGGAAGTCTAGATAAAACTGTTCTTAGGATGGCTAATGGTGATAATAACATTATAGATGGTCCTTTAGAGATCATATCTGCCACAGGAACCATAGCCACTGATGGGGTCCACATCCACCTGGCTGTTTCTGATAGTGAAGGGGTGGTTACAGGGGGACATCTGATGAATGGCAGTCCAATACACACCACAGTTGAATTATGCATTTTAACTTCAGATAAAACTTTTAAACGAGAATTCGACCCTGAAACTGGTTATAATGAACTAGTAGTTAAGGATACTCAAAAATAAAATATCAAACCATCCAACACATCTAAAAAGTGACTTGGAAAGGGTGAGACTAATGAAACAGATAAAACTGGAACCAGGATTAGTGTACGATGGGAGTCAGATCAAGCCAATGTGGGCCTTCCAGAGTTTAGGGGTGAAGGGTTCCAGTATTGTAAGTTGGATAGGGCCCATGAATATCCAACCAGACGAGTTAATAGATTATGAAGATGTGGGGTTGGAGATAAAATCAGATGAAATGCTCCACTTCATAATAGAACACTTCGATGCCCATCCAGCAGACATGAGACTCTGCTACCACCGTCAAAGGATACTGGTCATGATTGTTAAGGACTTACTCGGGGAAATAGGGATCAAAACCCTTAGAAGAGGGGATGATCTCTACTGTGATGAGGGGAAACTCAGTGTATCCATAGCCACTTGTTCGGTCAGCAGCATGAAGATCCACTTTGCCATGAACATCACCACCAAGGGAACACCTGAAAACATCAAAACTACGGGGTTAATGGAGTGTTCAGGAAAGCTGGACATGGTTGAGATTTCTAAGTTGTCTGATAAGATATCAAAAACATATATTGATGAGATATTGGACATAGATGAAGATATTTCTAAAACAAGAGTATTTTAAACGATATAGAATAAAAGAATAATCCCTCAAAATCATTTATTAAAAATCATCTACTAAAAAATAAAAATCATTCATTAAAATGCGTTATTAGAAAATTCATAGAAGGTCATTAAATGAAAATAATAATCAATGGAATACACGCTAACTTACGGTTCTCATCAGCCCATATGATCCCCTGCCATGAGTTCTGTGGAGGAATACACGGCCACTCCTACCACGTGGATGTGAAAGTCGAAGGGGAACGCGGAGGCCCATTTGGATTCGTGGTGGACTTTAAAACAGTTAAGTCAATTGTAAGGGATTTGTGCAAAATATTGGATCATAAACTGCTCCTACCAGAAAAAAGCAAAGAAATAGATTTTAAAAGTAAGGGAGAATCATTAGAGTTTGCTATTGGAGATAAAGAATACAAAATTCCCAGGGAAGACTGTTATCTCCTTCCACTATCCTCCACTTCTGCTGAAGACATGGCAGAGTATTTTGCAGAACAGCTTTTCCAGGCACTCCTCCAGGAGGAGGCAGACATCAAAAGTGTGGGGATCTGTGTGAACGAAGGCATAGGTCAAGGCGCATATTTCGAAAAAACAGTGGAATAAAGGGGGATTTAACATAAAAGCCCGTATTTCTGAAATCTTCTCCAGTATTCAAGGTGAAGGGAAACTTATAGGCACAAGACAAGTGTTCATAAGGTTTTCAGGATGTAACCTTAACTGTAACTACTGTGACACACCTTTAAGCCGTGATCCGGACCATGGGGCTGAATTTGACATAAAAACATTACAAAAAAAGATAGATGACCTTATAACACCTGATTTTCATTCTATTTCACTCACTGGTGGAGAACCCCTGATGCAGGCTGATTTTATTAAGAGTTTCCTAGAAGAATACAGTTTTCCTGCTCTTTTAGAAACAAATGGGTCTTTACCTGGTGAAATAGCAAAATTGGTAGAATTAATAGAGTATGTGTCTTTAGATATAAAATTACCAGAACATGAAGCGGTTTCCAACTGGGATGATCTATTCAACAGGGAGATAGAATCCATAAAGATATTAATAGAGGAGGGGATAAATACTTACTGTAAGTTGGTAGTACAACCCTCAACACAAACGGACACCGTGGGTGCTATAGCAGCCAGAATAAAGGATGAAATCCCATACGCATCCAAATTGCTTCTGGTTGTCCAGCCGGCCAGCCCTATGGATTTTTGGGCTGGGAAAACTCATAAGTTACTGGAAATTTCTGAGAAAGCAGGAAAACATTTAGATGTTTTAACTATACCCCAGGTTCATAAGTTTCTTAAACTGAGATAGGAGGTATCTAGATGGAAATGGACACTCAAATGACTGTACACGACGCAATGACCTCAAGTGTAATAACTGTAGACCCCCATACAAGCGTAGCCCAAGCTGCAGCTATAATGAGCCAGAAGGGCATCGGATGTCTTATCATCAAGAGTAATTCAGAACCAGAAGGACTGGTAACTGAAAGTGATATTATAACTAAGGTAGTTTCAAGGGATATCCAGGCCAGTCAAATAACTGTACAAGAAGTTATGACTAAAAACCTCATAAGAATAGACCCTGGAATAGACCTTAACGAAGCAGCAAGAACCATGGCAAAAAACAAGATAAGAAGACTGCCAGTTGTGAATAATGGAGTTCTTGTTGGCATATTAACCTCCACTGATGTCATGACAGTATCCCCAGAACTCACTGAGATACTGGTGGAAAATGCCAGGATGGAAACCCCAATTGAATATTCTTCTAATGAAAAATCCGTACCTGGAACCTGTGAAGTATGTGGAAATTACCTTGACTACTTGGAAGAAGTGGATGGCAAGTACGTGTGTGAGGAGTGTAAAGACGAATTAGAAGGTGAATAATCTTGAACCCGGTGGGACAAATAATGACCCCGGATCCTGTCACCGTATCTGTGGATACCCATGCCACCAAAGTAAGATCTGTATTCCGTGAAGAAGGATTCCGCACCATACCCGTAGTATCCCAGAACCGTTTGGAAGGCGTCATAACCCGTGGTGACATGTTGAATATTTCTTCAACCAAGTCTAACATAGATGCCAGGGGAATAATGGAACGTCCATTGGTTATAGCCACTCCAGACATGGAACTAACCTCCCTTGCACGGAAGATCATAGAAGCAGGTACAATATACGCTCCTGTGGTGGAATCACAGGATGACATGAATCTGGTGGGAATAATAACTGTTGCTGATATTCTAAGAAAATTAATCTACAATGGAGCCACTCCCAGAGATCAAACCCTGGAAGGTGTTTTAAACTCTGATGTAGTCACCTGTAACCATGATGACCTGATCTCTCATGTCTGGAAAAGGATGGATGAGACTGGATTTTCCGGTCTTCCGGTGATTAAGAAGAATAAGATCATTGGGATCATCACCAGGATGGACATCATCAGATCAGGGCACGTTCGGATGGGTCGTGAATCCCAATCCCATGAGACCAGGGGTGCAGTTATGGTGGAAAAGATCATGAAAACCCCTCCTGTAGTGGCAACATCCAGCACCACCATTCATGAAGCAGCAGAAATACTATTAGAATATGATATTGGACGCCTACCCATTGTGAAAAATCCAATATATGTTAAAAGAGAACCCTGAAGAGCTAAAGAAGCCGATTTAATTGGTATAGTTTCAAGAGAAGATATTTTATGGTCCTATATCAACTGATATTCTACCCATCATCTGAAAAATTATCAAAAATGGGTTCTAAACTATTTTTAAGTCATTATGATAACTTTATAACTCAATCAAGGTTATCTCTTTATTAGAGGTGTATAGATGAGAAAAAAACAAACCATAAACCTGGTGAAATCAATGGACCGTGGTCCATTGGAATTTGAAACCCACGCCTCCCAGCATGAGGGAGACGTGATGAGCATAGCAACTAAGAAGGTGGTAACCGCACCTCAAACAGCCACCATAAAGGAAGCGGCTGAAACAATGGTAAAAAACAAGTTTAGAAGGCTTCCCATAACTGATCCAGGGAGTGAAAAGCTTCTGGGAATAGTTACCTCCATGGACATTCTGGACTTTCTGGGAGGTGGGGACAAATACAAGATCCTGGAAGAAAAACACCAAGATAACTTCCCCGCAGCCATCAACGAACCGGTGAAGATGATAATGACCCGTGAAGTGGAAACCATCAATACCAAAGACTCCCTAACCAGTGCAGTCACTAAAATGACAACTAAAGGAGTGGGAGCCCTCCCAATAGTAGATTCTGAACATAAAATAGCAGGAATAGTATCTGAAAGAGATTTCGTACTCCTGATGGCCGGAGTGCTCACCGATGAGGTGGTGGAAGACTACATGCATAACGATGTAATTACCACTACTCCTGGAACACGCATTGAAGGTGCATCAAAGATAATGGTCAGAAACAAACTCCGCAGAATCCCAGTAACAGGAGAAGAGCGTAAGACCCCCCACCCTGAGAAGGATAAGATCGTAGGGATTGTCACCGCCACCGACATACTGGAATTTTTGGGTAAAAACAGTGCATTCCAACACATGATAACCAACAGTGCCGAAGAAATCCTCAACACCACCATCACTGAGATCATGGAACACGAGGTAATCACCGCCACAGCCATCACCCGCTTGGGAGATGTCTGCGACCTCATGGAAGAAAAAGGCATCGGAGGACTTCCAGTAGTCAGTAATGGCGAATTACAGGGAATAATAACAGAAAGTGACATATTAAGGGCCGTAAGTAGTTAATCACGGCTTTAATAAATTTTTAGGGGTGAGTAGCATGATGAAAATCGAGGATGTAATGAACGAGAATGTAATATTAGTTGAAGAAAATGAACAAGTAAGTCACGCCCGAAACCTCATGCTCAAACACGGCTACAGCCGTATTTTAGTGGTTAACCAGGAAGGTAAACCAGTGGGCATCCTAACTGAAAAAGACTTAATAAGAAAAATGAGGTCCAACGGACCCAAATGGAAAAGAAGAACCATCGATAACATCTCCATCCACAGAATAATGACACCAAACCCTGTGACTATCAGCCCATTTAAGGAAGTAAGGGAAGCAGTGGAGCTCATGATCAAAAACGACATCAGTTCTGTTCCAGTAGTGGATGAAGATGAAATAGTGGGAATCGTAACCAAAAGCGACCTCATGGAGTTCTACAACCAAAAATACACTGGCAAATGGAAAGTATCTCAACTCATGACTGATGACGTGGTGACTGTTAATGAAAATCACAGCATAGGTCATGTGATAAGCTTAATGGAAGACAAGAACATAGGCAAAGTCGTAGTAATCAGGGATAAGGAACCAGTGGGAATTATCACCTCTGCCAACATATCATTTGCTAATGTAGAAGATCCTGAAACAGGAGTTAGTGTGGAAAAAATAGCATTCCTGCGCAAAGCCGACGGACAAGAGAAGAGAAACGTTCGCGAGGTATCCATGCTTACTGCAAGTGACATCATGAACAACCACCTCATAAAAATAGGACAGGATGAAGATGCAGCTATGGCAGCTGATGTGATGATGAAAAAGGACGTCAGCGGAATTCCAGTGGTGAAAGATGACGAATTGATGGGAATAATCACAAAAACGGATATAATCCGTGGAATCCAGTAACTGGGGGAATCTAAAAATGCATGTCAAAGATATAATGGCAAAAGATGCAGTTGTTGTAGATAAAGACCAGAACATTCACGATGCACTGAAACTAATGAAAAAACACAAGGTATCCAGATTACCAGTTATAAACACCAACCAGAACCACCAGAAAGAATTAGTAGGGATAATAACTGAGAAAGACATAGCTTTACGCCTGGGATCATCCAAATACGGCAATCTAGCGCCCTCACATTTCCATGTATCCACAGTGATGACATCTCAACCTTTAACTGCCAAGGGCGATCAGACACTGGGAACAGCAGCTCAGATAATGCTAGATAACAAGATAGGTGGATTGACTGTTATGGATGGTAACCAGATCATAGGCATGATCACCAAAACTGATTTCCTGGAAACCTGTCAGGGCAGACCTTTCAATGACATAACTGTGAAAGAGAGGATGCATACTAGCATAACCACCATCGGACCACAGGATCGTCTGGTTCACGCCAGGAGGATCATAATAGATAAAGGAATTGGCAGACTGCCTGTAACTGAAGAGGGACAACTTCAGGGAATGATAACTGCCAAGGACATAGCCCTGGCAATGATGTCCTTCCGTAAGGTTGTGCCAGATAAATACAAACCTGCCAGGATAAGGAATCTGCTGGTGGAGGATGTAATGGTACAAAACGTCAAGACCATATCTGAAGAAAGCACAATCTCCGAAGCAGCACTTATCATGCTGGATAATAACTTCAGTGGCCTTCCAGTGGCAGACGACCAGGGAATGACCGGTATCATCACAAAAACCGACTTCCTGAAACTGATAGTTGAATTGGAACAAGTCTGATAAATAAAGAAACATAGTTAGGGGATAAATCCCCTTTTTTAACTTTTTTTTAGAATATAGAGTTTTAGAATGGACAAATCAAACATAACGATATTTTTATGAGAGAAAAAAACATCCCACCCCTACTGGCCCAGGAAGAAGTTTCTCAACTACTGAATGTGCCCTCCCAAAGATTAGAAGAAGCCTACTGGAAGGGAACCATAAAAAATTACCAGAAACATAACCTGGAAGCCATTCAGTTTAGAAAAGGATTAGGATCAGTGGAAGCAGGGACCATGGTCATCATGGGGGAGGAAATAGAGGTTATAAGAGGTTTCCCCAAAATAAGAAGAACTTTATTGCTGAAACCGGCATTGGAGAAACATTTCACTGGGGGGAATGTGGCTGTAGAAGAGAAGATGAATGGCTACAACGTCCGCATAGCTTGCATAGATCACAGGATATTTGCATTCACAAGGGGAGGCTATGTATGTCCCTACACCACCCGTAAAGCAAATGAAATACTCGACCTGGATCTGTTCTTCCAGGAAAATCCTGATATGGTAATATGTGGGGAAATGGTAGGTACATTGAACCCATATGTGTCCCATTATTATCCAGAAGTGGGAAAATTGGGTTTCCGTATTTTCGATTTACGGAAAAAAATAACCAACACCCCACTGACTGTGATGGATAAAAGGGAATTATTGGAAGAATATGGTCTGGAACCAGTGCGTCTATTGGGAATATTCTCTGTAAAGGAGGCTCCTAAGAAGATTCTTGAGATTGTCAAGGATTTAGGTTATAAAGATCGGGAGGGAGTGGTGATGAAGGATCCCATGATGCAACTGGAACCTTTAAAGTACACTTCATCCCAGGCACAGGCATCTGAACTTGAATACGCCCTCAGTTATCCCTTTGATCTGGCTCGGGCGTTTCTTTTTAGCAGGATCATACGGGAAGGATTCCAGGCCTATGAAATGGCCGAAACAAATGACGAACTCCGTGAAAGGGCTCTTAGAATGGGAGAATCCATTATTTATCCCATGTTGGGAACCATAAAAAAGGTTAAAGAAGGTGAAATTGCAGCCGAAGACCTGGTGATAGAGGTGGAAAACCAGGAAGAAGCCGAGGAGTTCATCCGCCATCTACGAGATTTGAAGGTGATGGCAACTTTAGTTGAAATTAAAGACGGAAAAGCAGTTATAAGAAGAATACACCAGTCCACTAATGATAAGGTGAACAATTATCTTCAGGGTGGATTATATTAAAACTATGATTAAATATTACTTTTTATACTTGAAGGAATTAATATAACCCCTATTAGGTTTATAATCTCATTAGTTTATTACACAGCCAACTAAATTTAAGGTAAAAAATTATGAAGATAGGTTTTTTTGGACCGGCAGGAACTTTCACAGAAGAAGCAGCATCCACCCTGGAGGGTGACCTGGTACCTTATGATACCATACCAGAAGTATTCCAGGCAGTGCACATGAAAGAAGTTGATCTAGGAGTTGTTCCCATTGAAAACTCCATTGAAGGCTCGGTGGGTGTGACCTTGGATCTTCTGGCCCACCAGTACCTCCTGAAAATCAAGGGTGAGATAACAATCCCCATAAGCCTAAACCTTCTAATAAACCCTGATGCGGAATTAGAAGATGTAGAGGTGGTTTACTCCCATTACCAGCCATTGTCTCAATGTCGCATGTTTCTGGAGAGGATGGGGGTGAGGACACAGGCCACACGCAGCACTGTTGAAGCTTCAGAGATAATAAAAAATGAAAAAAATGGTGCAGCAATTGGAACTCGCAGGGCGGCTAGTTTATATGGGCTTAAAATAGCTGCAGAGAATATTCAGGACCATGCCAATAACATGACTCGATTTGTGGTGATAGACCATGATGACCATGCCCCCACAGGAAAAGACAAAACATCGGTGGTATTGTGTTTGTCTGATGACCGTCCTGGTGGTTTGTATGAGATATTAGGTGAATTTGCCAGTGAAAATATAAATTTAACCAAGATAGAATCTCGGCCATCCAAGGAGAAGCTGGGAAGGTATATCTTCTTTGTGGATTTAGAGGGTCATCGCAAGGATATAAAAATCATGAATGTTATAAATATGATAAGATCAAAGGTAGGATACATAAAGATTTTAGGATCATATCCTCAGGAAGGAGATGATTAAAATAGTTTCAGATGGAAAAAAGCTCAACAAAGAATTAGAAGAGCTTGAGACAGATTATAGTAAAGGAAATATATCTAAAAAGGAATATTTCGCCCATAAAAGAGATATTGGGCAGAAAATGGAGACCTTGCGGGTTGCAGATCACGTGCGCCGGATGCAGGGTAGATTGGGGTCTGAAAGATCCCTGGATTACTGGTCGGACCAGGAACAGGAAAAGAAAAAACTGGCTGATGAAGCAGAAAAAGAGGAAATGCTTAGACAGTATATTACCAATCCGGATTCTATTAAAGGTAAAGAAATTCCGAGCAGGGAATGGTTTGGTAAGAGGGCTAAGATAGGTTTACTGGCTTTCATTGCCCTGGCCTTCATTGTGGGGACTTCTATGGGATCCATGTTCATCACTGAACCCTCCGAAACAGCTTCGGTTGCCATGCTGGTTAATGACAGTGCATTCCCACCAGTAACCGCCAACAATACAACTACTGTTACTTCTAATACCACAACTACTACAGATAACACTAACACAGCAACCAATACTCAAACTACAACTACGTCTACGCCAACCACGACTACGACCACAACTACTCAACCCACATCAAATACTCCAACTTCAACGAATACTCCAACTTCAACAAATGGAACTGGATGATAAATTTAATGGCGAGGTGAATGTTCATCACCTCATCTTTTAATATTTTAGAACATTAACCCTTGAATATTGTATTGAGTAAATAAGGATTGTAGAAGTTATCTGAAACAACAGTTAGTGATAAAGCATTGATTCACACACAAAATTTTATTTATTCTCCAACTAAAAATCGTATTAGAAAATAACAATTAGAAGGTGTTCTTTTATGCGTAAAATTCTCCCACTAATCCTAGTAGTAACCATCTTCATGGTGGTCCTGGTATCAGGATGCATCACCAATGAGGAGAAAGAGAACAATAGCAACAATTATACTCAGGGAGATATATTCTTCCAATATCCCACTTCATGGGGAGTTGCTGAGGTTAACTCAACTGATGGAGTGGCTGCAGTGGGAGATCCAGAAACTGTGATCAATGGAAAGCCAACCACCTCAGTGGTCATCCAGAAATACAACAACACCAACAACTACAACCTTCAAACAGCTTATAGCCAGAATTATGCATCATACTTTAACAACACAGGCAGAGTCAAGGTTTCTGAGGGAAACTTTACCCTGAACAATGCCAAGGTCTATGAGATGGTATACACCTCCTCAGACTCAGGAATTAAGAAAAAATACCGGGCAGTATGGCTTCAGAAAGGCCAAAATATCTATGTGATACTGGCAAGTGCCAAGGTAGAAGACTACGATGCCCAGCAATCCAACTTTGACATGATAATAAACAGTTTCCAGGCATCATAGGATCATAATCAACCCTGCTATAATAATCCATATTTTTTTTAAATTTCTCCTATTTCTCTTATTTCGCTGATTGAACTAGTTCATGGGCTTTGATTAGTTTTTGTATTACTAAATATCAATGGTATTTCTATACTGGAGTAATTTTCATATTCCCATAAATTTCTATACTCCACTCATTATATGCAAAAATTTTATAAGTTAAATTGATACAATACTAACTGTTATAATGCTATCTTCACAGGGCAGACTGGCGGATGTATAAGTCAATAAAATCTGCTTTTATTTTATTCAATCCTGTGGTAAATTCCTGTGGTGTAATTAATCCATCTTACTATGCAAAATACGAAATTTTGACCCGGATTCTATCCTTTAATCCAGTTTAAGACTTAAAAATGTGTTTTAAGGTTAAAGGCATTAACACCCGTTAGGGGAAGTTATCGGTGGGGATTGAACGCCTATATAATAAGATAGGGCTTGTGAAGATTTATAATAATAATTCATTGTGTCTTAAATGACATTTAGGATTATCCACTAATAGATCAGGAGGAATGGAGAAATGGTATTGCCAGTATGCGATGTCTGCTTAAAAAGCGGAATGTTATGTCAAGGTTGTGAGAATAAGCTGAAAAACGGAGAAATCAGTCAGCTTGACTTGGACATTGCAAAAATCCTCTACAGGGTGGGTGATGGTAAAATAGGCTTCAAGAAAACCGTTGAGATAGGAGACGTGGTTATCATCATCACCGAGAAAGACCAGGTGGGTAAACTCATAGGCAAAGGCGGTAAAATAGTAAGGGAAATATCCAAAACCATCGAGAAAAAGGTGAGGGTGGTTGGAGAGGATTCGGACCTTAAAGCCGTGGCCACTGACATATTGGCACCTGCACGTATTTCCGGAATTAACATAGTTTATGGGAAAGACGGAGAAGAAAGATATAAAATTCGTGTTAGGCGAGAGGATGCCAGGAGATTACCTGCTAAGTTAGACCTTTTAAACAACATCATACAAGAGTTAACCGGGGAGAAGACCCAAGTGGTTATAGACAGGAATAACTAGAATTTGAGGATTCTTTTTAAACAGTTTAGATGGTATAAAATAAGGTTAAAAACGAAATCCTATGGATTTAAAGGGGAATCAAAGTTATGGCAATCGTGCTGTGCGTTACTGGTAGTGTGGCTGCTGTTGAAACAGTGAAACTAGCCAGGGAACTTAAAAGGAAAGGTTTCCAGGTTAAATGTTTCATGAGTGATGGTGCTTGTGACATCATCAATCCCTATGCCCTGGAATTTGCCACAGGCGAGGCAGTGGTAACCAAACTCACCGGAAAAATTGAACATGTTAAATACGCTGATGAAGATCTGATTCTGGTGGCCCCAGCCACAGCCAACGTCATAAGTAAATTCGCCTATAAAATCGCAGATAACCCTATTAACACTCTTCTACTCACAGCTAGTGGCTATAACACACCCATTGTTTTCGTACCTTCCATGCACCAGTCCATGTACATGGCAGTGGATGAGAACATCCAGAAACTAAAAAGGGAGGGTGTAATATTCATGGAGCCTAAAGAGGACGAAAACAAGGCTAAATTCCCATCCATTGATGATATTGTCCTCCAGGCTCAGAAATCCACCTCAAAAGGTGAACTGGAAGGCAAAAATGTCCTGGTTAGTGCCGGTGGTACCTATGAGGGCATCGACCCCATCCGAGGTATAACCAATCGCAGTTCAGGTAAGATGGGATTGGAACTGGCTAAAGAAGCTTTCCGCAGAGGTGCAGATGTAACCATGGTCACCGGAAGGATAGATGTAGATGTTCCGAAAGTTTTCAACCATATCCGAGTTGAATCCACCCAGGAAATGCATGATGAGCTGCAAAAAATCCTGATTGACTTTGATGTGTTCCTATCTGCAGCAGCAGTCAGTGATTTTACTCTAAAAAAACAGGGATCCAAGATTTCATCCCAGAATGATCTGACCATAAATCTTACCCCAGCAACTAAGATCATTAATCAGATTAAGGAATACAGCCCTGAAATCTTTTTGGTCGGTTTTAAAGCTGATTATAATATTTCAGAGGATGAATTAATCAAATCGGCTAAGAAAAGGATGAAAGAATCCGGTGCAGACCTTATGGTGGCTAATGATGTCTCAGAGGAAGGTGCAGGATTCGGGTCTGACCAGAACAAGGTAATCCTGATTGATGATGAGATACGAAGAGTTCCCCTAAGCACCAAGGAAGAAATATCTGCATTGATTATGGATAGGGTTATAGAGAAATTGATTTAAATTTTCATCTATTTTCAAATCACAACTTATTTTTTTAAACTCACAGATTTAGATGGACATTTGGTATCATCAAGTGATTTTTAATTCAATTAAATTGGAATCTAACATTTCAGGAATCAACATTTCACTTTATTAATTTTAGTTCAATATTTTAGTTCAATCGGAATCTAATATTTCCTCTAAAACATTTTTGATAGTATCAGGAACATATTTATAATGAATATCATTGGCTATTTCGCCCAAACCGATGTTAATAGAGTGTTTGATGTATGGATGATCTTTTACAGGGATGTTATCCACCTTACTCATATTAGAATTAGAGAAAAGTATCAGTCGCTCATATAAACGGGGTAGAGCGGGTAAAAATTTTCTTAAATGTTGTATTAAGGCAATTGCAAAGGATTCTGCAGCCACCTGATCAACACTGGCAAAAACTAATCCTGGTTTTAAGTCAGTGACGTTTGCTCTGCCAATTTTTAGTTTTCCCAGTTCCAGAGATTGGCTGTCAGGTCCGAAGGTAGTTTGGGCCTTTGTTGCCACAAACAAAGTCAAACGCAGTTTATCTCTCACAGCATCACTTATCTCCACAATCTTCTCAAAAAAGGCACATGTATGATCATCAATTGATTTAAGGGAACTACCATGGGCATCAGCTTTAATAAATAAATTATAAGGACCATTAGCATGGAACTCCAACCGACTGTCCTCCCTTAGGCATCCAACCATGTTCTTAAAACCAAGGGTAACTCCAGCCTGACTATGGGTGCTCAGCCGGGGTAAACTGATAATGTGATCAGCCTTCTGGATCCAACGGGTTATATAGAACCCATCCTTCCAAGAAGATGTTTCACGTGAAACATGGTGAAAAAAACCCTCATCCCATCCTTCCCCCTCAAAATTAATGAAGTCATCATCTACTGTACCCATACCTGCTTGGATATAATTATCTTTACTATTCCCACGGAGCACCCCTTCTGGGTGGTGAAGAACACTTCTTATGCCTGACTGATCCCCCACAACCACTTTTGCACCCTTATCCTGCAATATTTTAGAAATAACATGGATTGCGAGTGGATGTGTGGTGGAAGGGTAGGGGTGAGGTGAATTAAGGGCTGGTTTCAGTAAAACCAGGTCTCCAGAGGAAAGCCATGCTAAATTCTCGGTGGACTTCAAAAACACGTCTTTAATGTTTAATGCCACTGAATTATTCCCTGGGTTTGGTTCAGTCCCATTAACATATAAAGTTCCAGCTTTCATAAAAACCAGCAAATATCTTTTTGTAATCTACACAAAACTTTAAGCTTGTTATTATATTAAATCTTTGAAAATTCTCAATCCCATCTTTTTAATAATAATGTAATTTATTAAAATCAAGTGAGATTACTTCTCAAAACCCCTTGCACTAACACCATCATTCGCACTTCTCATACCTTTCTTTGATTTATAATGAACAGTAACAAGATCGATTGGAAGATACCTCCAGAAGTTACTCCGGAGATGAAGTGGCGACACCTGGCTGAAACCATCCAAGAAGCATATAACGAGTTTAAAATGGGGTTAGATGAAGACTCCTGCCAGGTTACTCTTTTCTATTACAAATTTAAAAAGTATGAGATTAAACCAGGCCAGCCAGATATGACTCCCCGGAGAAGAAGAAAAGAAAAAAGAGAAATACAGGTTAGGCTGTTTTGAAGTATTGTTTAAAAAGCGAATTCACACACCAGACAACGGTGGTCTTTCTCATAGGGCTCCAGATCCACCTTATCCACCACTCGGAAACCATGCTCTTTTAATTTGGAGGCTTCTTCCCTGAATATCTTTCTAGGTTTACGGGAAACATCAATACTCCTGGCTTTTATCATGATCATCCCCTGACACTCATCTTTCAGGTACATGCGCATGTTATCCATGAAGATCTCAGTCTGATTGGGCTGGGCCACATCGGAATAGAGAAAATCCACCTTTTCTGTTAAATTCAGATAGTTCTGGGGTTTGCTAGCATCTTCAAGGAGAGGTATCATATTTTCCCGTGCCCGGCAGACAGGTAAAAGCTCCCGCATCATACGGGGTGCAAACTCCACACAGTAAATCACACCCTCAGTGATGATATCTGAGATATGTGATGGGGTGGTTCCGGCAGAAGCACCCAAGTAGAGAATCTTAGAATCAACTTCAACCGGCAATATTTCCAAACCATTTAGAATGGCTGCTGCCAACTTAGAACGGCGAGGATCCCATAAACGGTACTCTACATCCTCGTGTTCTATCAGTTTCTCCCCATAAACTCTTACCCCTGGGTTGAGGTTACAGGTGGCCAGGTGACCTTCCAGTTCATATATGCCGGTGAATTTATGCTGTGTTCTATCTTCCATACATGTTCCTCAGATAAGGTTGGATCCTTTCAGTTGATATTATCCTTGTTAAATTCTGATAATAGATACCTATTGCACCTCGAAGTTATATTAAATTTTGCAGGGCTACTGATTGCCAATGCACCCTTATTTTTTTATTCAACAGTAAAGGCTTTCCTAGATTGATAATACTTCGTAAACTCTTTATTTATATTCTAATTGGATGTTGCAGACCATTGTAACATTGTTCTGCTGATAGATAGAATCTCCTCTAGAATACAATTTCTGTCTTATGTAGAAAATTGATCAGATAATTAATAGTTAAATGAATTAAATTTGTTCTCTGTAGAAGATTTCAGAGTTTTGGTGAGTATTGTCTGGCTATTATAGAATAATTATTTGTCTTCTGTAGAATAAATTTACTTATCTTCTTAGGAATTTTACTTATCCTCTTAGGGATTCCTGATAGAAAATTAAATAGTTTATCAGAGTTATTCTGGTGTTTGGGGGTTAAATTTAATATCTTTCAGGGTTTCATGGAGTTTTTCATGGGACTCATCAACGGTTTTTTTAATAGCCTTTGCTTCCTGATCTATGTTAGATAAACAGGTTTCAGCCTGTATCTTGTTTTGTTCCATGGTTTCCTTGAGTATGAGAAAATTATTCTTGAGTCGCTCCTCAACCCTACGGGAAAACTGAATGGCATACACTGCCAAAATAATTGAAAAAACACTGGATATTATGGACACCACTGCCACTACATCAACCATTCACACCACCTTCCTGACATATAATCAAAGGGATCATCATTAACTCCATTAAAACAGTGTAAGATACACATCCACTCAACCTCTCTTGATGGATACACCATGTGATATGTTTATAACAGTTTATAATTGGCCTATCAATTAATTTAATACTGATACTGACCCTTCTTATAACGGAACTTATCTTTTTTCTTTTTTCTCTTTTTTCCCTGTTTTTTCTTCTTTTTCGACTTCTCAGTCCTTTTAGGGAAGGGATGTTCCTTGGTTATTCCTTCCAGTTTCTCCTGGAACCCTTCCTTAATGGATGGATCAAGTTCTCCTGAGAAATAGTCCTTCCGAACAGCCAGGCTGATCTTAGCAGCCAGTGCCCGGGCTACTTTACCTCTTATCCACCATCTGGAGCCGCGAACATCCGGATGCTGGTAGATCAACCCATGTTTGGGTGGTCTCTCACCAGTCTTAAGATGACGGAAAAGGGCCTTTTCTGCCCCTAAAATCTGGACAGTGCTGGATGGTAAGAGAGCCAGCCGTTTAATACCACCAGTATGGGCTATTATCTTGGCCCCCAAGGATGCACCCACCAGATCCCTCAAATTGGGTGCCATTTCCTCCATCTTCCCATCAACATAATCTGCAGTGGACTTTTTAGAGTCCTGAATGGATTTAATGGTCATGGCAAATCCCTGAATCACCTCCAGATCAGTAGAGGACAAATCAGCACCGAGACTAACACTTCCCTCCAGGTCCAGAACTCCACTATTTATAATAGAGTCACGATCTCCGTACTCGGCCACCAACTCCACATAACGGGCATGATCCCGCACTTCATCCAACTCAGGGAAATGAATGGAGTACCATTCCCTGATTCTTTCGATAAGTTTAACCTCAGATTCCTCCAATTCGTCCATGGCATGGATGGCCTGGATAAGCAACAGATCATCAGACTCAGAAGACTCCTTAAGCTTCCTTTCAGTGATTTGAATGGATAATTCACGAATAACACTCTTTAAGTCTTCATCAGAATCCAAAAAACCAGTTTCCAGGAGAACTTCCTCCAGATGTGATCGAAGATAATCCCCACCTTTACTGGGGATTTGGAAGGTGAATTTAGAATTATATTTAAGGTTTCTGTAGGTGTAACTGCTTTTACCAGTTTCAATTATGATTTCATCACACAATTTACCCATTTTATCTAAAATAAGCTCTTCTTCGGGATTAACATCTTTTCCCTGTGTCTCGTCCCATTTTTCCAGGAGTTCTTCCGGTGGGAAAAGTTCATAATCCAGGAGGTTAAAATCATCATCTAAGGCCAAGAAGCCTGCAAAACAACCAACTACATAACACTTCATAGAATTTAATGTGTACTTGAAAGGATTTAAACCTTCTAAACTTAAGGTGTAATCATGCTGGAAGTGGAAATATGCCAGATGAAAATGAAAAACCCCACCCTTTTAGCGGCAGGGGTGCTGGGAAGCACGGCTTCATCCCTGAACTGGGCAGCCAATAGTGGAGCCGGGGGAGTAGTAACCAAATCCTTTGGCCTGGAACCCAACAAGGGCTATCCCAACCCTACCACTGTAGAAGTGGAAGGGGGAATAATCAATGCCATAGGACTGTCCAACCCTGGAGTGGAAGCTTTCCAGGAGGAACTGAAAAAACTGGAGGGAAACGTGCCCCAAGTGGCCTCTATCTATGGTGCCACACCAGAAGAATTCTCCCAGATCGCCAGCCAGGTGGATAAACTGGTGGATGCCCTGGAACTCAACGTATCCTGCCCCCATGCCATGGAAGGCTGCGGAGCATCAATAGGCCAGGATCCGGATTTAACTACCCAGATCGTGAGGAAGGTTAAAAAATCAGTTAAATCCCCGGTGATAGTTAAACTAACCCCCAATGTAACAGATATTGTGGAAATAGCCAGAGCAGCAGAAAGTGGAGGGGCCGATGCCCTGACACTCATTAATTCCCTGGGTCCTGGTATGAGGATCGACCTGGAAACAGCCCGACCTGTACTGGCCAACCGTTTCGGGGGAATGTCCGGCCCAGCCATAAAACCCATAGCCCTCCGCTGCGTGTACCAGGTGCACCAGGAAGTCCCCTTACCCATAATGGGTGTAGGTGGAATCCGGGATTACCGGGATGTGGTGGAATTTTTATACGCCGGAGCAACGTGCGTCCAGATTGGAACCGCAATCATGTACCATGGACTGGACATCTTCCAAGAAATAAGCAATGGTCTTTTGAAGTTCATGGAGGACAAATGCTACCAAAAAGTGGAGGAAATGGTAGGACTGGCTCATGAATTATAGCCGGAATGGTAATTAATACAATTAATTTAGATATACATGAAAATTGAAAATAAGAGAATAACTAACATTATAATCACATTATAAGGGATGGATGGCATGAATTTTCCACAGGTAGTGAAGATCAAGAGGATAGTTGAGGAAACACCCACAGTAAAAACCTTCTTTTTACCCTGGGAATTTACGGATGAAAATCCGGGCCAGTTCGTCATGGTCTGGAACTTCCAGGATGAAAAACCCATGTCCATCTCCAGTATGGATCCAGTTACTGGTGAGATAGGTATCTCAGTGAAGATGGTGGGACCCTTCACCCAGGCACTGCACAAACTCCAGGAAAACGACCAGTTAGGTATAAGAGGACCATATGGCCGAGGATTCCAGATTGCAGGTTCCAGAGTGCTGGTAGTGGGTGGGGGGATAGGAATGGCACCTGTAGCAGCCTTCACTGAGGAAGCATCCCGTAGAGGTATTGAAGTGGATGTTATAACTGCTGCCACCACCAAAAAGGAGATACTTTTCCAGGAACGACTTGAAACGGCTGGTGCAAATGTTTTGCCCACCACTGATGATGGTAGTCATGGATTCTGCGGTTTTGCCACAGAACTGGCTGAAAAACTCATAAAAGAAGAAGATTACCACATGCTGGTGGCCTGCGGTCCAGAGATCATGATGAAAAAGCTCTCTGACATATCCTACCAGAACCAGCTACCAGGCCAGTTTTCCCTGGAAAGATACATGAAGTGTGCCATGGGCCTCTGTGGCCAGTGTTGTGTGGATGATGTGGGTTGGAGGATATGTGTGGAGGGACCGGTATTTTGGGGAGACCAGCTATGCATGATATCAGAATTCGGGAAATACAGGAGAGATTCTTCAGGTCAAAAGAATCATTTTTAGGATTTTGGGGTAATAAATGCATATTTCGGTCATTTTTATACATTTTGGATGTTAGAATAATTATTATTCTAATTAACTGAGTTTATAGATTTTCCAAAGTTTTCTTGGTTTTTAATTAGTTTTATTCCGAAATTGCAGGTTATACTCCCTTAAAATTATTAAGAAAATAATAATACTATTATATTATGGCAATTTTTATAAAAAAATAAATTAGTTTATAGTACACATTAGGGGTATTATGCTCTTTCAAGTGGTAATTTTTACGGGATATACCTACAATCAATACACATTATAGGAAAATGAAGTAAACTTTATAACGTACAAATGCTTACACTATATTGTTACTTTAACAGGAAATTGTTATCATATTGGAAGATGGTAAAATGGGGGGAGGATCTAAAGTTAAAAATTTAAATTCATCAGGTGGCTTTAGGCTCTCGAATTTAATTTGTCACAGGATGCCTGAAAGAACTTTTAAAATTAAAGGACATTATTTCCCAGTTTGTTCAAGGTGTACTGGCTTTTATCTGGGTGCATTTTTCTATTTTATCTATGCTTATTATTTTTATGTGGATTATACTCTTTTTTTGTTACTGGTTGCATTTTTAATGATCCTTCCATCATTTCTTGACGGATTCACTCAACTGATTGGTTCAAGAGAAAGCCAGAATAGTTTAAGATTTATCACGGGATTGTTTGGGGGAATTGGGCTTGCAATATTATTTAAAGCCCTTAAATGGATTATTCTAACATTTGGTATTATTTAATTAGAAAATGTTATAAAAGGAGGTTTTAACGTATGACAAAAGTTTGTCCAAATTGTAGCAAAGTAAACAAAGATAGCTCCACTTTTTGTGAGCACTGTGGTAATCCTTTACCAGAAGAAACCCAGAAAGGGGGTTTTATGGGCTGGTGGAACAAGCAAGGTACTGGAGTAAAAGTCGGAATTGGAATTGCAGGTGTATGCTGTGTGGGTCTTATTATTTTAATAGCATTTGGAGCTATGTTTCTTCCAGATTTAAATACCTTATCTGATACTACAACTACAGATACATCATCATCCAGTACTCCTGCCACTAACACAGAATCCAGTAGTTCTTCCAGTAGTGATTCATCTAGTTCTGCTGTTTCATTAGTCATAAGTTATTCAGGGGAGTGGAGTGGTGCAATATCAGATGAATCAGGAACTCGCTCAATAGAAGGCACTGGTAGCAAAACTATTGATTTGGGGGATATAACTGGAGCAGTAGCAGCCAACGCCCAAAAAATGGATGACAGCAGTGAAACTTTAACTATCTCCCTTAAAAGTGGAGGAGAAACTCTTGAAAAACAAAGTACATCTGCAGACTATGGGATGGCACAAGTGAGCGCGTATATATAAATCTTTTTTATTTTTTTCTTTTTTATTTTTTTAAATTATATTTTAGGGACTTGGCAATGGTAAAATGTAAAAGACATGGCACTGAAAACCAGGACAATGCACTTCATTGTCAAGAATGTAGGGAGAAAATAAAACCTAAAAAGGCTAAAAAAGGTTTAAACAAATTCATTTTAATTGGACTTGGAATATTAGGGCCTATTGTTTTGACGGTTGTTGTATTAATCCTCACTAGCAC
>MVPY01000068.1:42500-44872 GCA_002067065.1 Methanobacterium sp. PtaB.Bin024
ATAAAACAGGAAACCCGAGCTTTCCTGGAATCACAGATGATCACCGTCCCCATGCGTCTTAAGGAAGAGGCTGAGGACTACCGTTACATACCCGACCCGGATCTACCACCCATGATCGCCGAGGAAGAACGGGTGGAATCCATACATGAAAAAATGCCAGAACCCGCCCACATAAAAACCGAACGATTCGTGGAGGAGTATGGCATTAAAAAAGACCACGCTCAGGTTATAACCTCTGAATTGGAACTGGCTGATGCCTTCGAGGAAGTGGCCAAGGAAGTGGACCCCCAGTTTGCTGCACTGTGGATGCGGGATGAACTCAAAAGGGTGCTCTACTACAACAAACTCAACTACAAGGAAAGTGGAATAACCACGGCTCAACTGGTGGAATTACTCCAGATGTTGCAGGATAAGAAGATCACCACCAAAGCTGGTCAGAGGATCATTGAAAAACTACCACAAAACCCCCAGATGCCAGGAGTAATTGCCGAAGAACTGGGACTGATCGGGGTAGTGGAAGATGACACCGTTCTCCAGGCAGTGAAACAGGCCATCGAAGAGAACCCGGAAGCAGTATCTGACTACTTTGAGGGTAAATCCAAGGCTCTGAACTTCCTGGTTGGTCAGGTGATGAGGATAACCCGTGGTAAAGCTGACCCGGCAAAAACCAACCAGATGGTGGTTGAAGAACTTAAGAACCGGGAATAAAATCATATCCCGGTGGGGTTAGTCCCAATGGCTAAGAGAATTCTGGACATGCTTCACTGGCATCCAGAAATGGACATTGAAAAATGCCAGGTTACCTACCTGCACCGGGGAACTGAAAATAACCTTAAAACCATTCCCGCCACAGATATTGAAGGATTAAAAGGAGGATTTATGATCATGTTTGACGGATCCATGGTTCCTTATCACCGCGTAATTAAGATAGAATGTGAAAACCGATTAATATGGAAGAAAGGCCCTAAAAAGGGAGGTTCGGATGACTAAATCCACTCTGGTTAAGGATTACATGACCCGGGCGGTTATCACCGTCACTCCGGACACACCCAACGAGGAAGTAATCCAGCTGATGAAAAAAACGGGTCACGATGGATTCCCCGTCAAAACCAATGATGGAGTTATTGGCATGATAACTGCCTTTGACCTCCTCCTTAAAAAGTGGGCGGAACATGTGGAGGATATCATGTCCACCGATGTGGTGGTGGCGGATGAATCCATGTCCCTCAACGATGCTGCCCGGGTAATGTTTAGAATGGGAATATCCCGTATGCCGGTGATTAACGAAGATGGTGCCCTGGTGGGGATAGTAACCAACACCGATATTGTGCGCTCCCATATCGAACGTTCCACTCCCATGAAGGTGAGGTACTTTAAGAAAACATTGGAAGACCTCTATGATATTAAAACCAAACTGGTCCATGAAATGGTGCCCATCGAACGTTTAAGACCCACCCAGAACCGGGTCTACGCTGATGAACTACAGGGGCGTACCTACGAACTCACCCGGGGACTGGCCGAGCCCACCATAGTGGTGAAGACTGGCAACCGTTACATCCTGGTGGATGGCCATCACCGTACTGTGGCCTCCCGCAAACTGGGCTACGATGAAATTGACTCCTACGTCATAACCCTGGACCAGGATATAAAACTGGGAATGGAGAAAACCGCAGACAAGGAAGGCATCTTTACCTTTGATGATATAGAGGTCATTGACGATGCCCAGCACCCATTAATAGCCATAACCGGCCCGTTACGAAAGGATGATAAGGTGATTAAGAAATGAAGGATGAGATCATCAGGGAAGTTTACCAGGTCCTGGAGGGTAGAAGGGACCACCCCATTGACTCCTACACATCTCGTATAATGCAGGATGATGATAAAAAAAAGGCAGAAGACAAGATCCTGGAAAAAATCGGTGAAGAAGCAGCCGAGGTAATCATCGCCTCTAAAAACGATGAAAACCTGGTTTATGAATCTGCCGACCTTATATTCCACACCCTCCTGCTTTTGGTTTACAAAGGTGTGGACCTGGACGAATTATATCAGGAATTCGAGAGGAGAAGGGGTTAATTCTTTTTTAAGGTTAATCTTTTTTTTTAGTTTGCATACCCTTAAATTTTTTCCATGCCCGACATATTATTACTGGACAGTGAAGGAAAAGGTGAGTAAAGCCTGGGACATAGGACGAGAGTTACAGAAATGAAGCTAATTAAATTTTTAAATGAGTTAGAGGGTAAATTGAATCATTAAAGGTAAATTCAATTATAGATATACATGTTCAAGTCAAATTTCCCATTCAGTTAGTTAGTTGAGGATATAATTATGCTGTACCGCGAAATGGGTCAAACCGGTGAAAAAGTTTCCATACT
>MVPY01000069.1 GCA_002067065.1 Methanobacterium sp. PtaB.Bin024
GAAGAATCATTAGGTTTTCTTGAGGGATTATTATGAAGACGAAGATATATAGAGTTCAAGGTAAATTCATCATGGGAGACAGTTTCAAACCCTTTACCAGGGAACTGAAAGCCATGGGTGAAGATGATATTAAAGAGAAGATCTACTCAGAATTCGGTAGCAAACATCACATTGTGCGCAACCAGATACATATTGAGAAAATAGATGAAATCTCTGCTGAAGAAGTAATTGATCCGCTGATCAAAGCACTGACTTCGGAGTGAACAACATGGAAGACCGGAAAAGGCTGGAAGAGATCATAAACGAGCTCAACGCCTACAAATCCCAGGCAGACGTGTTAAACCAGCAGGTGGAAACCCTTAAAAACACCATCGCAGATCTAACCATTGCACAGGAAACACTGGATGCTATTAAGGGGAGAAAATCACCTGAAACCCTAGTACCGATAGGAGCAGGCTCATTTCTAATCACGGAAATTAAAAACACCGAAGAAGTGATTGTAGGTCTTGGATCCGGTGCTGCGGTTAAGAAAAACATTGAAGATGCTAAGATAAGCATTGAAGAACAGAAAAAAGAGTTGGATGGTGTAATGCAGAAGATGATGGGAGATCTTCAGAAGATCAGTGACATCATCGCCCAAAAAAGTCCAGAAGCTGAAGCACTCATCCAGAAAATTGAGGGTACACCTGAAGAATAGTTACCCTAAAATTTTATTTCTGTTTTGTAAGATCAGGATATTGGCTTAAAACTTATTATAACAGTATAAAAAACTCTATTATTCAAAATATTTTTTTTAAATCAGGATAATGTCTGTTTAAGGAGGGGATGTTTTTGTTTGAATCTCTCAAAAAGAAGTTCTCCGGTGCAATTGGAAAAATCTCCGATGAGGTAGTCTCTGAGGAAGATGAAGAAGCTGCCAAAGCAGAGGAAAAAAAGAAAAAATCAACCATTGCTGGAGATAAAGACAAAAAGACCAGGGATGAAAAGTCTGAAACTTCAACCAAAAAGGGCAAAACAACTTCAAAGAAAACTGAAACCATTTCTAAGAAGGATGCCAAGGATAAAGATTCAAAAACAGTATCTACTGAAGATAAAGGTTCAAAAACAGCATCCTCTGAAGATGCAGATTCTAAAACCGCATCACTTAAAGATATACCTGATAAATCTTCCCAAAAAGATGAAGATCAGGTGAAAAAATCTCGTTTTTCATTTTTACGTAGGAAATCTACTGATGAAAATTCAATTTCTGCAGAAGAAAATTCAACCAAAGCCGAGTCAAAAGATGCAGATGATTCTAAAAAAGATTTAACAGATTCTGAAGAGGATACTGAAGAAGAAACATCTGGCTTGTTCACCTTCGCCACCCACAAGACCATCTCTGAGAAGGATGTTGATGATATCCTTTTTGAACTGGAACTTGCCCTTCTGGAGGGTGATGTTGCGCTGGAAGTATCCGAACAGATCGTTAAATCAGTTAAAGATAACCTGGTGGGCCGCAAAATAAAAAGAAGAAACGACGTGGCTAAATTCACAAAAGAAGCCCTTAAAAATGCCATATCTGATATACTGGTTGTTGAAGGTCCTGATCTAGAAGAATTAGTCAAGGATGCCAAAAAAACTGGTGAACCACTTAAAATAATGTTTGTGGGAGTTAACGGAACTGGAAAAACCACCACCATCTCCAAAATTGCTGATTACTATCTTAAGGAAGGTTACACTCCGGTTATAGCTGCTTCTGATACTTTTCGGGCAGGGGCCATTGAACAGATATCTCACCATGCCGAGAAGGTGGGGGTGAAGATCATCCGCCACCAGAAAGGTGCGGATCCTGCAGCTGTGGCCTATGATGCAGTGGAACATGCAAGGGCCCAGAAAAAAGAACTGGTACTCATTGACACTGCAGGAAGAATGCAGACCAATGTGAACCTCATGGATGAAATGAAGAAGATCCAGAGAGTGGTCAAACCAGACCTTGCCATATTCGTTGGAGATGCACTCACAGGTAACGATGCAGTGGAACAAGCCCGTAAATTCGATGATGCAGTGGGAGTTGATGGAATCATACTCACCAAGGCCGATGCCGATGCCAAAGGAGGGGCAGCACTCTCCATAGGCCATGTGATCAACAAACCCATACTGTTTTTAGGAGTTGGACAGGGCTACGGGGATATAATGGAGTTCCATCCAGATTGGATGGTGGAACAGGTTTTAGGGGATTAATAAAGGATCAATATTAAAAAATAAGATAAAAATAATCTAAATTAAAATATCAATTAAAATAAATTACTCTTTTTTTAATCTCTATTTTTTACCACCATACACTCCAAAATAATAATGTTTCCACACCACATCCACATCACGAAATCCTGCCTCTTCCATCCACTGAATATGACTCCGCAGGGGTGAAGGTGAGTCCTCTTCTCGATGTTTGGGCAGCCATATCTTTTCTACTTCTTCCTGAGTGTGAGTTTCCAGAATGAAATCCACCCATTTATCTATATAAATTTGGTTAAGGTGGGAGGAAGTTCCGGTGATATTATCTGCATTATAGAAGACTCCTCCCTCTTTAAGGAACCCTTTTATTCTATGGTAGAATGATTCCTGTTCTTCGGGGCGTAGATGGTGCAGTGCCAGGGAAGATATAACTGCATCATAGTCTTCTTGGAAGTTAAGGTCCCGGAAATCTGCTACCTTAAATTCAATGTCACTGTAAGGTGCAAGTTTGGATTTTGCTATCTGGATCATATTCTCTGCCATGTCCACACAAGTAATCTGGGCATTGGAAAACCTCTCTTTAACCCCTTTTGATATATTCCCAGTACCACAACCCAGATCCAGAACCTTAATTTTTTTTCCCCTGTGAAAAGGTAATGCCAATATCAGGGATTCAACCATATCATCATAGAAAGGGATCAATGTCTTTATGAGTTCGTCAAATATCTCTGCTTCTTCTTCAAAATGGTCTTTAACCTGCTTCATTTCATCATCATTCCATCGTGATGTTGGATTAAATCATCGGTCATATTTTAAGATTAAATTCTTGAGGTGATCTTAAATGATTTTTGAGTCAAAGCACATATTAAATACCTATGAAGATCATTGCTCACAGGGGTGCTTCTACCCTGGAACCAGAAAACACATTAATCTCATTGAACCATGCATTCCAGTTAGGAGTGGATATGGTAGAAGTGGATGTGCGCCAATCTGCAGATGGAGAGCTGGTGGTTATCCATGATGCTACAGTAGACCGCACAACCAATGGCACGGGATTGGTAAAGGAAAAAACACTCACCCAGTTAAGGGAACTTGACGCAGGCACAGGAGAAACCATACCCACACTCAGAGAAGTTCTCAAGATGGTTAAAAGAAAAGGAACTGTTGAAGGGCAACCTAGTTTGATGATTGAAATAAAAGAGCCAAACATTGAAAAACAGGTCTTGAATACTCTCAAGCTGGAAAATATGCTGCAGGAGGTTATTGTAGCATCATTCTATCATAATATTTCACTGAACCTTAAATCCATGGAAAAATCCCTAAAAACAGGGGTCATTTTCATATCCCAACCAACACATCCTGAGAATCAGGCCATAGATGCCAAGGCAGACATCATGTTTCCCTTTTTCCATTACTTAAGTGAAAAAATGGTGGAAAATGCCCATCACCACGATATTAAAGTGTATACTGGGGTGGTGGATACTATCAAGGATCTCAGATTGGTTTTATCCCTTGGTGTGGATGGATTTGTATCCAACCGACTCCTTGATAAGGAATTATTGAAAGATGAACTGGATATGTAGACGAAATGACCATATAATTCATTATTTTAGCTTATTTGGTGGTTGAAAATAAAGTGCGAAGAGTATTTGATGATTTCAATTATTAATATATCATCTTTTTAAGTGTTGAATCAGAATCTATCTAATATCCAATGGAAAAAAAATCCAATGTGAAAAATTATCCTAATGATTGCAGGAGAAATCTACCCATATTAGGTGAAAATCCATGTTAGGTGAAAAAGAACTCATAAAATTATTCCCAGAATTCGAGGAACTGGTCGAACCATCCGGCATAGATCTGAGAGTTAATGAAGTTTACAGGCAGAAAGGACCAGGATCACTTATTGACAATGAAAAGAATCTTCCAGAACTGGAAAGACTGGATCCACCACTTTACACTTTGGAACCCAAAACTGCTTACAGTGTAACCATTGACCGGAAAATAAAAATTCCTAAAGGATATGCAATGCTCTATCTGCCCCGTTCCACTCTCTTACGCTCATTTATAAGCATACACACAGCAGTTGGTGACCCAGGATTCTACGGAACACTACAATTCCTCTTGGTCAACCAGGGAGAGTTCCCCTTCACACTAAAACATGGTGAAAGAATTGCACAGGGAGTGGTTTTCCCGGTTAAAGGTTCAGGGGAGTATGATGGAAGTTACCAGGAAAAAGAAGACTAAATAATAGGATAAATCAGTTGAAACGCATAATTTGGAATTTTCACAGTCTATATTTTTTTTTATTTTTCCTAATTTAAGTTTCTTTTAATTTTTATTTATTTTTCTCAGATTTCTTATTTCCACAATTAACTCCTTCTTTCATAACTTATAGTCCTTCATAATGCATGGTCCAGCCCTTCCACGGCTTCAGGATTGGCAAGGGTGGTTATGTCTCCCACATCCTCTCCTTTAACCTTTGCCTTAATCACCCTGCGCATGATCTTACCTGAACGTGTCTTGGGCAAATCTTCCACAAAGCCAATATATGCAGGGCTGGCCACTGGACCGATTTCCTTCCTTACATGTTCCCTGAGAAGGTGTTTTAATTTTGGGGATGGATTGTACCCTTCTTTTAGCGTAACATAACTGAAGATCTCTTCCCCTTTAACCGGGTCTGGTTTCCCCACCACTGCAGCCTCGGCAACTTTCGCATGGCTCACCAGGGCAGATTCAACCTCGGCAGTGCTTATACGATGACCAGCAACGTTTAGGACATCATCTTCCCTTCCTTGTATCCAGAAATAGCCATCCTGGTCAACACGGGCCACATCACCACTGAGATATAATCCAGGAAATTTGCTCCAGTATGCCTCCATGTAACGTTCCGGGTCATGGTAGAGAGTGCGGAACATGGCTGGCCAGGGTGTTTTGATAACCAAGTGACCTCCGCCTTCAGTTATGGGTTCTCCTGTATCATCTACCACATCTGCCTTGACTGTGGGGAAGGGTTTAACTGTTGACCCTGGCTTCAGGGAGGTTATGGGGAGGGGTGTTATAAGGTGCATTCCTGTTTCTGTCTGCCACCAGGTATCCATAATAGGACACTGGCGGTTACCAATATGTTTATGGTACCATATCCATGCTTCTGGATTGATAGGCTCTCCCACACTACCAAGAAGTCTTAAAGATGTTAAATCATGTTTTTGGGGCCATTTTTCCCCGTGTTTCATGAACATTCTGATGGTGGTGGGGGCAGTGTAGAAAACATTCACCCCATAGTCTTCGATCATCTTCCACAGACGATCAGGTTCAGGGTAATCAGGGGCACCTTCATACATAACGGAAGTAGCCCCCATAATGAGAGGTGCATAAACAATATAGCTGTGGCCGGTTATCCAGCCGATATCAGCAGCACACCACCATATATCTTCATCTTTAATGTCGAAAACGAATTTTAAAGTGGTATAAGTGCCTACTGCATAACCACCATGGATGTGAACAACACCTTTTGGTTTCCCTGTTGTTCCAGAGGTGTAAAGAATAAAGAGTGGATCCTCTGAATCCATTACTTCAGTGGCACATGCTTTTTCCTGGTCCTGGGTGATATCTTCCCACCAGAGATCACGTCCAGATTTCATCTGCACAGGACAACCAGCATGTCGCACCACTATGAGATTTGTAAGGGAAGGAATACCATCCAGTACTTCATCCACATTTTCTTTAAGGGGTATGACTTTGCCCCGGCGATAGAATCCATCAACAGTTATGGCCACCTTCACCTGGGCATCGTTGGCTCTCTCCTGGAATGCTTTAGCCCAGAAACCAGAAAATACCACACTGTGAACTGCTCCGATCTTGGCACATGCCAACATGGCAATGGGTAACTCCAAAATCATGGGTAGGTAAATAGATACACGATCCCCCTTCCCAACACCAAGACTGCGCAGGGCATTGGCCATCTGATTAACCCTAACATAAAGATCATGGTAGGTGAGCTTTATCACCTGGCCTGATTCACCTTCCCATATATAGGCTACCTTATTTTTACGCCAGGTTTTAACATGTCGGTCAAGGGCATTATGGGTGATGTTAAATCTACCTCCAGAAAACCACTCAGCATGGGGAGGATCCCATTTTAAAACACCATTATAGGGTTGGAACCATTCCAGTTCCCTGGCAAGCTCGTCCCAGAACCATTCCGGGTCATCCTGAGCCCGCATGATAAGCTGATCATAATCACTGATCCCATAACGTTCCATCCATTTCTGGATGTTACTTTCCTCAATTAAATCTTCAGATGGTGGAAATAATCGGTTCTCTCTAAGCAGTGCATCTAATTCACTGGAAATAGTAACCCCTCCTCTAAAACCATTTATCCATTACTGGAGTGTCATTAATGTTGAACACTATATTTTATTATGTCAGTTAAATCCAATAAATTTTTACTTACCTTCCTAAAAATGGACAGGCAACAACTCCAAATAGGCACTTCAACTGGCAGTGAGTTAAAGCATAGACTCTGGACTATCATTTAATAAATAGTTAACAACATATCTTGGATTATGCAAAATATGGCCAAGATTAGATTGGCAGATGCACTGGTCAAAATACTGGAAAAAGAAGGCACTAAATTTATATTTGGACATCCCGGAGAACAAATCCTCCCTTTTTACCAGGCTCTACAAAACTCTTCCATAAAACATATTTTAACACGTCATGAGCAGGGTGCAGCTCATGCAGCAGATGGATATGCCAGGAGCTCGTTCCAACCAGGAGTGTGTGTGGCATCTGCAGGACCAGGGGCTTTAAACTTGGTAATGGGGGTGGCCACAGCTTACAAAGACTCAATACCTCTGCTGGTTATCACTGGTGATGTTTCCTTCCAGTTTAAGGGTGAAAACGTCTTCCAAGATATGGATATAAACGCTGTTTTTGAACCCATAACTCTGCAAAGCCACCTTGTAAAGAAACCAGAGGAAGGAATCAAACTTCTTAAAATGGCTATTTTAACCCTTAAAACAGGTAAAACAGGCCCGATACATTTAAATATTCCACGTGATGTTCTCCAGGTGGAGGTTGATCAGTCTTTGCTGGATGAAACCGTGGAATTAAACCTTCCTAATGATTGGAGTAACTTCAAACAGGCAGAGAAATTACTGGAAAACTCAAAAAAACCACTCATTCTGGCTGGAGCTGGAGTTCTATGGGCTCATGCAGTTAATGATTTACGTGTTATTGCAGAAAAACACCAGATTCCAGTGGCTACTAGCTATCCTGCCAGGGGAGTGATAAGTGAGGACCATCCACTTTCTATGGGACTTTTAGGTCTGCGAGGCACAAAAGCAGCTAACTTTGCTGGAAGAAACTCCGACCTGGTTCTGGCCCTGGGCTGCCGTCTATCAGAACGAACACTGAAAGGACTGGGTGATGTGCCAATCATCCAGGTGAATCTAGATGAAAAAGTCTTAAAAGGCAGTGTGAATATCCAGGCAGATGTTAAAAAATTCTTGGAAAAAATCAGGAAAACACCACCTAAAAATACAGACAAATGGTTAGAAGAACTCTCCAAACATCCTAAAACTCATAAAATCAGAACAAACTTTAAAGGAACTCCTCTAAAACCACAAAGGGCTATTAAAGAAATTTTAGAAGGTAAAAATGATTCAATTTTGGTTAATGATGCCGGAAGCCACACTACATGGGTAAACCTGCTTATAAAAGCACTGGAACCTTCTTCTTTGATATTTTCTGGTGGATTAGGGCCCATGGGGTACGGAATCCCAGCAAGTGTGGGTGTCAGTCTGGCCAGGCCCGATAAAAAAGTGGTGGTAGTTGTGGGTGATGGTGGTTTCCAGATGACCCTACAGGAACTGGCAACAATCACTGAACTGGATTTGCCCATAGTAATCTGCTTGATTAATAACCGATCCCTGGGCATCATCAGGCAGTGGCAGGAACTATATTATGGCGCACCCTTCCAAGTGGAACTTGATAATCCTGATTTTGTGAAACTGGCCAATGCTTACCATATACAAGCTAAAAGGGTGGATTCTCCAGGTGATATTCTCCCTGCAGTGAGGGATGCACTAAAACTTAATAAACCAGTATTAATAGAAGTTATAGTTGATGAAAATGAAGACATCCCACTCCCTGAGTAAATCATCATACCTCCACCGTAAGTATTTTAAGTCTCCAGTTCTTATGGTGATCATATGAAAGTCCTGTTCATTAACCCTCCCTATTTTAATTCTAAGTACAAGTTCATAGGATTAGTTGCACCTCCGCTGGGCATAGCTTATATGGCAGCAGTTCTGGAGGAAAATGATATAGATGTGGATATCATAGATGCCGCAGCTCTGGAAATGAGTTGGGAAACCCTTGAGTCTGAGATCAGACGAATATCACCTCAGATAATAGCTATCACAGCCTTAACCCCCACCATCTATCATGGTTTGCAAACTGCAGAACTGGCCAAAAAAACCTGTCCTGAGGCCATGGTGATTATGGGAGGATACCATCCCAGCTTCAACTACCAGGAAATTCTGGAAAAAGATTATGTTGACCTAGTAGTTATAGGTGAAGGAGAATACACCATGCTGGATCTGGTGAAAACCCTAGAGGAAGGAGAGGATATTAAAAATGTTAAGGGCATAGCCTATGGAGATGGTGTACTAACACCTCCACGGCCCCTTATCCAGGACCTTGATGAATTACCCTTCCCTGCCAGGCACCTGTTACCCATGGATCACTACAAGATTTTAAACATGAAACTGGACACCGCCACTCTGATATCAGGCAGAGGATGTCCCATGCAATGTTCTTTCTGTGCATCTGCAGCACTGCACGGAAACCGGCTCAGAATGAGATCCACAGAAAATGTGGTGGATGAGATGGAACACCTCATTCGAGACCATGATGCAGGTATGATCGCTTTCATGGATGACACATTCACCCTGAAACCCAGCCGGGTGGAAGAAATCTGTGATGAGATCATGAGAAGAGGTATTGATGTTTACTGGGGATGCACAGCCCGAGTTGACACTTTATCTGAAAAAGTACTCCGTAAACTGAGCGATTCTGGTTGCATAACATTGTTCCTGGGAGTGGAGTCCGCTGATCAGCAACAACTTGACCGGGTGAATAAACAGATCACCATTGAAAAGATCAGGCAAGCATTTGCCCTGGCCAGAGAAAACGATATTCGCACCATAGCCTCTGTAGTCCTGGGCATGCCTGGAGACACCAAGGAAAGTATTGAAAGGACCATTAAATTCACCAAAGAATTAAACCCATCATATGCAGTTTTCAGTCTGGCCACACCCTATCCTGGAACCCGATTTTACCAGGAAGCAGTGCAAGATAACCTTATCAAGGTTAAAGACTGGTCTAAATACACTCTCCTTTCCCCAGTGCTGGATACAGTGGATTGCTCACTAGATGAGCTTAAATCCATGCAGAAAAAGGCTTTTCGACAGTTTTACTTACGACCCATCTATTTAATGCGACAGGTACGCATGGATGGTCCTATTCTTCTCAAGACAGTTGCCAGTATGATAAAAGAAGT
>MVPY01000070.1 GCA_002067065.1 Methanobacterium sp. PtaB.Bin024
GTAGGGGTAAATAAAAAAATCCCCTTAATAATCTTTTTTTATTTTTCGATGATAGTTTCTTCAATGGCCATTCCAAAGTGCCGGGCATTGGGGTCAAGGTAGATCATAACCTTATCACCTACCTTTAAGTCAGCCACGGATACTGGTTTACCATCTTCTGTAACCAGGCGTATGGTCTCAGCATTTTGGAGTAAGGTGCGTAAAACAATCCCTTCGTGTTCTGCTTCAATAAGCATTAGGGGTCGTTTTTCTATTTTGACCCGTCCTACTATGGCTGTTTTGGTGTTGCCTTCCTGGTCCACGGTGAGGACTTCATCTCCGGTTTCCAGTTCTGAAAGATATTTGGTTTTGTTTCCAGGGGTCATGACATAGGCATGTACTGGTCCGGCGTTAACCCGGAATGGTCGTGATGCCACGTATTCACTTTCCATGGATTCGCTGTGCACCAGGAACAGTCCCTGTGAGTATGATCCCACCAGCATACCTTCTCCTAACTGCATCATTGAGCAGGTGTCCACACATACCCTGTCTCCAATCCCCACAGGTTCCACCTTAGTTATTTTTGCTGGTTTCATCTGGTAACTTTCACTCTGGATCTTCTCAATTAACTCTGCAACTTTTTTTATCTGATTGATCTCATGGGGACAGAGCAGTATTCCATCGGTTCCATGTTCCATAGTTTCCAGAGCTAGTTTAGCTTCATCAAAGTCAGCAACCGCAGCAATGATCTTAACCTTCTCTTTCTGCAGATCAGCTATCAAATTTTCCAGTGGTATTACTTTCCAGTCACGGCCCATCAGTATGAGGTAATCTGCATCTTTCCCCAGTAGGGCAGCCAGTTGTTCGTGTTTTTTACTTGTGATCTCCACGTAGGCAGCTACTTTTTTATTCATCCTTTTCAATCTTTTAACTGCAGCCAGGTCTTTGGATTCGGATAGTTCATCGGGTATTTTGAGGGTGCCGTCTCCTTCACTGTTTCGACCAGTCATTACAACATCAGAGCCTTCGCTATCAGAGATGATCTTCACGTTACCTAATCTGCGGATGTTGTCCACATCGGTGAAGTCAACTATGTGGTCGATCCCGGATTCCAGGGCGGTGGTTATGAATTGTTTTTTATCATCCCACACATTGCCTTCTGCCATTATCCATGCAAATTTCATGATTTTAACCTTCTAAAAACCTTATGAGGATATTTTATTTATGGGGAGTTTTTTTTATCCGTTGAGGGTTTTTTTTATCCATTTAGGATTTTCAGGGCTTCATCCACATCCAAGTCGTTGTGGACGATTTCAGCAATTGCCCTGGTGGTTTTCTGTGGTGATTTGGCCTGGAATATGTTCCTGCCTATGGCTACTCCAGCTCCCCCCACATCCACAGCGTTTTTCACCATTTCCAGTAATTCGCGGTCTGTTTCAACGCGGGGGCCTCCGGCTATTACCAGGGGCACTGGGCATCCATCAACAACTTCCTTGAAGGTGTCAGGGTCTCCAGTGTAGTTGGTTTTAATGATGTCTGCTCCCAATTCAGCACCGGCACGGGCTGCCAGCTTCACCACTTCAGCATCATGTTCACTGTCTATTTTTTTACCTCTAGGATACATCATGGCAATTAAGGGCATGCCCCAATCATCACATATCTCTGAGATGCTTCCCAGGTGAATTAACATTTCAGGTTCCATCTCGGAACCCACATTTACGTGTACGGATACTGCATCTGCTCCCATCTGGATGGATTTTTCTACAGATGTCACCAGCACCTTGTGATCTGGATCTGGTCCCAAGGCGGTGCTGGCAGAGAGGTGAATGATCAATCCAATGTCTCTTCCGTAACCTCGGTGTCCAGTACCAACCATTCCCTTATGCATTATTACAGCATTGGCACCGCCACTGGCCACTTCATCAATGGTCTCTGCCATTTTTATTATTCCTTCCACGGGTCCTATGGATACACCATGGTCCATAGGCACGATAACACATCTACCGGTTTTTCGGTTAATTATCCTTTCAATCCTGATTTTTTTCCCTATCATGAGCACCCTCCTGTTTATAATTTTGAAGACCAGAGTTTTAGTTCCTTTAATCTTGTGGGGATGCCGTCATCTCCACAGGACTCCAACCATCCCTTGTTGGATGTGATAATTTCAGAACTTGACGCTGAGTGCAGGAAATCTAAAAGTCCCCTATTTCTAATTATGGTTTCACGAGGTTTTAAAGTTGATGACCAAATGAAGAATACTTTGAAAGTAGTGTCTGGATGATAACCTCCACCGAGATCAATTGATAGAACATCACAACCACCCATCTGGTTGACCTTTTTGGCAACTTCTTCCAAGGTTTCATGGAGCCGCACATCACCCTTAATAAATTCTATTGAAGTAGTTTCATCTTCTATCAGTTCCTTCATTTTTTTCTCAGACTGGGAACCTTTATCCAGAGCTATGATTTTCCCATGGGGTGCCTTCTGGGCAATTATGCGGGTTGAATTTCCCATATGGCATCCTAGCTCCACCACAACGTCATCTTTGTTAATTATATTTTTTAGAACTTCCCTATAAACTTTAATATCGTAAACAATTTTTATCATATATCTTCAAAACCCCATCTTTTAGATAAGTACCATTTTACATTACATATGTTATTTTCATCTAAAAATTAATATATTGAATAAGTTATAATATTCTATATATTATAACAGGTTTCATAATCCCAGTTATTCTCTGTTGGAGGGTTAGTTATGGCAGCAGATGAAAGAGAAGAGTTAGAAAAACGGGTTGATGAACTTTATCAGGAAAGGATTAATCTGGAAAAAGAGATCAACGATCTCAATCTTATTAAAATAGAAAAATTAGAGCTAATCAACAACGAATTAGAAAAAAAATCGGAATGGATGGATAAAGAAAGGTTGAAGGCTATTCGAGAGCGGGATAATCTCTTGCGTAAGGTTCGTCATTCCAATGAGAAGAACTGGAAAAATGCACTTAAAATGGTTTCAGTTCTGGGTGTACTGGACTTGGTGGTTGTTCCTCTCTTAATCAAACTTCTCGGAATACCCCTGCAGTGGATATTTGTGTCCATGGGCCTGGTAACCTTCTTTGGCATAATGCTGATAGCAAATTACATGTCTGGAACATCCCCCTTTAACACTGGAGAAATCAGGAAAGCTTTAACAGTCTCTCTTATAACAGTGTACCTGGCATTTGTCCCTCTCATGGCATTTGGGATTTTTCCATTCCCTACTGGGGCCTCAGCACAGACCATTGTTACCAACTTCACATGGATCATTGGTACAGTTATTGTACTCTACTTCGGTACCAGGCCAGTGGAAGAGTATATCAAAAAAATGCATCCAAAATAAGCTTAATCTTGAAATAGATTAATTAATTAATTTTTTTTATTCTTATACTATTTTTTAATTTATTAGAGGAATTTTAATTCACTAAAAACGATTTTATTCGTTAAAATGAAAATCAAGAGATAAAATAGAAAAGTTAAAGTCACTTTGTTGCACTTACACCAGCCACGTAACCGGTTGAAAAAGCCTGTTGCAGATTATAACCTCCCCTACCACCACACCCGGCAATGATTTCTCCAGCAAAGTATAATCCCTTAACAAGTTTTGATTCCATGGTCTGAGGATCAATCTCCTTTTTGGAAACACCACCACAGGTAACCATGGCTTTGTCCATGGGAAGATGTCCATATATGGTTAATGGAAGGGATTTTAGTATCTCCTGTAGCTGCAATCGTTCTTTTTTCGTGATTTGGTTGAGCTTTTTTTGAGGATCAATTATTAGTGTGTTGAGGATAGGGATAATCAGGTTGTTGGGGAGGTGATGTTTTAGGTAATTTTTCAGACTCTTTTTGGAGTATTTCTGGAAATCTTCCATCAACAGGACCCCCAGAGCATCCTTCCTGATCTCTGGCATAAAATCAATGTAAAGCTTCAAATCACCGTGTTCTTTCATAAGTCCAACAATTATGTGGCTCATATCAAGAATAATAGGTCCTGAAACTCCAAAATGTGTTAGAAGCAGATTCCCACGGGGTAGATCGATTTTTTTCCCATTATATCCTATGGTTAAACCCACATTCTCAAGGGTAACTCCCTTTAGCTGGTGAATCCATTCTTCACGCACCCGTAATGGAACACCACCTGGTTTAAGGTCTGTTATTGTGTGCCCTAAAAATTCTGCAATGGTTAAACCATCTCCTGTAGATCCTGTGAATCCATAGGTCACTCCTCCAGTGGCTATGATTACATTATAAGCATTTATGAATTCACCTTCAATCGAAGATAATTTAAAAACATTTGATGTTTTATGGAGATGTTCTAATGGATAATTATAGATAAGTTTAACTTTTTCTTCATCCAGGACTTTTTCTAGCACTTCCACAACTGATCTGGCTTTTTCAGTTATGGGAAAGATCTTTCCTTCCTCTTCTTCCTTTAATTCCAGGTTGTGTTTAATGAAAAAATTCATCAGATCCTGATTGGAAAATTTGCTGAAGGCATCCCTGTAGAATGAACCTCGCCTACCAAATTTTTCCAGGAAAACTTCCATAGTTGCAGTGTTTGTAAGATTACATCTCTCATTACCTGTTAATGATAGCTTATAACCTATACGATCGTTTTTTTCCAGGAGGGTCACGTTTTTACCTTGTTGTGCCCCTTGTATTGCAGCCATGCATCCTGCAGGTCCTGCTCCGATTACAGCTATGTCATAGATCTTCATAGTTTCATTTATTCTATTTTAATTGTTATAATTAATTAGTTTGTTATAATTCCAGTTTTTATTCTATTTAAAAAGAATTGGGGGTTATGATAAAAAAAGAGATTTTGTTTTCAATATTTTGAGTTTTTCAATCTTTTAGAAAAACTTGTTTTCAATTTAGAAAGCTTTTTCTAATCTTTTAGAAAGGTTTTTTTCATTCTTTTAAAAATGTCTTTTAAAAAGGTTGAATAGGTTGAATTATTATGGAGTCAACCTTCTCCTATCCCTTGGGAAAAGAACTGTTTCCCGGATGTTTTTCATTCCAGTGAGGCACATGGTGAACCGTTCTGCTCCCAATCCCCATCCTGCATGTGGTGGCATTCCATATTCGAATGCTGCCAGGTAACGCTGGAATGAATCTGGGTTCAGTCCCTGTTTTTTAATCCTTTCCACCAGTAGGTCGTGCTGGTGTACCCTGGTTGCACCTGAGGATATCTCAAGGTCCTTGTACATCAGGTCAAAGGCGTAACTTTTTTCTGGTTCATCTTCATGGGGCATTACATAGAATGGTTTGATGTTGCTGGGCCAGTTGGTTATGAAGTAGTATCCATCCATTGCTTCCCCTAAGGCCTTTTCAGCAGCACGGGAAAGGTCTTCACCATGTCTGAGGGTCACACCTTTGGAGTTAACAAGGTCGATCACTTCATCGTATTCAAGACGAGGGAATGGAAGTTCTGGAACTTCTAACTGGACTCCAATATCTTCCAATTCGGTCTGACAGTTTTCTTTAACCTTTTTGATGGCGTTTTGAACCAGGTTTTCAAGAAGATTCATCACATCTTCATCGTTGGCAAATGCCATTTCCACGTCAATGGAGATAACCTCGTTAAGATGGCGGAGTGTATCATGTTCCTCGGCTCGGAAGATGGGTGCGATTTCAAAGACCTTATCAAAACCAGATCCCATCATCATCTGCTTGTAAAGTTGGGGGCTCTGACCCAGGAAAGCTTCCCTTTCAAAGTAGGTGATTGGGAAAAGTTCAGTACCACCCTCAGTTGCTGAAGCAACCAGTTTAGGAGTGTTCACTTCGATAAAACCATTATCTTCAAGGTAAACCCTTACTGAGTGAAGCATTGTGCTTTTTATTTTAAATATGGCATTGACTCCATGTTTTCGCAGGTCCAGAAATCTTGAATCCAGTCTGGTGTCAATTTCCGCCCGTACCTTCTCGGTGGGATCTAGAGGTAGTGGTTGCTCGGAGTTGTTGAGTAATCTGATCTCCTCTGGTATTACCTCAACACCTCCAGGGGCTTTTGGTGATCCCTGCACACTTCCTAGAACTGCTAGAACAGATTCTTTTCTAAGTTTTCGAAGTTCCCCAAATAGTTCTGGTGAGATTTTTTTGCTGGGGGCAGTGATCTGGGTGATGCCATCTCTGTCCCGGAGGAGTACGAATATTATTCCTCCAAGGTCACGTATTTCATGAACCCAACCCATAAGGGTCACTGATTCACCATCCATTGTATCGTCGAGTTCTCGTGAGTAATGTGTTCTTCTCCAGTTTCCTAATGAATCTGTCATATATAATCACCTTAAAACGATTTTATATTCTTATTTTAAGTTATTATCAAGTAAGTTAATCTTTAGAATGCATTAAATCAGAATCATGAAGTATTCACAAAATGAATTGTATTCAATGATATAATAAAATGCTGTAACTAATATTTGAATGTAGTTTTAATATAAATTACCCTCTAACTTTTTAGGCAACATATATTTTTACTATTCTCTTTATCTTCTCAACTCTTTATCTTCTGAAGATTCAGGCCCTAAACGGAAAACTCATTTTAATTTTCATTAAGACGTCTTCTGAATGACTCAGCATGCGCATATAATCCTTCATATTCAGCTAAAGGAATAACAACATCTTCAAGATTCTTTAAACCATCTTTTGTTATTTTCTGGACTGTTGGTTTTTTCAGGAAGGATTCTGTGGATAGGCCAGAGTACATTCTGGCGCCAAGGGATGTGGGTAGCACATGGTTAGTTCCTGAGCCATAATCTCCTGCTGCAACTGGGGTTAAATTTCCCAGGAATATTGAGCCAGCATTTCGAATATCAGGAACAATTTCCTCTGCCGAAGATGTCATGATCATGAGGTGCTCGGGTGCATAATCGTTGGAGAAATCTATACATTCTTTTATAGTGTCAGCCAGGATGATCAACCCATTTGCGGTCAGTGATTCTTCAATTATCTCTTTTCTCTCCATCTGGGGAAGTTCTCTGGCAATATTTTTCTCTACTTTTTTTGCTAGTTCTGTTGAGGTGGTTACCAGCACAGCTGCTGCCTGGGGGTCGTGTTCTGCCTGGGCCAGCAAGTCAAGTGCAACAAAATCAGGATTAGCGGTTTCATCAGCTATGATCAGCACTTCTGAGGGTCCGGCAGGAAACTCAATATCCACCTGGCCATAAACCATTTTTTTAGCAGCAGTCACGAAGATGTTTCCAGGACCAACGATCTTGTCCACTGCTTCGATGGTCTGAGTACCATAAGCCATGGCTGCAATGGCCTGTGCCCCTCCCACCCTGTATACTTTATCTGCACCAGCAAGATATGCTGCTGCCAGAACAACATCCTTTACTTTACCATCTTTTCCTGGTGGTGTGCAGCAGACTATTTCCTGTACCCCTGCTACCTTGGCAGGTATAACCGTCATCAGGATGCTGGAAGGATAAACTGCTCTTCCTCCAGGTATGTAACATCCTACCTTTTCTAATGGACGCACTATCTGACCAGCAGTCACACCATCATCAACTTCAATTGACCAATCCTGAGGTAATTGGGATTGGTGAAATTTTCTAATATTAGAGGCTGCTTTTTTGAGACTGTCAACCAATTCAGGGTCTATTTTATTGAAGCTCTCTTTAATATCTTCCTTACTTACCAATAACTCCTCTAAATTGACACCATCAAACTTTTTTGTGTAGTGACGGAGTGCCTTATCTTGTCTATCTTTAACGTCACTGATAATGTCTCCCACCGTGCCAATAACTGCGTTTGTATCGGCCTGTGACCTTTCCAACAATTTTACCCGATTTTCATTTTTTAATTGGACGATTTGCATTTTATAACCATCATACTTCATAATTTATAATTTAAAGCTCTCTGTGAGGCCAGATTGCATTTTTTCAAATTCATTGATCAGTCAAAACCTTTATTTACAATCATGAGTAAACAGTAATTTACCCACTATGCCCTGTACCTAATTAATACTATATACCTTGGGCTTATGGTGTTATGGGTATAGTTTTTGGTACAAAGTTTATATATTCCTGTTGGTCGAACCTTAATTGCTTAATTTACTTAATCTTTAGGTGTCTGATAGATATGTACAAAGATGAACTTATACAGTTGCATCAATTTTTGGTATACGTTTTAAAACATCTGGACAATGAGTATGAGGTGAAAGATGAATGTAAGGAGTATTTGTGCCTGAACATCAGCCCCCATCACATACACCGCACCAAAGCCGAACACAAATATGCTATTTTTGTATTATCCAACGCAATTTCTGAGATTATTGCCGCTAACAACGGAGGAACTTCTTCTAACATTTCCAACGGTCTCTCAGAACTGGTTAAACGGTCTAAAAAAGAGCTCATACGATTCCAAAATGAAGATGTTTTAACTGCCCAACAAATTAAGATGTAAAAAAATTATAACCCCTTAGGCTGGTGATTTTTAGATGAGCACCTTATTGAAGATGGTATGCTTGATTGATGGTGAACACTATCTTCCCGTTACTAAATCTGCATTAGACACTTTGGATAACATTGAACATATTGAAGTAGTTGCTGCTGTTTTTATAGGAGGCACAGAAAAACTAAGAGATGCTTCACCAGAATCTATCGGTGAAAAACTCGGAGTTAAAGTTTATTTTGGCCCTGATCATGATAAAATTCCTTATGATTTAATTGTAGAGGTTGCAGAGGATCACCATGCAGATGTTGTCATGGACCTCAGTGACGAACCCGTAGTTGATTATTCTAAACGTTTTAAAATAGCATCACTTGTATTGGAGAAGGGTATACTCTATGAGGGGCCTGATTTTTCATTCCAACCCCTTGATGAATATGATGTACTGCACAAACCATCCCTGAAGATTTTAGGAACAGGTAAAAGGATTGGTAAAACAGCAGTGTCAGCCTATGCTGCCCGTTTAATCCACAAGGAAAAATACAATCCCTGTGTGGTGGCTATGGGTCGTGGAGGTCCTGAAGAACCTGAAATTGTCAGGGGTGACCAGATCGAGATCACACCCCAGTACCTCATGGAACAGTCAGATAGAGGTGTTCACGCAGCATCAGATCACTGGGAAGATGCCCTGATGAGTCGCATACTCACCATAGGCTGCCGACGTTGCGGTGGAGGTATGGTGGGTCAAGTATTTATTACCAACATGAAGAAAGGAGCACAACTGGCCAATGAGGTTGATGCTGATTTTGTGATTATGGAAGGAAGCGGAGCAGCCATACCACCAGTTAAAACCAACCGGCACATTGTTCTTATAGGGGCAAACCAGCCCATCATTAATATTGAAAAATTCTTCGGACCATACAGGATAAAAATGGCAGATTTGGCAGTTATAACCATGTGTGAAGAACCCATGGCCAGTCCGGCGAAAGTGGAACGCATTGAAAAGTTCATAAAAGAACTCAACCCTGAAGCCACGGTTATACCCACTGTTTTTCGTCCCAAACCATTAGAATCAGTGGAGGGTAAACGGGTCTTATTTGCCACCACAGCTCCAGATTCAATTAAGGATGTTCTCATAAAACACTTGGAACAGGAACATGGCTGTACTGTAGTTGGAACCACACCATACTTATCTAACCGTCCATTGCTCCAGAAGGATATTGAGAAATACATTGACAAGGCAGATGTTATGCTCACAGAACTTAAGGCAGCAGCTGTGGATGTGGCCACCAAGGATGCTCTTCAGGCAGGACTGGAAGTGGTGTACTGTGACAATATCCCTATGGTAATCCGTGAAGGAGATAATTTGGATCCTGCCATCATTGATGTGGTGGATAAGGCCATTGCTGATCATAAGAGCATGTAATAGCGCTAATTTGAGCGCAAGTAACAGTGCCAATTTGATATTTTTTCCCTAATTTTTTCTTTAAAATTTGTGATCTTTTAGATGGTGATCTTTTGGATGATCCAGTTTGCAGTGGGGCAGAATTCGATAAACTGAAAAAACAGCTTTCTTTCAATTTGGCTGAGAAAAGAGTCATAAAGGATCTCAATATTCAACCTGATGCTTTCATACCAGTCCTTTTCTCCTTGAAATTTGGTGGTGACTGGAGTTTCAAGACCAAAGATCTAGAGGCAATGGCAGTAAAGGAGAAGATCACTCGTTTTAATGAAATTGATGGGGAAGGTTACACTCTGGAGAGGGTTACGCTCTTTGTAAACCCCCAACTCATCTCTACCCATGGTAAAATTTTGCGTCTGGAAAAATGTGGCACTAAAAATGAACGTGAACTGGTGGAAAGACCTTTCAGGGTCCAACTTGATGCTCAAGACATTGTAATTGCAGAACTAAATCCTGGCTCCATGGAGATAACACTTAAAAGAATTGAAGGCCCCCTAAGTTTTGAGGGTTCCGCAGCTTATGGGGTTTCCCATGAGATGGAACACCTGGCAGGGTGTGAACATACTGGGAAGTTCATCTGGGAGTTTGAATACAAACTGAAAGATTAAAAATAATTGTTTAAGGTTCATTCCAATTAGGGGATTATCGTTCGATTATCCGGGGTAAAGTTTCTTCCCAAACTCTTCTCGTTTTTCGATTTTTCCATCTTCACTGTGGATGAATACTTCAACATTGTAGCGTTCGCCCTCTTTTTCTGCAAATTCAATGGCTTCTTCTCTGGTATCAAAATGTCCGGAAGCCTTCACTGCTCCGTCCCTTTTAACATCCCATCCTCCTTTTTTACTGGTAATTACATGTAGATTAGCTGCCATTTTTTCACCTCTTTTCTTTTAAATAAAGGATATAGTACTTTAAATTTATTATGTATTATGAGATTTATAGTTGTAGTGATGTAGTCTAATTTTTATTTATTAAATGGTGTTTATTCATTTATTTAGGTAATGTAAGTCTCTAAATTAATTTCAAAATACCCTAAATCAATTTCATTATAGTTATTAAGTATTTTTTCATGCTATCAATATGTAAAAAAGGTTGATCACAACATATTTATATAACCTCTAACCCACTGATAAATTACCAATTGAGAAAAAAGGAGATGATATTGTGGCACAATTAGGAGGACAAGGTGGCCAAGGCCAACCTATTATTATAATGCCAGAAGGTTCTTCTCGAGTTTTAGGAAGAGATGCTCAGAGAATGAATATTATGGCTGGAAAGGTTCTCGCAGAAACCATCAGAACAACTCTAGGTCCAAAAGGTATGGACAAGATGCTGGTAGATGGTATGGGAGATATCGTAGTAACCAATGACGGTGTGACCATCCTCAAAGAAATGGACATCGAACACCCTGCAGCTAAAATGCTGGTGGAAGTAGCCAAAACCCAAGAAGATGAAGTGGGAGACGGAACCACCACCGCAGTAATAATTGCAGGAGAACTGCTCAAAAAAGCAGAAGAACTCTTAGAACAGGAAATACATCCAACCACCCTGGTAATGGGATACAGGAAAGCAGCAGCTAAGGCACAGGAACTCTTAAATGAAATTTCCATGGATGCCAATGACCCTGACACCCTTCAAATGGTGGCAATGACTGCAATGACTGGTAAAGGAACCGAAACTGCCAGAGAACCACTGGCTGAACTGGTGGTCAGTGCAGTGATGCAGGTGGAAGAAGATGGAAAAGTGGACAAAGACCACATAAACATTCACAGAATTCAGGGTGCAACAGTCAACGACTCCCAGATCGCCAAAGGAGTGGTTATTGATAAAAGCAGAGCAGACAACTCCATGCCAAAAAGCATAGAAAACGCTAACATCGCCCTTTTAAAATATCCAATTGAAGTTAAAGACCTGGAAACCGATGCCAAGATCAAACTCACCGACCCAGCCCAGATGCAGGCCTTCATTGAACAGGAAGAACAGATGGTCAAGGACATGGTGGACCAAATCGTGGCCACTGGTGCAAACGTGGTCTTCTGTCAGAAAGGTATTGATGATCTGGCCCAGCACCTGCTTGCCAGGGAAGGAATCATAGCAGTTAAACGCGTAAGAAAATCGGACATGGAACGCTTAGGAAAAGCAACCGGCGGACAACTGGTCACCAATATCGAAGATCTAACTTCAGAAGACCTGGGATATGCTGGTAAAGTCTATGAAAAGAAAATCTTCGATGAAATACTGATCTTCGTGGAAGAATGCAGCGAACCAAAAGCAGTATCCATCATACTACGTGGAAGCACTCGACACGTCGCTGAAGAAGTGGAAAGAGCAGTTGAAGATGCAATTGGTGTTGTTGCCGCTACATTAGAAGATGGTAAGGTTGTTGCTGGTGGAGGAGCACCGGAAGTAGCTATAGCCAAAGGATTAAGAGAATACGCTGACACCATCAGTGGCAGAGAACAATTAGCAATCTCAGCCTTTGCCGAAGCCCTGGAAATTGTTCCAAAAACATTGGCTGAAAACGCTGGAATTGACCAGATAGATGCACTGGTGGACCTACGCGCAGCCCATGAACAGAATCATCTAATTGGACTGAACGTTTTCAAGGGTGAAGTTGTTGATATGAGGGATGAAAAGGTTATTGAACCACGCCGAGTTAAAAAACAGGCCATCCAATCAGCAGCTGAAGCAGCCGAGATGATCCTGCGTATCGATGATATGATTGCTTCCACTGGACCATCCGAACCTGACATGGAAGGTATGGGTGGAATGCCTGGTGGAATGCCTGGTGGAATGCCACCAATGATGTAAGTCAAAGTGACTTACTTTTTTTTTATTTTTTTTCTGAACTTTTAATTCGTGCCTGCAATTTTTAAGGATTCTATACTCTATTTTGAAAAACAATTAAAATAATGAATATATATTCAGAATTAAGGCTGTGTGCAGGCAGAAATCCATAAAAATCGTCTTAGGTTATCCTAACTTTTATATACTTTAAAATCAAACTTGTTTTAGGTGAACCTAAAATGTCATCTGAAAAAACTCTAAGCGAAAATGCAGAGGAGTATCTCGAAGTTATCTACAAACTCTCACTGGAAGAGCGACCTGTGAAGACAACCAAAATATCTAAAATGTTAAATATAGCTCCTGCTAGTGTTTCCCAGATGATAAAGAGATTGGAAACGCTGGGTTACATTGATTACTCTCCCTATAAGGGAGTCACTCTTACTGAAGAGGGTTATGCCATAGCCTCGAAGATTACCAGAAAGCATCGTCTTTTAGAACGATTTTTGTATGACGTGCTCCATATCAAGAAAGAACGTGTTCATGATCAGGCCTGTGAAATGGAACACTCCCTTTCTGATGATGCTGAACGTGCATTGTGCCAACTACTGGAGCAACCTGACGAATGTCCTGACGATGAAGAATTAATACCAGTCTGTGATTTTAAATTCCAAACCTGCGATGAATGCCGAATGCGAAGACAGGAAGAAGTTAACCAGGTTGGAAAACGTGATAAAAACCTGGTTTCTATTACAAACATGAAGAGAACAGAAAAAGGCAAAGTATCATTTGTTAGAGGAGATTATAAGGTTATCCGGCGTTTGATGGATATGGGAATCACCATAGGTGCTGAAATATCCGTTCTTGAAGTGGCACCTTTCAAGGGGCCCGTTAAAATCCTGGTTAGGGGATCAAATCTTGCCCTGGGAAGAGATATAGCTAAAAACGTTTTTGTGGAGATCATTCGGGAAGATCCACCTGCTGAAGGAGCACTATCATATGGTTAAGATCCCGGATTGTATTGAAAAAGAAGAGTATGAAAAGAGTCTTTCACAAAAAAAAGAACTACAAAAACCATGTGAAGATAAGGTATCATCAGAGACTTGTGATATTACCATTGCCCTGGCTGGAAACGCTAATGTGGGTAAAAGTGTTATTTTTAACTATTTAACCGGATCCGACCAGGTGGTGGGGAACTGGCCGGGTAAGACAGTGAAACGTGCCGAAGGAAATCTTTTCTACCAAGGTCATAAAATCCATATAATAGACTTACCTGGCATATATTCCTTTTCAACTTTTTCCATGGAAGAGATTGTATCCAGGGAATACATAGCTTGTGAAAAACCAGAAATTGTAATCAATGTCTTGGATGCATCTGTACTTGAGAGGAACCTTTTTTTCACCCTGCAGTTAATGGAAATGGAAGTTCCAATGGTGGTGTGTGTTAATCAGATGGATATTGCCCGGCAAAAGGGCTACGATATTGACACTGAGAAGTTGGAAAAAGCACTTGGTGTTCCAGTAGTCCCAACAGTGGCAGTTACTGGTGAAGGATTACAAAAACTCGTAAAAGAAGCAATGAATGTTGCTAAAACCAAAAATCAAAAAAATATAATCGAATATGGGGGAGAGGTTGAAAAAACCATTAAAAGCCTTGAAAATTTCCTGAAAGCTGAAAAGGTTGATGTGGGATATTCTAACCGTTGGGTGGCTATAAAGCTCTTGGAAAATGATCCTGAAATCAACAAGATCGTTCAATCTGAATCTGTTCGAGCAATTCAGTTTGCCAATCATCTGGCACTTGAACTGGAAAAGATCCATGATGAGCCCTCCTTTGCAATCATGGCTTCTGAAAGATATGCACTGGCAAGTAAAATAGCTGCAGGAGCTCAAAATCAGACTAAATTCAAAATAACATTATCTGAGAAAGTGGATAAAATATTAATCCACCCTGTTTATGGTTATTTTACTTCTGCTCTGGTTATTATTGGTTTGTTGGTATGGACATTTATCATTGGAAATTTTCTCTCCGGCATAATCACTGATGTCATGGGGTTTTTCCAACCAGTTGACCCTGCTTTATCTGGCCCGGTACTTGCCGTTTTATGGAATGGTGCATTTGGTGGTCTGGTTGCTGGTTTAACTTTAATTGTTCCTTTTATAATTCCATTTTATATACTACTGTCCTACATTCAGAACTCTGGTCTTTTAACCAGGGTTGCATTTATGATGGATAGTTTTATGCAAAAAATAGGTTTACATGGTAAAGCATTGATCCCATTGATATTAGGTTATGGTTGCAGTGTGCCTGCTATTGACAGTACTCGTATATTGGAAACTAAAAGGGAACGTCTTTTAGCGGCATTTGCCATAACATTTGCACCCTGTTCTGCAAGAACTATCATCATATTAAGCTTAGTAGCGGTCTTTGTCAGTATATGGTGGGCTCTGGCACTTTATGTTTTGGATTTAGTTATAATCTTCATAATGGGAAAATTAGCCTTAAAAGCCATGCCTGGCGAATCTACTTCTCTTATTATGGAAATGCACTCTTTAAGAATTCCATCTTCACCTGTTATTCTTAAAGACACATGGAACCGAACTAAATCTTTAGCTTATCTTGTATTCCCTGTTTTCATAATAGGAAGTGCAGTAATCCAGTTATTTTATGTATTGGGAGTCTTAGAACCAATAAGTAATTTTATGATGCCATTGACTGTGGGATGGTTAAAACTACCTGCCTTTGCAGGCATACTACTCCTTGTGGGAATAGTGCGTAAGGAGTTTGTTTTACTGACACTGGTATCATTTGTGGGAACTGATCTTTCCCTTGCACTTACTTCCTCCCAGTTCATTGTTTTGGCATTAATTGGGATGTTATATCTGCCCTGTTTATCAACACTAAGTATATTGATCCGGGAATTTGGAGTAAAAGCAGCCAGTGTAATTTCGGCTGCTAATCTAATAACCGCATTTATCGTTGGAGGTATTGTAGCTCATGTTTTATCATTTTTCGCATAATAAATTGTATAATTTTTCTTTAAAATGGAATGTTAATCTGATGAATAGATAGTATAATAAGGTGAAAATGAAAATGAAATGGTTGTTAGTTGTAATTGCAATTGTGGCGGTTATAGTAGGTTATTCTGTTATTACAGTCTCTAATGGCCCAATTGCTCCTTTAGGGCGAGTTGCATTTGTAAAATTAGCAAATCCAGATTTTTATCCAGGACACCCTCACTCACAGTTTTTAGCTGAGTATGCTGAGGTAAAAGGGTCAAAAACTGCCCTGGTCTGTCACTTTGGAGGTAGCTCCAATTACCGAAGTTACCAGGATGGAGATGTGTTCATCATTGAACTTGCCTTCATAGACACCAATGGAACCGGTGCTGCAGGTGACACAAATTACTGGGATTCTTTTAAAATTGCTTTATTCGGTGTTCCTGATGGCAGATATAAATATAAGTCAGATGGAATTGTGTTTGATACGTATGATGAAGCAATGGACCATGTATACACTCTTGCACGTGAACATGGCCAGGAAGGTCAGATTCCTATGGTATGGCATGGTGATGCAAGGAAGGGTAATCCAGTGTTTATTCAGGGATGTGGATTCCCATTGTATTTCCAGATTTTACGAAAGACCTATGGAATAATACCTGCTTATGTCTATACTTTAGGTGGAATGTTATTTCCCTATGTGAATAATCCATACAGAGCTTATGAGTTGTTAAATGCCACTGAACTACAGAGGATGTACACTGCTGGTGAATTGGATTACACATAAATAGATGAAAGTTTAATATTTATATCTTAAAACGTATTATGTGTTGTTCAACTAAATATTTATAATGATTAATCATCATTTATAATGATTAATAATAGTAAAATATATATACTAAGAAGAACTTAGTAACAACCACAGTTAAAAACAGCTTTAATAAGGATAAAAAGGCGTGAGAATAATGGTACGTGATACCACAGTACTTCTTGATGAAAGAAGAGTTTTTGAACCAAGTGAAGAGATCAAAAAACGAGCCCTGATAAAAAATTGGGATGAAGCAATTGAAAAGGGCAAAGACATCGAAAAATACTGGTCAGATAATGCTGAGCAATTTGAATGGTTCCAAAAATGGGACAAAGTCCTTGATGATTCTAACAAACCATTTTATAAATGGTTCGTAAATGGAAAAATAAACCTGGCCTACAACGCAGTTGACCGGTGGATTGAAACTGAGAAACGAAACCAGGTAGCAATCATTTACATAAATGAACGAGGAGAAGAGAAAAAAATAACATTCTACGAGCTTTACATCCAGGTAAACAAGCTGGCCAATGCCCTTATAAATCTGGGAGTTAAAAAAGGCGACACTGTATCTACCTACATGCCCATGTGTCCAGAACTTCTAATTGCACTACTGGCCTGTACCAAAATTGGAGCAGTTCACAGTGTCATCTACTCTGGTCTGAGTGTTGGTGCCTTTGTAGAACGTATCAATGATGCCAAAGCCAAAGTACTCTTCACAGCTGATGGAACATACAGAAGAGGAAAAGTCATTAACCTGAAATCCATTGCTGATGAAGCCATCTTACAGTGCCCCACAGTGGAAACAATTGTAGTTGTTAACCACACCGGAACTCCCATTGAAATATCAGAATTATCAGGAAGAGAAATCTTCTATGACCGACTGGTGGAAGGTGAATCAGCATACTGCGAACCAGAACCCATGGATTCAGAGGATCCCCTTTTCATCCTATACACATCTGGAAGCACAGGAAAACCCAAAGGTGTAGTGCACACCACAGCAGGATACATGGTGGGAGTTGCAACCACAACCCGCCTCATATTTGACATCCACGACGACGACCTGTGGTGGTGTACTGGAGATATTGGATGGATAACCGGTCACAGCTATGTGCTCTACGGACCACTACTCTTGGGAACCACAACTGTAGTATATGAAGGAGCACCAGACTACCCTGATCCTGGTGTATGGTGGAAGATCGTAGAAAAATATGGTGTAACCAAATTCTACACCGCACCAACAGCCATCAGACACCTTATGAGATTCGGAATCAGATACACCAACCTCTACAACCTGGATTCCCTGCGAATACTGGGCACAGTGGGAGAACCCATGAACCCTGAAGCATGGATGTGGTACTACAAAAACGTGGGCAAGGAAAAATGCCCCATAATGGACACCTGGTGGCAGACTGAAACAGGAATGCACCTCATATCACCAATACCCATATCCCCTCTTAAACCAGGATCAGCCACCCGAGCATTTCCTGGAATCGATGCTGATGTAGTTGATGAAGAAGGCAACCCAGTACCAGAAGGAAAAGGAGGATACCTGGTTATTAAAAAACCATGGCCAGCAATGTTCCGCAGCCTCTATAAAGATGAGGAACGTTTCCTTGATGTTTACTGGAAAACATTCCCAGGATGCGTCTATCGGGCAGGAGACATGGTACGCAGAGATGAAGATGGATACTTCTGGATACAGGGACGAAGTGACGACGTTCTCAAGATTGCAGGGCACCGTATCGGCTCAGCAGAAGTTGAATCTGCATTTGTTGCGCATCCTGCAGTTGCTGAAGCAGCAGTCATCGGAAGATCCGACCCCATTAAGGGAGAAGTTATTAAGGCCTTCGTAATACTCAAAGAAGGATACGAACTCAAAACACAGCTCATTGAGGATCTTAAAAAACATGTACGTCACGAACTGGGACCAGTGGCAGTACTTGGTGAAATCGTGCAGGTGGACAAACTACCCAAAACCAGAAGTGGTAAAATCATGCGCAGAATCCTCCGGGCCCAGGAAATGGGTGAGGATCTGGGAGACACATCCACACTGGAAGAATAAAAAAAACTTCGAAAAACTGCAAGAATATAAAAAAAATGGAAGAATAGAAACTTGCAATAATAAAAAAAATCTCAATAACAGGAAATAAATAAAAAAAGGAGATGATTTACATTAGATAAAAACCCTTAGGGGTGATAGTATGGAAGAAAACAAAAAATCAGTCATGATAGAAGATTTAACAGCCAACCCGGCACCTTTAGGGCTGTTAGGGTTTGGTTTGACCACAGTGCTGTTGAATGTCCATAATGCAGGGCTTTTCCCAATGAACAGTATGATACTGGCCATGGGAATAGCCTATGGGGGCATTGCCCAGATAATGGCCTGTGCCATGGAATACAAGAAAGGCAACACCTTCGGAACTGTTGCCTTCGGATCATATGGGCTCTTCTGGTGGAGCTTCGTACTTCTCCTGGTACTCCCACAGATGAAACTGGCAGCAGCCCCTGATGCAATGGCACTGGCATCATACCTAGTCATGTGGGGATTATTCACCCTGGTAATGTTCATCGGAACCCTGAAACTTGGCCGCGGACTACAGGTAATCTTCGGTGCACTGGCAGTACTGTTCTTCCTACTGGCAATAGGGGAAGTAACTGGTAATGCAACAATAAGCCTGATAGCCGGCTATGAAGGAATATTCACAGGATTTGCTGCAGTTTATGTAGGCCTGGCAGAGGTCCTGAATGAAACCTATGGGAGGGATATTGTACCCACCTAAAAAACAGACATGACATCAAATTTATTTAAATAGCACACCGCCTCCGAAAGGGCTATTTAAATACGAGCTTTCCCTGGTAGTTCCAGGGGAAGCCTATTTTTTTTATTATTTACAAGCATATTTTTGTATTGATATAACAAAACAAAAAATCAGTTTTTTTTTAAATGGTTTTTAGTAATATCAAGCATGTTTTTTAGTATAATGAGATATGTGTTTGCCTAACCTTTTAGCCAGAGCTAAAATAGTCAAAACAGGCGGTGCACCAGGTGCACTGGGGAAAACACTGGCATCACACACGTATAAACCTCTAATTTCTGTTTCCAGATTCCTGTCCACAACCTCACCAATGGCTGCTGTTCCCCCGGGATGGGCGCCCCTGGCAGGGGTGGAAATAATGGTACTGGGATCTACACCTGCTTCAGTGAGAATGGCACCGGCAAGGGCGGATCCTTCAGCCAGAAGACCAGCATCATGGGAGGTGTTATTTTTAACCACCGCATCCTCACCCACACATCCTGATCCTTCATCTTTGATTTTAACCATCATACCCAAGATATCTGATTCACTGAAACCTTGTTTTTCAAGGCGAGAAGTAAGTAAACCGGAATAATGTGGTGCTAAAATGAATCCATCACCTTTATACAATGCATTCATAGAAACTTCCTTATAAAAATTAATATCCTCTAGGACACCACCTACGGTAACAAAAGTATCAACAAATAGCTTTTTTCCGGCTGTTATCCCAGCTGATCTAAGCAGTCGGGGAGTTTCAATAGCACCAGCACATAATATCACCAGATCCGCACTGTATTTTTTGTCATGGCTGCAAACACCTGTCACGTGTCCATTATTAGTTGTGATCTGGGTTACCTGTGAATTATCTATGATCTTAACCCCTAATTTTTCAGCTTCCTCAAGATATTTCAGGGAGCTCCACTTGGCATTCCGCGGACATCCCAATGCACACATACCACAAGGAATGCATTCATGAGGATTTATGGATTTAAACATTTTTTCCATGGGCAAACCCAGTACGGAAGAAGCTTCCATTATCCGTAAAGTACCTTCACCAAAATGGGTGTCTGGAAGTGTTCCAACATTCAGTTCACCCTCCACTTCCTGGAATTCATTTTCCAAGTTGATTCCCATTTCTTTAAATTCTTCCTGGCAGGTTCTCACAGCATTTCCTGCAGTAACCAGAGTGGTACCACCTAAACATGTGGTTTTAAGCAATTCAACCCCAACATCAAGGTTGTCATAGTATTGGTGAGCCTTATCCACTGGAGTGCTGCATCCCTTTTCAAGAAGTGTTACTTTAATTCTGTTTTTGGCTAGTTCCCGGGCAACTGTTGCTCCACCTGCCCCTGATCCTACAACAATTACATTTTTCATTTTATCATGGGTATAGAGAAAAAATATCTATTTTTTCCCATTTTTTGAAGTAAAATAATTTCTTTAATTTTTATAGGTTTTTATAGGGTTTTACCTATTTTTTAAGTTTTAAGCAAAGTAATAATTCTTCTTACAATAAATTTTCAATTGTATTTTGTTATTTTGAAAAAAATTATTATCTTATTTAAAACCAAATTAGGATAATCATCCTACTTTTCTCTGGAGGGTTCTTCTTTGTGGTTTGGTTCTTCGTTTGACAACTTTCCTTTTTACCCTACTGTTTTTAGGACGTTTTGGTTTGTCCTGAGGTTTGAAGAGTTTGTCAGCGAAATATCCTCCAATAGCACCCAACAATCCGTAGAGCAGCACACCTACAACTAGACTTAATAGGAGAGTGAAAAATCCTTCAAAAGCATAACCTACTCCTATTCCCAGGGGGTTGGGTAGTTGATAAGGGATATCGGGCGAAACAAATAGGCCAGTAACAAAATAGATGAAATATAATGCACCAGCGGTCATCGCCCCTATTTTATAACTGGCATCATCGTCATTAGTAAGGAAAACAGCAACAAAACCAACAAAAACTAGTGCAAATATGCCTCCAATCTTTAAGAATGCCAGAACAAGACCCAGTATTATGCTGGTTAAAAAGGCCAGTTCAATATCAAAGTTAGGCATTTGATAAACTCCTCACGAGAATTTTCATTATTCTTTTTTCATACACACTAATCCCATGTCATCTATCTATATTCGACTTTATAAGGATTTTCCATACATCACATGATAATCATATAGTTCCTTCATATATTTTCATTTTTTCCCATGTACAAGATAAAATTTAATAGAACAAGAAAAACAGATAATACTATCATGAGTGCAGATTCCCCAAAAATCACCCGTAGTGTGGAAGATTACTTAGAGGTGATGTATTCATTGGAGCAGAAACAGGGATCTATCCGGGTGAAAGACGTGGCCAAAAGACTGGGAGTAAAACCCCCCAGTGTGGTTGAAGCAGTTAAAAAACTTTCACAGATGGACATGGTCTCTTATGAACGTTATGGGACAATTAAGTTAAAGGATGAGGGGCTTAGGATTGCAGAGATTGTCAGCAGTAGACATAAACTTCTTAAAGATTTCTTACTCCTTTTAGGAGTAGATGAGGAGGTAGCTGAAAAAGATGCCTGTTCAATGGAACATGTAGTGGATGTTTCAACCATAAATAAACTGAGAAAATTCATGGAATTTGTCACTGTAACTCCTAATGCACAGGATTTCATTGAAGATTTTCGCAAGTACTCTAAAAAGTGATGCTGAAATTTAATCTTTTAAAGATTAAAGCCACTAACTCTGGTCCTTAACAAACTCAGATAAATTTAGAATCTTTACAAAAGAAATGAATGCCTTTTGGAAGGGGGGAAAAATATTTATGAGTATTTTTGGTGGAAGTTTCAATCCAGATGTGGAAAAACTTGAAAATGAGGCAGATGTAAAGGGTCTTATCAAAACCTTGAAAAAGGGCAATAACAAAAATCGTGCAATGGCAGCCAGGGCACTGGGAAGATTCAAAGAAGAAGGTGTGATGAAAGCATTAATTGAGGCATTGGAAGATGATGATGCAGATGTAAGGTGGAATGCAGCCAGTTCACTTGGTAAAATTGGCACGACCGATGCCACGTTATTCCTTCTAAACACACTTCTCGATGAAAAATGGTACGTACGCCAGCATGCAGCCGAAGCTCTGGGCGAAATAGGTGATGAACGAGCTTTGGTACCACTTTTAGAATCACTAAAAGATGAAAAGATCAGGAACAATGTTGCAATTGCCCTTGGCCATTTAGGGGATCCTGGAGCAGTTGATCATTTAATAGATGTTCTTAAAGATGATGATTACAGTTTTCGCAGTGCTGCTGAAGAAGCTCTGGGCATGATAGGTGATGAAAAAGCGGTACCTGCACTTATTGAAGCCTTAAAAGATGATGATGTTAGTGTACGCAGACACGCTGCAGGAGCACTGGGCATGATAGGTGATGAGCGGGCAATCAAACCTCTGCTGGCAGCCATGGATGATGAAAAATGGTATGTTCGCCTGCAAGTAGAAGAGGCCATACAGGAACTTAATGAGCGTTTAAAGGAAAATAAGAATTCTGAATGAATGTTTTCCAGTTCTGTGCCATCAATCTGGCCATAGTAAAATGGTAATTTTGAATTTAAATTTGATATTATACTGTATTATTTTTAATTTACATTGTTTTTCTAATGTCATTTAAGAAAATATTAAAGAAATTCCCTGATTTTGTCAGCTATCCTGTTTCGAACATCTTCAGATATTTCTTTAGGCGGTCTAGGGCGCATATAACCAAAATGAGGGTCCTCAAATTTGTGACCAGCAAATTCAACAGGATGATTATAACGTGGGATGAAATGCCAGTGCAGGTGAGGTTCCAGGGTGTCTTCCAGGTAAAAGGTGTTCATCAGGCATCCCCAATTAAAGAGGGTGGCGTCGAATGCAGTTTTCACTGCTTTTTCCATTCTCTCGAGTAGTTGGACGAAATCCTCCCATTCCTCACATTTAAGGCCGCTTAAAGTCCTCTTGTCCCGTTTAAGTGCCACTACACAAGTTGCCAGGTTACTCTGATTGGGAGCCAGAAAAACGATCCAGTGATCTGTCTGGATGAGTGGGTCACCAAAATTGTAATCAGTCAATTTTTCACAGTAAGGACATTCAATATTCATTTATACAATTCTCCCTTCTTTTGGTTCTACATAATTTAGATTAATATCACTATAACATATTATTATTTATCCATAATCAATTAAACAATATTATTATTTATCCATAATCAATTAAACAATCTATCTACAATCAATTAAACCATGTCAGCTAACATAGTTATACACATTATTTTACAGTATTGTATGGTGTGATTACCTAATGGAAACCATTAGGTGGTTACCTAGAATTATTTTAAGGGTGATTAACTAATGGCCACCAAAACTGTTGAAACAACAACATCACTGCAAAAGGTGAGTCTGATCCTGGTGGTTATAAGCTCGTTTTTAATACCATTTATGGGTTCATCCCTCAGTATCGCACTTCCCCTGATCCAGAAGGATCTTGCAATTAATATCTTAATGCTGGGATGGATACCCAATGCATTTGTACTGGCCAACGCTGCCCTGGTCTTACCCTTTGGCAGACTGGCAGATATCCATGGCCGCAGGAAAGTGTTTGCAGGGGGAATAATAATCTATACCCTTGCATCTTTACTGGCCGGGTTTTCTAATTCAGGCATGATGATCCTGCTGTTCAGTTCTCTGCAAGGTCTAGGCAGTGCAATGATATTCGCCACTGCTATTGCTCTTCTTATTTCTATATACCCTCACAAAATGAGGGGCAGGGTATTGGGAATCTATGTCACCGCAGTATATTTAGGGATGGTTTTCGGACCCCTCCTGGGAGGTTTTCTGGCCCAGAATTTTGGATGGAGAGGCATATACTTTGCCAATGTACCTTTAGGTTTATTTGCATTAATAATACTCTTTGCCTGGTTTAAGGGTGAATGGAAAAGTTCTGATGGGGAAAAGTTCGATTTATTAGGATCGATTATTTATGCATCTTCATTATCGCTCCTGATGTACGGAGTTTCAACCCTGCATGGATCATTAGGGAAGTTAATGCTGGTTATGGGCATAATTGGATTGGTTATTTTTTATATGGTTGAAAAAAGATGTCCAAATCCAGTTATTCCATTGGACATATTCAAAAACAGGAGGACCAGCCTTTCGGGGATAGCACTCCTTCTAATCACTGTTGCTACTTCGGCTATGTGGACCCTTCTTAGCCTCTATTTACAGGATCTGCGTAGTCTGGATCCACTTACCACAGCACTGATCCTATCAGTGCAGCCACTATTCGTGGCACTTTTATCACCATTGGTAGGGCGAATTACTGATAAAAGCGACAACAAGATGATTAACATAACCGGAACAATCATCTGCACTATTGGACTTCTTACCCTGGCTACTGTAGGTGAAAAAACCACTTTAATCTTTATTTTGACGGGTCTGTCACTGGTAGGACTTGGCATGGGCCTGTTTGCAACACCTACCAACCGTAATTTCCTTGAATCCTTAATTGACAAGTTTTATGGCGTGGGTTCAGCCACCCTTTCCACCATGGTATATGTTGGTCAGACAGTGAGCCTGGGAATCCTTCTTTTTATTTTAACAGGATTCATGGGTGACGTTCAAATTGTTCCCAGCACTTACTCCCTGTTTATGGAAGGGTTACATGTTACGTTTATTGTGTTTGCGGTTATTAGTGCAATAGGAGCCTTTGTTACGTTCATGTCTAGAAAATATAGGTTAACTGAAGATATAAAATAATATATACTGGGGATAATGTATAATTGGGAGAACATATTATGTCATATCTAGTGGTGGGTTGATAATATGAATGAAACACAGGATAATGGAGAACAAAGTAAAGTTACAGGGTTCCTGAAAAAATTATCCAAAGAAAAGAAAGCTAAAACATCTGAATTTATTGGAGCTATAATTGTTAATGTAATAGTCTTATATGTTGTTAACAATCTGCTTTCCTGGCATCTGGGCTTCATCTTACCCTCATTTCAGGATGTTTTATGGATATTGAACATCTCAATCGGCATGACAATCCTAGCCAACATCATATTCCTAATTTACCATCCAGGATGGTTCCGAAGTATTATGCAGATAATTCTTAACATACTCGGATTCATGGTCTGTTATTACCTATACACCATATTCCCCTTCATATTCAGCAACGCAGCCTACACTATAGCTTTGAAAATCCTCCTTATATTGGGAATGGCTGGTGTCATAATTGCCAGTATAGTAGAAGTTTTCAGACTAATTTTAAGATTATTAAAACATTTATAGTGTTCTAATATGACTAAATTTAAATATATTATAGCGCATATGGTGTTATTAAATTTTAAGTAATATAAATTGTCCCTTTTTTGTCATATCTTTACTACAAGCCAGTAAAGTATATATAATGTGCTAACTAACATAAATATAATTATTTATTAGGAAATAGGGGGCTATAAATGAAATTGTCGAATAAAAGTGTTTTTTTATTTCTGTTGGTTGTTTCAGTTTTTTTTGTTGTAGCACCAGTTAATGCGGCTCTGGCTGATACAGCACAACCCAAATTTCACACTGATTTGGGTAACACTGGACAATCGGATTATGGTCAAGAATATGTTGGAACTCAGTACACTAAAACTAAATGGACTTCCAGTACCGGAGGCGTGGTTCAGGGTTCGCCAGTGATTGATTCTAGTGGCACAATATACATTACAAGCGGTAATGATGCAAACACTGCTTATTCCAATGTATACGCTGTAAATCCAAATACTGGGGCTAAAATTTGGCAAAAAACTCTAACAGATAATTATGCAGACTCCACTCCCGCAATAAGTGATTCTGGCACAGTCTATGTAAATACCCTTAATCATGTATATGCACTAAATCCATCCAACGGAGCTACCTTGTATAATTACGATCTGTCAGTTAAACATCCCGGAGATTCATTTTCTACCAGTCCTACCATTACTACTAATGGAAACATAATAATTGGGGGTATTAACGGCTATATATATGCATTGAGCCCAACCTTAACTGAAAAGTGGCGGTCGGGATGTTATGGTACTAATTATGGTAGCACCCCTGCTATTGGTTCAGATGGCACCATCTATTTCGGAGCCACTGGTGATGCTACTCACCCATCTAAACTTGTTGCTCTTAACCCGACGACTGGAGCAGAAAAGTGGAGTTACACTATAACTACTGACCATGTAGATCACAGTTCTCCAGCCATAGGTTCCGATGGCACCATATATATTGGTACGACCCAAATCGGCAGTGATACTGCAAGAGGTAAGTTATATGCTATTAACCCCACAACACACACTGCCAAATGGACTTTCACTGATTCAACAGTGAGTTGGTTTGGAATTGATTCTTCACCAGCAGTAACCAGTGGAACCATATACTTCGGTAGTTCAGGTATTGGAACAAGCTATTTCTATGCTCTTGACTTAAATGGGAAAGTTAAATGGAAATACGCAATTACTGGGGATTCAGTTTCTGCTCCAGCCATAGATAAAAATTTCAACGTTTACTTTGCTGAAGTAGGAACTGGTGCCGTTTATGCCTTAAGTTCTACAGGTAATAAAATATGGAAATATGACACTCCTGGTACCATTCAGTATGCTTCTCCAGTAATCGGAAGTGACGGAACTATATACATTGGTGGAAACACTCAGGACAAACTCTTTGCCATAAAAGCATATGATAAAGTTCCACCTAAAGCAGTAGCAGGTAGTCCTGCCAGGAATGCAGTTAACGTGCCTGTGGATAAACTTATTACTACAACTTTCAGTGAATCCATAAAAATTGGTACCGGTACTATAAAATTAGTAAGTAGCAGTGGAACAGTTGTACCCATAGACAAATGGTACTGGAAAAATATTCTATATGTCTATCCTCAAGGATTGCTTAAAAAAGCTACTAAGTACACTCTGATTCTGGCAGCAGGTAGTATTGTGGATTATTCAGGGAACTCTATATTGGCTTACAGTCGTAGCTTCACCACAGACAGTACACCACCAAAACCAATTGCTGGTAGCCCTGCCAGGGATGCAACCAACGTAGCCCGTAATAAGGTGATCACTACAACTTTCAGTGAACCGATATATGCAGGTAATATGTGGATCACGCTAAAACCTGTCGGTGGAACAGCAATAACCATAACTCCGACAATTATTAATGGCAATGTTTTACAAATAACCCATGGACTACTTGCATCATCAACTAAGTACCTCTTAGAATTCCATACAGGAAGTTTAAAGGACGCGGCGGGTAATCTGCTAAAATACTACTACAGATATTTCACTACCGGCAACTATCTAATAATTTAACTACCCTTCTTTTTTTTCTTTTTTTGATATGCCAAAGTTTAAATCCGAATTTTTTTTAAAAAGTGATTGTAATATTATTATTCTAAAAGAGTTATTATTCTAAAAGAGCATTAACATGATATTCAACTTCGAATTTGATGGCTTTTAAGAGTTCTTCTAGATGTTCGTCTTCCCATGGTTCAGCAGTACTTAAAAAACAGTTGAAAAACAAATCACAATCTTTCTGGTCTATTGTAAAATCCTCAATCATATCAATTGAATCCTGATTTAACCTTGAAAGTTCTTCTGGTGATAGATCTACGCAAATACGAACTTGCCATCCATTCCTCGACTCATCTACATTATCAACATCTACTTTCATGGTCATTGCTCCGGGGTTTCCAGTTTTTTTATAGGCTTATCTGTATTTTCATAGGGTTATAGTTTTTTTATATTTTAGGTTCTAGGTCTACTGAATTTCCAAATAATGATTCATTTAATTCCAAGAGAATGTTTAAAGCCCTTCACAACATCTATGGCAGATTTTAGAAGAGGATCTTTAACATTTACTGGTGTTTTCATCTTCTCCAGGCGGTCAATACGAAAATAGATAGGGGGATGCGGGTCGAAATTCAGCCATGTGGGGAATCTGGTGGGGGATATCCTTTCTGCATGGAGACGATTGTAACCTATTTTTCGCAGTGCCTCAGCCAGAACATGTGGTTGCCCGATCTTCATGGCAGATAAAAGGTCAGCCCTACTTTCAAAGAACTTGGCAATGAAAAATATGACCCCTAAAGCCACAATAAGATAAACTATTGGGGATAAAACCACAACAGGGAATAAAATAGTGAATCTGAGGATAAATTCCAGTGAAATGATACTGAAAAGTATCAGTGGGTCTCGACCTGATAGGTGGCCCATCTCATGCCCTATCACAGATAATATCTCATCTTCCTCCAACTGTACTAAAAGTCCGGTGGTGATAAGAACCAGGCCCCTGTTAGGACTGGGACCAGTGGCAGCAGCATTAGCTATCATAGTGTTACTCAATGCAATCCGTGGCATCTTAACACCGAATTTACCCGCTGCATCTTTAACAATACTGTAAACATCAACCACCTTGGAAACCCTGAGATCTGCATTGCATGTGAAACCATATTCTCTGAATACATCCTCCCCCAACTCACAGGTAGGCTCACGTCCCACAGCAAGACTCTTCTGGTAGATTTTATCCTTCATTTTTATTATCATATCTTTACCAAATTCTTCCTGGAATCTGAGAAAATCTTCTAAGGGAAGCTGATACTCTAAAATATGCACCCTGGGATTTTCTGGTGTGATTTTCCAGTCACTGGTTTGAAGCAGTAACTTATCAGATAAAAGCACAATAGCCAGTTGAAAGGCTAAAATCGCAGCAATTGCCATTACGATACCTAATGTGATGAAAAAGATAATGTTAACTGCGAAGAAGATGACATAGATCATGATCATGTTACTTCCGAACATACGGAAAGAAACCTTTTTCCTCCGGTTAGGAGATGCTTCAGGTATGATCTGTTCACCCTCCACCCAGGCAAAGTAAAGCGTGGCCTGGCGAATGCTATCCTCATATAACTGTACTGCAATAAGAAGTTCTTCTTCAATGAGATCCATCTTTTCAGTAATATCTAAATCTGCTGAAACACTAACAGGTTTCATTTCCACCATGAGAGGATTTTCAGCTTTTAATCGGACAAGAACTTCCCAATTTTCCTTCGAATTTTCAACCGTGAAAATAAGATAATATAAATCTTTTTTGAAACCTTTTTTGACGTTTTTAAACAGATCTGGCTGGGTTAATAGATAATGTTCTTCTATAAAATCCAGAGCTTCTTTTAAGTGTATCTGTGAAAGTTCCGTGGTGATGGTGAAATTTTTCATCCAACTTCAGTCTCCCTTTTGAGAAATATTAAAAAAACCATCTGTTTTTATATTTTTTATATTCTTTAGATTAAATAAATTGATTGGTACGGATAACAAAGGTCTTAAATTCTATGAATTTCTAATCCTATCTTTATTATGGGTTTAATATAATTTTAATTATTTATTTAATTTTTTATTCATATTATCAGAGGCTATAATCTTTGTTTAGGGAAACCAACAATCAAACCAATGCTTATTATTAAGTATCTATCTTAAATTATGATAACAGTGAAATATTTCTATTATTAACTGTGAAATTCATATCATGAAACTGGTTGAAGAAAAAAACCCTGATACAGAACTTGTATTGGAAATAATAACTGAAGGAATATCAAAAAGGGCATTTATAACCATTATGGCCTCTTGTCGTGTTTATTATGAGGGACGGGCCACCAGCCGCCTGGAACTGGGAGACAGAATTATACTTATCAAATCAGATGGATCCTTCATAATCCACCAGGACAGAAACCTGGAACCAGTAAACTGGCAACCTCCAAAAACCAAGGTCACTGTTAATATTCACCAGGGAATGGTTAAGTTAAAAGGGGTAAGGAGAAGTCCCTCTGAATCATTAGAGGTGGAGATATTACAAACCCATCTGGCATCATACTTCATTGGAGAGGACTCAGAAAGTCTTGAACTGGCAGGCTATGAGGCAGATATGGGAGACCTTATATTCAAGGATCCTGAAGTTATTGAAAAAGGTTTCAGACCAACATCCCGGGAATACCATACCCCCCAGGGATTCATAGATATTATGGGCAAAGACCATGAAGGTAATATCACCATACTAGAGCTTAAAAGCAGGAAAGCCGGCACCAATGCTGTTAAACAGTTAAGAAGGTATGTTGATTGTTTCTGTGATCATAAAGAAAAAGTAAGGGGAGTATTGGTGGCCCCATCAGCCACTGATGATGCACTTGAAATGTTAGAAGAACAAGGGATGGAATTTAAGGCCCTTGAAGCTCCAAGAGAATTGAAAAATAATAAGATAGTTACGCTGGAATCCTTCTTTAGTCCTAGTAGTTCATAAATTTATCATCGATAACCTTTTTTTAGCTATCATTATTTTTTTAAAATTCTACGTGTATACTCAGTTAATATCCTATGTATTTTCGGTTAATTCTCCTATAATCCTTTAAAATTTTCTCTACTATCCTATAAATAGCGATATTTGCGGTTTCCAGAAAAGCAGAATAATATTATTAGATTGCAATGATAATAATTATATATGCAAGGTTATGGTAAGGATTTGATAAAATTACCATGTGAAGGCATTGCTTTAATTGTAACAGATCTCCATGGAAACGTTCACGATTTTGATAAGATCCTTGAATTATGGAAGGATCTATCAACCAACAAGAACCATCTCATTTTAACAGGTGATTTTATCCATGCCATGGACACTTCTGAGAATGATCATTCCCTTGAAATCCTAGAAGCAGTTAAAGGTCACTGTCAATTCGACAATTTTCACCTACTCCTTGGTAATCATGAGTGGGCAACCATCACCCACAGATCAGTTTACAAGGGTGGAGAAAATCAGAGTACAAATTTTGAGGGACTTTTAAAAAATAAATTTGGAGCCGAATGGAAACATAAATTAGAAGAATACGTCAATTTCTTTAAAAAACTTCCAGTGGCAATTAAAACAGATAATGGAGTATTCATAAGCCATTCTGGCCCTCCAAAAGATGTGAATTCCATAAAAGAGATTATGAACATAACAGAAAAGGGTTATTCTAATAATCCCTTACTTTTTGAACTGTTATGGAACCGTTATGGTGATTACACAAAAAAAGATGTGGACAACTTTCTGGAGAAAGTTGGATGCAAGGCCATGATCGTGGGACACACACCAGTAGATGGCTACAAACTTATCCGAAACCAGTTGATAGTATCTTCAAGTTTTAGTAAAGGTAAAAAGGCTTATGTGGAACTTGACCTTGAAAAAGAAATCAGAGGCGGTCGTGACCTGAAGAGAATGGTCAAATATTTTAAATAGGTACATTTTATAGGATTAAAATAGGTACATTTTATAGGATTAAAATAGGTACATTTTAGAGGATTACATCTTAAATAAGTTTACTAAAAACTTTATTAACAGGGAAATCAGGATATTATCTGTGATTTAATGTTCCAATTTAAATTTACAACAATTTTCAGGTGAATTTATTGAATAAAAGACAAAATATAGATGATTGGGTTGTTGTCTGCCGAAACCCAAAATGCAAACATCGATATCCCATCCCTGAAAGCACTTCTTTGGAGTGGAAAACCCGGAAATTCAGGGGAGTATGTGGCCATGGGGATGATACTATTTTCCCAGAAATTAAAGAACCAGTAGAATGCCCTAAATGTGGGGAAAAAAGTTACAGAGTTATTCGGAAAGATTTTATCAGTAAAACAGGCAAAACATGTTCAATTTAACTTTTTTAAGATATCAATTAAACTTTTTCGAATAATATGAACCTCATAATTTTACCAGTAGTTTGGTGAACATCACACTATAGGCAACTTAAATGTCCCTTACCAGACCAGCCAGTTGATTGAGATTTCTCACTTCATGAATCTCTGCCCCTGCATCACGGTAATGGGAAACACAGCTATCCACCACATCCCATTTCTTCGGTTCTTCAGGGTTGAGGATCATAACCTTCCGACATTTTCTTGTCATCTTCTCCACTAACTCAGCACTCTGAGGTATTTTATCATTTTTTGGGCCGGCCCAGTCCCTGCAGTCACTGAGTATCATGAGGGTGGTTCTCCGGTTCAGTTGTGCTTTATCTAGGAACGATTCAAATGCCTGGTACATGTTACTGGTTCCATGGATCATCAAATTTTTCTGCCGGATATCCCGCACCTTGATAAAAGCATCCATCATATTAGGTTCATCCATGGCCACCGTAGTTTCAACTGATTTATTATCAAAATCGAAAACACGAACTCTCCGGAATGAGTTCTGTGCAGCGTAAACCAGGCAGAAAAACCAGTTACTTATCCAGTCACAGGATCCACTGACATCATTTAAAAAGAAGTGATGATTCTTTTTTATTTTGGGCTTGCTTTTAACCAGGTCAATCAATGCACCTCCATACTGAAGGTTTTTACGGATGGTTCGACGAACATCAGGACGCATAATCCGGGCCTGGCGCTGGCGCCTGCTTCTCACCATGGCAATCTTCTTACCCATCTTTTGACATACAAGAAAAAGCTCAGGATCAAAGGAATTCAAGGTATTAATATCCCGTGAGAGAAGGTCAGTTTCAGATGGAATGTCACTGTAATCATCAAGGGGAGGATGATAATCAATCTCATTGGACTTAATTTCACGGGCTTTAAAATCAGAAACATCCTCCTGGTGTGAAATGGTCCATTTCTGAGTAGTTTTAGTAGACCATACATTCTTTTTTGATGTTTGAGCTGAACCCTCTTCATCCTCTTTATCAGTAACATTATCAGTAGACCCATGGAAAAATTCATCAAAAAGATGGTTAAAAGTCTCTCTTTGCTTCTGTTCTTTGACATAAACCGAGGCCAGAGCTTCTTTAAAGTAAGGATCATCCTCACTCACTAATTCTCGAACCTGCTTACCAGTATAAGAACTTCTTATACTTACAGGAATCCCATTTTCCCTTAACAGACCAGAAAAATAGATGATCTTGTCCATAAATCTTCACACAGAAACTTTATTATCCTATTATTTCTATTCTTGACTTTATTATTTCAATAAACATCCCATATTCAATCGGAAGAGTTGAATATCATGGAATTAACCTTTTTAAGGTCGTCTTCTGACTTTACAACTACTCGCACGGTATTTTTCAGGGATTCATCACTGCGTAAGGATTCATCACCATCTTCAACCTTACCAGTAACAATTAATGTTTGGATCCAGTCCACAGTTGCCCTGATTGAAGGTTTTTTTACCAGGTCAAGTTTCCTGATCCTCGCAATGAACCCCACCACCTTTTCAACCAGAATGGATGGTGCTTCAGGAACCAGTGCCTTAACAATCTCAATCTCCCTTTCAGGTGTTGGATAGTTGATGTAGAGGAACAGACATCTATCTCTGGTTTCATCAAGTAGCATCCTCTGGGAATTAGAGGTTAAAACCACCAAGATATCATTCTGTAATTGGAAAGTGCCCAGATCATTGACAGTTATCTCTTTTTCTCCCAGGGCCTGGAGTAGAAAGCTTTCCACCTCCTCATCTGCCTTGTCAATTTCATCAATAAGCATTACTGAGGGGGTCTGATTAATGAAAGCCTGAAGTAGAGGTCTTTTAATGAAGAATTCCTCGCTGAAGACATCTTTATCTAATTTGTCCATGTTAGTTTTTTGAAGGCGGGACATCTCCAGATGCAGTAGTTGTTTCTGATAATTCCACTCTCCCACCATCTGTTCGAAGGTTATACCCTCATAACATTGCACCCGGAAAAAATCCCGGTCCAAAGCACGTGCAACAGCTTTTGAAAGTTCCGTCTTACCAGTTCCAGGCGGCCCCTCTACCAAGATAGGTTTTCCAAGTTCCAGGGCTAAAAATAGAGTTATAATTATATTATCGTCTGGAATGTAATCTGATTTGATTAAAGCTTCTTCAATCTGGGTTTTATCTAAAACAGGATTTTTTGTGGGTTCTGATTTATCTTGGTTAATGTGCAGACCCTCCACTTTTTTGTTAGTAGATCTTAATTTACCATACTAACTTAACATATTAAGTTAGTAGATCTTAATTTACAAACTTACGTATCATATATATTTTCAAATTAATGCTTTAAAAATTCAGTCACGAACTGTTCGTATAATTAGAAACTTGTGATATTGTAAATAAATTGTAGTATTACTATTTGTATCTATTATAATCTAATTTTAGTTGATCTTAGATTAATAGGATTTATATAATGGAATATTATTACATCAATGATGATAAAAAAATCTAATATGGGCAAAAAGCTTAAATGAATCTTTCATCCTATAATAAATTGATTATTATGCCTTACCTGATTTGTCAAAGTTGTGGTGGCTATTACGAGCTTGAAGAAGATGAATCACCTGAAGATTTTGACCGTTGTCATTGTGGAGGGGAACTGATCTATACTGAGCACTTAAATTATAATCCATATAAGCCCAAAGGCAATGGTAAGAAACTTTTCACTTTATTATTGATTTTTATCGCATTGGTGATTATCGTAGGGTCATTTATAGCTCTATCCATGCCACCAGTAGGTAACAATTCAGGATCGTCATCACTTCTGGGTTCTGATTATCGTGGAACAGTGACTAAAGAGGTTTTAGCAGCCTCTAATTCATCATCTGATAAAAAGACCATTGCTGTTATCACTGGGATGCATCCGCGTGAAAAACTTTCCATAGAAACTGTTAGTGATGTTGTTAATCAGTACAGTTTATCAGCCAATGAGGAAATTATTCATTACAGTATTAACGTCACCGACAATCCCAATAACTATTACACTGGACGGTCCAGTGGGGAAGGTCTGGTTGCAAAATATGTTGTACCCGATGTGAAAAACTCCGATGTTGATGTGGTAATCATATGTCACGACCATGCACCTGGTTATGGAAGAGGTTTTTATATTGCTACTCCGAAAATGGACTCTGCATCAGTGGTTCTAGGTGAGAAAATAGAGAAAGATTTGTCTGAATTCACATATTACCGATCCACAGCCAATGCTGAGCACGGTTCATCCACATTAACCGTATCTTATCCCCTGGCCACTAATGGGACCTGTACATTGGTATATGAGATGCCAGAGTGGGCTACTTATACCCGTGCCTATCAGGAGAGTAAAAAACTTATCTCGACCTGTTTCCAGTCTATTTGAATAGAAATTTAGCATATTTCATATTTTTTTATTTTTACTACAGAATTTTATTTTAACTGCAGAAAAACATCTCTCTTTGGTTGAAGATTGATAGGGTAATCCTTCCTTCACAAGCGCATAATAATATTGATTTATATAAAACATCTAAGATACTATCAGAGAGAGGAAAACGAGATTTTTATGGCTGTGAATAACAGTGATAATGAGGACAAAATATTTGTTCCAGATCGTACGATAATGAGGAATTTAACATGTTAGAATCTATTGGAACCCTCCTGCATGGTGATCCTGTTGATGCAGCAGAAGTTAAGCGATTAAGGGATCTTGTCTTGTTTGAAGAGCCAAATCTGAAAAAAAGTTTGGTAAGATTTTTCTGTCTTTTGATTCTATCTTCAGGCATTGCTACCTATGGTCTACTCGGAGATTCAGTGGCTGCAGTTATCGGGGCTATGATTATCGCACCGCTCATGATGCCTATTATGGGTCTTGCTTTTGGGATCAGTATTGGTGATGGCCATGCTATGAAAGATTCTTTACTTGTGAGTTTGGGAGGGATTCTGGCGGCCATTATTGTTGGTTTTCTTTTGACATTTCCAGTGGCCAACTTTGTCCACCCACAGAGCATTGACCAGATTATGATTCGTACTTCACCAAAACTTCTGGATCTTATGGCTGCCCTGGTTACTGGTCTTGCCGGAGCTTTCGCAATGTCACGTAAGGATGTTTCAGATACCCTGCCAGGGGTGGCTATTGCCATATCACTGGTTCCCCCACTATCTAATACTGGTATTTTACTGGCAACCTCCAATTTTACCCTGGCCATGGGAAGTTTCCTACTATTTTTAACCAACTATTTTGCCATCTTATTGACAGGAGCTGCCCTTTTTGGAGTTATGGGCTTTCCAGAGGTGTCTTTCAATACTCAATCCTTTAAGGCAAAACGTAAAGGTATAACTATTGCTTTGATCCTGGTAATTTTGATAATCGTGCCTCTGGCCTACACCAGTTACCAAACTTTAATCGATAACAATTTAAAAGATAATGTATATGATGAATCAACTACCTGGTTGAATGGCACAGGATACATTGTTGCCTCAGTTAATACCGGTATTTTCAATGATACTGTGGTAGTTGCGGTTGTAGGAGATGGTAAACTGCCACCTATTGAAGAACTAGAACAGTCACTCAAGGGGAAACTTTATGGAAGAACAGTCCGGGTTGAGGTAGTCAATTCAACTGTATATAACTTGGATGGTTGACATGCTCTATGAATCCTGTAGTCTTAAAGTATTATAAGATGATCACCGAGACTCCTGAATCGTCTTTACAATACACACCCGATTCCAACCCACCACATCTACAGCTATTTCCTCTAACTCTGATGGTACTTCCTCCAACCCATAGGGACGTATAAGAACTATGGATTTGTTTAACTTGCGGGCAATATCCACCTGGTCACAGATTAAGTCATGATGTTTAGAATAAAGACCAGTGAGTATTATCACTACATCTGCTGGTTCAATCTGTTGTTGGAGTTCATCTTTACTGTTTTCGCCGGGTAGGCCATGATCCTGCCATTGGAAATCAGGAGCTTCAATAAGTTTACGTATAAACGTAAGGTACTCCTCATCACCCTCTCCATTATGACTGATAAATAGTTGATATTCCTTAAGATCATCTTCAAACATTAAACCACCATTTAAATAATCTAAATCATCTTTCAATCATTTTTTTAATCTTTTTATGGGTCCTTTTTTTTCTTTTGCATATGCCTTAAATAAGAATTCATATAAATCTACTTCCCAATGATCAATAACTTGTTTATAACCAGGTGTTATATAAATAAATAATTATGAATCTAATTAAATCTAATTAATATTCATATGGTATATTTTAAGGTATAATTTTACAAGGCATGGTTCATATGAATGATAAATTTACAGTAGCATTGTGTCAGATGCAGGTTGTTGCAGATAAA
>MVPY01000071.1 GCA_002067065.1 Methanobacterium sp. PtaB.Bin024
TGCTCCCCATGGCACCGTAACCAATGAATCCAATTTTTTCCATGAAATTACCCCTATTAAATTATATTTTAAAGAACCATATCTATTAAACAGTTATTTGCATTTGTCTGTATATAGAGCTTCCATTCATCCCCCATTGGTGAGGAGGTTACTTCTTTCCCCCATAAACAGAGAATATTCCGTATTTATAATAACAATCCGCTTGTTGGAATCCCACGGATTTCAAGGCATCCAACTGATCTTGCAATTTATCTGGATGATTGTCTGGATTGTTTTTGTACTGTAGTGGCAGATACTCGAAACTGGTCTTTGTCTCCAGAGTATCCTGGTTTTCTCGTATCCATTCACTCCAGAGTACACGATACCAGCTTTCCAGTTCATTAACAGGAGCTTTAACCACATCTATGTTTAAAAAAAATCCTCCAGGATTTAAATGATTATATACGTAGCGGAAAAAGGATTTTTTCTCTTCAAGGTGGAGGTGGTGGATGGCCAGGGATGAAACCACCAGATCAAATTTATCAACTAGAAGATCATCCCCTTCTGATTCACTTTTAAGTAATTCCTGGAAGGTTTTATGAATAAAATCCATATTACTATGGGTTTTCAGGTTTTCCCGGGCATTTTTGAGCATTTCAGATGAACCATCAACTAGGGTGGCCTGGATTTCATCGTCTTCCTTAACCAGTTCCATGGTGAGGGCTCCATTACCACAACCCAGATCCAAAACCTTAATCGACCTTTCCAATTCGCTTTTTAACAGGAAATGTCTATAAAACGATTTTAATATTTTAAATAATCTTTTTCTTTCCAGTATGTAGACATCAGCGTTTTCCATGAATTCTTTGGCATGTTTTTTCTCTGCCCATTCTGATTTCTCGAATTTGCTCATATTATCGCCTTGCGGCCTGTGATTAAGTAGTAAAATATTTTTTTAAACTGCTATTCTTTTCTATTTTCATTTATTTTTTCAAGATAAACTAAATCCAACTGAGTGGTGAGTTTTTCCGTCTTAAATATTTTATAATTCAATTTTCCATAAAGTTTTATATTCTTTTTGCTCAAATGACCAGTAATAAGCTCCCATTTTTGACACTCATGGAATATTTCTTCTATTTCATTCATTAACTTGGTTCCAATTCCCTTGTTCTGGAAATCGGGGCGTACTATTAATCTTCCAATGTAGCAAGTTCCAGGGTGGGAAACTCTTGCCCTGACTGAACCTATTATGTCCTCTTCCACTGCCTTAAGGAAATAATAATCCTGAAATTCAGCTTTTATCTCATCTAAGGTCTGAACCAGGGGAAGAATTCGGTAATCATTGTAAATTTCAGCCTCACTCTGATAGCACAACTTCTGTAAGGCGAGAATTTCTTCAACATCATCGATCTTTGCCTGTTGAATGATCATGATATTAATTCACCTATTTTGTGGCTTTTCCCTTGAAAAAATTATAGAAAAATGTTCCAGAAGGCTCTGCAGATTTGTGCAAATCTTTAATTCCTTTATTCCATGTTTCTAGATTTATAAGCCCTGAATCAATGGCTTGATCTTTAACTCCCTCCACCATGGCAATTATGGTCTTCTTTATAAATCCGTCCACAAGTTCTGGCTTATCAGAGTCCACATATACTATTCTGGGATCTACTTCGATGTTTTTAAATCCTGCTTCAGTTAATAGAGGATAAAGTTCCCTGCCCATTAAAGGATTGCAATGTAAATCCGTTTGAACCTTAATCAGGCATTGCCATGCCTTTACAGCCTCCTCTGTCTCCGGATGGAAGTAACAGGACCCGTGATCGCCCTCAATTACGGTGATGGAGCCTTCTTTTTTGAGAACCCTCTTCAAACTTAGAAGTGCTCTTACTGGGTCAGGGAGATGCTCCAAAACAAAACAAATGTACACATGGTCAAAGGTTTCATCGTCAAAGGGGAGATTCATAATGTCTGCTATTTGAAAATGGACATTTGAAATCCCTTCATTATTGATTAAAGTTTTTGCATGGTTTAAAGAGGGTTCTGATATATCCACTGAAGTTATTTCTGCATGAGGACTATTCCTGGCCAGGGTAATTGTCTGGGCTCCTACTCCACAGCCGGCTTCCAGGACCATACTACCCTCAGGATAACTGGTGTCATGATGTATGAGTGGAGCCAGTGTTTTTGCCTGATCAACCAGTCTGATTGCTTCTCTTTCTGAGTATCCATGGACATAATCTTCTCTCATTAGATAAACCCCAAAAATTAATAATTTTTATCAAGGTTATTCAAAGAATAGTTAAATTAGAGTACTATTTAAAACTTCATAGCATGTTTTTGTACATCAGATCTATTCTGTTCATTAAATCTAATCTAAAGCAGAGCCCAGTTTGAAATATAAAATAAAAAGAAAAAGGAGAAAAAATTCTGAAATATCCTTGTTATACCATTTTAACCTTACTTTATGATACAAAACAATGATACCGCATCTTTTTTCCTTATCCTCCTATCATTCCTTTCGTTCCAGGTTTTTGGATAATATTTCAATTTATGTCCCATATTTTCCAGTGATCTGTGCTTCAGCCAGTACATGGCCTTTCATTGCATCTTTCACTTGCTGTTTTGTAGCACCAGATTCTAAATTAAGCATAGTATCCAGTGCGTAGATTTTAAATACGTATCTGTGTGTTCCGCTGGGTGGTGATGGTCCAACGTAACCTATGGTACTCATATCATTGGTTCCCTGTTTTGCACCGTTATCCAATGTTTCCTGGTTGGTTATGCCTTCAGCTAGCTGGGTGACGTTTGCAGGTATGTCAAATAGTATCCAGTGGAAGAATGCACCGCCGCCAGATCCTGATGCATCTGAATCTTCACAGGTTATGGTGAAACTTACGGTATTTTGGGGTGCTGAAGTCCAGGAAAGAGGTGGAGATATATCCTCACCATCCGCGGTGTACTTTTGCGGTATTTGACCACCCTGCACGAATGCCGTGCTGGTTATCTGAAAACTCCCTGATTGATTACTGGTTTGATTTGTGGTTTGATTGCTTTGGGTTGTGCATCCTGATACAAAAATAACAAACAACACCAATAATATCCCTAAACCTAAAACTAGTTTTTTCTTCATTAAGATCCCCCTAACTCTTCTTAAAAGTCTTAAATTATAATTTTGTTAAATAAAATATAATAAATTTACCTTCTACCATTATGCCCCTAAAAAATCATGCCCCCCCTCTACTTAGCTTTAAGTAAACTTTATTTGTTATTTAAGCACTTCGTTTAAAACTTTGTATTTTAAATATATGATATCATTCTTAATCTTTTCCATGGAGTCTAATTTAAGTTTGATAGTATGATATTCACCTTCCAAGTCCGGCGCCTGGAAAATAGAATTGGATGTGGTACTCCCCACCAGTTCGGGATGTACCAGTAAGTGCATCTCATCTACCAAACCTTCCCGAAGTAAAACTCCATTTAGAATACCTCCACTATCGATTCTTATCTTTTTAACCCCGAATCTGGTGTTGAGTTCTTCAAAAGCATTTTCCATGTCAACTTGCTGGTATCCCACCACCAAATAATTGATATAACGCTCATCCAGGAAGTTCAGGTACTCTGTAGGTGTGGAACGACTGCATAAAACCAGTATATCCCTGATATAGGGCATTTTTAATAGTTCACTCCAGATACGTATCTGTCCCTTACTATCAGGAACCACCAGTAATGGTCGATTATCTTCAGGATCATTCACCCTGGGTTTTAATACTTCTTCAGATTCTGAAAGATTTTCACCTGGTTTAACACCGAACCCTGTCAGTACTGTGTTACTGCCCATTAAAACCGCATCCACATCCAATTTTGATGCTAATTCATAGTAAAGTTCCACATCTGCATCAAATCCTGTGATCCTCCCATCCAAACTCACCGCATTATAGAGTATAACCCATGGTAACATCAAAACCCCTCTATTGATTTTAAAGATTATTTTTTTCTTTTAAAGATCAGGGTGTCTGTTTTAAGTGAAATTTTGCATGGTGTAAATTTCTTTGATTTCGTTTTGGCCGTTGGATATTAG
>MVPY01000072.1 GCA_002067065.1 Methanobacterium sp. PtaB.Bin024
CGGTGATGGTTCTGCAAATTGTTCAGTGACTGGATCCACCTTCACCAACAACACCGCCAATTATGGTGGAGCAATCAACAACTACAATTATGGTGTGGGTTCTGCTACTTGTACAGTGACTGGATCTACCTTCACCAACAACACCGCAATCCTTGATGGTGGAGCAATATTCAACTACAATGTTGAGGGATCTGCAAATTGTACAATAACCGAATCCACTTTCACAAACAACACCGCAAACCACTTTGGTGGAGCAATCACCAACGTGAATGCTGGTGAGGGATCTGCAAATTGTACAGCTAATTTCAACCGTTTCTACAACAACACCGCAACTACAAATGGTAATGCCATTTGCAATAAACACGGTTCTGTGGATGCAAAGTATAATTGGTGGGGATCCAACGATGGTCCTGCTACAGGAAGTATCTATGGTGAACTTGCAGAATATGATCCATGGCTGGTTATGACCTACAGTGCCAATCCAACAACTATCCAGCAGGGTTCTAAATCAACCCTGACTGCTGATTTCAGATACGATTCAAATGGCTCGTTCCATGACCCAGCACTTGGACATCTGCCTGATGGAACACCAGTTACCTTCACCACTAACTTAGGTAATGTAGGCAGTAAATCTGTAGTCAAATATACTATAGATGGTATTGCTACTGCTATACTACGTGGTGATGAAGCGGCTGGAGAAGCATTAACCACTGCAAACCTTGATAATCAAACACTCAATTCAACAGTGACCATAAACGCAGCCACTGTAAATGCAGCCACAACATCAAAAAGCACAGGTAACACAGTAGGAATGCAGCCTACAGGATCACCTATAGTACCATTAGCCCTGGCAATCCTCAGTGTACTTGGCGGATTAATCACCACCCGAAAAAAACAATAAAGGGATTTTCGGTGAATCCCTTCCCTCCACTTTTTCTTTTTTTAATAAAAAATTTACAGGTTTATATGTTTTAGAATTATCTTTAATAGTAAATAGAATATTAATCATATTATGTTATGATAAACGTTATATATTGTTAAATGCAATATATTCAATTAATGATGTTATTTACATTACATAATGTAATTTACAATAGTAATTGTGTGTATTGTTAAAAGCATTATATTTGTTGGTGAGAAAATGGAAGACATTGCTTGGGGTACTGATGCAGAATTAACCGATGAACAGTTTTATAATAGAAAACAGGAAATCATAGTCTTAAAAAGCTTAATAACATCCTCCTCAGAGGGTTCATCTCCAACAATCATGGTTTCAGGTATAAGAGGAATTGGAAAGACAGTTTTACTTAAAAAAATAAAAAAAGAGTTAAAAGATGATTATTTCACATGTTATATTGATTTATCTCTCACATCCAGTTATCAGATGGGAAAATTAACAGAAACTGGAATAATGGAACATCTTTATGATTGTTTTATGGAGGAGTACGAAAGTAAGAAATATTTTTCCACATTCAAGAGGTTAAGTAAATATTTTAAGACTAAAGATTTTGCAATCAGTGATATATTGGATGCAGGAGGAATACCATTACCAGTCCCCAAAACATCAGATAATTATAAAAAACTCTCTAATTTTGTTCTTGATCTGCCCCAGGCAATCTATGAAGAACATCAAGACCAGATAAAAGGTACCGTGATTTTCATTGATGAATTCCAGGTACTGAGAGATCTTGGGGGGAAATTAGATTCATTTTTATGGTTTCTTAGAAGTGTGATTCAAAGTCAAAAAAACGTGATATATATTTTTTCAGGATCTCTTATTTCATCAGATTCCATAATAAGCAAAATTGCAGGTTCAGAGGGTGCATTTGGTGGCAGGATGTTAAATGTAGAGATACATCCCTTTACCAAAAACACAGTTAAAGCCTATCTTAAAGACAAAGTACCATCTCTTATTTTTGATGATGACGGTTTTGAAAGGTTCTACAAGTGCACCAAGGGTATACCCTTCTATGTGAATACCTTTGCCAAATTACTGGTAAGGGATATCAAACTAGATGAGGAGAAAGTGAGGGATGAGTTTCAAAGAACCCTCCCTTACCTGGCAATTCATCTGATAAACCAGTGGAGCAGGTTAACCATGCAGGAGCAGCGAATAATAACAGAGTTACTTGACGGTCCAATTAAAAGAAAAGACATAGCACTAAACCTGGGGGTTACCAGCGGCTCTCTTAGCAATCCCCTGAACAAATTACAGGACAAAGGACTCATAAAATCAGAAGGCCACTATTATGTAATATCAGAACCCATTCTAGAAGCATGGCTCAAAAAAGAATACCAGGAAAAGAAAGTTTATCCCTTCAGGAGCATTTAATTAGTTTTAGCCTAGTCTGATTGGAGTTAGGAAAAAGCTATAATTATAATAAGATTTAATCTATCGCAACAACCAGTAAAAAGAAGAAGTGCCAGTTAATGTGGGTACTATTAATGAATTACCAACATTGCAAACTAAATATGCTGTAGCATAGAGATTCGCTAGGTTTTTTTAACTAACCAGCGATTTTTTAATACTTTCTAGATCATTTTTAATCTTGCTTAAAGTGTGTCTGGTGCCTGTTATGCGGCCAATCATAACTCCTGCTGTGATGCTGATGATTATACCCATGTATGTGTTTCCATGGACCCAGTAACCCACTACAATGGATCTGCCAATCATGAAGATTATATACAAAATAAATATGATAGCACCAATCCAGTCCATGTTACTTACCACCTGATTGGTTTCATCATCCCAGCTTAAGTGATACATACGGCTTACTATGATCCCCACAAATATACCTAAGATAATGCTTGTAAGGGCATATAAAATGTTAAAATCGTTTACCACCACTTCATAAAAAGCGGCCACAAAAAGTACAATGGATATGATAGTTAAAACTCTCAAACGATTAAATACTTTTTTGCTCAGATATTTTCTGAGTGGGTTTTCCTGTTTAGTCATAGATTTAGGCCTGTGTTGGTTACTTCTTAATCTGGTTTTTATACTATAAAATAAAAGTGTTATTCCATCCTAATGAAAAAGAAGTAGGGAAAAATTGGCTACTGTGGGGTGATCAATTTTTAGCCTTTGATTGAGAAAAGGAATCTGACTCCCTTGATTCTCCTGACTACTTCAATGGTGGCTATGGTAAACACAAAACTCAGTCCCATAGTGAGGATCACCTGCAAGGGCATCATGTTAGGTATCCAGTTTAAGATGTAATAAGCAAAGAGATTGATCCAGGCTATGTGGAAGATGTAAATAGGGAAGGACACTGCTGAAAGATACAGTGTTTTCGGATTTTTAAATTCCAGGTAATGTTTACCCATTCCCATAACCCCTAAAACTCCCAGCCACAGGATAGCGTTTACAAATAGTTTCACCAAAAACATGGATAATAGGGAGGCTACGGTGAGGGTGGAGGCAGTGGTAGAGGTTCCTGCAGAGCCTATGCTGGGCACAGTCCCCACCAGGTAGATGATGGTTAAAACCAGGAAGCTGATGAAAATTGGCCATCTTTTATCTTCCAGTTTTTCCTGGATCCCGTCATCTGATAGGAGAAAGTATCCGAAGATGAAAAGTTCGAAGAACTGTACTATGCTTTTTTCAGGGTATAAATTCAAGAAGAAGCTTCCAATGGCCAAGGGAATGATAAGTAATAATAGTTTTGGTATGGTTACCTTTTCTATAGGAATTCTCCAGTTCCCGTTTTTGTATTTCATGATGATGGGCAGTGCAACTATGGAGATGATGAACAGGTATAACAGGAACCATAATGGTCCTAAGAGTAATCCTACCTTCAGGTAATGCAGCCAATTTCCTAGAAAACTTAGCCAGAAGCTCAGGAAGGTTCCGGTGTATCCATTGAAAAGGAAGCCATAATAGACGCTTACTGGTATTACCAGAATAACCCCTGCCACTGTGGGGAGGAGGAGTTTTGATACCCTTTCTTTGAGGTATTGCTTTGCATCCCTCCTTTTCAGGGAATAGTAGGTGGCTATTCCAGCAATGGCAAAAAGAAGTTGCATGAACCAGGGTGCAAAAGTCAGAATGAAAGTGTTGGCAATTACAGAGTTAGCAACATGGATATAATAAGATCCTATACTGCTGTAGATGAGTAACACATGATAGGGGAACAGGATCAAAATTATAAGCCAGCGTAGATTGTCAAGATAATATTTTCTCATTATATGTCTCCTCTTACTAAAGAGCGGGTTCGTTTCATGGATAGATAAAGAATTACATTTTACTTGTGTAAATATACAGATTAAAATAGTTTTTTAAAAAACATTGAATCATGAGATAAAATCTAATGACGGATAGTTTGGTTAAATAAAGTTTTGAAGAATCTCATAATTATCCTTCTATGAGAATAAAACTCTCTTAAAGCTAATTAATCATATACTGTATTCTGTATTTTTTCATTAAAAATCTTTCGTGGTAATTATTTATACATTAGATGATTAACATGTAAACAGAGTTAGGTGGCAAAAATGTTAAGTGAAATAATGGGAGACTATCCACGAATTAAAGTAATCGAAATACTAATCACGCATCCCTGGTCTGAATACACCAAGAAAGATCTTTCTGAAGCCTCTGGAATCTCCAGACGCACGCTTTACACGTTACTGGATGAACTGGAAACATACCAAATAATAAAACCCACTCGTAAAATTGGCAGTGCACAACTTTACAAACTTAATCGGGAATCTAAAACAACGAAAGCCTTAATGACATTCCAGAAGGAGCTTGCAGAAATTGAAATAGAAAAACAGATTCAAGGGAAAAACTCGATAATTACAGGAGAATCACCTGTAACTTCAAAATTAAAATGATCTATAACTCCATTGATGTTTTGGAAAGCTCCAGTTCATGTTATCGGTTATATTTTCAAAAAGAGATAAATAAAGCTCACCCCGGACTAAAAGACTTATATTCCCTTTATATATTTTGGGAACTCGTTTAAGATATCTCAAACTTTCTTTTTCATAATCCTCTTCTAATGCGACACTTGCTGAATCGATTTATCAATGAACTCGTTGCTTTAACTTGCATATAGAATTTTCGACAACTAAAACGACTACTCATTTGACTACTTTAATATGTAATAGGTTGACCTGCTTCCTCCCTTCTTTTCAATCATATCTTTATCCATTAAGTTTCGTAAATTTTTATAAGCTCCCTGACGGGTTAGTTTTAAGAGCTTTTGAACTTCTGAGTTGGTTATGCTACCGTTTAAGTGCATGTATTCTAAGATTTTCAGGTCGTTAGCTTTTAACTTTATTCTTTTTTGTTCACCTGATGGGAATAGCATTATCTTATTTTTGATTTCTTCTATGGAAGTTAAAAATCCTTCCAAAAAATATTCAAGCCACTTAGTTAGATCCTGAGTCTTTTGATCAACCGAGTTCAGAGCATCATAGTAAGCCTGCCTGTTGTTGTCGTAGTATTCATCCAGGGTAAAATCAACATCAAATTCATTCATGTACATGTAAAGTGCTGCCAGTGCCCTGGCAGTTCTTCCATTACCATCTACAAAGGGATGTATTCTTACAAACTCATAGTGAATGATACCTGCAGAAATAACTGGGTTTAATTTGCTTGATGAGTTATTGATCCACTCCATGAGGTTCTCCATTAGAGCAGGCACATGATTAGCATTCGGAGGAGTAAAAACAATATCACCATTACTATTAACAACATAAACTGGTTTGCTCCGGTACTGGCCTTCAAGATAAGTATATTCCAGTGTGTAATGAGTTATATTCTCATGAAGCTTTAAAACTGTCTTTTTAGTAATTTTCCCATCTTCAATATAGCCATCCATATTGTTAAGCACGTTTAAATAGTTTAAAACTTCCTGCTTTGCCTTCTTTTCTCCTTCTATTTTAATTCCCTTAGCCAGTCCATCCACCTGATTTAAGGATAATGGATTTCCCTCAATTGCAGTGGAGTGATGGGCTGATTTTAGAAGTGCCTCCCTTTTGAGTGTTACTTCCATTTCCACCACAACTGGTGCGTTAACTATAAAATCCCTTATAGAATTAATTTTAAGTAGTATATCTACGATTTTCTGGTTATAAGTGAAATTAGGCTTGAACATTTTTTTAAATCCTCTGAAAGTTTTTATTTAATTCTAACATTTGACTACTTTCATGACTACTATTTTGTATTTCACAGTATAAATATTTGACTACTTTCATGACTACTATTTTGTATTTCACAGTATAAATATTTGACCCCTTTTATGACTACAATTTTCACACCATAATAAGACACAATTTCTTCCTTGTTTTATTTTTAATTATATCCTTATTTTATTTCAGTTAGAGGTGAACTAAAAATGATAAAACACAGTATTGTTGGTAACGCCATGCAGATGCTTATAACCGAACTATCCCCTAATGAGGAAGTGTACGGGGAATCTGGTAAATTCTTATGGAAAACCTCCAACATGGATATGGACACTCGATTCGGGACCAAGAAACACGAGGGGAAAAGTTTCCTGGATAAAGCTATAGGTACGGCCATTGATGTGGGTAAAAGAAGCCTGGCTGGAGAAGGAGTGGCCTTTGTGCATTTTTCACCCCTGGGTGGAGATGGAAAGGTGGCTTTTGCCCAGATGATTCCTGGTGAGATAATGGCCATGGAACTGGATGGATCCAGGGAGATGTTCGTTCAGTCCGATGGTTTACTGGCTGCAGAAAGCACCATAGAATTTAACATTGCACTGACCAAAAAACTAGGTGCTGGTGCCTTTGGTGGGCAGGGTTTCATCCTGGAAAGATTCTCAGATAAAGGGACCCTGTTTATAGGATCCTGTGGGAATTTCATGGAACTTAACCCGGCAGACTACGGGGGAACCATACACGTGGACACTGGTTGTCTGGTGGCCTTTGAAGATAGCGTTGACTATGACATAGAATTCATCGGTGGCCTGGATAAGAAAGGATTGAAAAACATTGTCTTTGGGGGAGAAGGAATATTCTTCGCCAAACTGACTGGAAATGGAAAAGTATGGATCCAGTCCATGAATGTGTACTCCCTTTCTAAATCACTTGCCAAATACTCAGGCCAGAGTTCTGCAGAGGACCGCACTGACCTCGGTGGATTGTTGGGTAATATTTAAGGAATAAATATCTCCCCTACCTTTTTTTCTTTTAAAAAAATCTTCAATGACTTTTTTTAAACTAATTAACTATTGATAGATTGGCCAGGTTTAGCCTTTGATTCCAAAGAGGAATCTGACTCTTTTTATTCTTCTAACCACTTCAATGGTGGCTATGGTGAATATGAAACTCAGAGCCATGATGAGAATTACCTGCAAGGCCATCATGTTGGGTATCCAGTTTAGGATGTAATAGGCAAACATGTTGATCCAGGCTATGTGGAAGATGTATATAGGGAAGGATGCTGCTGATAAGTACAATGTTGTTGGGTTTTTGATTTTAGGTCATATCCTTGTTTAACTATCTGTTCTTGATAATCATTAAATTTGATGTTGATGAATTTAATTAATAGTGGAATATTGATAATTACCATCTGAAAATTAGGAGATGAGAATATGACATATGTAGACGATGTATTAGAAGAGCTGGAGAGAAAAAATCATTATGAACCAGAGTTCATACAGACTGCAACTGAGATTTTAAGATGTCTTAATGTTGTGTTTGAGAGGCATCCCGAATTTCAGGAAGCAAAGATTTTAGAAAGATTTTTAGAACCTGAAAGAGTGGTGATGTTTAGAGTACCATGGGTTGATGATAATGGGGAAGTACAGGTGAATCGAGGTTTTCGTGTTCAGTTCAACAGTGCACTTGGCCCCTATAAGGGAGGGCTTCGTTTTCATGAGTCGGTTAATTTATCTATTCTTAAATTATTAGGATTGGAACAGATTTTAAAAAACAGTCTTACAGGCATGTCAATTGGCGGTGCAAAGGGTGGAAGTGATTTTAATCCAAAAGGCAGATCCGATGCTGAGGTTATGAGATTCTGCCAGAGTTTCATGAATGAACTTAGAAATTATATAGGGCCTGATGTTGATGTCCCTGCTGGGGATATTGGTGTGGGTTTAAGAGAAGTAGGGTATATGTTTGGGCAGTATAATAGAATTGCAAACAGGCATAATTGCGTATTAACCGGAAGTGGAATAGAATATGGTGGATCTCTTGTTAGAAAAGAAGCCACAGGTTATGGCCTTATTTATATATTGGAAGAAGCTTTAAAAGTAAGGGGAGACGTTTTGGAAGGTAAAAAGATAATAGTTTCTGGTTCGGGAAATGTGGCCATATATGCAGCGGAAAAGGCTATACATCTTGGAGCAACAGTTATTGCTATGTCTGACTCAAAAGGTTACATTTATGATGAAAATGGAATTTCTATTCCATTTGTAAAACATATCAAAGAAGAAGAAAGAAAATGTATATATGAATACTTAAATCATTTTCCTGATACCATTTATAAAGAAGGAAGTAAGGGTCTTTGGAATATAAAATGTAATATAGCTCTTCCCTGTGCTACTCAAAATGAGTTAGATGAAGATTCAGCAAGAAAACTTATAGATAATGGAGTTAAATATGTTGCAGAAGGAGCAAATAAACCATCAACACCCGAAGCTACTAAATTATTCTTAAAATCTGGATTAATGTTCTTACCCGGAAAAGCAGCTAATGCTGGAGGAGTTACCACCAGTGTACTGGAAATGGCACAAAGAAGCTCCAATATGCACTGGTCATTTGAAGAGGTTGAT
>MVPY01000073.1 GCA_002067065.1 Methanobacterium sp. PtaB.Bin024
AATGTACATGATTGCAAATTACAGGTACTTCACTGATGATATAGCAACTTACATTGAATATCCCGGTGATGCAGCCAAAAAGATCACAGTTAAAGATCCAGATAGTGGTGAGTTGATTAGCCTTGAATTTGGTGGTAACCCTATTTCTAGGGTCAGTCCAATGATCTATGCCAATGGCGGTTATTACCACACTTATGGGGATCCTCTTAATCCTACTTCATTTATTTACAGAGATGCTGGTTACGAGGGTGCTAGAAGTTTTGCTATAGTCACTACCAAAGTCACAGACGAGATCTTACAGTATTGGCTGGATCAGGAAAATAAAACTGATAGTAATGGAAATCTTCTCTACCCTGATGGACCTATGAGAGCAGCTTATGGAACTTTCCTCAGTTCTCTTTTAATGATCAAATCTCACGATATGGTGGCAGACCAAGCTGCTGCTCAGTACAATGTAACATGGAGTCGTACTACACCAATTGTGGTTTCAGTGTATGATGATGCTTACAGTACCATTTTGACCTTAGAATGTGATCACCGTTTTGGAATGGATGTAATGGGTGATCCAGAAAACATTTTATCATTCCGTTATGCTTGTTCTGCAGCTATTAATCCTATTGAACACTGGGTTATGGAAACTTTATTCCCTGGAGGGGATGGTACTTCTATTACAATTGGTTTAGGTCAGATGATCTTAAATGGTGAACTGGTTGACATGTTCATGAGTAATGGGTACATAGTGACGAAATCAGAGAATAACACTCTATTTTTGGTTTTTGACCCTGAAACTGGTATCTTAAGGGATGTAATGATAACCCCTGTAACAATCTTGGGTAGTTACTGTTTCAGTGACCTGCAGACAGAATTGGGGGTTGACTATGGTAATGACTTATTAGAAAATCCGCCATTATGGTTTGTTATGGTTGGTGGTATTAGTATGGGTGCAAGTTCTGTTTTGGGTGCTGGAGCTGGTATTACAGGATTGGCAACGGCATTATTTTCTAATCCCGTTGGATGGGTTATAAGTTTAGGTATAGCAGCATTTGCAATCGATGCTTATTTAATTTGGGAATATCCTGATATTATGATACCCGTTAATTTAGAGGCGATACCCGTTATAGGCCCATTATTATCAATATATTCATTACAAGCAGTTTTGCGGGGTCAAAATGACCCACTTTCCCCCGCGAAAATATAATGAATAATTGCGAAATGGGTGCTTATTTATTATTATCGCTGAGTGAAGATGCTAATTTTGGTAATGCATTAACAGAACTTACATATCTTTATATTGCGGGTAATTTTGATCCAGAAAATGATTATGTGCTTAAACAAATGGAAAAAGATTACGCTAAGGGTAAAGCTATAATGGCCGGATTAGGTGGTGGTGATGATGATTGGAAGAAACGTTTAGGTGAAGCATTGTACAGGGCCATAACGGAGAAAAAATGGGCAACAGTCGCAACAATTACAGCAGTAGCAACACTTTTGGCTACTAAAGATGTATTATATCAGGTGTTGTATCATAAAAACCCCTAAATTCGTGAAACTTAATTGTATAATAATAAAAATTTAAATATCAATCGATTATAGAACATTGACATATAAGGAGTCATTATGAGTTTATTTGATAGGTTCAAAAAGCAAGGCAATGCTAAATCAATTTATAAAAAATATGATGAATTCATGGAATTAGGAGAATATGAAAAAGCTTTAGAGTGTTTGGACAAAGCTTTGGAATTAAATCCCGAGAATATGAATGCATGGAATAATAAGGCAGTTGTGTTTAGAAAACTTGGAAAGTATGAAGAAGAATTAAAGTGCTATGTCAAAAGTTTGGAGATAAATCCTGATGATGCTGATATTTGGTATAATAAAGGTGTTACTCTTCAACAGTTGGGAAGATACGAAGATGCTTTAGAATCTTATAATATGACCTTGAATTTGGATCAAACATATATAAAAGCATGGAATAATAAAGGTATTGTTTTAAAAAATTTAAATAAGTATGAAGAGGCTTTAAAATCTTATAATGAGGTTTTAAAGCTGAATCCTAAGGATATATATGCATGGAATAATAAGGCAGTTGTGTTTGGAAAACTTGGAAAGTATGAAGAAGAATTAAAGTGCTATGTCAAAAGTTTGGAGATAAATCCTGATGATGCTGATATTTGGTATAATAAAGGTGTTACTCTTCAACAGTTGGGAAGATACGAAGAGTCTCTAAAATCTTATGATATCGCTTTAAAGGTAGAAAAAACACATATAGCTACTTTGAATAATAAAAGTGTCGTTCTTAGGAATATGAGAAGGTATGACGAAGCATTGAAGTGTTTGGATAAAGTTTTGGAATTGGATCCAAATAAAGTTGAAGCAATTGCAAATAAAGGTCTTACCTTTAAAGAACTTGGAAAATTCCAAGAATATTTAAACTGCTTTAACAAGGTTTTGGAACTTGATCCAAACAATAGGACAGGATGGTACAATAAAGGATTAGCACTTGATAAACTTGGAAAACACGAAGAAGCACTTAAATGTCTTGATAAATCTTTAATATTAGATCCTGATTTTGAACCCGCAAAAAAAGCAAGAAAAGAGATTTTGTCTTCTATTTCTTAAAGTTTACATAGTACCAAATTAAATTATGGATGATATTTACTGGATCAGGAATATAAAACTGATAGTAATGGAAATCTGCTCTATCCTGATGGGCCTATGAGGGCTGCTTATGGTACTTTCCTTAGTTCTCTTTTGATGATTAAAGCCCATGATATGGTTGCAGACCAGGCAGCGGCAGAATATAATGTTACCTGGACGCGGACTACTCCTATTGTGGTTTCGGTGTATGATGATGCTTACAGTACCACCATGACCTTAAAGTGTGATCATCGTTTTGGAATGGATGTAATCGGCGATCCAAGCAGTGTTTGGGCATTTCGTTATGCATGTTCATCTGCCATTAATCCTATTGAACACCAGGTTATGGAAACGTTATTCCCTGGCGGTGGTGGTAGGTCTATAACCATTGGTTTGGCTCAGATGATCTTAAATGGTGAAATGGTTGACGTCTTTATAAGTAATGGTTACCAAGTGATGATGTCTTCTATTGAGGATCTGTATTTGGTTCTTGATCTTGAAACTGGTATTGTAAGGGATGTGATGATAACTTACATGCCAATGTCCGGTGCTTACTGTTTTAGTGACTTACAAACAGA
>MVPY01000074.1 GCA_002067065.1 Methanobacterium sp. PtaB.Bin024
AATACCGTCCATGATCTCCTCATAAGGTATTCCATGGTTATGTTGAGTAACTACATGAACTTCAAACCCATGATCGGCTAGTGCTTTAACTTCATCAAATATAAATGAACCATAATAATCTCCCAAAAATTTAGGGAACATTGTTGTTACAATACATATTTTCAAGGTTTTTACCCCTACAACACGACTTAATCACAATTCTCATGATATTTAATAAATAAACAAGTCATTTTCTCTGGTAGATAGTTACATCCCCAAATCGCTTTATAGCTTTATAGTTGGTGAAATTTATTTCTCCCCATGTGAAGAAGTAATAATCGGGATTTATTTTATTTAATTCACGGTCATACGCCTTTTTATCTTCTTCAGTGAAATTTGCATCCTTAGCACCCAACAGAATTGTTGTATTATTTCGGAATGTGGGCATTTTCCCCACATCCATCTGGAGATGCCATGCAAACATGGCCCAATAATCCGCATATATTACTTTAGATTTGTATTCGGGATCATGATCCATTAACCAGTTACACGCACCAGTCACTTCTTCATTAAACAGCCTATTGCCCATGTTAGCTGTTTTTATGGATTCAAACTGAGCAAATGTAAACGTGATCATTGAAAGTACTAGAATTACTGAGAAAATGTATAACGTTAGATTTTTCTTTTTAAAGTTGAATTTGAATCTTTCTGTAGAAAAACTTACTGCTAGTGTCAAGAAGTAAGCCAGTGGTGCCACCATGAAAATGAAGTAACGGTGGTCCTTGAGTACATAAACACTGTGGAATATGAAGAATGTTGCAAACCATGATAAGAAAAGCAACCCCATACTCCAATCACAACCCCATTTAGAAGTGATTTTATAAACAAGATATATAATGGCAAAGAAAAGGATTTCACTAATAAAGTAATGTACTTTTCCAAATGTGATTAAAAAGACTGCGAATATCCCCAGTATCAGGGCTAGTGATAATCTAGTTTTAGGTCCATCCCCCATAATTTTATTCCAACTAAAAGCCCGTATTATATCAAAATTTTTGTATAAATGGAATAATAAAGCTAATGAAGTGAAAAATATGATTAACAAAGCCGTGTTACCCAAGTAATAAGGAGAATATTTAACAAAATATAATGGATCCTGATTATATGCAAAATGTATTGTGGTGCCTGATCCCCCTGATGTTGTAAAGAAACTCATGAAGGGATAAAGAGGATTACCCAATTTTATGTAGAAAAAAACCAGAACAGGTACTAAGACTAGTACGCCCAACCCCATTCCCAATATAATATCTCTATGTTTTATTATCCTTTTCCAATTCATTAAAATACATGCAAACATTGGAAACATGAGCAGAGCCATGTCATATTTGGTTAAGACAGCCATCATTGCCACTGGAAATGCCAAGTAAAAGAACTTAGAATTCCTTTTAACACCCAAATATGTTAAATAAAGTGCCCATATTCCAATGGAGACACCAGGAACATCATAGTAACCCACAGCAGCATATATAAGAATTAAAGGAGATGTTGCGTATAACAAACTTCCTAAAAAGCTGAGTAGTGGTGTGAAGCGTTCTTTTAAGAAAAAATAGAGTCCAACACATCCCACTACGTATAAAAGTGCGTCAATGACCAATATAGGGGCGATGCTTAACCCATCAAACATGAAATATATGGATGTTAGAAAGGGGAGTACAGGTGGTCTTAGGAGATCTGAATATCCATATCCTTTACCTGCAAATAGTGCAGCATTGGCCAGTAAATCAAAAGTATCGTAAGACGGCCACAAATATAGGTGCATGATAACACGCCAGTAAGCAATTAAACCTACTATTAAAACAAGAAGAATTAGAAATCCCCCTTGAGCGTGCTTATTATCAAATTTTTCTAACATCTAGAATCCTCGCAAAAGATAGTTATGATCTTCTTTTGTAGATGGTTATAAATCCAAACTGTTTTAAAATTTTATAGTCAGTTAGATTTAATCCTTGTTTATTTGATAAATAATAATCTACATTATTCTTTTTTAGTTCATTGTTGTAAATAATAGATAATTCATTAGCATTATATTCTTTCGGTTGATAATATTGGGGCTTTCCATTATCAAAAAATGGCATGGGAATCACTTTCATTTTTAGATACCAGCCGAAATAAGCAGAATAATCTGCATATATAATTTTATTCTCATAGTCTGGATCATATTCTCTAAGCCAGTTACTGGCTGATGAGGTGTATTCAACTTTTTCTCGGGATAAAACATTCTCTTTTAAGATATTTGGAACATAACTAGCTGTAAAAGTCAGTAGTAATAGAATAATTACTAATATTAATATTTTGGATATCTCTATATTCTTAATTTTATATTTTAATCTAGATGAGATGTTATTAAAACCCAGTACTAAAAAATAAGCCACAGGTGCTGCCATTGTTACAAAATATCTATCATCTTTAATGGTGTAAATACTGTGGAATATGAAAAATGTCATAAACCATAAAAGAAATAAAAAATTTAAATCCATGAATTGCATTTCTAGTTTTTTTAATAAATGGTAACTCATCACACAAATTAAAAAGAAGATGATTTCACTTACAGAGAACTGAACTTTTGAAAAACTAAAAATAAAGATTAAAACTAAGATCAGTAAAATTGAAATTTCTATTTTTCCATTATTCATGCTCAATTTAGATATATTTCTTTTAAATTCCTTTTTTAGGGAGTACTTTCCCCCAACAAAATAAAACATAACTCCTAAAAGAATTATCGAGATAATGGCAAATCCACCAGGACCAATGTATGAGAAGAAGTGTTTAATATAAAAAAACATATCTGGTTGGTAAAAAAAACTGCCAGTGAGACCTTTGACCCCAGTTGTAGTGAAAAAACTTTTAAATGAATATAAAGCATTACCATACACATAATTAAAAAACAATAAAACTGGTAAAACTGGTAAAAAAGAAATTAATATGCCTAAAATGATATCCTTAAGGTTGGCAAAACATTTTTTGTTGGTTAACATGTAAAACAAAACAGGAAAGATAATAAGAGCAGCTACGTATCTAGTTAAAAAGGCCAACACAACAAAAAGAAAAGATACGTAGAAAAACTTTGAATTTTTTTTAACTGCTAAAACTGTGAAGTACAATGCCCAAATTGATAATGAAACGCTAGGAATGTCTGTAAGGCCAGCTCCTGAAAAAATTAGAGTAATGGGAAAGGTGGCAAATAACAATGCTCCTAAAAAGCTTATAGATTCACTGAAACGTAGCTTTAAAAAGAGATAAAATCCAATAACACCGAACACTGCAAAAACACCATCTAAGGCAAATATGGTTACTTCAGTTACTTCGCCAAATCGGAAGAATATGGAGGTTAAAAAAGGCAATAATGGTGGTCTGTTCAGATCGGAATAACCTGAACCTTTCCCAGCAAATAAAAGTGCATTGGACAAGAAATCATAGGTATCCCACATAGGTCCAATTTCTAACTGAACTTTAACCCGATAATATACAATAACACTGACGATTGCTACTAACAAAATGAGTAAAATGGCTGAATTAACTTTTTTTGGGAGTTGGTTTAATTTTTCTGGTAAATTCAAAAGATCACCTATGTTTTAGCCATTTTTTACTCTTTTGAAAACATTCAAAAATCTTAATCTATCTCCAGTTATATCTTTATAGTGTGATAAATGAACATCATCAGGATTATTCCAGACAAAATAGTAATCAATATTATTTTTTTCTAATTCATTTTGTAGATCCATGCTGTTACTTTGATTAATCTTTCCATAATACTTACTATTGAGGTAATATGACAAATACAATGAAGCATGCCACTTATCATCAGATGCAATTCTTCCACTAACATTATAGTTATCCAATGAATCTGTCAAACTAAATAAAGTTCTGCCTGCATCATATGGACTGTTAGAACTACTTGTATCATTAAGTAAGGAACTTACTGGGAGAAGCATGAATGAAAGGACGAAAACTATTAAAATGATTAGTTTAAATCTTGAAAGAAAGTTTTTATCCCAATTATTCAATAAATCAGTTTTAAATAAAACATTTATCAAATAACCGCCCATTAACATTAAAATTATATAAACCACCCATAAATATCGATCTTCCACAAGAATCAGACAGTATCCAACAGAATATAAAAATATAGTTGCCAAGGAAAATCCTAAAATTTGATTTGATTTCCCAAGGGGCTTTTTGATTAACATTATTAAGGAAGCAACTATTATCAGGATGGATAAAATAGAAAACACTTCAAAATAATAGATTATTTTCAGAATATTTTCTGATATTATCCCTAATTGATGATTAAATGTATTAACAGACTCAAATGGACTCCAAGAGCTAATTTTTATATAGGATGGATCTTCCCACGCACTCACGGCATTTTCATTAGGGGGTTGAATAATGCCTTGATAAAGCATAGGATGATCAAAAGCCCCCGGTCCTACTAAAGCTTCATTATATTCTCCTGCTGTTCCTACAGTTACATGACCATATTTTTGACTAATTAATCCCACCCACACTCCACTAATAACCAAAAATATGGAGATTCCCAAAACAAAAGTTTTAACTACATTTTTCCTTTTTCCTACCTTAACTCCCTTAAAATAGTAATAAATGTTGAATAAAGTGAAATGTATGAGAAAAAAGGGGAAAACATAACTTTTTGCTAAATAGGCTAAAACACCAATTAAGGCACATGAAACACCGTTTAAAGGATTGTTTGGATATTCAGGATCAAAAATGATGCTGAAATAATAAACAAGTAGACAAGTAACCAGCAAATCAGGAGTTATGAACAGATTTAATGCAAAATACAGAACAATTGGAATCATTGATACGATTATAATAGTTCTAATCCTTTCTTCCATTTCGAATTTATATGATAATCTTCTTATTCCTACTATGGTGAATATTCCAATTATTAAAGATAATATTCGTGCCGAATATAATGAATAGAAAGGATTTGTGCCAAAAAAAAGGAATGGTACTAATAACCAGGAAAATAAAGGCCCCCAATAACCATTAATTGCATCTGCATAATTACCATTTATATAATAATTAGCAATACTGATGTAAGATATAGCATCAGCATTTATAATATATTGATAATAATTCAAGAAAAACAATCCCAATAATAAATATATGCTTAAAATAAAAATTAAAATACGATTATTATTGAAAAAGGATTTGTAATCCATTTGATTACCTCATTAAATAATTAAAAGAATAACATAACAAATAAAATTAAGGTTTTAATTTTATCTGATTTTAAAAGTAAACCCCCTCATTCATCCTGGGTATCATAGCCATCAAAACACATTGTTCTGTGTTGCCTGTGCGGTCAAGGAGACCCTTACTGAGGTGGCTTACTGCCCCTGTCTTCTGTCCAAGTTTATCAACACCAGTGACTTCATCCATAACATCTCCTACTTCCATTCCTTCTAAAACCTTCTCTATCACCAGTGGAGGGTATTCGAATCCTGCGCTAACTCCCAGGGTGGTTTTTTCACCATCATATATGGCACACCACTGCAGGTCCAAGTATCCGGTTATGCTGTGGGGCACCTCCAGTAGTCCAGACTCAATACCAACTGAAAGGTCAAATTCTTCCGAAAATGCGTTTTTAGCCCGGTTGATAGCACCTTGAATGGTCATATCCAACCCGATGGGCTGATCCGGCACTCCCGAATCTGTATGTTTTGCCTTTACATCCATTTGAGGATATATATTCTTTAGAACGTTTCGAGTTGCCTTCAGCTTTACCGGGTTTTTTGATGCAACCACAACTTTAATCCAAAACCCCCATTATGATCATAATAACTCATATGATTAAATAATTTATTATGATTAATAAACTTATATCATTTTATATATTCGTATTAAATTTCAAATTACTTTTCCATGTGAATCTATTTCTCCCCTGCGTATCCTGGTGGAAGATATGGGTTTACCATCCTGGGCCAGTACCATGCTAATTGTGATTATATCTAAGGGTTTCATTCCCTTCTCCTGACGTATCTGGTTTATTTTTTTGGCGGTTGCTTCGGTTTCTGAGCTAACCACAATGGCATCTATGGAGTTATCATCCACTGTGGGGCCGTAGTGCTCTTCTAAACGGGCTATGATGTAGTTGGATCGGTTTTTAAGAAGAGAATTCAAATTGGACATTCTCACATCACAGGGCTCGATTTCCCCCTTCAAACCACCGAATTCATCAGAAGTAACTCCAATTAGTATTTCATCACCTATTTGAAATGCTGTTTCTATTAAAAGACGATGCCCTTCGTGGAACTTATCAAAGGTGCCCCCTACTGCAACTTTCCGGTATTTTCTTGTTGACATTGTTTTTAATCCCAATTATAATACTCTTTTGTCATTTAATTTTTAAGTAAAGTAAAGATAATCTGTATAATTTTCAGGTGTATAATTTTCAAAATATTATATAATCTATTTGTAGATCAGATTAGATATTATAGGTATCTTGATTATATTCTGTGGAGGAGATAATAATGTTATGCTCCTGGAACACAATGTGGTGGTAAAAGATCCCCTCAAGGTCAGACTGCGTTTTGCATCTTGTTACCCGAATCTTTACCGCAGTGCAATGTCATCATTGGGTTTTCATATAATTTACGACTTTTTAAACCACCATAATGATGTATACTGTGAGAGAGTGGTTTATCCCTATGGTAAGAGTCTGGAGACAGGTTCACCTCTTAAAGATTTTGATGTGGTGGGTTTTTCCCTCCAGTATGAACAGGATTATCCCCATGTTCTGAAGATGCTACGTGAAGGTGGTTTAAAAGTTCGAAAGGATCATCGTGAGGCAGATGATCCTCTGGTTATAGCTGGTGGTCCCTGTGCCAGTTCCAATCCTCTACCCATGAACCACTTTGTTGATCTTTTCCTGGTGGGTGATGGTGAAACCATCCTACCTGCATTATTGGACAAACTGAATGAACTGGACAATCCCCGCAGGGAGCTTGATGCATTGCTGGATGTTAAAGGGGTTTTCATCCCAGGTAATGAGGTGAAGCTAGTTCAGGTGGATGATATGAATGATGCCTGGCGTCCAACAAAACAGGTTTATCCGGAAACAGATGATAAAGAATTTATCCCTGCATTTGGAAGATCATTCCTGTTGGAGGTTTCCCGAGGATGTGCCCGTGGTTGCCGTTTCTGCATGGCAGGATGCCTTTACCGGCCACGTAGAGAGGCAGATATCAAAACCCTTCTCCAGACTGCTGAGGAAGGTAGGAAAGCCACTGGACTTGACAAGATCGCTCTCATTGGTGGTGCTGTTTCTGATTACTCTCGCATTGAAGAATTGTGCAGTGAACTACTCCAACGTGATTTCCAAGTTACCACTCCATCTTTACGTGTTGAATCTGTTTCCAGGAATCTTTTGGAAAGTTTAAAGAAAAGTGGACTCAAAACCATTACCATTGCCCCTGAATCAACCTGGAGATTAAGGAAAGTGGCAAATAAACCCATTACTGATGAAGATATTCAGAGGACCATGAAAACTGCTTTTGATATGGGCTTCAATGTTAAACTATATTTCCTGATAGGGTTGCCAACGGAAACACATGAAGACATAGTAAATATGTTGAATCTGGTAAGAGATCTTGAAGTTATGGCCCCCCACCCTAATTCTGTCAGAGTAAGCATCAACCCATTCATACCAAAACCACACACCCCATTTCAGTGGGCTAATTTCAACCTCCAGGACGTAAAATCTAAGACTAAATATCTGAAGAAAAATGCAAAAAACAGACACTTCAAGGTGGAAAATCCCAATAAATCTCTGATACAATACGTTTTATCAATGGGAAACTCTAACTTAGGTGATATTATTGTAGAATCATCCCAGAGAAAAGTTTCTTTAGGGAGATGGAAAAAATTAACCCACCAATGGACTATGGAAAGTGAATTTCCATGGAAGGACATAGATGTTGGAGTCACTGATGAATTTCTTCTAAAGGAATATAAAAAAGCATTACAGGGTGACATAACACCGTGGTGTGAGACTTTCGGTTGTTACCAGTGCGGGGCTTGTCAGCAAATAAGATCATAATCATATCACCTTATTTATTAGATGATAATAAACTATAGATTATATTCTCAACAATTAGATTCCATCCAAAAATATAATAAACCTACAAAATTACGGTAATTATCATGAAACCTGCTAAAAGAGTAGAGTCCCTTGATCTATCTGGAATTCGGAAAATGTTCGATATGGTGGGAGAAGATTCCATCAACCTGGCATTGGGTGAACCAGACTTTGACACCCCACCTCATATCCGTGAAGCAGTTAAAGAAGCCTTAGAGGAGGGATTCACCCATTACACTAGTAACACCGGGATCATTGAATTGAGGGAAGCCATCTCCCATAAGCTGCAGACTGAAAACCACATCCCAACCAACCCCGAATCAGTTATAGTTACAGTGGGAGCCACCGGGGCACTATACTCCAGCGCCAATGCACTTATAGAAGAAGGAGATGAAGTTATCATTCCTGATCCTGGTTTTGTAGCCTACGATGCCTGTGTAAAGATCTCCGGAGGTAAATCTATCCATGCACACCTCAAAGATGAGAATGACTTCAGGATGATACCCGAAGAAATACTGGAACAGGTCACTCCCAATACCAAGGCCATTATAATGAATTCACCAGGTAACCCTACAGGAGGTGTGCTTAAAAAGGAAGATGTTAAGGGTTTGGCTGATATAGCTGATGATCATAACTTAATTCTTATTTCTGATGAGATCTATGAAAAGATCATCTATGGCCAGAAACATTACAGTCCCGCAAGATACTCAGACAATGTTATAACCATTAATGGATTCTCCAAGACCTATGCCATGACTGGTTTCCGCATAGGATACCTGGCAGCACCCCCAAAAATAACCGAAGAACTCCTGAAAGTACACCAGTATACTGTTACCTGTGCCACATCCCTATCCCAAAAAGCTGCCCTGGCCGCCCTTCAGGGACCCCAGAACAGTGTAGAGGAAATGGTGGAAGAGTTTAAAAGAAGAAAAGACCTGGTGGTAGCAAGACTGCGAGGTATGGGAATTGATTGCAGGGAACCACAGGGAGCATTTTACGTCTTCCCCTCCATAGATAACCCGGAAAGGTTGGTGGAGGAAGCCCTGAAAAAGGATGTGGTGCTGGTTCCTGGAACTTCTTTCGGTAAATATGGTGAAGGCCACTTCCGCATATCATATGCCACCTCATATGAGGATCTAAGTGAAGCTATGGATCGTTTGGAATCTCTGGATTTCTGATGATCCTCTAATTATATTTATTTTTTTTAATGCCCCTCTTTCAAATCGTCCCATTACCTTTTCTTTTAATCCCTAATTTTTTTAATCATCCTCATGGCTATTTTCTTTAATTTCTTTAAATCCCGAACTTTCGAATCATCCTATAACCATTTTCCATTTAATTCCCTAATTCTTAATCACCCTAAAACTATTTTTCTATTTTTTCCAATGTTAGACTAGCCTAGTAGAATTAGATGAATCTAACATTATTTTTAAAGTAATTAGGGATTCCTAACACGTTAATTGATGGAAAAAGATATATATAGGCTCCTCCATATTTACATAAACCCAATATAAAAAAAAATCCCATGCCACCAGGGAGGTAAACATTTTGGCAAACGAATTGGATATAGAAAAAATCAACGGTCTTTCACAGGAGGAAGTTGCCCTTAAAATAAGCAAAGAAGGATACAACGAGCTTCCCTCCACTGATAAAAGATCAGTTTTAACCATTGTTATGGAAGTGGTTCGTGAACCAATGTTCCTCCTGTTGATTGCCTGTGGTATCATATACCTGGTTTTAGGAGATCTCCAGGAAGCACTGATGCTTCTGGGCTTTGTTTTTGTGATTATGGGCATCACATTCTATCAGGAACGTAAAACTGAACGCACCCTGGATGCTCTGCGGGATCTATCAAGTCCCCGTGCTCTGGTAATACGTGATGGTCATGAGGAGAGGATTGCAGGTAGAGAGGTAGTCACTGGTGATATCATCATTCTCAAGGAGGGTGACCGGGTGCCTGCTGATGCAGTTGTACTATCCTGCACTAACCTTCTCATCAACGAGTCTCTCTTAACCGGGGAATCACTTCCAGTGCGCAAAGTACAGTGTGGAGAAGTGATGGAAATGCATCCTCCTGGCGGTGATGGTCTTCCCTCAGTCTACTCCGGAACCCTGGTGGTACAGGGACAGGGAGCAGCCCAGGTGATGTCCACCGGACTTAACACTGAAATGGGACGTATAGGTAAAAGATTACAGACTCTGGAAACAGAGGACACCTCCCTCCAGAAGGAGACACGGATACTGGTGCGTAATTTTGCCATGGTAGGAGTTTTCCTCTGTGCAGTGGTAGTGGTAATATATGGTCTCACCCGCACAGACTGGCTTAATGGTTTCCTGGCCGGTATAACCCTTGCCATGGCCATCCTCCCAGAAGAGTTTCCAGTAGTTTTAACCATCTTCCTTGCCCTGGGTGCCTGGAGAATATCACAGAAAAAAGTACTCACCCGGCGTTCCCATGCTATTCAGGCCCTAGGTTCCACTACAGCCCTTTGTGTGGATAAAACTGGGACTTTAACCCTGAATCAGATGTCAGTTGCTAAGATCATGAATGAAAATGATTTCTACCAGGTCAACCCCATTAAAACTGACCACCTCCCAGAAGAGTTCCATGAACTCATTGAATTCAGTATCCTGGCCAGTCAAAGAGACCCCTTTGACCCTATGGAGAAATCATTAAAGGAATTTGGGAACGTAACCTTACAAAAAACTGAACATTTACATGAAGACTGGCATCTGGTTCATGAATATCCGTTATCCCAGGAACTCCTGGCCATGTCCCACGTATGGCAATCTCATGATGGTGAAGATTACATAATAGCTGCTAAAGGTGCTCCCGAAGCTGTGGCTGATCTTTGCCACATGCCTCCTGAAAAAATGGGAAAGTTATCCCAGCAGATATCAACCATGGCCAGTGATGGTTTAAGGATCATTGGAGTGGCCAGGGCTTACTTTAAAAAAGTAGATCTACCTGGCAAGCAGCATGATTTTAACTTTGAGTTTCTGGGCTTGGTGGGATTCCTGGATCCTGTACGTGAAGAGGTGCCCCAGGCTGTGCAGGAGTGTTATCAAGCTGGTATCCGAGTGGTGATGATCACTGGAGATTATCCTGGAACTGCTAAAAATATTGCAGAGAAAATAGGACTCAAAAAACCGGATAAAGTCATAACTGGGGATGAACTGGAGAAGATGGATGATGAAACCCTTTCTGAAAGGGTGAAGGATATTAACATCTTTGCCCGTATGGTACCGGAGATGAAACTACGTCTGGTGGAGGCCCTTAAATCCAATGGAGAAATAGTTTCAATGACCGGAGATGGGGTTAATGATGCTCCTGCCCTTAAATCCGCCCAAATAGGAATAAGTATGGGTGGTAGGGGTACTGATGTGGCCAGGGAAGCATCTTCCCTGGTTTTATTGGAGGATGATTTTTCATCAATTGTGGCTGCAGTGAAAATGGGACGCCGCATCTATGATAACCTTAAAAAAGCTGTTGCCTACATCTTTGCAGTGCATGTTCCCATTATTGGGATGTCACTTCTACCTGTGTTATTCCAGTGGCCACTGGTTCTTTTCCCGGTGCAGATCGTTTTTTTGGAGCTTATAATTGACCCGGCATGTTCAGTGGTTTTTGAGGCCGAGCCTGCTGAAAAGGATGTTATGAACCGTCCTCCGCGCAGCTCTTCTGAAACCCTGTTTAACAGAGAAACTATTGGGATAAGCATTTTACAGGGAATAGTAGTCCTTTTAGTGGTATTGTTAGTTTACCTTTTGAGTTTAAATGCTCAAGGAGATGCCAGTGCCCGGACCCTCAGTTACACCACCATGATATTCGCCAACCTGGCCCTGATACTCACCAACCGTTCCTGGTCTCGTACCATAATTCAAACCATTCAATCTCCCAACAAAGCACTCTGGTTTGTACTTGGCGGTGCTCTGCTATTCCTGGCCTTAATACTCTATTTCCCACCCTTACAGCATCTTTTCCAGTTCTGCCCGCTTAACCTGTGGGAGATTTTAATTTGTTTCATAGCAGGTTTCCTGAGTGTAATATGGTTTGAAGGATTTAAATGGTGGAATAATAGCATGAAAAACAAAGTATAGTCTTATTAATACTACAGAAACTACCAGTTATCTTTAACACATTTTTTTTATGCTTCGAACCACATATAGAGTAGTAGGAAAATTAAATGGGAAAATTATTTCAAGGAATTAAAAAAATACATGGATACCGGAGAATATTTTATTTTAAGATATAATAGATATAATAATTAATTGAAATTGATTGAGATAATATTAATCATAAATTATTGAGGAATTACCTATGAATTACCCTTTCGCCCGTCGCATGAACCAGATACCACGATCCTTTGTTAGGGAAATCTTAAAGGTTACTGAGCATCCGGATATAATCTCTTTTGCGGGTGGACTTCCCAACCCCCATTCATTTCCTGTTGATGCCATTAAAGATGCAACATCAAAGGTTTTAACAGAAGAAGGAGAAAATGTCCTCCAGTACAGTACTACTGAGGGTTATGGTCCTCTCAGGGAACTCATAGCCGGAAGATATGGTCTTCATGGTCTAGATGTAGATGCTGATGAAATCTTGATAACCAATGGCTCCCAGCAGTGCCTGGACCTGGTGGGAAAAGTTTTCTTAGACCAACATGATGGAGTGGTCATGGAAAAACCCACTTATCTGGCGGCAATACAGGCATTTGGTTTATATGAACCACAATTTTATTCTGTACCCCTAATGGAGGATGGGGTTGACACCATGGCCCTGGAGAACCTGCTTTCTGCTAAGAAAATAAAGCTATTTTACAGTGTTACCAGTTTTCAGAATCCTACCGGGATAACCTATTCTGCAGATAAAAGGAAGGAAGTTGCCGAAATCTTAACAGAACATGACACTATTCTGGTTGAGGATAACCCTTATGGTGAGATACGGTTCATAGGTGAAGATATATCTCCAATCAAATCACATCTACCTGATTCCATACTTTTTGGAACTTTTTCCAAGATTGTTTCTCCAGGGATGAGGATGGGCTGGATTGTGGCTCCCTCAAAAATCATGGAAAACCTCATCACTGCAAAACAGGCTTCCGATCTTCACTCCAACTACTTCACCCAGAGGGTGGTTTACCAGTATCTCCAGGATAATGATGTGGATACTCATATCCAAAAGATAAGAGAGTTGTATAAGTCCCAGAGGGACCAGATGGTTCAATCCATTAAAGATTACCTGCCAGGTGAGGTTGAATACACCAAACCAGAGGGTGGTATGTTCCTGTGGGTGACTCTACCAGAAGGTATGTCTTCTCTGGAGTTATTTGAATATGCCATCAAAGAAAAGGTGGCCTTTGTTCCTGGTGATGCTTTCTACACTGATCATCCCCATCACAATACCATGAGGCTGAATTTCTCCAACAGTAGCAAAGAAGAGATTGTTGAGGGTATGCAGAGGCTGGGAAATGCCATTGAAAAAATGCAAACAGATAATTAACTGTTAAAAATTTGTTTCAAATCGGAATTTCATGTAATTATTCTGATATCAAAATTATCATGAGATATCAATTAAAGCTCATGAATGGTGTAGACTAATATGTATCAGTCCAGTTTTAATATAAAGGCCAAAGCACCGTTTGATTTTGATCTTAGTTCTAAGATATTTTCCAGTGGAGATAAGAATATACGAAAATACGCTGATAGACATTTCTGGCAAGTTTTAAACCTTCATCAGAAAACAATGTTTTTGTATGTTGAATCTGTGGGAGATGTGGAAAATCCGGAACTGAAGGTGACTGTGGACTCCAAAACAGAATTATCCCAGAAGATTTTGAATGCTGTCCCACAGACTGTGCATAAAATCTTTAACCTGGGCCTAGACCTTAATCCATTCTATGAAGATATCAAATCTGATAAAATCATGCATAATATTACAGACCAGCTTTATGGTCTTAAAAATCCATCCACACCCACCCTGTTTGAGGCTCTGGTTGATTCTATAATAGAACAACAAATATCCTTAAAGGCAGCCCATAGTATTGGAAACCGTTTGATAAAGGAATTCGGACCATCCATTAACATATATGGACAAGAATATTATGCTTATCCTTCACCTGAAGATTTAGCCGGTTTAGACCTTCAAGAACTTCGTGATTGTGGTTTGAGTTTTAGAAAGGCAGAGTATATTCATGATTTATCCTCAAGGATCGTAAACCATGATCTGGATTTAAACACCCTCCCAAATATTGGTAACACCGATGATATGATGACTGAATTATGCAAAATAAGAGGTGTTGGTGTTTGGACTGCTGAACTGGCTTTACTGAGAGGATTGGGTAGATTGGATGCCATTCCTGCTGATGATATTGCATTGCAGAGAATCATATCCCACTTCTACAGGGATGATGAAAAGATATCTTCTGGTAAAGTCAGGGAAATTGCCAGTGCATGGGGAAGGTGGAGGGGATTGGCAGCTTATTATATGGTTGTGGC
>MVPY01000075.1 GCA_002067065.1 Methanobacterium sp. PtaB.Bin024
TGGTTATTGAGTCTGCCTGGGGTCTGGGTGAAGCCATTGCCTCAGGAATTGTCACACCGGATATCTTTGTTGTAAGTAGGGAATGTAATATAGTTGAAAGAAACATCAAATCCAAAAAGAAAGGATACTTCCTTAAAAATGGTGAGAACACTTTAATCACTATAAATGAAGAAGATAGGGAAAAAACAAGTCTTAATCATCAAATCCTCAAGAAATTATTAAAGATAGGGATAGAACTTGAGGAATTGTTTGGTGTAGCGCAGGATATTGAATGGGCCTTGGAATATGAAAGTGATGGGTTAAATAATAGGAAAACATTACATAAAAATGAAACAACCTCTCCTACTGTTTACATTCTCCAGTCACGACCAGTAACCACTCTTACAGATAGTTCAGAGCATGATGATATTTTATGGACCAGGGCTTATGGGGATGAGTACTGGGCTGATGCCACCACCCCACTGTTTTATGATGTTATGGGAAAGATGCTCACTGACTATGTTAACCATGAAGGCGCCCGTATAATGGGTTACAAAGAAATAACAGACACTAAACTCTTAAAACTCCATAAATCAAGGGTTTATTTCAATACCTGGGTTCTGGAAAAAGCTTTCTCCTATTATCCAAAGTTTGCAAGGTCCCAGGAATTATTGAACTACTTCCCCCTGGAAGATCAACATAGAATATCACAGTATCCCTCCATATTACATAAAACATTACTCTCCCAGATTTTAATAGCCATTCGAGACCCGGATGGGATGATGCACAAGACTGATAAAGCCTACCGAAAATGGGCGGAAGGATTCATGGAAAAATGTGCAGAATTCGATGCAACCGACTTAAATATGCTGAGTGACAGAGAACTCTTATCTCTCTATCATGATATTGAAAATTCTGGGATTAAACACTACCAACTGATAAGGTACGGTATGGTTTCCCATTCCATAGCCACCAATCTAATGATTAAAAACTGGCTGATAAAATGGCTGGATGATGAGGATGGTTCACTTTATGCGGGTTTAATTTCAGGATTGGATGATAACAAAACTGTGGAAATGAATATTAGGTTCTCTGATTTAGCTAAAACTCTAAGGAAAGATGCGGAGTTATTAGAAAAAATAAATTCAGTGGATGAGGTTAACTCATTTAGTGAAGTTGAGATTGATGAATTAATCTCTTCTAATTCAAATTTTAAGAAAGATTTTGATCTGTTTATTGCTGATTATGGTCACCGATCCAATACCCGTGAAATATTGTATCCTCGCTGGAAGGAAGATAAAGCCTACGTGGTTGGAGTTGTGAAATTATTATCTTCCTCAGATTTAGATTTAGGAAAAAAAGAATTAGAAAGTCGTGACAACAGATTTAAAACAGGAAAAGAAGTTTCACGTAGAATAAAAAAAGAGAAAGGTGGGTTTTTCAAGGAGAAAATATTCAGTATTGTGCTCAATTTAGCTCAAACATATCTGACCTTCAGGGAAAATCAGAGATTCTACTTGGATCACCTTCTTTTCCGTCAAAGATTGATGTTACTTGATATGGGCAGACGATTATTTGAAAAAGGAATTATCGGTGATGTAGATGATGTTTTCTTCCTTTATGAAAAAGAATTAATGTCATTTTTTGATATGAACCCTTCACTAAAAGAATTAGATGAAAATACCACATTAAATGATACATTAAAATTAAAGGATTATATTTACGAAAGGAAAAATGAGTTTTATCGATATAAATCATCTCTTCCCCCAAAATTCATTAAAAATGGGATTGAATTTGATGATACCATCATGGAATATGATGAAAAGGCAGTTTATGGTGCAGCAGCCAGTCCGGGAACATTCAAGGGCATAGCCAGAGTGGTGGAATCCATTGAAGAGTTATCCCAACTGGAGGATAATGAGATTCTCATCACCAGCAACACTGACCCTGCCTGGACAGCAGTATTTTCCAAAGTTGGTGGTCTTATAACAGAAACCGGAGGAATACTATCCCATGGTGCTGTGATCTCCCGCGAATACAGAATACCCGCAGTAACTGCTGTTAAAGGGGCAACTACCATATTTAAAACTGGTGAAGAGTTGGTTGTGGATGGTAATGAGGGAGTTGTATACAAAAAAGAGTAAGAAATGAGTATCAAAGAGGATTGAAAGAGGATTAAAAAGATTAATATAAAATTATAAGGATTAAAAGAAGACTAAAAGAAGATTGAAAGGGTTAAAACAATTTAGGGCGGTGATTATGTGGATATTAATTTAAAAACTCTGAAAAACCATGAAGACTGGAATGAAAGCTATTATTTTAATTTTCATGATAGAAATAATGATTTAACCGCTTTTATGAGGATAGGAAACAAGATCAACAAAAATGAAAAATCAATGTTCTTCTTTTTAATGACCCCTCAAATGATTGCGGGGATTAAATTGGAAACTCCCTGTGATGATAAACCCTTAAATATTGCTGGTTTAAAGTATGAAGAAATGTCAACAGGTGAATGGAAACTTAAATTTGATGGTTCCATTTTTGATCCTCTGGCTGAGGTTCTTAAAGAATTTAAGGTTAAAATGGATATCACCTGGGAAGTTTTAAACCCTGTTATGGATTATGTTGATTGTGTTGATGAAAAACAGACTGAAATGTCATCTAATGTGGTATCAGAACATTATGAACAGTTTGGAAAGGCTACAGGAACAATCGAAATTGATGATGAGATATTTGAAATTGAAGCACTGGGTGAAAGAGATCTCAGTCGTGGTGTGAGGGAGTGGGGATCTCCCAAGATGTGGATGTGGATCAATTCTGAGTTTTCCCATAATGAGGCATTTAACATAACCAAACTCTCCATTGATGAAGGGGATGTGGATGCAGGATACTTCTACACTGGTTCGGTTAATGAACCACTCATAAAATCTGATATTGATGTGGAATTTAATAATGGAATTCCATCTGCCTTTAAAATGTCATTATTTAACAAGAAAGGATCCATATACTCAGTTGATGGGGAAGTTATCCGATTTGGAATTATCCCTGTTGATGAGAGGATGATTCTTATTGAAACTCTTTCCAGATATATCTGGGATGGTAAAGAAGGTTATGGTGTTGCGGAATTTTTAGTTCCAAAACCTTGATTATTCTTGATGAATGACTGTTTGATGTGTGGGCTGATTTATAAATTAAAATCCTTTAAAAACAAGTTGCTGTTACCCCGAACATTTATTTATCCAAATGTATTGGAAAGTTCCAATTTATGATAAGATTTCTCTCTTTAGACCAGTTTTGACATCAAACCTGTTCATTTAATTCTTAATATTATATAAATCATCATAACCATAATAGTAATAATGATTTTAGTTATTAGGAGGGGATAATGTGAAAAAACAAGCAGAAGAAGTTAAAGGACAGGTACTCCAGACAATTGCAACTTTATTAACCACTGCGTTTGGATTAATTGCAGCATTAGCATGGAATGAAGCCATAAAAGCACTTATTTTAGAGTTATTACCACAACAAGATGGTTTAACCGGTTTATTTATATATGCCATTATTATTACCGTGATTGCTGTGATTGCAACCATCCTCATTGGTAGAGCAATAGCCAAACCAGCTGTCCAGGAAGTTAGAATAGTTGAATAGTTGAATGGTTTGAAATTAGAATAAATACTTAATTAAGGGATACCACCTGTTCGTGTGGTATCAACTTAATATTTTTTTGATAATTAATCATTTGGATTATTTAAAAAAACAATTAATTTGGATTAATCTGCTCTTTTGGTTGCTCTGTTTTTACTTCCTTGAGTACCACTCTAGTCCCAGCAACTTTATCCAGATATCGCCCTTTGTTTCCATCAGCAGCCGTGGCAAATCCTATTATGACATCCACCACCAGGGGAATCCAAAGGAACTTAGAAAGATTGCGAAGAAATGCCTTTTTATAGCCCATGTCCCCTTCTTTGGCCTGTACTTTCAAGTTCACCAAACCTTTACCAAGGGTTGTGGACCATTTTCCTTCCATCACGGTGAAGTATAGCAGGATAATTATTCCCAAAAGTATTAGCCAGAAATTAAAAATTGAGTAAATATCAAGCAATGCCACCACTGGGTAAATTATTGCCGTTAAAACCCATAAAAAAAGAGTGATGAAAATTGCATCAACTATTAAAGCCACCAGTCTTCTACCCCAAAATTCCTGCATTTTTAATCACCTATTTTACTAAACATTTTTTATATCAAGTTTTAACCTAGTTGAAGTATTCACTCAAATTTTTATTAATTTAACATACTCTGGGAACTGGATCTGCTATGGGAGCTTCCAGTATCCTCTTACCACCCATCATGGTTTCCAGGATCACGTGTTTATCCTGGGTTACCTCACCAATTATCTGAGCATCTTTTCCGTACTTGGTTTTGCGGATGACTTCCAGAATTTCATCAGCCTTCTCTGGATCTACACTCATAATAACTTTACCTTCATTGGCCACTTCAAAGGGATCGATTCCCAGCATTTCTGATGCAGCATGAACCTCTCTTTTAACCGGTATTTTTTCTTCGTCAAGGAACATGCCCAGACCTGCCTTGGAGGCCATTTCATTAAGGGCGTTGGCTATTCCTCCACGTGTGGGGTCTTTCATAGCATGCACCCCCCCAATAGACAATGCTGCTTCTACAATACCCCATACTGGGGCTACATCTGATTTAAGATCAGTGTCAAAGCCGAACCCTTCACGGAAGGACATTAAAGAAATACCATGATCTCCCACACTTCCAGAGATGATGATTTTATCTCCTACTTCCAGTCCAGAATCAGGGGTGATGGCATCTTTAGGAGCTATACCAACCCCAGTAGTGCAGATGATCATTTTATCTAATTTATCATTCTCCATTACCTTGGTATCTCCAGTTACAATGGCCACTCCTGTTTCCTGGCACACTTCATCCATTGATTTGATTATGCGTTCTAATTCTTCTCCGCTGAAGCCTTCACTTATGATCATAGCATTGGCTATGGCCAGGGGACGGGCACCCATCATAGAAACATCATTCACAGTGCCTGCCATTGCTATTCTACCAATATCTCCTCCTGGGAAGAATAATGGGTCAATAGTGTGACTGTCAGTACTGATTACAATTTCGTTTTCACCGAGGGGGATGGTAGCACCATCATCCAGTTCTTCCAGTCCCACTCCTCCATTGACTTTCGTGTTTTTGATATTGCCTAATATCATATCCGAGATGAGGCTCTGCATTATCTCTCCGCCAGCCCCATGTGACATTCCGATTTTCATTGATTCACCAGTTTTATTAAATTTACAATTCCTATTCAAAGATTGAAGGTATTATCAATCTTTTTCAACACCTGTTAAGTGTTTTGTGAGGAATATAATAATTATTCTTCTGGTAGTGAGTTGGAATGTTACGATATTTAAATCTACCCATAGTATAAAATAGCAAGCACAAAACGCTTTTTTTCCAAAAAAAATGAAAACAATTGATTAATGGTGATAAAAAGTATTAACTAAGTTTTAAAAAAATGAATAGAAAATGAGATTCAATTGAATTATTAAATGGGGTTAAATTCTCTCTGGGTACTCTAACTCTCTGAAAATAATTTTAAATTCAGTTCCATTATTCCGAGTTAACTCAACTGTACCATCTAACTGCCTCACCAAAGTGTTAACCAGCAGTAACCCTAAGGTTTCTGTTCCATCAAAGTTAATGTGAGATGGTATGCCTACACCATCATCAGCCACAATGAGATGATATAAATCATCAGCTGAATAAAGTTTTATTCTGAACTTCCCCTTCATATGGTTAGGAAAGGCATATTTGATGGTGTTAGTTGCCAGTTCGCTTATTATAAGGCCACAGGGAATGGCTGTTTCCAATCCCATCATCACTTCATCTAAAATGATTTCCCTTTGAATCTGGGTTGGGTCTACATTATAAGAATGGAAGATATCATCTATCAAGTTTTTGATGTAATCTGTGAAATTTATCTGTGAGAAGTTCTGGGTTTTGTAGAGTTTTTCATGGATCATAGCCATTGATCTAACCCTATTCTGGCTTTCTAAAAGGACATCTGCTGCTTCTTTATCTTTTACATGATGTTTTTGCAAGTTCAATAAACTAGAGATAATCTGCATGTTATTTTTAACCCTGTGATGAATTTCACGGATTAAAATTTCCTTTTCTTCAAGGGAAGATTTGAGTGCATTTTCAAACTCTTTGCGCTCGGTAATATCACGAGCCACCATTACTATATAAAAATCATCACTGAAATGCACCAAACTAATATTTATTTCCACAGTGATCAGGGAGTTATCCTGTCTAAGCAGTACTGTTTCAATGGTTTTACGATTTTTTAGATGTTTCTCTTCAATTAAATTTCCGATAAGATCCTTCATTTTTTGGATTTCGTCAGGGGCGATAATATCCTCCACAGACATTTTCAGCATTTCTTGGGGAGAATATCCCAATTGTTCACAGGCAGAATTGTTAAAATCAGCAAATCTACATGAAGGAACTTCTGAAAGAAATATAACATCATTAGTTTCATCCAATAACGCTCGGAACCGTTCTAATTCAGAAAGACGTTGTTGTAATTGCGGATAATAACTTTTTCTAATAGATTGTTCCCCTAACCCAATTATTTTTTCACGAATGGAATCCCAGTCATCATCATGATCAGAGCGCATTTTTAAATATCTCCTCTACATCACTCTGTGTTGGTCTTCTGGGATTGGTAATAATACATGCATCATTCATGGCTTTACTTGAAAGTTCACCAATATCATCAGGGCTAACTCCCACATCTTTAAGAGAATGATTCACATCAGTTTGAGCCTTCAGATCCTTTATTTTGTTAATAAGAATTTCTTTGGCCTCATCATCATCCAGCCCCACAAGTTCTAATCCCAGTGCTTTGCCAATTTGCCTGTATTTTTCTACTTCTGCTTCAAAGTTGAACTCCATCACATGATCCAGTAGTAGAGCATTGCATTCTCCATGGGGTAAATCCAAAAAACCACCTAAACTATGGGCCATGGCATGTACCAATCCAAGACTTGCATTGGAAAATGCCAAACCCGCATATAAACAGCTTAGCATCATCTGCCCCCTTAAATTAATGTTAGTAAGATCATTGGTGGTTGGAACAAGATTTGATGCTATCAGGCGGATGGCTTCCAGTGCATGCAAATCTGTGAGGGGAGAACTGGCATTGGAGACATATGCCTCAATAGCATGGCTTAAAACATCAAAACCAGTGTATATCGTTATGAACCGGTCCATGGTAAGGGTCATCTCAGGGTCAATCAATGCCACATCAGGCACCACAGTTTTGCTGACTATGGCCATCTTCAATTTCCGCCTGTCATCTGTTATTATGGCAAATTGTGACACATCCGCCGCACTTCCTGCAGTCGTGGGTATGCAGATCAGGGGTGGTGAAGGAACAGCGACTTTATCCACACCTTCAAATTCATGCACATCTTTATTGTTGGAACTGGCAATTCCTATGGCTTTAGCACAATCCATAGGGCTGCCTCCTCCCACTGCTACAATAAAATTGCAATTTTCATTAAGATAAAGTTCAGATCCTTCCATAACCTGTTTAGCCGTGGGGTTTGGCTTAATATCCGAATATATTTTATAATCAATCCCTTCACTTCTAAAAGCATCAAAAACAGGATTTACTAATCCTAAATCCAGAACATTATGGTCAGTAACAATTAAAACTTTACGAGCTCCCAAGTTCTTAGCATAACGCCCTACCAATAAACTTGCATTTGACCCAAAGATAAACTCTGGAGCAACAAATTTTCTTAATTCCAGTACATTATTCACAATAATTCTCTCCTGGAAACATAGTATCATAAATAAAGACATGAAGTTTCTGAATTTGAGAGATAGATATATACATTCATCTACCTATTATTTTTTTTGAACAAAATCATCTAGTAATCTAAAAACAGTAAAAATGATTATTTTATACAGTGAATAACACAGTAAATAATTCAACTATTATTACAAAACAGTGCCTAAATAATTATTAAGGGATGTGATCTCATGTTAAGTTACTGTCAATTTTTCAAGATTACCCTAAAAAGAGGGGAAAGGTTAATATATCATACATAGTAAAATCATTATATCTGGAGATGAAGACTTATAGAAAGACTTTTTTACACTCCAAAAGGATTATTCATACGATGAATTTCCATGATTTTTTGCTAAAATAGATGTAAAAAATATTTTAAGTTAATAGAGGTGAATTTAATGGCAATATGGCAAGGAACATCCGTGAGAAAACCAACAGGTGCACGGGCTAAAAGTAATCGTAACAAAAGAAAAATGGAATTTGGTAGGGAACCTGCAGAAACAAAAATAGGAGACCGCAGGATTAAAACCATAAGAACCAAAGGTGGCAACGAAAAAATCCGCCTCACCAATGAACAAAATATCAACGTAGTTGACCCTAAAACCCAGAAGGTCCAATTAGCCGAGATAATCAGCGTGGTAGAAAACAATGCAAACAGTCACTTTGTAAGGAGGAACATCATCACTAAAGGGGCTGTTGTGGAAACCAGTGCAGGTAAAGTTAAAGTAACCTCCCGACCAGGGCAAGAGGGTACTATTAACGGAGTAATTATTGCAGAATAAAGATTGAAATGATTATTTGCATGCAATACCTTCGTTTGCATGTAAATATCCACCATCCAAACTATTAACAAAAGAATAATCAATGACCATTAACAATTGAATATTCTCAAGTAGATAGGGTGTGCCAATTGCGCCAAGAGATTCAGGAAAAGGTTGATAATTTTCTTTTTTCAGTTAACCAGGAACTACCCCCTGGAATGGAACTGGAGTTTGAAGGGTTCTATGAACGGGGTTTTTTTGTTACCAAAAAAAGGTACGCTCTGATACAGGATGACAAGATTGTGGTTAAAGGTTTGGAACTGGTTAGGAGAGATTGGGCCCCTGTAGCAAAAAAAACTCAGGAAAAGGTGATGATGGCCATCTTAAAGGATGGATCACCCAAAAAAGCCGCTAAGATCATTAAAGAGGTCATTGACCGAATTAAAAATGGTGAAATACCCATTGAAGATCTGGTAATCCATACTCAACTAACTAAAAACCCAGATAAATATCAACAAATGGCTCCACATGTACTAGCTGCTAAAAAAGCCATCAAAAGAGGTAGGAAAGTGGGTCGTGGTTCCATAATCCGATATGTTGTAGTCAAGGGCAAAGGCCCTATAAGCCAGCGTGCAGAACCATTAGAAGACGCAGATGTGGCAAACTATGATCCTTCTTACTACATTGACAATCAAGTTCTACCAGCAATTTCCAGGATAATTGATTCTCTTGGTTATTCTCACGATGAAATCGTTCATAAACAGAAGCAGAGCAATTTAGATGCTTTTTTTAGTTAAATGCATGTGATCTTTTTTATTACATACCTCTAATTTAGTTAGAATACATGTAATAAAATAATATAATAAAGTTAAAATACAATTATAGTAATACATTTATTCTCTATACATATTCATAAATAATCTTTATCATCATAAAACTTGAGTGATGAAAATAAATACAAAATAACATAATTCCATAAGAAATTTGTATACCCAAAATCATAGATTAAATGAACATTACAAAATCGTCCTCAAAAAATTCAAGCCGATTTAACAGACAAATAGGCTTAAAAACTTAGTTATGTGGATTTAATAAGGGATTTGATCAATAATGAGACTAAAATGGATGATGCCATAAATAATAGAGCGGATATAAATGATCAAAGCTGTTTTTTTCGATATTGATGATACATTATATGATACTTCTGGTTTTGCGGAGTTGGCCCGTAAAGCAGCTCTAAGAACAATGATAGACGCTGGCCTGCCCTTATCCCATCAGGAATCCTACTTGCTTTTAAGGGAAATTATCAAAGAAAAAGGTTCCAACTACGATAAACACTTCAACATATTAACCAGAAGAGTCTTCGGGGAAGAAAACCCACTCCTTATTGCCCTGGGAATGATCACTTACCACAACGTTAAATTTGCTTTATTACGGCTCTTCCCAGACACCATGTCCACCCTAATCTATCTTAAAAAGAACAATTATCAATTGGGAGTTATCTCCAACGGTTTAACCATAAAACAGTGGGAAAAACTCATCAGACTGGGACTTTATCATTTTTTTGACGATGTTGTTACATCCCAGGAGGCAGAATCTGAGAAACCAGACCCCAAAATCTTCCAACTCGCCCTAGACCGTCTTGGATGTCAGGCAAACAAATCAGTTATGGTAGGAAACAAATTCAGCGAAGATATATTGGGTGCTATTAATGCAGGAATGTCTGCAATACTGGTTAACTCCGAACTAACTGATGCTGAAAAAGAACAGATTAAAAAAGAAAAACTGGATGTTAAAGTAGTTTCTGATATTGGCCAAGTAAAAGAACTCCTTTAAGGAGAAATTAATAAATTATAGGTTACGATTCTAAAAAAATCAAATAAATGGTGGTCTTATGAGTTATTATCATGATAAAAAAATGGAAAAAATTTTCAATGCCCTTAAACAACCGAAAAATTTGGAGGATCTGCAGCTTTCAGACAGCTTTGTCAAAGGTTTAATACTCAAAATCATCTCCAGTTACGGTACCGTGAAAACAAGCACCATTAACGAGTTAACAGCTATTCACTGGGATATTTTAGAGCGTACTTTAAGTCAGCTGGAAAAAAGTGGCTTTTGCGCCCCGGTGAGTGGTGGGTTTTTATTTTCAAGTGTTGAATATACCATAACCAAGAAGGGACGGGAAAAAGTAAAGGGTATTGCCGAAGAAAACCCCTACATAGGTATCGCACCAGTACCCTACGAAGAATACTTTCAGATCATGAAACTCCAGATGCATCATCGCCACCCCATTGAAATACCCCCAGAAGTAGTAGATGACACTTTCAAAGATGTTGTAGGCGTAGAATACGCCAAAGAAGCCTTAATTGAGTCATCTATAATAGGTAAAGGAATTTTCGTTTATGGACCTCCAGGAACCGGTAAAACTTTTATTATCAGCACCATGCCAGGTCTTTTACCCCCACTGGTAATACCTAAATACATAGAATTTGGTGGTAAAGTTATACAACTTTATGATTCTGATTTCCATAAGGAATGCAACGAACAACCTAACGATCCCCGGTGGGTTAAAATTTACGCACCATTTGTCCTAACCGGTGCTGAACTAAGTTTAAACAAATTAGAAACCAATTACAACCCAAACAAAGGAGTTTACGAGACATCTCCATTGATTAAGGCCAATGGGGGCATTTTATTAATTGATGATTTGGGAAGACAGCGCGATGACCATGAACTAATCCTCAACCGCTTAATTGTACCCATGGAAAATAAGGAGGACGTGGTCTATGTTCGCGGTATTCCCGTGGTATTACAAACCCATTTCATCCCTGCTTTCTCCACCAATTTAGATATCAGTATTATGGATGAAGCTCACCTTCGACGAGCCCCACTCCACATTTTCCTTAAAAATCCGGAGATTGAAGAAGTGGCTGAGGTTTTCCGAAGAAATCTGAATAATCTGGGTGAAAGTTACGAACCGGAAGCTATGGAGAGGTTCATGAAAGTTTACGAACCCACAAAAGAAGGCGGTGAAGGCCTGCAGCCAAGTTTCGCACATTCAAGAGATTTAGCCCAGATCTGTCAGTCTGTGCGTATTAACCGAAAAAAAGATACCATAGACACTGAAATAATGGAAGCATCGTTAGATAAACACGTTCTCATTGTGTTGCAAAGGATGAACATTGATATAGCTCAAATATCACATAAATCCCGTTCCTTCCGGATAAAGACCGATGACCTGGAAAAAACCTACCATGAATTATCCCATTATGGTGCCAGTAGTTTATCCTATGAAAACAATTCAATACTGGTTGATATGGATGAAAGTACCAGTCCTGTGGAATTAGCAGATTACCTCACAGATAAGGATATAAAAGTGGAAAAAATAGATTTAATCGCCGAATCCGAGAAAGAACTTAGGAGAACACTCCTAAACTGGTAATTCATTTTTTTTAGAAAGAAATAGGCATATAACATTAATATAATAAAGGTCAGAATGATTAAAAACAAGAAGAACCACAACTTATTTAAGTGTGGAGTACCTACACAAATTAAAAGATTGGAATGGGCTTAAATTTAAAATAGATAAAAGTTTTAGGGAGAATTTTATTTGAAAAAATATATTATTTTTGGAATTGTTATTTTCGCTGCAATTATACTTGTTTTTACACTTCCTTTTGGCAATGCTAATAACATTGAAACTAAACATTATGAAAATGGTGAAATTTCTTTTGACTATCCTGCCACGTGGCAGGAAGTTTCAGCTCAGGGGTCTGAGGTTGTGGCATTTGAGGATAATGAATCTGGTTTAAATGTTACTGTAAACCGTCAAACCATACCTCCAGGATACAATCCTCCAGAAAATTTCGTACCAGAATTAATGGAGGAATCTGAAAGTAACTTAAAATTACTGGCAAATGATAAAATCGAGATAAACGGAAAAGAAGGTTATGATAACACTTATAATGTCGAAAAAAATGGTTCTACAACAGAACAAAGAGAATTGTGGGTAAATACTAATGGAGCGCTATACAGTATAATATATAATTACCCGCAGGAAGAAATAAAAGTTGAATCATTCTTAAATGGAGAATCCGAAAACGATGCTGCTTTTGAGGCAGTTAGAAACAGTTTAAATATAAACAACACCACACTTACCAGCACACCTTCCTTTGCAACAGTTAACATCCCAAAACTTGGAGTAACCTGGAACATAAGATATGATACTTTAAATGCACTAAATTCTGTTTACCATTATTCCGCACTAGGAAACAGTTTACCAAAAAGCTTTTATCCTGGAGAAAATGGCTCTGTAGGTTTACTTGGACACCACACCTGTTACTCAGCCCCATTTGACAATATAGATAAACTTCAAACCGGAGATACTGTTATTATCAACGATTATCTTACTCAGAAGAAATATACTTACCAAGTGGTTTCTACTGATGATTTAAGATACGATTACACCACTAATTTAATTGAATTCCCTGCAGGTAAGAAAGAACTGGTACTTGGTACTTGCTGGCCTGAAGGATATACTGCAGCAGAAAGATATGTCCACTGTACGTTAAGTTCTATAGATCCCCTAAATTAACTTTATAACTACAATTAACCATGATCTTAAATGTATTACTGAATCATTCCATATCTAAATAAATTCAAGGTTTAATAATATGAATAAAAAGATTATATTACTTATAACAATTCCATTAATCTTATTAATTGCTTTTTATCCCATATTTTCAGCGAATTCTTCTGAAGATAACAATACAACCATCAATAAATCATCAGCTGAAAAAAACGTCACTGAAAATGTATCTCAGAGCGAAAAAGTGGCATTTATTATACCCCATCCTGATGATGAGACTATTGGTGTTGGTGGAACCCTTCAAAGAATCATGGAAAACGGGTCAACAGTTCACTTCGAACTTATGACCTCTGGTGATGCCGTAACATCCGAATTACTCACAGTGAACAATTATTATAATATAAAGATTCCTGCAAATGCCTCAGCAGAATATAGGAAGAAACTTATCCGTCAAGATTCATTTAAAAGAGTGATGGCTATATACGGCTGTGATAATTACGAAATACATGGATATGATGATGGTACCCTAAATTCCGATATTGTATTTACAACCATGGAAAACCTTTACCTTAGTGAAGGTTACACGGTGTTCTACACTGTAACTGGTGATGGTAACATCGATCATCTGGCTTGTTATGAGGGTATGAAAAAAATGAAAGAGAAATATCCTAACCTTAAATACAGACAGTTCCCAATCTATTATTACCATACAGTTAGAGAAACTCCCATGGCCCTGACAAATAACTACACCGATATAAATGTTAATATTTATGCCACTAAAAAGAAGAGTGCTTTTCAGGTTTATTACAACATAAACACCATCCTTAAAACCTTCTATCCATATAGTAGTGGCTATTACAGTATTGGTCCTGAGAGAATTTATTACATGACCGACTCCCAGGCAAATAGTTAATGGAAGAAAATAAGAGAATAAGAGAATAATATCAGGATAAATCAAATGGAGATTGAATAAAATGGCAGATACCGTTGTTATTGGATCATTACTTTACTCCCACGTAATTCCCATAATATTGGCATTCGTAGGAGTGATATTACTTTGCAGTGGAATCATGGATCGGAAAAGAAATTTTACCATTGCAGGGATTGTACTCTTCTTTGCTGCAGGTACCCTACCCTTCTTAATATTGCCACTGGTTATAGGAACATGAACATTACGTAATTCTTTTTTCCAATTTTATGAATTCAGTTTAAATTTTAAAAAGGATAATCAAGGAAAAAATTGGGAACGTCTTTCTTCAATTTGTTGTATGCTCCCCTGGAATGCTCCTTTTTTTTCTAATTTTAAAGATGACACTAAAGAAGCAAAAATTCCACATTCCTGTGGATCAAATGCTTCCTGTTTTTTAAATGCATAGGCAGCCAAGTAAGTGTCACCCAGACCAGTTGGATCAATCGTTTGCTTTGGGGGAACTGCTGGTATTTGGTAGGTGTCATCCTGGCTTTGGGAGTAGATGATAGATCCCCTACTTCCCCTGGTGATAATAACCTCTTCAGGGCCAGGTAGCAAAAGCTTTGATGAGATTTCATCCAAAGAAGGTGAAAGTTGACCCGTCATTACACCAGCTTCAACTTCGTCCATAAACAGGAAATTAACATATTTTAAAAACTTTTCATGATTCTTCCAGGGCTTTAAAATAACTTTATGTCCTTCAAGATGGCGGAGATAACCTTGAACCCCTAAATACACTGGCAATCCCTGTTGAGAAATGTATTTTAATGTTTGAGAGGGAACATCCATTGGTGAAAGGGGTGAAACTAGCGCAGCATCAAATGCATCCATATCTATATTGGAAATATGGGAAACCTTAATGGGATTTAAAGGTATATGAGCCCTTTGAACCCTGTGATTGGGATCTAAATTAGGATAAAAGTTCTCAAATTCCATGGTTTCCTCCCTCCAGATTGTTACCAGATCTGTATCTGGAGGGAAATAATTCGTTAAATCATTATCATCCCTTCCAAGTGTTATAACTGCCGTAACTTCTGCTTTAAGGGCAGATAAAACATTTGATTGGTAATAAACAGGCCCTCCTACTCCTTGACATCTTGAACCACTTTTCAGGATAGTGTCATGAGTTACTGGTCCCAGAATCAAAAATTTAGACATGAAATAACTTGGGTCAGATTGATTAATAAGCTTGAGGATTAAATCTACTAAATCAAAAACTTAACAAATAAAAAAAAAATAGGACACTCAATTTTAGCATATCAAAAGATTATACTTTAATTTAACATTATACTCCAAAAAGGAGAAGTTTTTCAAAAATTAGGTTCTATCTTCCCATGATGAAGTGCGGTGCCAACCAACACATTATCTACACCATATATGGATAACTTTGACAGGTCCTCTCTGGTGATGCCCCCTCCTAAAATAAGGGAACTTTCCAGTCCGTCGAAATAATCCATTAACTGCCAGTTGATTCCAGATTCTGTTCCCACATTGGAAATATCTAAAAGGATCACCATTGATGGTTTTAATTCTTCTAAACAATCCCTCAATATTTTAAAATCAAGTTCAAGGTGTTTACTGAGGATTTTATTATTCAAAACATCAATGCTTATGGTAACCTGTTCTCGGTTAACCTTAAAAAAGATTTCATCAAGATCTTCCAGTTTTCTTAAGGTTTCTGTAGCCACTATCACATTATCGGCAACTTGAAGAGCTTCAGAAACTGAATCAAGATCACTGGCTCCACAGTCCAGCATTACAGGAAGGAACCGATTAATTTCCCCAACCATATCAAGGTTTGATCCTATGCCTTCAATGGCATCCAGATCAGCGATGTACACCTTTGATGCACCTTCTTTTTTCAGGGATTTGGAAATTTTCAAAGGATCTGAAGAAGAATGAAAAACAGTTTTTAGTGGTTGGTATTCTTTCCTATTTCCAGATTTGCCTGAAACAGCTAGTCCATCTTTTATGTCTAAAACTGGTATTATCATAAAACTACCCTTAATAAAAGTTATATAATAAATTATTTATTAAAAATAAAAATTATGGTGGGAGTCAAACCCCACTTGAAGTCAACCTTCTACCATTATTAGTTTGCCAGTTGTAGGATCCTGATAGACTGTTCCCTTCTTAGCATATCCTTGTCCTGATCCTGATTCTGTTTGAGGGGTTTCATTGAGTTCATTACCCTGTTGGATTTCAGCCACATCTTTCATGGCTTCCATGGTCTGTTCACGTTCTTCCTGAGTCATATTGGCAAAAACTACGCTTTGCATGTTCCAGGACATAACCAGAAATATCAGGAATCCAACTGACAGTACCAACATAGCATCCACTAAGTTAGAGGTTCCTGCTGTGGGGTCCTCACCCTGGTCATCCAACATACGGCGCTTGCGCCTTACCATGATCCATCACCTCCAGTGCAGCTTCGCAGAGGGCATCCAAATTAGAGAGATATTCTTCATACCACCTTCTTCTAACCTTAGATATCACGTAAGCTATGGCTCCCGCAGCTAAACCAACAACTGTTGTGTCAAATGCTATTATAATTGCATTAGCAAGCGTATTGATGTCTCCAGAACCCAATGCTGCTAAACCAGGACCCATGGGAATTAATGTGCCCATCAAACCAACTGTGGGACCTAATCGAGTTACGATATCCGTTTTTTCTAGACTCTTTGCTGCTATGCCTTCTTCCTTTTCAATGAGTTTACGGGCGAGGGCTTCCCGTGATTTACTACCCAATTCAGGGTGTGATGCAATTTTAATGATTATGTTTTTGTAAGTAGAAGGAAGATCACTGGCTTCCATTACTTCTTTAATTCCATCAGGTGTGCCTTTTTTAGCAAAATCACTGATGATCTTTTCCATTGTGTCTGTACTTACCCTTATTCTACCCGTATACTCAGATATTAAGCCTCCGAAGCTTATAATGGCATAAATCATAAAGGCCAAAAGCCCCACAATAACTGGTATAAGGAGGCTTTGTGATATAACATGCAAAATAGAACTTAACATTTCACTGCCTGGAACCGCTACCATAACTATCACTTGTTAATTTTTTTGAATTATTTTAAAGTTCAAACTCATTTTAATGAGTTTAGATCGCTATTTTTAAACTTTTTTATCTAATTGATATTTTACTACTTTTCACTGGTCTCTGATGATTGATTCAAAAAGGGGCTTCTATTACGAGATATATAATAACCTGCCACTGCTAGTACAATCACAGTTATAATTGCATAAACAAAAGTCCAAATATCTGGAATGTCTATGGGACTCATTTCCTCGCTTAAAACCGTGCTAATATTAGGGATTACTATGGCTGATATCAAAAAGTAGAATCCTGCAAACATCATAAAATTACCCAACAAAACAGGATAAGGCTTGTTTAATGCGCGCCCAATCAGTCCCGATGTCAGATAACATATCCCCATGACAACTATAAGAAAAACAGCAGCATATTCCCCAATAACAAAGGCAGAAGCACCTACATAGGGCGCGGCGATAATGATCGCTGCAACTGCTGCTCCAAAACAGCAAGGACAGGGTGCAATCATAGCCATACATGTTTTCGAGATACTATTATTTTGGTTAATTTTCCATTCTTTAAGGGTGTGGAATCCTGCGTATAAAATTATTGCACCCATTGCAATTCCTAGAATAGAACTATAACCATAAACAAATCCCTGGAGCTGCTCAACAAAAGGACTTGCAATGAATGTAAGTAGCAGAATGCCACCTCCGTAACCTAAAATTATTGCTGCCGCCACTTTCTTTGAAAGACCTGCAAATCCCATTGCTAGTCCAATTTTTATACCGAAAACCATTACTACTGAGAGTATTCCCAGTTTCCATAGTAATTCCATCATGTTAATCACCCATCATCACTGGTTAGCCACACTAAACTTTGATTAAATAGCTTATAATATTTTCGATTTATTAAGTATTATTACATTCTAGTGAAAATCCAAGTATTAAGTAATACCCCCTATTAATTTATTACTTTTTCATCAGCTTTCTGGCCGAAAATAATAATATATTGAGCTCAACTACAATTTCTTACCCCATTTTAACTTAAACCATTTTATTTTGCCTTAAAATAGTTACAGGAACTTAAAATGGGATAATAATTGCCATGAAAATATTAATTTATTTTTTGTAGGTTATTATCACCCCTTAAACAACAGCAAATTCAAACATTATTTAAATTATTTAAAATATACTTGAATATAAATATTTTGTGATAATAATTTAAAAAATAAAATATCCCTAAAAAAAGAAAAAGGGGAGAATTAAATTTATTTTTTGAAAAATTCCAGAATACTGCCTCGGAAGTATCCAACACCCACCAAACCTACTAGTATTATCACTCCAACAAGGGCTACTACAGGCATGCTGGACTGACCTGAAGACTGTTGACTTGCTTCTGATACTTCATAGGACTTGGAAGTTCCTTCAGTACCTGCTGATTCTGATGCTGATTCTGATGCAGATGAACTTGTAGATCCACTTTCAGCAGCAGTTTCAATACTTGATGAAGCACCAACTGATGAGGCTCCTCTAGTTGCCTGTGAGGCACTAAATTGGGGTGTGGATCCAGGTGTTCCCAGATTCAAACTCTGACCAGTGGCACTTGCAAAAGCTGCAGCATACTGCTGAAGCTGTTCTGCACTCAAAGTTGAACCTGTGACCATCATCTGGTTCAATACCAGATTTCCACAAGTGTGATGGCAGCAAGTTACTCCATATTCATTCACACTCTCAATGAATTCATTGATGAGAGCAGTTTTCACTTCTGATGAAGGGTTCCATGAACCTTTTCTAATGGTTTCCACCATCCTTGCAAGCATGGATTGTCTGGCATAGGGATTGTTGGTGTTGAAGTACTCTTTAAGACCCAGGTTATTTTTATCTAGAATGTAGGTCTCATAAATACTGTTCCATGTGTCTTCAGTGACCAGACCTGGTGTTGTGGTCTGCCACATCCATACATCTTCAATGAACGTATCCATGTATCTGGTTCCATCCTGTCCATGTTCCATCATACCAGTGACCCATGTAGGGTTCAGATATCTAGTACGAAGGTCCTGGTAAAAGAACTGACTCAATGTCTGGACTTTATAGTCACCAGATTCTCTTAAGTTGTTGATGTACATCTCAGGATAGCTTCCAGAAACCCTTTCAACGGCCATAGCCAACCCACCAAAGTAGGCAGCAACCATGGGATGATCCAGTACACCATAAACATTGGATGATCTGCTGAACTCACAAATTTCCACTCCGTTAAGGACTTTCTGGAACAGACTGCTTGAATGTTCACCCCACACGTCATTTCCATATACGTAGCTCATTCTTTCAATGTAGAAATCTGCCACTTCATCTGTACTTTCCCAGGTATCACTGGCAGGTATCACTTCCTGGATTCCAGGTGAATACGACCCTGATGGTGCAGCGAATATACGGGACATGGAAAGACTTCGAGCATCAGATTCATTGTATCCTTCACTGAGGAGTGACTGATAGATTGCTTCAGAGTTTTCTTTGACATAATTGGGGTATTTTGTGTCATTGGCCTGGGCAGCTAAACGCACTGCTTTATCCAGTAGTTTAACCAGATCGGAATACATGTCACGATACAATCCTGAGACTGTAATCACCACATCTATTCGTGGTCTTCCCAGTTCTGTTGAATCGATGAGTTCAACATCCTTTACTCGGCCCTTTGAATCCCATACTGGTTTTACTCCCAGGAGATAAAATATTTCAGACTCCATAACACCTTCATGTCGGGCTGTTTCTACTGACCAGAGTACAAATGCTACTTTTTGAGGATATGTACCATTATTTTGAAGTTGTTCTTCAATTAACTGTTCTGCCAGTTCTTTACCTTCATTGTAAACTACTTCAGATGGTATTAACCTTGAATCAAAGGTGTGCAAGTCTCTTCCTGTGGGCAAAGCATCTGGGTTTCTGATTGGATCACCATTAGGACCCGGTGGGATGTACTTACCTTCCAGGGCATCCAGAATGTTGGTTATCTCACAACTACAGTTCGCTATCCTACTTGCATAGTTTAAGGCCAGGTTCAGATACTTGGTAACTTCATCTGACACTGTTCCCAGAACTTCACTCTGAGCAGCTTCAGGAGTTAGATTGTTGATGAGAACTTCCTTGAGGAGCGCTGTTGTAAGTCCTTCAGTTGGGTTTACAAGAGCAACCTCTTCTTCAAACTCATCCCCTAACATAGCCTCGATCATAGCAACCATAGCAGTGCCATTTAAAGGATCAGTGGCGTTGGGTGTTTCGCCGAGTGTATGTGAACCATAGGGCATGTAGGTTGTCTTTAACTCCTGTAGGTAACTTTTCAAGGAACCTAAAAATGCTTCAAATACAGATGTATCACTGGCCACATTATCCAGATTTACATTTAAATCTTGATCAAGACCTAAATCTCTGCATTTAGTTATTATTTCATTTTTATATTCACTTTTCAATGAGGAGTCCACTGCTGAATTATAGAGAGTTATATCCTGGTCTAAATCTGCCAAATCTCCGTACAATCCCGATGGAATGAGTATGGGAGTCATGAAATCAATGATGAGCATGTTGGCTCGTCTTCTGTCAAACTGTCCTGTGGCATCCATGGGAAGTACATGGATTATGGGCATATCCTGTAAGAGGATGGCACCCCAATCATGTGCAGATAAGCCAACTTGTTTACCAGGCATCAGTTCTACTATGCTGAAGATAGAAAAAATTGCATCTGCATTGTATACTCTTTTTATCCAGAAGTAGAATGCCAGACAGTCATGGGTAGGTGGAAGAGTTCCAGTGTTATACAGTGTAGAATTATCCTGTAACCATCCCCACACGGGTTCAGGTACTAACAATATGTTACCGTACTGAATCCTGGGGATGACAATGTACTTTCCAGTTTCATTCTCATAGACCATGAGTTCCCCCGGTGCAAGTCCCCATTGTTCGATCATCTCTGCCTGCTTATCAGCAGATAACTCATTGAACCATTGAAGGTACAAGCTTTCAGATATGAGTATCACATTACCACTTTGAACCCGTTTTTCCAGTTCTCCTGGAGCCCATGTCCCGATATTACTCCCTATTTGTGTCATTAAGTTGGCAAGTTCAGTTGCATCGGGTAGTGGATCAGTTCCAACATTGTATCCTCTTTCCTTGAGTGCTGCTAAGAGTTTGGCCAGACTGGCTGGTGTGTCCAGATAATAATCAATATCTGCACCAACATTGGCCTTTCCTCCACCTTCACTGTAGTAGGTGATTACAATTTTCTTTTCCCAGTTAGCTTTGCGACGCAAATTCATCCAGGAAATGGTTCTATCAGTTAACCAGGCGATCTGGTAGTCAATGGGTTGGTTGTACTGGAGTCCAGTTTCAGGGTCAGTTTCCTTTCCACTGACAACAATGGGCTCAATAATACCATCTGTTTCTGCAAAGGTTACATAACACAGTTCATTTGTGGGAACTCCATAAGAACTTTCCTCCCATGCAGTAACATTGGAAGTAAATAATCTGATGGCGTTAATCACTGGAACATTCAACGTTTTCAGATCCTCTATACCTGCAGATTGATTTTTAGAGTTTAATGTAGCTCCTCTAGCTATAACTACCAGGGCATCCACAAATGATACTCCATCTTTCATAAAAATTCCTATATTTGGATTGGTTGAAGTATAGGTTGCTGCAACAACATTGACATTTTTTGATTCAAATGAACGAATCAATGCATCAATCAATGGACCGTCTCGTGTCATATCTGAGTAAGATGAACCTGTCACAATTCCTACTGTTGGATTTGAAGAATTATATTTACCAGTAGATTCATACCATTCAAGGTAATCAGTCAGATTTTCAAATATCTCTGTGGTATCTGGATGATATATTCCATAGAGCGGTTTTGACACAGGTGCGGTTACATCAGCACTGCAATTACAGAATTTAACTCCCAAAAACAGTAAAAGTTGTTTTAAGTTCCCTTCTGAAGGATAAATGAAATATTTATCAATATCTGAATATTCCACATCATCCAAGTCAACATTATGCAAGTTATAGGCTTTTACTGAATCTCCCACTGCAATGACATAAGCACCGTTATTTCTGGCTTCTAAAACAGTGTTTGATAATGCATCCACCACAGAAGCAGAAAGTGCTCTTAAAACTATCACATCCTGATCACTTAAATCGTAATTCAGATCATCAGATGTGCGTCCAGAATAAGGTGTTACATTGACTTTATCTGAAATAGATGGATCTGTGGATAAATTGTTTAAAATAGTCACTTCATTGGGATAACTAGTTACAATGGCAATTTGAGGTAAGTCACTTGAATTATTACCAACACCTCCCTGTGAATCTTCTGCTGATACTACTCCACACAGGAGCAGTGCGAAAACAATTGTTGTTACTAGTAAAATCGCTTGTTTTCTCATAATTTTCACCTCCTTTGTTTTTTCTAAGCATAATTGATTAAATTCAAGAATGCTTTAAAAAAGTTAAAGTAAATTATATTATATAAATATTTCACTTTACTTGATAAAAAATAAAGTAAATTTTATTTATTGTTTAAGATTCAACTAGGGAAAAAACTGGTATCATACTTTAAAAAAACCTTAACCAAATATTTTAATAGATTTTTAATTTTTTTGTTAAAAAATAAATAAAAATAAAAATTCCCAAAAAAAGAAATTGGGGGAAAATGTTCTTATTTTTTGAAGAATCCCAATAAATTGCCTCGGAAGTATCCAACACCCACCAGCCCTACTAGTAGTATCACCCCAACTATGGCCACTATGGGCATACTGGACTGACCTGAAGACTGTTGACCTGCCTGTGATACTTCATAAGCACTGCCTTCTCCAGTGGTACCAGTTTGTTCTCCAGATGTTGAAACTTCCTGAGATGCACCAACATCTCCTGGAGAAACACTACCAGAAGATGAACTTTCACTACTGGTCTGACCAGTACTACTGCTTTGACCTGTACTCTGACCGTTCTGGCCAGTTTGTCCTGTACTTCCAGTGGTTCCTACATTGAGTAACTCACCGGTAGCACCCTGCAAAACAGCAGCAAACTGCTGTAGTTGGGCTGTGCTCAGGGATGAACCTGTAATCATGTACTGGTTGAATGCCAGGTTTCCGCAGGTGTGGTGGCAGCAGCACACTCCATACTCTGTAGCAATCTGCATGTACTTATCTTTTAGATCAGATAATAGCTGTGCATCTGCTTGCCACATACCTCTTCTGGAAGCTTCAACAACCCATCCCAACATACTCTGAGTGGCATAAGCCTGATAGTCCGAGTTTACATTGAATCTATCACTTAAGAGGTTTTGGGCTGCCAAAGTCCACATCTCATTGGATACGCATCCAGTGGTGGCTTGCATTCCAAACAGATTCTCATAACGAGAGGCATATTCCATCCATCCGCTGGCAGTATCAAAGAGTGAATCCATGTAGGTGGGGTTTAAAAGCTGAGATCTTATCTCCAGTTCGATCTCATCTTGTACATCTCTGATTTTGATGTCATTCTGGTTCCGGATATCTGCCAATAATCCTTCAGGGTTTCCTCCCAGACTTTGGGATGCCAATAACATACCACCGTACCAATCATAGTAGTCATCGGTATCCAGTAATCTCCAGGTGCTGTCTATGTTCTGGGTGATAATGTCCACTGTTTTCAGGAGATACTGGAATGTAGCCAAGTTTTGCTCTATGATGACACCATTATCTGTGGATGTCCAGGCATAGGATATTCGTGAAAGATATACACTGGCCAGTTCATCACTGGTTTCCCATTTACTGGTGCTTGGCACCAGATCAGAGACTCCAGTACCTTCCAATACTAACCCGTCCAGTCCAAAGATACGGTCCAGGGATGAATCCTCAGCCAGATGTTTTATAAGGTAGTTCTCATCTGAGGTTTCATTAGCCTTGGAAACTAACAACACTGCATTGTTCATTAGATCAATCCATATCTCGTTACCAATGACTGCAGTGGTGAATACATCTATACGTGGTCTTTGAATGGTGACACCATCAATGGTGATGGTCAGATCTTCTAAGGGAATCAATACCGGAGTGGGATTGACATCTCCATTATCTTCCCATACTATTTGAACACCTAAAAGGTACAGAAACTCTGCTATGGCTATACCGTCGGTTCTGAGTAGTTCAGTACCCCACATCACCAAACCAATTGTTTCTGGGAAGTTTCCATGTTCCTGGTAGTATTCAATCAGCATCTGGTCAACCAGTTCTTTGGCAGTTTCCCATGCTGCTTGGGTGGGCATTTTTTCTGGGTCTGAAGAGTAGAAGTTCATACCTGTAGGTAGTACATCAGCATAGGAAGGATCAGCACCTAAACCAGAGGTGACGAAGCCTCCACTAAGAGCTGTCAAGAGATTTTCCCATTCCTGGTTATCTCGTATACCTTCGATGACTTCTTGGCAGTATTCTAAGTCATCTAGTAGATCTGCGTCTGTAACTCCTAAATCTGCTGGATCGGTTCCATTTGCTATTTGTTCAATGTAATTTAGTATTTGGGCGTCTATGGCATTAAGTTCATCTTCGTATTGCGTGTCTTTCTGCATATCATAGTAATCCAATGTTATCTCTGGATATAACACGTTTTTCATGTGATTGGTTATCTGGGTCATGGAAGAGGATATGGTAAATACTTCCTGCACCAGTTCATCACCAGTTAGCACCTCACCTAGGCTATGTAGACCAAGGGGTATCACATCGTTTTCGATTTCGTGTAACAATAGATGAAGTTCTTCCATCCATTCATCGAATGTTTGTTCCTCTGTTTGGGCTTCAAATCCCATTTCTTCTGCTTTGGCTGTTATTTCTTCTTGCAGTGCGGGTAATATCTGATAGTTAGCTAAGGTTACCGCATTTTCGTACTGTTCTATCAAGTTATGGATCACCACCAGATCACCGTAGAGATTTGAACTGACCATTGCAGGTGTCATATGGTCGATGATTAGTGCATCTGCCCTGTTCTTAGCAACCATTCCTTCTCCAGGATTGGAAACTATGTAAGGGTTGATGTTGGGTATGTTGGTAAGCTGGAAAGTCCAATCATCTTCCTGAAGTCCCACAGTTCTTCCTGGTAAAAATTCCAGTGTTCCATGGGTTCCCATATGTATCATGGCATTGGCACCGAAAACATCCTCCAACCAGTTGTAGAATGCTATGTACTGGTGGCTTGGGGGTAAGTATGAACTATGGTAGTCTTCTACTTCTTCCCAGCCTCTGCTGGGTTGTACTGTGATGAACACATTACCTAGCATTATACCTGGAATGACCAGGTACCCGTCGTAAACCATGATATCGCCAATGGCAGAACCCCATTCAGCTATCACTTCCTGTTGAAGTGTTTCTGGTAATTCGTTGAACCATGTCATATAGGTTTCAGCATCCACCAGTTGTCCGTTGATCTGAAGGGTTTCCAGGTTTTCTTCAACATACTGATCCAGAAGATTCTGTGCCCAGCTACCCTTGTTACCGAATTCTGCCACTAGAGTGTACAGTTCATCTACAGTTGGGATCTCATCAGTACCCAGATCGTAGCTTTCTTCAGATAATTTCACAAGTAAATCATGAACGCTTTGGAAAACATCCAAATATGATGCTGACAGTTCTGATTTGCCTGGTGGGTAATTGTAGAGAATAATGGCTATTTTCTTCTCGAAGTTGGGAAGTTCTTTGAGTTGGGCCCACATATTGGTCAGAGTGACTACTTTCTCTATCCCTGATTCTATGGGATGTTCTGCTCCATTTTCATCAGTGTAAGATATTACAACTGGACTGTAAACTCCTTCAAAGTAGGGATAGGTCACAGCATAGACCCATTCTGACTGAGCACCAAGTTCACTGGTTAAACTGTTCTCCTCGTATAACTGGATGGCCTTTATTATCTCTAGATCAATGCTCTCCAGCTCAGTTAGAGCACCATCTCCAGTGGCTAGGTCATTGTAATCAAGTGACCAAGAATATAGTGAGGTGACTGCAGATACGCCCCTTTCCAGTGGACCGTTAGCATCAACTCCCACCACCAGTTCCTCTAATAAACTGGCTGCAGAGGGTGTGGTTTCACTCTGAAATAGGTTTAAAACTGCTCTACCCTGGCTTTCGTATTCTCTGATTAATGCATCGATGGTTTCTCCACCAGCAGTGTAACTGACGATTACTATGAAAGCGCCAGTTATATCCGCTTTGTAAGTGTTATACCAGTTTTCAACTTCCCGATATACTGTGTTACGTGATGTTTCTGACCAGTTGCTGTAATCCTCATCCATCCATTTTAAACTGTAATAGGGTGATGTGTATCCTGGATTTGATTCTATCCATGTTTTTATCTGTTCTTGTGTAGGGACAGCTGATAGTGTTTCAGTTGGATAATCTGGATGATATAATCCCCATGTGGGTGTGTCCATTACTGGACTTTTCCCATTCTGGGTAGGGTCAACGGTTGTGTCTCCCAGAAGATAGTAGATGTACTCTACCATATACTGCAGATTTGTTTCAATTGCGGTACCAGTAGCCAAGTAGTAATAAGAACCGAGATAAGTGTTTTCCAGTGTATTTTCAGTGTCATCGGTACCAGACCCACCCACCAGGTGTAGTCCATCTCCACCATAAGAATCCGTATCTGTATCACAGGGGTATCCAAAGGTACTGGAGATCATGTAATTTGCATTGGCTGGACTCTGTAACAGTTCATCATACCAAGTGTCACCCCATCCAGATCCAGGCATAGCCATGTATATAAATGCAAAATTCACATATTGCAGTATCCAATCATTATCTGAAGTACCATACCACATGTCAATACAGATTAACCTTCGATTATTCAGACTTTCAATTGCAGCAGCTTTCTCTGAATCTGAAAATAACAGAGCAATATCTGGCATGAAAGTGTAGTTCAATTGATATTCTGGTATGGGTGTACCAATTGGTGTCACATTCTCTAGATAAGTCTTGTATGTGGAGTATGCTATTTCTACATTGAATTGGGTCAATGATGACAAGAAAGAGATATCATATTCTCCATTCTGATTGGTGATTCCAGTGGCAATTACCGAGTCATCAGTAGGATCTTTTATGGTTACTGTTGCTCCACTAACTGGAATGGCATCTGTCAGGTTAGTGTAGGTTCCAGAACTTTCATTGTAGATTTCTTTTACTACCCCATAGATTCTGGGATCCTGATCAGTTCCCTGATTATCTGTAGTATTAGTTGTTGTTTCCTCCAGATTATCGGTTGAATTTGATTTTTGTTGGCCTGTATCAACACCTCCGTCTGGATCTTGTGCTGATGCTGCTCCACACAGAAGCAGCGCGAAAACAATTGTCGTTACTAGTAAAATCATTTGTTTTCTCACGATTTTCACCTCCTTTTTTGTTTAATACGGCAAATATATTAATTTCAAATTTACCTGAAAATAGTTAAAGAATACTATAAATATATATTTTTCCATAATACTTTAAAAAATTTCAACCAAAGTTTATATAGTAGAAAATTCTATGAAATAATTGATAATCCATACACCTACAAACGACACCGATAGGGTCCAGAAAACTCCTTGTTTTCCTAAAGGTGCCACAAAAGGGACCTAGTTTTCCCTAGGTTCCTTAAATTCAATCTAAAAAAATAATACCAAAAAAATCCATATATTCATAAAAAATCTTTATTCAATGTTTCAACCCCATACAAATTGGCCTAATCTTTGTAACGGTATTGATACAGACTGCTGAGCATAAAAACGTTATTAAAACTTTTTAGAGGCTTTTCAGGAAAAATACTGTCTGCAATAATTATTAGCTCAATTCGTATTCCAAACCTGCCACATATGAACTCTCCTCCATCCCCCTGTATTATATTCTATTAAAAAAAAAATCAGGAATTATTTCTATTAGTTTATCATTAGTTGTTTATTACTTATGATTGGAATACTTTAACAAGCCAGATAAAAATTTTAAGACTCTTCGTTCTGTTTTTGATTCAGTTAACTGTTCAAATCCACAGTTAGGGCATCTGATCATATTACAATTACAAACAGAACATCCATGACAAGCATTGGACTTTTCACTTTCATCAAAAACACAACCACAAATTTTACATTTCATAGTATGTTGTCCTCCTAAGTTAGAGTTCTAATTTAAAAAAATAAAATTTCATTAAAATACCTTGAAAAAAGAGGATTTCAGGAAGGATTTCAGTATTTGAAATAAAGGCAATATAAATAGGGGCACCTAAGGTTTTATATTTGAGGATGATGATACGTTGATGGATGCCCCTAAGTTATGATTACCTAAACTTCAAATGAGAAGCTATGAGTTTTTTGATTTTTTTTCCTCATCAGCATCTTTTGAAGGGTGACGATGAAAATCATCCATTTTTTCACTCTTTTTTCCAGTAATACCTGATTTACAGGTCATTAAATCACCTCCTTATGTTTTCATGTTTTTTAGTCTATTCCTAAGATTTTGGGAAGTGTTTCTAGAATCCCAGTATTAAACCTCCCTGGTAAATCACAAAGGAAACCACATAAGCCACCACAAAGGTGTATACTGCAGCAAATGTTGGCCATTTCCAGGAATTGGTCTCTCTTCTTATGGCAGCTAAAGTAGCCAGACAGGGTATGTAGAGAAGTACAAAAACCATGTAGGCATAGGCAGATAAGGGGGTGAATAATTCCTGCATCACTGCAATGAAACCTGGATCTTCTTCAGGTGCGGTTTCCTCTTCTGTTTCGGCAGGAGCCTCATCAGCAGATGCCTCTCCCCCTCCGCCATCCCCTCCAATACCATACAGGGTACCAAACGTACTTACCACCACCTCCTTAGCAAGGAATCCATAAATTATGGCCACCGTAGCCTGCCATTCACCGAATCCAAGTGGTTCGAATATGGGAGATAACACAGTTCCTATCTGTCCAGTTACACTTTCCTGTGAACCGTATTCCACTCCCACTGGTAAGCTGCTCAAGGCCCATATTACCACTGAAAGTGCTAAAATGATGGTACCTGCTTTTTTCAGGAAGAGTACTCCTCGCTCCCACATGTGTATAATGGCACCTTTAACTGTGGGTATTCTGTAAGGAGGTAATTCCATTACAAATGGCGCTGACATTCCTTTGAATATGGTTTTCTTGAATATTGCCGCCACTATAATTGCTACCACTATTCCCAGAAGGTACAGGGAGAATATAACCCATCCCTGGTATGCTGAGAAAAATGCAGCCACAATAAGTGCATAAACAGGTAACCTGGCACTGCAGGACATGAAAGGAACAATCAACATGGTTAATAATCGATCCTTCTCATTTTCCAGGGTTCTGGTGGCCATTATTCCAGGTACTGCACATCCAAAACCAAGTATCATAGGTATGAATGATTTACCATGCAAACCAACTAGTTTGTGCATAAAGCGATCCATTACAAAAGCGGCTCTGGCCAGGTACCCACTGTCTTCTAAGATACTGAGTATTAGGAATAATATGAAGATCAGGGGTACGAATACCAGTACACCACCCACACCACCTATTATTCCATCAACAATGAATGAAGTCAAGAATCCTTCACCCATACTGGCAGCTAGTGTTTCTCCCAGCCAGGCAAATCCTTCTTCAATGTAACCCCCTAAAGGGTCACCAACGGTGAAAGTTATCTGGAATGTGAACCACATTATAAGGAGGAATATGGGTATTCCCAGATATTTATGAGTCACAATCCTGTCGATAAGATCAGATCTGGTGACTTTATCAATTTTAGGTTTTTTAACAGATTCTGAAACCAGCCCAGCTATGAAACCATACCTGGCATCGGTGATGGCGGCATCCGCATCATCACCAAAAACATCATTGAAATGTCTTTGGATTTTTTTAACTTCCTTCAGGACTCTCTGTCCTTTTCCAGTTTCTTCAATTTTTTTTATAATTTCTGGATCATCTTCCATTAATTTAAGAGCTATCCAGCTTGAAGGTGCATCCAGCTGTGGTATATCCTGATCAATGATCTTTTCAATTTGCTCCATATGTTCTGATACTTCATTCCCGTATTCCAGTCTGTCCAGGACAACATTAGGTGATTTAGAAACTTTCACTATGGTTTTCAGGAGTTCATCACTGCCAGTTTTATCCACAGCTTCAATTTCTATTACCGGTACACCTAAAAGTTCTGAAAGCTCATTTTTATTGATTTTCAATCCTTTTTCCCGGGCAAATTTATTCATATTAAGTGCCAGAACCAGATTAGCACCTAATTCCATCATCTGAACAGTTAAATAAAGATTTCTCTCAAGGTTAGCAGCATCAATGATATTAACTATTACATCAGGTTTTTCACCCACAATATAATCCCTGGAAACTACTTCTTCTACAGAGTAGGCAGTTAGACTGTAGTTTCCTGGGAGATCCACCACCTCTATTTCATGGTGATTGTACTGGAATGTTCCTTCCTTTTTTTCCACAGTTTTACCTGGCCAGTTACCTACATGCTGGCGCATGCCAGTTAACCTGTTGAATAGTGTACTTTTTCCCACATTGGGATTTCCTGCCAGGGCTATTTTTATCTTATCCATTTTGATAACCTTCCACCATTATTTTCTGTGCCTGTCCTCGTCCAATGATTAACCGTGAACCCTTAACATCCACAATTAATGGTCCAGGAATGTCATTTTTTATGACCTTGATCCGGGAATCTTTGTATATTCCCATCTCAGAGAGTTTCTTTTTGAATTTACCCCCATGCCAGACCTGGACAATTCTCAGATTATCATTTTCTGTGGCCATTGCTAAACTCATCATTTTATCTCTATCTCGATCTGTTTTGCCTCTTCTTTTCTCAGGGAAAGAGAATAACCTTTGATTTTAACTTCAATTGGGTCTCCCAGGGGTGCTACTCTTTCTACCTTCACATCAGACCCTCGAACAAGGCCCATTTCCATTAAATGCTTTTTAACTTCACTATTGCCCTTAAAGGCCCTTATTACTCCATTTTCGCCCTTTTCAAGATTATTTAATGTTTTTATCATTTTCGTGACTTCCCTCAAGATTTAATTAAGTTAGGCTTACCTAAAATTATTAGGTTAACCTAACTTTCTTAGGTATACCTAACTTTTTTATGTTATATAAAGATTTCGATATTGCATCCTGTCATCACCAATCTAAAAAAAACTCACAAAAATACCAAACATTCAAATGAAAACAAACTGGATCATGAATGGTTCACCCTGATGAGATTTTTCAGGGGGTAAACTGATATTAACCATAAAAAAGTAACTATCAGAACCCTAATGATGTATTTAACTATCAAAACTATAATGATGTATTTTTCCCTTAATTTTCAGTTTATTCTCATCAAAAATAGAAATAGCACCGTGCCCACTGCATATTAAACATTCTTTGCCTTCACTTACTAGTTCCTCGTTTAGACTGGAAATCAGTTCAAGAAGGGCTCTTCTTTCCCTTTTGGCTCTTTTAGTGTCAACATTTACAGAGGTCATTAAATTTTTGGCAAGAATATTGTACTGTTTCCTACTTGGGGTTAAGCTTTCAAAATTTATGAGGGAATCTGCAGTGAATAAAAGGCCTTCTGTAGGGCATAAGAAAAAGACTTGGCCGTGGAGGTGTCCGCCTAAACTTTCCAGGACCTCAAACTTGAGATCTCCAACTTTAAAAGAGTGTATAACTGGTATTTTCCCTCTCATTTTTATTATTTTATCCTGGAAAACCTCTACATTAGTTGGGGGGTTAAACTTTGAAAAAAGATTGATGAGTTTGGTGTAGACTTCCTCCAAAATGCACTCTTCAACAGTAGATCCATAAGCTCTGTTGGTTTTATTGATAATATCGAGGGTACCTTTATGTAAATATGATTTAACATCATATAAGCCTCCTGCACCTGAGTGATCAGCATCTGCATGGGTTATATAAATCCCCCTGAGTTTTTTAAGGTTAATTCCAAGGTGTTGGAATAATTTTAACATATCCAAATGATAAATTCCGTAACCAGAATCTATCATTATCAACTCATCCTTACTTTCAACAAGGTATATATTTCCTCCATATGGTGGCTGAATACCATAAAGAAAGGAATCATCATTTAAATTAATTACTTGCACATCTGCAAAGAATTTGTCACCTTGAGTGTTTTTCAGTGTGTTTCCTGTGGCTATTATGCTTTCGAATACCTTTTTAGGGTCTTCACCAAGACGAGTTAACTCCTGAACTATGTGGTTAATGTCATTTAATAATTTAAACAGAAAATCATCCTCAGCTCCTAGTATTTCCCTAATCTTCTGGGCGAAAAGCAGGTAAAAAATAGTATCATCAAGTTTTTCTCCTTCAGCATCATATTCCAAAATTTCCATTGGATAATGTTGCTTTAAATTTTCCAGGAGTAAGTTCACTACTGAAGTATTATCCAGGGTGAGGCCAACTGTTAATTTATCATGCCTGTTACTCCTCTCATCAAAGTCCAAGAAAGCTATATTTGCATTGGTTGAGGTAATATTATCTAAAAACTCAAATAAAGCTCCGGGACGGTTGGGTAGAAATATGTTGAATTTTAGGTAATGGACTGGTTCCAGTGAGATTTGCAGATAACCGAGTTCATTTAGTTCATTCCTAATTTTTTCATATGCCTCTTTAGAGGAAGATATTTCAAAAAATACTGTGTTTAGGTCAATTTTATAGTTATAGTGGATGCGATGGATATTGGCATTGTGAACCTTTGCTATTTTCGCAACCCTATGTAAAGCACCGGATTCATTGGGTATCCTGGTTATAAAAGAAAATTTTTTCATTTTGCCACAGATTATCTATCTGTTATCTAGATAAATAACTGTTTTCATGTATCATCAACAACCACTACAGAAATATGTTTTCACGTACCATCAATCACCAGCATTAAAGGAATATTAATGAAATTTAAAGGAAATATGATGATAATTTTTTGGATTTTATACAATTAGAAAGCATTATGTATTCTTTTCCAGACATACAAACTGAATCATAATCGGATCTAGATCATCAGAGGTGAGTTTTTCTCCTTGACTTTCGCCATTTAATCCTTCTTCTACATCTTCACCTTCTTCTTCTATCTCAATGACCATGGTTTCCTCTTCTGCGGCGCCAGGATCTTTTTCAATGCATTCTTTGACCTGTGACTGGATTGCAGCAGCATCTTCCACATCAATCATACTTACTATCTCCATTTGTTGCTGGAAACGTTCTATTGCCTCATCAGGCATGTTTTCAATAAAGGGAATGGCACCGGTAGCACCGACTATCTTCCTTTTATCAGCATCCACTCCATTGGCATGTAACGCCTCAATACTCTGACCTGTGATGTGTCCCTGCACCTCTGATCCGCACAGTATCAGGAAGCGGATGTTGGGATTGGAAATTAAGTTGGCCATCATCTTCTCAATCCCCAAGTTTTCAGTTTTGCAGGGCCCGGCAATGGCAGCCCCTGCATCCACCACCACATCTTCAATATGAGAAGCCAGTGTAGCACCAGCAACACAGCTTTGCGGGTCACCCACCACATAATCTCCATTAATAACCGGCCATCCTTCTGCAGGTTCTTTTTTTTCAACCATAACATAAAACCTCCGTTTTTAAATAATGCTTCAGTATTTACTAAGACCTATTATAAATATAAATATTTCCATTTTACTTTAAAAATATTAAAGTAAACTTTAGAGCCTTTAATAGAAATCTGAAAAACACATCCAGTTTAATTATATTCCAAAAACATGAAACTTTCATCCTTGTTAAAAAAATTACCATAACAACCTATACCTCATTTTAATAAAAAAAAGTTCACTTTACTTAAAAAAAGAAAAAATAGGGAATGGGATGCCTATTTTTTTAACATGCCCAACAATCCCATTATGTTTCCTTTAAAGTACCCTAACCCCACCAGAAGTACCAAGACAATAACTCCCGCAACGGCTGCAATGGGCAGGCCAGATTGTGCAGATCCAGATGGTGTGCTTTTGGAAACTTCGTAGGATTTTTGGGTGTGTTCACCAGCTTCATCTCCCACTTCACTATCAGCACCTTCTCCGTTTTCATCTGAAGTGTCAGTGGTTGCTTCTTCACCAGCAGCATCAGGTTGTCCTGTCTGTGTTGTTCCTACAGGCTGTGATGATGTTTCTGATGGTGTCTGTGGTTGGGTCTGTGGTTCTGGTTCCTGTTCACTGGGTTTGAACTCCTGTCTCTGAGTTGCCTGGTACATAGCACTTTGTAGCTGAGCTAACAGAGTGGGGTTAACATTGGAAGTAGCCCAGGTCATCAAGGCCACGTTACCACAGACACAGTCACAACAGGATACTCCATTTTCTATGATATTTTGAGCTAATTGGTTAATTATCATAGGACTGAGATCAGCGGCAGCTTGCCAATACCCCGTACGAATAGCATCAGCCATTTTAGCCAGCATCATCTGCTGGGCATAGGGATTGCTACTTTCAAGGTAGGAGCTCACTCCCAAATTATACACGTCCCGAACATACATGTCTGCCAGTTGGTTCCATTCTGTCTGAGTGAGTTGTTCAGGAGCTACCTGTTGGAATTTATAGAAGTTGGAGAAGAACTTGGTAAGGTATCGGCTGTTACTGTATTGTGAACTAGCACTGTTCATCATTGCTTTCACATATGATGGGTTAAGGTAGCGGGTGGTTAATTCATTGTTTATGAACTGTTCCAGGGAAACTGACTGGGCATTGTTACGGTTGGCGTAACTTAGAATGTTGAATTCCGGTGAATTACCACCATTGACATAGGATATGGTATTGTACAATCCTCCCCAGTAATCAACGAAATCATCGTTGTCCAGAGTTCCGTAAAGGTTGGTGTTTCTGCTGGCGAACATGGTACCAATTCCAGTGAGTGCTCTGGCAAATACTGCTGGGTTGGATGTTCCCCAGTTGTTCTGGGTGTAGATATGACCCATTCTAGTTAAATAGTACTCAGCCAGATCATCAGTACTGTTCCATGTCCAGCTCATTTCAAGTGCCTTGGATATTCCTGCACCATAGTCACCCTCTGGTGGTGCGAATATACGAGATATGGCCATTTCACCAGCTTCCTCTGGGGTCATGTTCAATCCCAAATAATATATGAAGTCACTGACCCAGTTCTGGGCAACGTAGTTATCACTTAGAGATTCACTTCCCACACCATAGTAACCTATGCCATCCATTATTTCATCTAAACCAATTTTAATCTGATTATGGTATTGACTCAGACTGCTATCAGCCAGTATGGTGTAATATGATCTGGCCAATGCAATTCGGAAGGCTTTATCCAGAAGTCCGGCCTGTCGGCTGTAGAGGTCACGGAAAAGTCCGCTGGTGATGATAACTGCATCGATCCTTTTCTTACTCCATCCTTCCGGTCGCACCAGATCCTCCAGTTCAATGTATTCTGGCATTTCTTTAAGTTTCTGACCATCAACTCCTGCACTGGGTGAATCGGACCATACTGGTTTCATTCCCAGAAGATACAGTACCATGGAAACCAGTGCTCCATCATCCCTGGCTGTTTCCACACACCAGATACCAACAGCAACCTTTTTAGTATCTTCATCTATGCCATCGAGAAGTAGCAGTGCCAGGGTTTTACCATATTCATAGGCTTCTTTGGTGGGTATTTCTGCTGCCTGGTCATGGTAGAAGTTTCTTCCTGTTGGCAGAACATCTGGATTAGATATAGGATCGTCTCCAGGTCCAGGTGTGATGTATCCTCCACTTAATGCTGTTAAGAAACTTTCCACCTCATTATACACACTTTCATTCAAGAGGTTGATATATGTTTTAGCCTTTTCCAGGGCTAATATGAAGTTATCTGAGGGGTTAGCTGTGAATTTCAGAGCAACAGTATTTACATCGCTATAAATTAATGCTTTCACTACTTCTTCACATATACCCTGCACTGCATCCTTTTCCTGGGCTGATAACGAACTTTCTGTTTTTGCAAAGAATATTAAGGAGATTTCATTCTGCAAAGTTGTTGTTTCTGTTCCTCCAGGTATCTGGAATGCCACAGAAAGCATACTAGTCACCATGAGTGATATCTGGTCATCAGTCCATTCCTGACCAATAACATCCAGACCATAAGGGTAAAGCGTGTTCTGAATAGCAGATATATAATCATTAACCGCTTCTATAATTTCTGTTCCACTCATATTACTAGTATCAACTCCCATACCTGTCTCTAAGTCGTTTTCACTGATTATATCTTTGATCTGGCTGAGGATTTCCAGTTTCTGGGTGCTGTTGGCCATGTCATAATCATCAGCCAGTGTTGCCAGCTGCCCAAGATATCCATAGAGTGAAGTGTAGGTCATTGGTGGTGTTAAGTGGTCGATGATAACTGCATTGCCTCTTCTTTTGGCCTGAATACCTTCAGCCAGTCCATCGGAGATGTAGAAATAGATCTGTGGCACACTACCAGTGACTATGTTTGGGAAATCAGTTGGGGCTAGAATAGTCTCTTTTCCAGGTAACCATTCATGGGTGGCGTGTCTTCCCATATAAACCATGGCATCAGTTCCCTGTTGTTGTAACCAGGCATAAAATGCCAAGTATTGGTGGTGAGGGGGGACAGCCATGTTGTGGTAAAGCTGATCTGCATCTCCTTCCCATCCTCTTTGTGGTTCTGGACCTATGAATATATTCCCGAACTGTATTCCTGGGAGGACAAAATACTTCGTACCATTTCTTTCTACCACCATGATGTCACCAGGGGCTTCTCCCCATCCAGACATTCCCTCCACATCCAGTGCCATAAACTGGGCTTTGTAATTGAGATATTCATTATAATCAACAACATCCTGACTTTCTGCATATTCTTTTAGACTACTGACTATACTGTTTAAAAGAGGTGTGGCAGCAGCTAGCTTATCTTCAGGTACCAGTGGAATTATCTGATTTAACCAGGAATCGATTTTTTCATTTAAATCCTCAACGTAATCTGAATCACTGGTGTATCCTAGTTGCACTGCCTTTTTTACCAGTTCTCCAATATAGGCCACTGGGCCCTCGGTCACATATAATTGGGTCATTTCATCCAGCTGTGAAAACCAGGCCATATAATCATCCACAGAATAAAGAACCACATTCGGGTTATCAGCCAGTTTCTCCACTTCTCCTGGTGCCCAGTTAGCCACGTTTATCCCCTGAGCTAGCATTAAGTCTTCAAGAGCTCCAGCATCTACTGGTATATTTTCTACAGTGTATCCTTCACTTTTCAATACATTAAGCAAATTAAGTATGCTCTGTATAGGATCAAGGTAACTGGCTCCTATGTTGTTTTTACCTGGCGGGTAGTTGTAGTAAATGATAGCTACTTTTTTAAGGGCATTGGACATGTATTTAAGCTGTGCCCATCCCAGAAGTTTATCTGCCATATTGTTGATGTTATCATACTCGGGTACGTATCCTATAATGGATGCCCCTGTTACAGAATCAATAACTGATTTCATTCCCCCTACAAAGGTTGGTTCTATTTCTCCCTGAGCTTCCAAGATGGTTATGTGCCACCATTTATCTCCAGAAATGGTTGGCAGTCCACTGGTACTCAAAAACCATGCCTCATTGGTAACATAGTCTGAGTGTATGGCCCTGATCACTGGAACTCCCAGTGCTTCGAAGAATTCAGTGGTTTCTGTGAAGTTATCTCCACCCAATCCATAAGCAGGCATGGCCACTAAACCATCTATCCTTATCAGGTACAGGGCAGGGTTTTCTATGAAACTGGTGGCATTGGTGGCATTGGTGAAGGCTTCCAACATCACCTTTAACTGTTCTTCAGTTCCACCATAGGCCATAACTGGTATAACATTAAGACCCCTTGCTTCTAGGGCATCAATTATTGCATAGTATGGTTGTAATTCTTGGGCATCAACATACATAGTACTTTCAATAAGTCCCACACATCCAATTCTGTCGCTTTTAAAGTACTCAGCCATATATTCTTCCAATGTGTACCACTGGTAACGGTAAATACCATACTCCTGTTTTCCAGAGGAAAAGCTAGGTTCTTCAAAGTCGGTATCCAGACCCAGTAAACTAAGTGCCCATAATATCTGATTTTCAAGGTTTTCCTTGTCATTTAAGTTTTTATATAACGTTGCTTTGTTGTACAATTCCGGGAAATTGGCTGTTTTCATGTACTCCACAGTCTGATTATAGTCAGATCCTCGCATGGTGTTCTGATAGTAAGCCATTAACTGTTCTGTGGTGAAGTTTTCCAGGAGTTTAACCCCATTGATTGAGGAATACTTCATCAATGCCACTGAAGCAGGTGTAACTGAAACTGGAGGTTCCAATATAAGGAAAACACCCTTTTCAGTTATTTCAGGGTGTTCACTTAAGATCTTGGTTAATTTGGGTTCAGCATTAGTCATCACCCATTCACCAATGAATACATCACAGGTTTGCAGGTATGCTAAAAGTTCATCCTCACTCATGTCTTCTATTTGCAATCCGTTACGCAGTTGTATTGATAATCCCTGTATGTTTTCCAAAATATCCAGTGCAGCCATGTTAAGGATGTTGGTTCCAGGTTTATCACTGATGATGAAAACGCTTACCATCCCTGTTTCTTTCATTAGAATGAATCTTTTAAACTCATTGTTAGTTTCATTGTACTCATCAACCTGATCGTCAGGGTCAACCACTATTTTCAGGTTGTGGGATCCATAGGCATTTGGTGTCCAGTTAAATAAAAGATTAATAATTGCACCCACTTTCAAACCATTCACGGTTTGACTTCCTATTTCCTGGTCATTGTCGTATAATTTCACCACAAATGGACCTGAATCTTCATAACCTCTGTTGGCAACTGTGGCATTCAACTGGTAATTCTGGTTGATTGTTAGATCTGAAGGCACTACTATGTTTTCAGGAATCAAATCTGGTCTAGCCAGTTCCACTTCCAGAGTTTTGCTTATCATGTTGTTAGTTTCATCGGATTCTTCCACCTGATTATCGGGGTCAATGATGATCTGTAAAAGATGAGAACCTACTGTAGTTGGCTTCCATGAGAAACTTAAATGCATGGTGGAACCTGCAGCTAAACTATTGACATTCTGACTGGCAACTTCCTGGTTGTTGTCATAAAGTTTCACCTGGAACGAGTTTGCACTACCAATTCCCCCATTGTTAATGGTGGTGTTTACAGTGTAAGTCTGGTTGGCTACTACTACCTGAGAAACTACAACTCCTCCATTGAATAGATCAGCCCTTGCATCACTGGGTTCTGTGTATTTGACAGTTAAAAGTGACAGGACTATTTTGTAGTACTGGCCGGTTCTGTCGTAGGTTAGGGTATTGGTACCATAATTGGTGAAGTAATTCATCACATTCCAGGTGTCTGAACCACTGTAACTTCCTTGTGGTTTGTTATTGGCCATGTTGTTCCCATTGAAGGTGTATCTGCCGTCCTGACTTGCAAGGTGAATTACCTTTAAGGTTGCATTAGTTAGCGTTGCTGCGGTGGGTATGGTACTCTGGAATGTGGATGTACCTACATAATTTTCACCAAGATTTTCCTCCACATAATAGGTGTCAGCATCATGTCCTTGATTCACCCAGTACATTATTATGTCACTGTCTCCATCATTGTAGGCTGCTATGAGGGTTATGAACTTTATCCTTCCATCAAAACAGTCAGGATTGGTAAGCACATGGACGTTGTTGTTCTGTTGTATCAAAGTGGTGACATCGTACCACATTAAATAGTCGCTGGTCACCCGGTTGGTATGGTCATTTATCTGAAGAGAACTCCAAGTATCAGAGCCTTCTGGATAAGAGTAACTGCTGCTTAAATGTTCACTGGCTATTTGCTGCCCGTTGAATGTAACGTTCACGTCGGTAGGATAATCAGTTTGCATATTTCCTAGATATGCTCCTACATAGAGGGTGGCATTAACCACTTGGGCATTATCAGGCAGTTCCTGGAAATCATAATCCACATCAGTGGGTGTCACTGAATTATTGAAACCGTAATATGTATCTTCATATAAACCCCCACTGACAGTCCCATTTTGAACTGTAACCGGTGGATCACCACCCACATATGGATCTGCTGTGGCTGTTCCACATATGGCCAGGGAAAACACTATCCCCATTAAAAGAAGAAAGGGTAACTTCCTCCCCTTCCCTTCTCTTGATATTCCGAATCCTCCAATAAGACTTAAAATACCAACAATTAGTCCAGCAAATGGAGCACCTGTTTCCTGCATTGGAACTGTAGTTTCAGAGGTACTTTCCGCTGCATTTACATTGCTTGCTGTTGCTGCATTCACATTCGATGAGGACTCCTGTACGTTGATTGTTAATTCTGGTTCGTTGTTTCCTGAAACAGGATCGTATGTAGTTGTTGTTATACTGGGAGTTATGGTGAAACTACCCGAACTAAGCACCTTCAAAACCAAATAAAGTGTAGGATCACACACAGAAAGATCACCCAAATTCCAGGTAACTGTCCTAGTCAAAGAATTATACGTCGGAGCCGAAAATCCAGCAGCATCCGCCCCCACATACATCATCACATACTCAAAGGATCCTGGAATAACATATGTGAAAACAACACCAGCGGCATTATCAGGACCATTGTTACCTATCTTGAAGGTCATGGTGATGATATCACCCACATTGGGGTTGTTGTTACTGACTGAGGTGTTGACGTACACATCTGTGTTAGGTATGGTATAATTCACAGTGTAAACTTCTGAAGGATTCCCAGCAGCGTCTACTGCCATGAATTTCAATTTGGTGGTACTGTTGATTGTTAGAGGTGCTGAGTAGACATTGCTACTGGTTGTAGGATCACTTCCGTCGGTAGTGTAGTAAATAACCGGAGTGGTATCCAAGTTATCATTTGCACTGAGTACCACTGATTGAGGAGTGTTGTAAGTTCCTGTTCCTGGTGTTGCACCTGCAGTTGGGGCTGTTTTATCCAAAATGTATGTTCTTGTTTGATTGGCGGCCTTGTTACCTGCATCATCAACTGCATAGAATCTGAGATTCATCACTCCTTCTGTGTCAAGGGTCAGGGTGACTGTATTAGCCTGATGATCCCAGTTCACTCCATCAGTACTGTAATATATTATAGGGTTCAGATCCCGGTCATCACTGGCTGTCAGGGTTATGGTCTGATCAGTGTTAAATGAACCGTTATCAAGATCTACGTTGACTGTGGGTGCTGTAATATCTATAGTGTAGGTTTCACTGGTAACAGGACCATGATTTCCTGCACTATCCACTGCCATGAATTTTAGGATGGTGGTTGTATCCAGGTGTATTGGTCCAGCGTAGACATTGCTACTGGTTGTAGGATCACTTCCATCAGTGGTGTAGTAGATGGTAGCTGTTTCTGTGGGTGTCAGTGTGACATCCAGTGAGTTATTCACCAGACATGTGGTGGGATCGGCAGTCACATCAGGAGCAGTTGTGTCTATGGTATAGGTTTCACTCTGGATGTCAGACTGTATGCCTGAAGCAGTAACTGCCATGAATTTCAGGGTGCTGGTTGTGTCCAGATGAATAGGTCCAGAATAAACACTGCTACCTAGATTAGGTTCGTCTCCATTGGTGGTGTAGTATATGGTGGATGTTACACTAGCTGTTAGATTTACATCCAAAGTATGGTTATATAGGCCTCCAATAGGATCGGCAGTGACTGTTGGTTTGTATTCTGTTACCAGTATACAGCCCAGCACACACATACTGTCACCGTAGCTGCTAGTATCATCAGTTGTGGGGTCAAAACTTTGGAGTGCCGCCTGGTTATTCCCATTCTCTAGAATACTGGTCACATCATAAGTGCTAAAACCAGTCTGTGGTCCAGGACTGCCCACATAATCATTCCAGAATCCAGTGTACTCAACACCGTTGAAGAAAAACTTACTCTTATCAACATCCGCGGCCGAGGCCAGTATGGTAATGGCTGTAGCGTTCTCTAAACCATTAGTTACCACATTTGTGTAGGTGGCATATGTGGTTGCTTCGGTGTTGTTTGTGGAGTAGGTTTCTCTGCTGCATAACATGTCACAACCATCGTTGATGTAGATGGTTTTATAGGTGGATGCAGAATTCTCATAAATCACCAGTAGATAAGCTCCATATAAACTAGTAGTGTTAATGCCTTTGGTCAGGGTCAGGATGTTACCATCTGCACTGAAGAGACTGGTCACATCATAGACCAGAAGTCCTGAAGGGTAGTTGCTGCTGCCGAATCCTTTGGTGTCACTGTAATAACCAATATAATTTAGAATGTTTCCATTGAATGCTGCTGTGAAGTCTGGTACTCCAGTAACATAACTCCAGGTGTAAGGCTGGTAAAGTCTTGCCTGTACGATAGTAGAACCTGCAGGTATGGTCAGGTCAGTGTTGGTCCAGGTTACAGTGGATGTGGTCCAGCTGCTTCCGCTTAGATAGCTTGAATCTCCGCTGGAGTAGATTAACTCGTAGTTACCGCTGAACGTTGCGTTGGATCCCATATCATCGATGTCATCATCATCGGTGTACTGTTTACCTTTGTAGCCGTTGTTGTACACGGTAATGGTGGTTTGGAAAACGTTGTTGGTCTCGTTGGTCTCAGGAATATTGTCCAATGGGTCGGCATTGGCACTGACAGGCACACTACTACCACCTGCATATTCTGTTGTATCGGTTATAGTTACGGTAGTGCTGGCTCCTGTAGCAAGTGCAGGCACATTTACAGTGTAGGTGGTTCCGTTAACAGTTATATTCAGGGTGGTTGCACCTGAATCAGCAGTTCCATTGTTTTTCACAGTAACATCGATCACATTGGGTTCGTTAGCGAACATGTAATTTCCAAGTCCAGAATTAGCTTTAATATCTGTGATAATCAGATCAGTTAATTCTGGCATGTTTGCAGTTATATAATCTGTTTTGACTATTTCATTAGTGCCTCCTGGTCCGCTTACTGTTAATTTTACTGTGTAAGTTCCTGGGTTAGTGTAGGTCCAAGTAGGGTTTTGATCTGTACTATCCACTGTACCATCATTGTTGAAATCCCAGTTATAACTGGTAATGTATCCAGTAGATGTATCAGAAAATTGTACTTCTAGTGGTGTGACGCCAGTGGTTGGTGTGGCAGTAAAATTAGCCACAGGCACCTCATCAGCGTATTCTACAATTAGGAATTGTTGCAGGGTATCCATACCTCCGCTGGTGGTTGCCTGTATGGCAGCCACGTTACCCGTGTTAGTAATGTAACTGGTTACATCAGCCACTAGAGATGAAGCACTGTTGCTGGACCCCTGCCAGGCTAATGAGGCTATAGTATTGCCGTTAAAGAATAAATTTCCTTCATCTGGTCCAGCACTACCTGCGAAACTGTGCAGAGTAGCAGAACTCATATTACTGGTGTCAATGGTCATGCCAGTGAAGTTAGCATAGGCAGTGGCTTCTTCAGGGGTGGTTCCGTAACTGGATTCTGATAATCCCAGTTCATCACATTGTTCACCTATGAATATTTGTTTCCGGGTTTCATTGGGATCTGAGTAGATTACAGTCAGAGTACTGGGGTACAGGGCGTTCAGGTTTCCATCAAGTGCGGTCATGGTTAAGTTGTTATCACCATTGCGATCATAGAGGCTGGTTACATTGAAAACCATCAAACCATACTTGTAGTATGCATATCCACCAAAGTTGCTCTGGTCAGTGTACCAGGCAAGGGCACTGTTTGTAATGTCAATGCCATTGAAGTAGATGGTCCAGTTTGGATTTCCATCCGCAGTATAATCCCAGTTGTAGGCCAAATATAGCCACACGTCTTCAATGGTGCCAGTGCTGGGCACCGACAGATCAGTGGTGGTCCAGGTTTCTGTTCGTTCTGTCCATCCCACAGCCTTGTAAGCACTGTCTGGTTGGGTGTAATAGACAATACCCCCACGAATATCATAGATATGTTCCGTGTTAATGTCAGTACCATTGTACTCGTACAATCCTTTGCCTTTATATCCATTGTAGTAAACAGATTTAGTTGGACTGTTTTTGTTGTTGTTAGTCTCGTCAGTCTCAGGAATAAGATTATCCGGATCTATTATGGCCGTGTATGTCACGTGCCCCACGTTGCTGTCTCCATAAATCGTGCTGGCAGTCACGGGTCGGATAGTGGGATCAACGAAATTAATGGTAGTTGTTGCTCCGCCAGCCAGGGATGGTATGGTATATGTTGCCACAGGTATTGTGCTGGAAACATCACTAGCATAGACCGATACCACAATATTGTTAGCAGTGTCTGTTCCCAAATTTTTAATATTCATAACTCTAACTGTGTTGTTTTCTCCTGCAAACACCGCACTACCAGGAACTGTGTTAACAAGACCACTGATGGTCAGATCCACATTAGGGTTTTCTACAGTGATGTAGTCTGTTTTCACTTCTTCATCACTGCCATCATCATTGGTTGCATTGAGGGTCACAGTGTAGGTTCCTGTGGTGGTGTAGATGTGGGTGGGGTTCTGGTCCGTGGATGTTTCACCATCTCCAAAGTCCCAAAGCCAACTGGTGGGATTGTTGGTGGATGTGTCATTAAACTGTACCGAATTATCCCTTATGATGTTAGTGGTATTAGCAGTGAAATTGGCCACCGGAGGATTTACTGAAGCAGTTTCCAAGTTCACAGTTAGTATGGCCAGTGGTATTTTGTAATAACCACCCATTCCAGTTCCTCCACCTACATTACGGGAGTAACCTAAAATCTTGTCACTGCTATTGTTCACCAAGCTGGTAACATCCCATGAATCAGAACCAGAGTAACTGGCCTGCGCATCTGGAGTTGTTCTATCTAATGATTGGTTGGTGAAATTCCCAGTGATCACACGAGGATCGTAACTGATAACTTCAAAGTCGTTGGCAGTGGTGGGGAACCCGTAATAGCCATTGCTGCTGGACATGTGGATCACTGTCAAGTTGGCAGATTCCACTGTCCCCGTGATGGTACTGGTGCCAAAGGTGGTGCTTCCCACAGCCACAGTTCCATAATTGTCTTCCTCAGAATAGCTGCAAACATCCTGTCCCTGGTTTATCCAGTACATTATCTGGTCGCTGTCACCGTCGTTGTAGGTTGCAATGAGGGTTATAAGTTTTATTCTACCATCATAGCTGCCTGTGGTGTCTACGTTGATTTGGTTGTTTTGTTGTATCAGGCTGGTGACATCATAGGTCATTAGATAATCACTGGTCACCCGAATGATATGATCATTTATCATCAGGTAAGGTTCACCTGTACCATGACCATCAAATTCACTGTTATCGTTACCAGTACCTCCAAAATCTCCAAATCCATTAGGGTAGATGTAGGTGCTGGTCATTCCATTGATGTTTTCAAGCTGGTTCCCGTTAAATGTGACATTCACATTCACATTCTTGGGCTCCTGCATATGACCACAGTAGACTGCCACATACAGGGTTGCATTCACAACCTCTGCATTGGATGGTAACGACTCAAAGTTATAGGTAATATTCGCTGTTCCACCATCATTATTCCCAGTGCCACCAGTTCCATTGAAACCATAATATGAGTCAACGTAAACTCCACCACTGACAGTTCCATTTTGAACCGTGCTAAGCTCTTGCCCACCAAAAACCTCATCAGCAGACACAGCATCACACAAGATCAAAGAACCTCCAAACACTAAAAAAACCAACAGAACTTTCATAACCATTTGTCTTTCAACATACCTAATTTTATCAATCCCCCGAATAATTTCCATTATTAAACACTTAATTTGCCGTAATAATCCTCCACTTGTCGTTCAACAAGTTTTTAAGTGTTAGGTTCTTTATTACTTACTAATTATAATACTTTCGATCCTTTAATTATTATTACATTAAAGCTATTTTAAAGACATATCGTAATACCCACAGATTATTAATACCCAAACAGGTAACAGACGAGGAAAAGTAATACTTATTAATTGAACTAGACTATGAAATATAAAATTACAGACAATGGAAGAAATATAAAATTAAAAAAAAATCCCCCTTATTATAAAATAATAAATCAATTCCTCTCTATCTTCCCCATCCATCAATAACAGGATTTAATGTAAAAAAATAGGAAAACAGACACATATCAGTTATAAAAAAGTATTCTGCATAATCCAAAGTTGAGTGATAGGTTAAAAAAAAATAAAGAAATGAAGAAATGAATATGCGATTCAATACTGGGCCGTTTCAATACCATTCTCTTCCAAAATACTTCCTATCCCTTTTCCTATGGAGTATCCAATTTTTGAAGATAAACTGTTTAGAACATCATCAAATGACTGGGAAGAGGTCATGGTCACTACCTCATAGGATCCATGGATTCCACCCATTTTTGCGGCCATATCCAGTGCCTGATCTTTACCTCCAATTTCGTCAATAAGTTTTAGTTCTTTAGCCTGTTTTCCAGTGTATATTCTCCCTTCTGCTATGCTTGCCACGTAATCTTTGCTTAAATTTCTGTTTTCTGCAACTAGGGTGATGAAATTATCATAACTCTCATTCACCATTTCTTGAAGCATGCTCTGCTCTTCAGGAGTGATATTCCTGTAATCAGCCCCTATATCTTTATATTCTCCTGCTTTAATTGAGGTTCTGTTTATTCCCAGTTTCTCGTAAAGGTCGGATAAATTGGTTAAATCCAGTATCACACCAATACTTCCCACCCACGAGGAGTTACTGGCCACTATTTTATCAGACCCTGTTGCAGCAAGATAAGCTCCTGATGCCCCTGAATCACTTATCCATGATACTACTGGTTTTTTACAATTTTTAACCGCAGTCATTATTTCTTCACTGGCGACAGGTGTTCCACCAGGGCTGTTGATATCCAGTAGAATGGCACTGACTGAACTGTCATCTTCAGCATTCTTAATCTCTTGTTTAATTTCGTCAGGATTGACAACACCTCCACTCAGTACATCAGATGATTCATATCCTATTTCGCCCTGAATGGGTATAACTGCCACAGTTCCCCCAAAAGAAGAGGATATCATGGCCAGCATTGCAACTGCAAATAGGGCCATAACTGAAAGACCACCTATACCCAGCAGCAGTAATTTAGCATCTTTATTTATATTAACCACCTCTATCAGTAATTTTCGGCTTATCAAAACGTCTGATACCTTAATCTATTCTGACTTTTCTAATTATTTTGGCAAAAAATATATTATAATCAGGACCCCTTTATAATAATTTCTATTTAATTTATATTATTAATCTGGTGAGTTCTGTGATTTCGAGTAATTCAACATTAAAAAAAAATCTATAAATACAGTGCAAATAAGCCCATCGTTAGTAATAATAAAATAAGCCATCGTTAATTTATAAAAAAAAGAAAAAGGGGAAAATTGTTTTTTATCCGTCGAACTAGCTTCCTTTGAAGAAGAATCCTACTCCAGCTAATGCCAGTACAGAAAGGATTCCAACCACAGCGTAAGTACCCCATGGTGTGTCATCAGAGTTGTCTGTTCCAGCTTTGGTTACTTCATAGGCTGATCCACTGTCACTTCCAGAATCACCAGCAGAATCACTAGATGTATCTGCAGTGGTTTCAGTAGCAGCATTCACATCAGTACCAGTAGTACCCACAGAACCAGAGGAGAATAAACTACTTCCATCAGATCCAGTTGAAGTCACAAGCCCAGAACCAGTTGAAGAACCAGTTGAAGAACCCTGGGAAGTTGAACCACCATTTGGAGTTTCAGTACCACCCTGGATTTTTATAAGTTCTTCTTGGGTACGGAGAGGTAAACTCTTGATATATGCTAGGGAATCAAGTGTTCCGTCGCCTCCAGCTATGATGTTAGCCCACTCTTCATCGGTTACCCAAGTGTCTACACTCAAGGTTATTGATGGTGCACGAGTTAGGTTTGGTATATTCGCTAGCGCCTCTTGACACTCTGGTGAGTTCCAATCGTCGTATGCTTGGAGTACTTTGTAAAGATTTATGTAGTTTTCATAATTGTTACCATCTGAAAATCTTGGGCTGGTCAAATCTAGGATGACTACTCTTCTGGTTTTGGTTGCACTGTCATAGACACTGAGAATTCCAACTTCACTACCTGCTGACTTCATTCTCTGGTTGTAGTATGTTCCAGTTCCTGCGGAAACTCCTAAGAGATAGGATAAAACATCATCTCTGCAGACATCATTGGTGGATATGTATGTATACTGTTCATCTTCGGTTATAGGGAAATTGTCATAGACATAGTCAGTGATCAAGTATCCTGATGTACTACCACCACAGACGTGATTATGCCATAACCAAGCCATCAGAACATCGTATGGGGGGTCATATGGGAGTACTTGGTCTATGATACATCCTCCAGCTTTTTCAACCAGTTCCCATTTTGCGGTTGTTTCATTGTAGATGTAGTAGATAGTTTTACTGATGTAAGTTCCATCTTTTACTAAAGTGAACTGGAAGTATAAGTCGTTGAATCTTGCATTGTGTACTGGTAGTAGGGTTGCTCTGGAAAGTCTGGAACCTAAAACCTCATAGATACCATCCATAGTCATGTCCATTACCTGTTCATTGACACGTACGTAACCTGCACTGGTGAAGACTGTAAGGTCAGAGTCATCTTTCTCCAGGTCAATGCCGTCTGCTGCAAAGAGTGCAATAGCCATGTTTGCAGCATCTATTCCGATCTTTTTGATTTGGTCCTGAGTCAGAGCTCCAGTAGTATATGTGGTGGCAACTTTCTGATCTGCTAGGTTGGTCAAGCCAAGTCCTAGTATGTAGTCCATATCCAGTCCAAGTGCATCGGTAACTACCTGTTTGGAGTTTACCCCTCCAGTCAGGTTGTTGTGAACTTCCTCAGTTATGTTGAAAACATACAGTATCTGAACTAAAGATTCTGGCTCGTTTTCTAACATGTCCACTAACCATGCGTTGAAAACTAATTCTGATGCTATGCCAGAATATGCGCTAAATCCTGTTCTTTCTTTGTACAAAGCAAGAACCGCATCTTCATCGAATTGCATTATTATGAGTGTTCCTGTATTGGTTGTTGCGCACCATCGGATGAATCCAACCATGTTGTCAGCAGCACCTGAGTCACTGGTATCATATCCTACCCAAGAACGTTTCCCTGGGGTTAAATCTAAGGAATAGATGAATGCATCATCATCTGAATTACCAGGCACACTAACTGCCCTGTAACTTGTTGCTTCTAATTCTCCGCTATCTCCATATACCCCTGGAGGGTAATATTTGAGTAGGAGAGTGATCATTGCCTGTCCACTGATGGTTCCTAGACATACGTGACCGTGGTAGGCTGCCTGTCTTAGGATGTCTGTTGAAAGTCCTTCCTTCCATGCGTTAGCCAGACTGACGTAACCAAATGCTTTGTCACCTAATGTTGGAGTTATAGTATCATCCCATAAATCTTGGGTTATAGCAGAGAAAGTACCCAAATAAGAGAGTACCACTGCACCATCAGTATAGGTGTAATATGCGGCAGTCAAAGCATCTCCAATCCTGGTAACGAAACAGAATTCCAGTGGATCTGTTCGAGCTGATTGGAATGTTAACAGGTTACCCTGACCATAACTGATGGAACCACCTGAACCATTCAAAATACCTTCCAAACAATCTTCGGTAGTTGTATCGTCATTATAGGCTAAACCAGCAGTGGTTATACATAACACACTATCTGCATTATCAAAGTCCAGTGCATTATCTGCTGCTTCAGTAACCTCACGACCTATCTTATAGTTTGTTGTGGCTTCCATGTCGAAGGTGGCAGTTCCATAAAATTCTGGATCAGAACTTCCCTGGTTAACTTCCACTTGCTGAGTCTGGTCAACATAACCAGGAGCTCTCACAATCACATTAAACAGAGTCCCAT
>MVPY01000076.1 GCA_002067065.1 Methanobacterium sp. PtaB.Bin024
TAAAGAAGCTGGAAGCTCCAGTTCTTTGTCACATTCATCAGTCAGGATGTCAAAGAGAGTTTCCTCACCTTTTTCGAGAGCCTCCGAATCGTGGAACAGGGCGAAAAAATCCACATCGGATTTAAGAGTTAATTCGCCACGGACATAACTGCCATAAACTACTAGTAGTTCTAATCCCTGAATATGGGCTGTTAATTCATGGATTTTTTTCAGGAAGTTTGTTTGGTAAGATTTTAACATCTAATTCTACCTCCACTCTTTTTACAATTTTCTCCATGCATGAAACTGCCTCGTCAGCAAGGTCACCATTACTTCCTCCATAGCCTAACCTTTCGTAGATACGGTGTAACCTGCGGAAACATTTTCTCTCATCATCCTCAAATCGGGTTTTAACCAGGTAAAAAGTTCCAGTTCTACGGTGAGTGGTGTAAGGGTCTTCACGGCTTTCAAAGGCATGAACTGCCTCTTCCGCAACTTTAAATGCCATATCCCCCACTACTGATAACCTGCCTTTTTCCAGTACCTCATAGAGTGTAAGAGCTTTTTCTCTAGCGTTACGTAAGTGGATCTCCTCAGCAACCATTAAATTTTCACCTTCCTTAATGATTATATGATTAAGGCCTAATAAGTATTTTTCTACTAATTGTTAAGGAAAGTTTCTTTAATTGTTATGAGAATAAATGTTTTAAGTAGGTTTTATTATAATTATTAAGGAATTCATGCACTATAAGTGTGATACGTAAAAATTATTGAATAAATGAAAGTAAAATAAGAATCTTTAATTATAATCTTCCCCCAGAATAGAAGATTTTTATTTTCCAATAATAATTTTTCATTTACTTAGTTGTCTTTGTGTTCCATAAAACAATTTCATTAAAAAATAGAAACCCTTAATGCATCATGAAGTTGCTTGCATAAAAGATTTACAAGCATTATTAAGTATAAATTGTACTAAATGTGCAACCTTTACGATTGTATTTTTCTCTCACTTTTTCCAATCTACTACAATCTACTAATTATCTCTTGGTCTATAAAATATAGAAAAGAAGAAGGAAAATCCTTCTTTTAACAATAAATCTAAGACCCTAATATTATTTATAATTTCAAGATAAAAAGCATTGTTAAAGAATACTATCTACCTATCTATCTATGGAATTCACGCAGGTAGAAGTTTCCATGAGGATAAACTTACATAATTCAAAAAGAAGTATGTGTAAATAATAATTCAAAGGGGGAGCGATTTATGGCAAATATAGTAATCTTTCATTCAGTTTTAGGGCTTCGAAGGGGAATAATTGAAGCTGCAGAA
>MVPY01000077.1 GCA_002067065.1 Methanobacterium sp. PtaB.Bin024
TGAGAGATGACCTTAAAGCCGAATCAGTGAAGATGAAACAGTTCAAAGAGGCCATGAAAAAGGTAAAAACTGAAGAAAAAGTGGACATGGTACAGTATCACTAAGATGTTTACTTAAACCCCCTATACCCTATAAATCCATTAAAGGAGAAGATTCCAATACAATAATATGGGATCTTCTCTTTTTTTTATTTTTCTAACTCTTTTTTTCTATTTAAGTCATGTTAAGTTATGATCAATTAAACAGCAAGACTATTATATAATTGATAGAGCAAGTATAATTTATAATCAAAAATCAGTTATTTATCTAATATTTAATGAGGATGTAACGGTGATAAAATGCCTTATAAAGTAAAAAATATGGATTTAGCTCCTCAGGGTAGAAAGAAGATTGAATGGGTCCAGAAACACATGCCTGTACTGGAAACCATTAAAAAACGTTTCGAAAAGGAAAAACCTTTTGAGGGGATTACAATAGGCTCTTGCCTGCATTTGGAACCTAAAACCATTAATCTGGGACTAACCCTCCAGGCAGGAGGGGCAGAAGTAGCCATGACTGGTTGTAACCCACTTTCAACCCAGGATGATGCCACTGCAGCAGGGGCCAGTTTAGGGCTTAACATGTATGGCTGGAGAGAGCAAACCAATGAAGAATACTACCAGACCATCAACATGGTCCTGGATCACAAGCCAGATGTAATCATAGATGACGGGGCAGATATGATCTTCATGCTCCACAAAGAACGCAGGGATGCATTGGGAAAAATTAGAGGAGCATGTGAAGAAACCACCACAGGAATTCACCGTTTGAAATCCATGCACGCTGATGGAGCTCTTGAATTCCCAGTAATAGCAGTTAATGATGCATACACCAAATACCTGTTTGACAACCGTTACGGAACCGGTCAATCAACCTTTGACTCCATCATGGGATCCACAAACATCTTAATCGCAGGTAAAAACGTAGTGGTATGTGGTTATGGCTGGTGTGGCCGTGGAATAGCAATGCGTGCCGATGGATTAGGAGCCAACGTCATAGTCACAGAAATAGATCCAATAAGGGCATTGGAGGCCCGTATGGATGGATACAGAGTGATGCCAGTTAGAGAAGCTGTTAAACACGCTGACATCCTGATAACAGCCACGGGTAATATTGATATTGTCACTGCAGAAGACTTGAAGGTAATGAAGGATGGCTGTATAATGGCTAACTCCGGTCACTTTAACGTGGAAATAAACCGTGAAGACCTGGACCATCTGGCAGTAAAACAACAAAATGTCAAACCAGACATTGAAGAATTCGTAATGAATGATGGTCGAAAGGTGTACCTCCTTGCAGAAGGTAGATTGGTTAACCTTGCCGGTGAAAGGGGACAGGGACACCCTGCTGAGATAATGGATTTGAGTTTTGCCATGCAGGCATTATCTGCCAAGCAACTAGTGGAGACCCAGATGGAAATAGGAGTTCACAAAACCCCTGATGAAGCAGACATGCACGTGGCTCGACTCAAACTAGAAGCAATGGGTATTGAAATTGATAACTTAACAGAAAGACAGGAAAAATACCTGGAAGGATGGGAAGAAGGCACGTAAAGGGAATTAAAATAATGGAAACGGATTTTTTTAAGATCATAGGTGAGGAGGAAAACCCTTCACACCTTTTTATCGGTGGTTTGCATGGAAAGGAGGGACTAAGCACCATCAATGCAATCCGAACCATTGAAAATGCAGATCTTAAAAAAGGCAGTCTGGTTTTATGTAATATGCCAGCCAGCCCCTACCTAAGCACTCTGGATCCACTATACTACCTTTCACTGGCTGGTAAAAAAGTTATAGATCTTATCAGGGAATATACTCCAGAGATATACTTGGAACTACACTGCTATCACCAGGATAAAAAATCAAAACTCACAGATTCCGATAGGATGGAGGTTTCTGGAGTTCCTGGGCTGGTGGAACTTGAAGAAGGTGTTTTAATAGGCTCCACCTCACCACTCATTCGTTCTGTATTTTTCAAACTGTATGATTTCCCTTTCATTCTGGAAATGCCCTGCAACCCTCCATCAAAATCACTGGAAGTATGCTATAAAATTATGGAAATAGCTTCAAAGTCCAGTAATCGTCTGGAAATAATGGAAAAGATAGGTGAGGTGTATCCTCAGCAGGTAGAACGTTTGATGAATTATTTTGATGATTTTTCCCATAATTTCTGGCCAGCCTTTCAGGAAGTTAAGAAAAAAACCCAGAAAATTGACTTGAACGGTTATGATGAACTGGATGAATTAACCAGAAGGGTAGTTGAAGAGGGGGGCTATGATCTTAACCAGGCACAGATAAAACAGTTGAGCCAGGTTTACGTTATTTTTCAAGAGTATGGGTGATCTTTTTTGTCATATTTTAAAATCATTGATAAAGGAGATGGCATAACCCGGCTTTTTCTAGGAGGAATCCATGGAAAAGAAGGCCTTAGCACTGTAGGGGCCCTTCAGGAAATAGGGGATGAGGATGTTACTTCAGGGAAGCTGGTAATTCATAATTGTGATGAAAGCCCATATGTGAGTACCCTTAATCATGATTACTATCAATCAAAGGTGGGGAAAGAAGTACTGTATTTAATAAACCATTATCAACCCAAAATATATGTGGAAGCCCACTGTTACAAAAATGAAAATTATCTGAAACTCACATCACCACAGCGATGGACAGAATCAAAAGTTCCACCTTTAATTGAACTTGAAAGTGGAGTTTTGATTGGTTCTGCATCTCCCCTCATCAGAACCAGTATCTTTGCAAAAGATGATGTCTGCATCACTCTGGAAATGCCATGTAAACCTACAAAAAAGTCATTAGATGTTTATATTAAGGTTTTAAGGAATATCGCTGCATCTGGAAGTCGAGATGAACTGGAAAAGCATATGATAGATCTCTATCCAAATCAGGTTGAAACTGCAAAAAAGTATGCAAAGGAGTTTTTCGGGAATTACCCACCCTTTTAATCCACAACTTCTTTATGATAAAAAATCAATCCATCTCCAATCCCTTTTCATTATCTAAAACAAAATATATTCCTATTTATCTAAAATTAATCTTTATTGTTAAAACCATTGTTCTAAACTACTCTGGGTGCTCTCCAATTTTTTGAGTTTCCCAACAGCACTCAGTACTCTGTCTTCAGAAAAATCATGTTCTCCGCAGAGGAAATCCACGATGCCCTGCTGGTCTGTGTTTCCCCATTTTAGTTGATAGTTTGATTCAACTTCATGTTTCAGGAACATGTCACGCAAAAGATTAGGATCAACATCAAGCTCGATATCCAGGGCTTCCAGGATCTTAAATATATCTCCATGTTTTTTGATGAGTTTTAAACCCTTTTTAGCCCCAATACCTTTAATTCCCTGGTTAAAATCTGTGCCCACCATTATAGCCAGGTCAACCAGTTGTTCACGTGTTATATTCAGGGTTTCTAGAATTTTTCCGAGTTCAATGAGTTCGGGGTTGTTCTGGCTCCCGCTGATGGTGAGGTTTTTCACCATTCTGGGTGCTCCGAAGAGCATACAATCATAATCCTGGGAAGCAACACACCATGCATCACCACGAGCTACCATATATGATGCTTGGGCTTCTCCTTCCCCTTTTGCCTGGATGTAAGGGATTCCCATGAGTTTAATGAGTCTTTTGGAGCCCTCTACGATTTCAGGTGACATGCGGGATGATCTAACTGCATATTTCCTGGCATCCTCCACGCGACCCTCTTCCAGAGCTTCTTTCCATTTCTTTTCAGACTCTTTTTTCACTTCGGCACGTCTTTGTTGGGTTTCCTTTTTAAGGGCACTGGACTGACCATCAAAAACATAGATTGGTTTGATTCCTTTTTCAATAAGGGATGAGGTACGGTATAAGATTCCACTAAAATGGGAGGTAACCCTTCCATTCTCATCACGGAGGGGGGTGCCGTCGTACTGGCGGATGCTGGAAAGGAATTGGTATATGACGTTTGCAGCATCTAGTGCCACTATTTTACCATCCAAATCATTGAAACTAATCTCTTCTGGAGATACAATGTCTTTAAATTTCACACCCATGATCATACACCACTAATCAAATTCTTTAATATATATTGTAAGTTCAAACTAAAAATTCACCCATCAAAGGAACTTAAAACACTATTTATATCATTTAATCGGTGAACATGTTACAGGGGAAGGTTTCCATCAACCAGACCAGGACCTGGTCCTTGTGAATTATATTGTAAGTTCGGGTTAGCATAGGGGAGTTGTTTTTGAAGATATTCACCATTTCAGGGTCAGATTCCTCCAATGAAACAGTTTTTATCTCCCTACGAGACTCAATATTATGCTTCCGGAGAATACGGCCAATAGGGATATCTGCCCGAATAAGGTCTTCTCTGAAATCATTATTCAATCTTTCAACCGGTATTAGGGATATGGCATAAATTAGGGGTTCTTTTCCTTCAATAACCACTACCCTGTAGTTAATAGTGGCACCTTCATCCACATCCAAAAGAAGGGCAGTTTCTGCATCAGCTTTCCTGAATTCCTGTACCAGGGTCCTGATATTCACATGACCCTTAAGCACATCTAGGATGGTGGTAACTGATCCATCAGTGGCCAGAAGTATTTTCTGAGCACTTGAAAGATTTCCTAACTCTTTTTCAATATCTTGTATTCCTTCAAAGATTTTTTGGTCCATTTCATTCACTGGGATCTCTTATTTCACCGTGAATGGCAGAGTAAGCCACTACTTCAGGGTTGGCCAGATACACTTCTGATAGGGGATCACCCATACGGCCCACGAAGTTACGGTTAGTGGTGGATATACACACCTCTCCCGCAGTTAAAGCACCCATATGGGCGCCTAAACAGGGTCCACAGCCGGGGTTGATGATTATTGCCCCTGCATTAAGAAATGTGTCAATTATACCTTCAGCAATTGCTTTCTGATAGATTCGGCGGGAGGCCGGAGACACGATGAGTCTAACATCTTGATGAACTTTTGCATTTTCTAGGACACCAGCAGCCTGTCGCAGATCCTCCAACCGGCCATTGGTACATGAACCAATAAATGCCTGGTCAATGGTCCTGCCAGAAACTTGAGAAACAGGATAAACATTGTCAACATTATGGGGACATGCTACTTGGGGTTCTAGATCATCCACTTGGAAATAGTAGGATTTTTCGTATATGGAATCCTTATCAGAACGGAATATTTGGAAATCATGCACATTTCGTTTTTTTAGGAAATCTAAAGTGGCAGAGTTGGGTTCCATTATACCATTTTTTGCCCCGCATTCCACAGCCATGTTACACATGGTCATCCTACCTGGAACATCCATATTCTGGATGGCAGGTCCAGAAAATTCTAATGACTTATAGGTAGCACCATAAGATCCTATGCTGCCTATGATATGGAGTATAATGTCTTTAGGTGTGACATGATCCCTTAATGTGCCCTGAACTTCTATTTTAAATGCTTCAGGGACCATGAACCAGGTTTTACCGGTTGCAAAGACCATTGCTATATCAGTAGCACCCATGCCTGTTGCAAAAGCCCCGAAAGCACCATAAGTACACGTATGGGAATCAGCACCTACTATAACAGTACCTGGCTTCACAAAACCTTCTTCTGGAAGTACCTGGTGGCATATTCCTTCTCCATGAGTGTAAATATTTCTGATCCCCTGTTTTTTGGCAAAATCGCGGGCTATCCTCTGGAATTCTGCTGAACCAATTATATTTGCAGGTATGTTGTGATCGAAGACAATTACGATTTTATCTGGATCCCATACTTTCTCAGCAATCTTATTGAATGTGTTGATGGTGGGTGTTGATGTGCCATCATGGGTCATGGCCAGATCCACTCTGGCCTCAATGATCTCCCCTGGTTGAACTTCTTTAACGCCATAAGCGTTTGCAAGTATTTTTTCGGTAATATTCATGGATATAACACCATAATGTCATTATCAGCAGTTTAATAAATCTTCACGGATATTCGTTGAACTAAGTTGATTGTACATGGTCTATTTATTACTTCTATTTAAAATCTGAATGGTCCTCGTACTGAACGCACGATCTCATTAAAAAGATCATCATTGATGTATTTTCCCTTTTCTCGTTTTTGTTTAACTTTTTCCACGATTTCGCACAATTCGTCACGGCTCACATCAATTCCGCACTCATCAAGTTTGGCTTTCACTGCTCGGCATCCGGAGTGTTTTCCTAAAACAATTCGTCGCTGATGGCCAATTAGTTCTGGTATGAAAGGTTCATAAGTTAATGGTTCTTCAAGAACTGCGTCTACGTGTATACCTGACTCGTGTCTGAAAACGTTTCTACCCACAATGGGCTTGTTATATGGTACCTTCATATTGGTAAGTTCTTCTACCAGTTGTGAAAGTTCATAGAACAAACTAATATCAAATCCAAGATCCACATCATAAATAAGAAGCAGGGCCATTACCAGTTCTTCTAGGGAAGTGTTTCCTGCTCTTTCTCCAATTCCATTTACAGTAGTTGAAATTGCATCTGCACCAGCCAGTAAACCTGAAATACAATTGGATAGGGCCATTCCGAAATCATTGTGGCAGTGTAATGCTATTTCTGCATCTATTTCCTTTTTTAACTCTCTAACCAGGTAATCCATGCCTTGAGGGCTTATTGCTCCCACAGTGTCTGCTATATGCACTCGATCAACTCCGTAGAGCTCTGCTCGGCTATATATTTGTTTTAAAAAGTCCAGGTCAGTACGGGTTGCATCTTCTGCTGAGAAAGCCACAAATAATCCATGGTCTTTAGCATGCTCAATAGAGTTCATACAGATGTTTAGAGCATCTTCTTGGTTTATTCTTAATTTATGTTTTAGGTGAAGTGCGGAGGTTCCCATAAAAGTAATTATACCATCCACATCACAATCAATTGCTGTGTCAATGTCTTCTTTTTTAGTACGGGAGAGAACCAGGATCTCTGCGTCCAGATTTTCTGCTACAATGGCTTTCACGGAACGATTTTCCTCTTTGGAAACAACTGGGAAACCAGCTTCAATCTGGTGTAATCCGAGTTCATCTAATTTACGTGCTATTTTAAGTTTTTCCTGTGTTCTGAGACACACACCTGGGGTTTGTTCACCATCTCTGAGGGTGGTGTCGTAAACTGTGATTTTTTCCGGGAATTTTAAGTCAACGGATTTGTTATAAGGGCTTACAAAATATTTCAAAACATTACCACCTGTATTTTTAATCTAAAATACAAATTTAACCCTTAATTTCTGTTAAAAAGGATTAAAGTATTTTGATACATTTTTTAAAATGAATCCTCTTTAAAAATCATTTTATCAGATAATTGATTGGACTATCTTGGATTATTATTTTGATATAAATGTATTTTTCGTTTTGTATCTTCGCTGCTCATCGGCGGGCTAATTCCGGTTGCCGGTGTTCAAACTTTTTCATACCTCATGATATCATCATGATATAGTTTTTAAAACAGTAGTACTTCGATAAATTAATAAAAAATATTTTTAATCGTTTTAAGTAAATCTAGAACATTCTTGTGAATAGTTTTAGCCAGTTCCCATTAATTCTAGGTATGACGTTCTTTCAAAACCTTCTTTTATTCCTATTTTTGAATAAGTCGCGAAAATCTCATTTAAGACTTCTTCGGTATCTTCACCTTCTTCGATTTCTTTTTCGATTTCCACAAAATTACCCACTCCCTGAACTTCATCCAGGGTCACTATTAACTCTCCCATGGTGTAAATAATACGGTTTTTGCGAACAGTTGCCACTGGACGGAAACTGAGATTTTCAAAAATATCTGCCACTTTAAGTGAATCTTCCACTGCTACTTCAATTTCTTTCCTGGTTTTGCTGATATTGTCCATCTTTGGCCCCTTGTAGGTGATATAAATCTCTTCAGAACTTCCACTTCTAATTTTCCTTATTCTGAGAGCTTCATCAGTTTGGGCAAAGTCTCTATGTGGTGCATTAAAATATAAATCTTCCTGATATTCTTCTTTAACCCTACATGCTCCTATTCCAATTAACTTTCCTTCTATTTCATCTAAATTAGGGGCATGTGCCTTAACTTCAACTTCTATCATGATGGACTCCTAAGGGCATTATATTTTTATTGTATGTTCATCCGACTCTTCTTTCTATGGAATTTCTTATGTAGATTTCAGCGTCGGATATTTGGGTTAAATAATTATCAACCATATTCTCAACCATTTCATAGGATTTTATTTTAGTATTTCGCTTTTTAATAATACTTTTCTTCTTTTTAATCCGTTTTTGAACCTGACGAGGAGAAAGCTCGCGAGTTTCTTCTGGAGAGGGGTTTAATTCATTAATAAGCAGTATATATTCTTTTCTAATTGCTCTTATGTCAGTTCTTATATTGTGTCTGATTTTTTTCAGAATATTCTTCATCTCTTCCAGTTCATTCATGGTTTCCATGGCCCTTTGAATGTTGGAAACATCTATTTCCATCCCATCAATCTCTAGTTCATCCAGTTGTTGTTGGTAAATCTTGGGACCTAACATGATTTCACCTTTAAATGTAACTTAATTTTTATTTACTCCGAATAATCGTGATAGCTTGATTTTATAGTGATGTATTATTAAATTTGTTTTGTTGTAAAATATATATAATTACAATTTATTATAATTACAATTGATCAAAGAAGACTTATTAATCTAAAATGCCAAACTGGCTATGAAAGCAGACTACATCTTGCGACATAACAGATTTCACAGAGTACTAACTCATGAAATATATTCATGAAACTAAAAACTAATATATATAGCAAGGAACATAGTCACGGTAGTAAGATAATGAGGCTTTTTATAAAAAATTGGTAGTATAAAACTAGCTTTTTTTATGTCCAATTCATGGGTTATTTATAAGTATATATAAGGCCCTTTTATAAAGAATATAAATGAACATGGTTAATAAGTAACCATGGGAGGATGTTAGATGACAAAAGTTGAAATTAAAGTGGAGAACATAGTGGCTTCCGCAACGCTCGGAAAGTCCGTAGACCTTCCCCAAGTCGCACCAGCGCTGGAAGGTGTAGAATATAACCTTGAACAATTCCCAGGATTAGTTTACAAACTTAAAGAACCTAAAACAGCCGCACTCATATTTGGGTCCGGTAAACTGGTTTGTACAGGTGCTAAGTCCATAGATGATTCGAAAAAAGCAATTCACATTGCCGTGGACAAGATGCGCACTTTAGATCCTGATATACCTCACGAATTTGAAATTAAAGTTCAGAACATCGTTGCTTCTGCTAATCTGGATAAAACTCTCAACCTGGAGGCAGTGGCCCTTGATTTGGAAAACACCGAATACGAACCAGAACAATTCCCTGGTTTGGTTTATCGATTGGGTGAACCTAAAGTAGTGCTATTACTATTCGGATCTGGAAAAGTAGTATGTACAGGTGCAAAAACTATCGCAGACGCACAACTTGGTGTAGAAAAAACAAAAGAAAGATTATCTGAATTAGATTTATTATAATTCTGTCTTTTTAAGTAATATTTGGTGATCTTTTGATTAAACTTATCGCATTTGATCTTGATAACGTTCTAATTGACGGTGAAGTCATAGACGAAATGGCCAAAGTAACTGGAGTAGAAGAAGAAGTCTCTAAAATAACCAGAAAAGCCATGGAAGGAGATCTAGATTTTGAAACAGCCCTGAAAGAAAGGGTTTCCCTCCTGAAAGGAGCATCAGTGGAAGATGTCAACAAGGTAATGCTAGAAATTCCCCTTATGGAAGGGGCAAAAGAAAGCATTAACCAGCTCAAGAAGAGAGGATATAAAATAGCCACCATAACAGGTAGTTTTGATTGCATTGCCCAGCGCATGAAAGATGAACTTGACCTGGACTACACATATTCCAACTCCCTTGAAGAAGAAGATGGAGTCCTTACTGGAGAAGTAACTGGACCCCTGGTTGCAGGTTCCAAGAAAGATGTCCTCAATGAGATAATGACACTTGAAAAAATTTCTGCTGAGGAATGTGCTGCAGTAGGGGATGGTGCAAACGATATTTCCATGTTAGAAGAAGCAAGTCTGGGAATAGCTTTCAATGCCAAACCGGTGTTAAAAGAAATGGCCGATGTTGTTGTTGAGAAGAAAGACTTAAAAGAATTACTGGAAATATTTGATGATCCAAATTCTGAAACTGAAACAGAATCTGAACTCGAAGAAAGTTTCACTGATCTTTTATCTAAGAAAAAGGGCTTAGAAAAGACCCTCAAACAACTAACTGCTGAAAGAGACCAGTTAAATGATGAGGCTAAGAAGTTACGTCAGGAAAGGGATGAACTCAACTCTCAGATAAGAGGTAACCTTGACAAAGCCTTAAAATACAGGGACGAACGTGACGAGGTTAATAAAGAAGTTAAGAAATATAAAAAACTCCGTGATGATGCTCACAAGGCTTATAAGAAGATTGAATGGACTTCTGGAAGAAGAGAAGCGGTTCAGGTTCAGGATGAGATAAAACGCCTGGAAAAAACCATTGAAACTAGGGTCCTTGACATTCGAAAAGAGAATGAACTTGTCAAAAAAGTTACTGATCTTCGCAAAAAACTTCAGGGTATGCAGGAAGATACAGAAAGCCGCAGTGAAGCATTGGAGTTCAAGGAAAAATCTGAAGCCTACCATGCTAAAGTGGTGGAGTTATCTGACCAGGCACAGGAAACTCATGAAAAAATGCTGGAATATTTCCGTAAAATAGATGATATCCGTGGTCAGGCTGATGCCACCCACCAAAAGTTCATAGAAACTAGGGAAAAAGCAAACAAAGTCCATGAAGAAGTTAAAGCAACCTTTGGCAAGATAAGGAAAACAAACAAAGGCATGGACAGAGTTAAGGCTAAAGAAAGAAGTAAAGAAGACGAAATTGTGCGTAAGAAAAACTCTGAAGAAAAGGAAAAAGCCGAAGAAATCTACCGAAAATTCAAGGAAGGTAAAAAGGTTTCCACCGAAGAGTTAATGCTCTTACAGAAGCACAACATTGTCTAAAGGCCATTTATGGCCACATCCTCCCCCTTTTTTTAAGTTTTTTTTTAATTAGATTGTTTATTGTGATCATTATAATATGGTGAATGAATGAAACCCACTGACAGTTCTTTTAAAGTTGATAACGATGTAAAAATAGCAGCGCTTTTAGTGGCATCCATAGCATCCTTTTTCACACCATTCATGGGAACATCAATTAACATTGCATTACCTACAATTGGACTGGATTTCGGTGCAGATGCCATCCTTCTTAACTGGGTTACCAATGGATTTCTCTTAGCAGCAGCCATTTTTGCAGTTCCATTGGGTAGAGTGGCGGATATACATGGAATGAAGAAGATATTTAACTATGGAATTATTATATTCACTGTGGCATCACTTCTCTGTGCCTTATCTCCATCTGCACTTATTTTAATAGCCTCCAGAGTGCTGCAGGGAATTGGATCCGCAATGATCTTCGTCACGGGTCTAGCAATAATCACCTCGGTTTTTCACCCAAAACACCGGGGAAAGGCCATTGGTATAAACGTAGCCGCAGTTTATGTTGGATTATCCCTGGGCCCGGTAATTGGTGGATTTATGACCCAGTATTTGGGTTGGAGGAGTTTATTCCTATTAATGATACCATTTGGACTCCTGGTAGTGGCCATAGTATTCTGGAAACTCAAGGATGAATGGGCTGCTTCCAGGGGAGAAAAATTCGACTGGACAGGTTCGATACTTTATAGTATCATGCTCTTCCTGGTTATGTATGGATTCTCTAGTCTACCCCAACTTGATGGATGGGTTATGTTAATCATAGGAATAGCCGGATTCTTTGCCTTCCTCAGATGGGAACTTAAGGCAAAAAGTCCAGTGTTCAATGTTAGATTGTTTAAAAACACAGCCTTCACATTCTCCAGCATGGCAGCCCTGATCAATTACAGTGCCACCTTTGCAGTGACCCTGCTTTTAAGCTATTATCTCCAGTACATCAGGGGATTTGAACCACAGAGTGCTGGGATAATCCTGGTGGCTCAACCTATATTGATGGCCATAACTGCGCCCATAGCAGGTAGAATGTCGGATCGTATTGATGCCCGCATTATCGCCACTGCTGGGATGGCCATAGTCACTCTAGGACTTTTCACATTCACTTTCATAGGTTCTGATACTACTATCATCAATATCATCCTTGGGCTGGCAGTACTTGGACTGGGATTCGGACTTTTCTCCTCACCCAACACCAATGTGATAATGGGCTCAGTGGAGAGAAAATTCTATGGGGTGGCTTCAGCCACAGTGAGTACCATGCGACTGATAGGTCAGACTATGAGTATAGGGATTGCCACACTGGTTTTCTCGCTCCTACTGGGCAGGGTGCAGATCACACCTGAACAATACACAGCACTTCTTGGAAGTATACACATTTGCTTCGTGGTTTTCACCATCCTCTGTTTGGTGGGAATAGTTGTGTCATGGTATAGAGGGGAAAGTGGTTATCAGGAAGAAAAAAATGGACAAGAACAATAAACAAAATACTTATCCATCTTCATTCTTTTTGGTGGGAATTAATTAAAATAAACAATATTAGCTTTAATATAATTGGAATTGATCTTTTTGTTGTCGATATTTTTAGATATTTATGTAAATTATGAAATGGGTTTCAGATCAGATTATAGAAATAGGTTTTTTTTGATAGTAGGAATGATAATCTGGAAAAAATTCATTAATGAGATGTCAACATAAAAATTTAAAAATCGAGAATCAGTTTAATATCAGAACCTCAAAAATAGGAGGAATTTTTATTATTGGAAATATGCAAATATTCTTGGCTGAAACCGATCTATAGTCGGTTCTAATAACTCCTCAGAAAAAAGAAATCTGGATAAGAAAAATCAGCATTTTCCTGTTTTTATGTTATTTATAGGGGGCACACGGTTCATATGGTTCATATGATCCCATACTTGATCTATATTTGATTGCATGGTTTTTTCTAATGGTAGTTGAGGAACTGCTATCCACATGAGAAATGTTCCATCAATAACAGATTGAACAAATATTGAAAGTTCATGAGAGTCTAAATCTTTTCTAATTTCGCCCTGAGCTTTACCTTCGTTAATTATGTCCTCAATGAATTCCATCAAGCTCAGGTGGAACTCTGTATATCGTTCTGCCAGTATATCATAATTTTGTATACTTCCCAAATAAAGCATATGAAGGTTCCTATAATCTATTACCTCACAAGTTTCACATAATTGTGTCACTTGATTAGTAGTTGAGTCATATCCTATTATGATCTGTGATATTATTGTTTTCAATTTTTCTCTAGGGGTACCATTGCAAGTTTTAACTCGTTCTATAGTCCTATTAAAAAATTTAAATATATATTTATCAATTACTTCTATGAGTAATGCTTCTTTACTATCAAAATGATGATAAAATCCGCCAGTAGTAATGTTTGACTCTTGTTTAATCTCGGTAACAGATACATTATCAAATCCTTTTTTGAGGAATAGTTTAAAAGCTGTTTCTAATATTCTACCTTTTGTATCCATTGTTTCCATAGTATACAACTTCTTTTTTTTTGTTTACTTAACCCTCATGATATATAATATTTTGTGATTAGGTTTTTTAGTTGTTGTGTGTTAGTGGAGACTATATTTTTGGTTTAATGTGTTATTTTATGTGATAATAGTTAATAATTTTTGTGTTTTGTATTCTTTTTATTTTTGAGAGGTATGATCGGCACGGATCATTTATAAAGGAAATTATTGATGTTTTTTGTTCAATCCACATATCCCTTATACAAGTTATGGTTCACCTTAACAAATTGTTTAATTTTTCGTAGATTCTATTTTTTATGAATGTGTTTTTACCCACTGTTATTATTTCAGTCATGTTCTCTTATATATGCCTGTATGAAGTTACGATACAATTTATGCCTTTATACATATTGCTTGCATAACTATTTACATTTTTTTATCAACTTTCGGTTTTGTAGCAGTTTTCAGGTGATTTGATGGGTGAACATGGATAAATTTTGTAAAGTCTTCGTGAATATATGGCAGGAAAACCTGAAGTTTATTATTCAAAAGTTGATTTATTTATTTTTGCCATAAATTATATGGATGTGGTGTATATTTTATGGCAAAAATAAAATTTAAGCCGATTTCTCCAATTCAAATTGGAAGTTTAAATTTCATTGAATTATGCAATATTTTCTTATATTAGTTATAGTATCACTACTATTTCGTGCTTTAAATAATAGAATAAGAAAGTTTTAATATTTGATCAAGTACCAATACTTGAATTTTGATTTAAACTTTTAAGAAGTTTAATGGCAGAATAAGCTGCTAAAATACTTGTTTTTGGGTTAGTTGCACAGCTCATGTTTTTGGTTGTGGTTTTAAACTCACCAAAATCACC
>MVPY01000078.1 GCA_002067065.1 Methanobacterium sp. PtaB.Bin024
TAGATAAAAGGGTATTATGGCCAGGCCACATGCAATTGCATGCAGTGTGCAAGCGAATATCAACTTTAATCTTCTCCTACCTGCCAGTTCTATCAGATCACTGAATATCATTTTTTTCACCTATTTTTATCTCATTTAGTTTAAGAAGAGGGGGTTTAATCCCAACTTTAAGACTTATCTCAGTTAATGGAGTGGATTTAAGGTCAGCTTCCCTTAGGATATCAATTTCAGAGAACACACTCCTCGTATCTCCATCCAGTAATATGGAGCCGTCTCTCATGACCACCAGTCTCTGGCAGTACTCTGCAGCCACCCGCATGTCATGGGTGATGAGTATGATGGTAACACCCTCCTGATTGAGTCTCCGAACCAGATTCATGAAGGAACTCACATGGTACCAGTCCTGGCCAGTGGTGGGCTCGTCTATAATCATGATCTCCGGTTTCTTTACTAGAGCAGTGGCTGTGGCTACTCTCTGTCTCTCACCCCTGCTTAAAGTTAAGGGATGATTATTTTTGAACTTTTCCAGGCCCATTCTATTGATAACTTCATCAATCACTTCCTGATCTTCAAAGCCATCTTCCCCTCCTTCAAAGCCATAAGTCAACTCTGAGTAGACTGAATCACAGAATAGTTGGTGTTCAGGGTTTTGAAAGAGAAATCCAACTCTCTGAACCAGTTTTTTTCTATCTTTCTGGGGATCCAGACCATCCACTCTCACCAGTCCCTGATCAGGCTTCAACAGGCCCATCATAAGCAGGGCTAGGGTGGTTTTACCAGAGCCATTGGGGCCCAGAAGACCCACCATTTCCCCCTTATTTATAGAAAGATTAACACTACGCAACACTTTCTTATCACCGTACAGGAAGTTTAAGTCTTTAATTTCCACTATTCTATCAATTTCCACTATTTCCTCGCCTTGAACCTTCTGGTTAACTATACCTCTGGTAATGGTTGGAATCGTATTGAAAATATCCAGAGCCTCATTCACTGAAAGGGGAAGCTTTGAAGAACCCAACCTTAATCCCATTTCAACAGTTTGGGGAGGTCTAAGTCCAATACTTTCAAATATCCTGTCTTGGAAGATGGTTCTGGGTTCATCATCGGCGATTATTCGACCATCATCCATGACTATCAAACGGTCCAGGTAACAGGCCACCTCGTCCAGGTGGTGTTCAGCCAGTATGATGGTCATACCCGCCTGATTCAGTCTGTGAAGAACTTCCAATACCATCTCCGTACCGTGGGAATCAAGTTCTGATGTGGGTTCATCCAGAACTAGAACCTCAGGCTTAACTGAAATGGCTGAGGCAATGGCCACCCTCTGCTTCTCCCCACCAGAGAGTTCAAAAGGGTATCTTTCCCTTAAATCATCTATTCCCACGGCATCCAGGGAAAAGTCCAGGCATTTTTTTATTTTTTCTACAGAATAATTTAAATTTTCAGCAATAAAAGCCACTTCATCTTCTACCGTGACACTGAAAAGCTGAACCTCTGGATTTTGAAAAACCATACCCACATGGGTGGAAAGCTCAGGAATTTCATGTTTTACTGTGTCTAAACCAAATACCTCCACCTTTCCCTCCTTGTGGCCATTTACAGCATGGGGGATGATGCCGCAGAGATGGTAGAGAAGGGTTGATTTTCCACAACCAGATTTCCCTGCCAGACCTATGAATTCGCCCTTTTTCACTTCAAGGTTAATGTTATTTAGGACATAACTATCAGATTGCGGATATCTGAATGATAAATCATTTATAGAGACTATTTTATCCATATACAGCACCCGTGTTTATCAATACAATTCCTAGAACGGTTAGTGAGAATGCTGAAAAGATCACATCCTTCTTCCCGAATTTTATGGTTTTAAGGGAGGTTCTCTTACTCGAGTACCCGAATGCTTTGGTCTCTAAGCTCAGGGCCATCTGCTTGGATGTTTTAAGAGAAGTGATTAGTAACGTTTCCATCAAGAGCATCAGGTCATGGAAGCCGGTCTTAATTTTTCTGAGCTTCTGGGCGTTTCTTATGGTATAAAAGTTCTGGAAGGTCAGGGGAATAAAGCGTATGGACATGGTTATAAGGAGGATCATCCACTCTGGAAACCTCATCTCCCTTAAAACCAGTATCATATCACTGGGATGGGTGGTGAATGGAATTATCACAGGTGCTAGGATGATTACCACCATTCGCATGGAGAAAACAACACCATACATAAGACCCTCCACGGTAACGGGAAGTGAACCTATTACCGGTACATTGTAGGGTAACAGGTTGAAGAGAACTGTTACGGGTCCTGTGTAATTAGTGCGATCAGTGTAGAACACTGCTTGAGTTAGTGTACCCATTAAAACAAATGTGAAAAGGACCAGAAAAATGGGTTTAAGCTTTTTAATGGGAACATCGGCCATTATCCAGATTATAATAGAAATAATGATCAAAGAGGCCAATATGATATAAGAAGAAGTTAATATGGCTGCTAACATTATAGAAAATGAGAAAATTATCTTTGATCGGGGATCCAACCTGTGTAAAGGGGAGTTGGAATTAACATATTCAATCATAAAATATAACCTAGGATTCCTTCATTTAATAAACTAAATGTTTGCGGGTAAAATATTCTCCCGCAACCAGTCATGTGGATTAATACCCTAGACAAGATTATTATGGGCACATATGGGGGAAGTATAAACGACTTACCATAATGTTAGATCTTTCCTGCTATGCCTAACGTAAATCCTCTCACATGGATGAAATAGCATTTTTAACTCGGTTACCTATCCGATCTCCTAAAAAGCCCCCTATGGCGAAGGTTATCACTGGTACAATAATCATGAATGCTAGAAGCCAAGTGGGTAGGACCATTCCATAAAAGACAACACTTATTCCAATGAATACTATTCTAGTTACCAAACCATACACTGCGGTTCCAGCTACATTAATTTTTAAACTTCCTGCATATGGTTTTGATGATTGTAAAATAGCTTCAAGAACTATTGCATTTATAAGGAATGTAAACGCGGTTAAACTTCCTACAAAAGCACCAGCTATGAGTATTTCAGCAATGGTTCGAGCAACCCCCAATGTTAAAACCGTGTACTTTTTACCAATAACTATGGCTGCTGTAATCATCAACAGCCCTTCCACAATACCGTAAATTACATTCCCAACCACATACCCTGTGATCCATATAAGATTTGTGGCCAGTAACAACGCTAAAAACGCCGCTAACATTACAATTTCTCTATTGTTAAAATAAAACTTATTTTTTGGTCTATCAACTGTCTGATCATCCATTTTAACCGCCTTAAACTCTAGTTATTTCTACAATTACATGAGATAAGATATAAATCTGGGATATATAATACTTTCTATTTGATTTTTATTATTAATTTTAGGCTAAATATCTAAAAAAAGTAATATTATATATACACGATGAAAAAATTAAAGAAATCCGCTACAACATAATAACTACACAAAAACTACATTAAAAATCAGAATATGATTTCTAAAGTTCAAACTATGGTCATAGTCTATTTAGTAGCAATAATAAGAAAATTATTGTCAGGTACATTTTTGTTTTCACTAGAAATAGATGTTGATTTTATTGCAGTGTTTTCATAACCTATTTTGTTAAATAAAGTTAACACATCCTCCTTTTTAGGACTATATAATGGAAGTTTATTCTTTAAAGGACCATAATATTTTTGGAATGTTTCATAATCCTCATTATTTAAAAGATTTTTAATTTCCTGTTCCTTCCATTCTTTTTCCATAACAATAACACTTCCTCCTTTTCTTAAAACTCTTTTCCATTCCTTTAATGTATTAAAAGGGTTTAAAATTGTCCAAAGAGTATATCTACTAATCACCACATCAAAATATTTATCTGAAAAAGGTAATTTCTCAGCATCAGATCGATGAAAATTTATAGATAAATTATTTTTCAAAGAGTTTTCCATGGCTATATTCAACATTTTAGGGGAGATATCCAAAGCTGTTACTTCATGACCCATTTCAGCAAGTATTAAAGCAACAAAACCATTCCCAGTCCCAATATCAAGAATCTTTAAGCATTTACATTTATTAAATATTTCAATTTTCTTCCATAGAATCCTTTCTTTATCTAATGTATCGCCAACAATACCTTTGTATGACTTGCTCTTATAATCCCAATATTTCTTAATATTATCTTTTCCATTACATACTCCTTTGAATGCCAATTTACAAGAAGGATCACTTCCAAAAATGTCTCCATTTGCATATGCTTTGCTTCTGCAGCCACCGCATTGATCCTTAAATTCACATATGTCACAACCACCTCTTCTCTTTTCACGGAGTTTGTTCATCATTTCACAATTCCAAAATTCCTCAAATTCTGTTTTGTGGATGTTCCCTAAAGTTAAGGGTAAATTAGTGCATGGCATAAAATTACCCTCGGGATCTATTCCGAAAAAGTCTTTACCAACCCCACAACCAGTTGCATTACTGTCCCATCTCACCCATTGCGGATAAAACATGAGCACATCAACATTAGGTTTCAATTCATTCAAATATCTATTTAAATTTTTCAAAAACCATTCAGTGTCATCGACTGTTAGTAATAGATTTCCACAACTCTTCCCATACCCAACAGGGTTTAGACCCTCGAAAGTTATGGATCTTAAGCCTATATCCTCTGCAAATTTGATCAGATCTTGTGTTTGATCAAAATTTTTTTGGGTTATACAGGAACTAACATTGACATCAAGTCCCTCATTTACACAATATTTTATACCATTAACTACGGATACAAATGATCCATCCCTAAGTTCGTTATGAATTGTAGGAGTTACGGAGTCCAAACTAATACTTAAACTATTTATTCCACTTTTAACTAATTTTTGAGCTATATTTACATCTATTAATGTTCCATTCGTGAGTAAATGAGTTTTTATCTTCTCACTACTCATTTCTAAAATTTCAAATATATTATCATGTAGGAGAGGTTCTCCTCCACCTATAATTACACTCTGCACATTAATTGAATTTAATATATTAACTCTATCCGAAATGTCGTTGAAATCCGCATCTGGAAGACTATTTCCACCAGCACTGATGTAACAATATTTACATCGTAAATTGCATGATCCATTTATCATAAGCACGCATTTCATTCTTTAATCCTCCAACATTGAGGATCATTTCCCAGATATGAACCATGCGCATATGCAGCGCCTCTACAGCCACCACAGATATATTTATATGAACAGTTTGAACAGCCTTTAAAGAGATCTCTATTTCGTAGTTCTTGTAAAACCTCTGAATTAAACCAAATATCTTTAAATGAACTTTCATTTAGATCCCCGGCAGTTACAGGCAATCGAGGGCAGGGT
>MVPY01000079.1 GCA_002067065.1 Methanobacterium sp. PtaB.Bin024
CCCCTGACTTGTTATCTGAGTTTTGTAACTGCTCACAAAAAGAGGATCTTCTAACTTCTCCACTGCCCTATTGTTGTTTTCCCTCTGAACCAAATAATCTACAATTGCTTGAGTACTTTCAGGAGAATTGAATGTAATGTAAGGCATACCTGTCTTAAATCTATGAATTTTCCATGTCCCAATAACATCATCGATTTTTCTAAGTTCAAAGGCAATTTTTGGGATGTTTAATTTATCTTCATCTGACAACTGCAAATATTCTTCCACAGAATTGATAAAATCCCCATATTTAAGATGTCTAATCTCACCGGAACCCATCCCACTCGATAACATTAAAAGTAGAATGGCCTTATCACGTATATTGCATACCTTGACAGCCTCTCGGATGTGATCAAGAGTAGGAATGTCCTCCATACTCCAATTTTCACTACTATTTAGGGCAATTTTCAGTTTAGGGAGCTGAATATCGTAGTGACGATAAAAAGCTTTTACAGTATCAAAATAGCCGTTGATGGTACTTGGAAGCATGCCCTCCTCTTCCAGTTTCTCTCGAAATTCATAGAAATAATCATTTATCTTACGATTCCGAAGCTTTATACCATTTTCTTCCTCAGTTTCAGCTTCCTCGATAAGTTGAGTTGGATTTTTACCTGTGAAATTGACGTAAACTCTGATTCTAGTAATGTATTGTGATTTTGTACTAGGTCTTCGGCTCCTGGATCGAATGAAATCCTTAAAGCACCGATCATTTTTTATGTCTTCTAACCCAAAAAGCATAAGGATACACCTGTTGAGTTATGATATGATCAATATCTGCTTAAAACTATGCATATTTGCTAAAAATCATAACTCATAAAGATAGTTTTAACCTACTCATTATAATAGGTTTTTTATAACTTTGAGGGATTTTATATGAGAAATATAATTGTGGAAAAGCTTATCCAGAAGCCCATTGAGGAGCAAGAGATAGAAATTGTGGAAAGGAAAGGTATAGGGCACCCGGACAGTATCAGTGATGGAATAGCAGAATCAGTCAGCCGTGGCCTGTGCAATGCTTACCTTGATAATTTCGGAGGAGTACTTCACCATAACACTGATGAAGTACAGATAACAGCTGGAGAATCTAACCCTGTATTCGGAGGAGGAGAAATCATCAAACCCATGGACATCCTCCTAACCGGACGTGGAGTCCCAGAATATGAGGGTAAAAAGATCGGTATTGATAGAATAGCCATTACTGCAGCCAAAGAATACCTTAAAGAAGCTCTTATCAATCTGGACATAGAGACTTGCACTGTTGTGGAGTGCAAAATCGGGCACGGTTCTGGAGACCTGGTGGATGTTTTCGGAAGGGAAGGAATGCCAAAGTCCAATGATACATCCTTCGGAGTTGGTTTCGCACCATTTTCTGAAACTGAAAGGATGGTAATGGCCATTGAAGAACTTCTAAACTCCAAATCATTTAAAAAGAAATACCCACAAGTGGGTGAAGACATCAAAGTCATGGGACTCAGAGACCATGATAAAATCACCTTGACTGTGGCAGTGGCCATGATATCCAAATATGTGGATGGTTGCGAAACTTATCTGGAAACCAAGGAAGCATTGAAAGAAATTGTTACCAAATTGGCCCTGGAACACACCTCCCGAGATGTTGAAGCCTTCGTCAACACTGCTGATGACCCAACCTGTAATACCGAAGAAGGTTACTACCTCACAGTAACCGGTACTTCAGCTGAGATGGGAGACGACGGATCTGTAGGACGTGGAAACCGAGCAAACGGACTTATAACCCCCAACCGGCCCATGTCCATGGAAGCAACATCTGGTAAAAACCCCATCAACCACGTGGGTAAAATATACAACCTTTTATCAACCCAAATTGCTAATGACATCGTGAAAGAAGTTGAAGGAGTTAACCAGGCACATCTGATGATTTTAAGTCAGATTGGAGCCCCAATTGATCAGCCTAAAGCTGCAAGTGCCCAGCTCATTTTGGATAAAGGTTACCAGATGGACAAAGTAAGAGGCGAAGTTCAGGGAGTCATGGACACCTGGCTGGCTGACATCAACAAGATAACTGAGATGTTAATACAGGGCAAGCTTAGAACCTTCTAAGCCCCCTTATTTTCGTTTATTTTTCTTAAATATTTTTTAATTGTTATTTTGTTATTCTATTGGCCTTTTCTAATCTTTTTTTATGAGTTTTATCACCAAGAGTTATCCTTCCCAGGGTTATACCAATGATATAAAAGGATATAAAAGGCCGCAAACAAAGTTTGTTATGAACAGATCATCAAGTTTAGATCATCAAATTAATAATCATATTATCAGAGGAGAATGGAGATGGCAATAAAGGAAGCCCCACGATCATACCAGTCACGGGTTATCGAAGAAAAAGTACAGAAATTCTGGGATGAAAACCAGATATACCAGCACACCAAAGATTTGAGGAAGGAACAACCTAAATTCTCATTTCTTGACGGACCACCATACTGCAGTGGCCGCATTCACCTGGGAACAGCCTGGAACAAAACCATAAAAGACTCATTTCTGCGATTCAAGTCAATGTCAGGATTCAACGTCCGTAGACAGGCAGGATGGGATACTCATGGATTACCCATTGAACATAAAGTGGAAGGAATCCTGGGCTTAAAGAGTAAGAAGGAAATCGAAACCAGGATTGGTATTGAAAACTTTGTGAACAAGTGTAAGGAGTTCGCTGTGGAAAACCAGGCCATTATGACCAAACAATTTGAAATGTTAGGAGTTTGGATGGACTGGGATAACCCCTACGTAACCTTTGATACCAAATACATGGAAAGTTGCTGGTGGACCCTGAAAAAAGCCCATCAAAAGGAACTCCTGGTAAATGACCAACGAGTCATCAGTTGGTGCCCCCGTTGTGAAACAGCTCTGGCCCTGGCTGAGATCGATTATGAGAACAAGGAAGACCCATCCATCTACGTTAAGTTTCCTCTGAAAGGACGAGAAAATGAATTCGTTCTAGTGTGGACCACTACCCCCTGGACCCTACCTGCCAATCTGGCAGTATGTGTACATCCTGATTATGATTACGCTTACGTGAAGGTTGAAAATGATGAAACTGGCATGTCTGAGGTTTATCTCATGGCAGAAGCCCTGGTGGAGGCCACATTCCCAGATACTGATTATGAAATCATTAAAGTAGTTAAGGGAAGTGATCTGGAAGGAACTGAATACGAACACCCCTTACCTGATGAAGTACCATTCCATAAGGACTTTCAGCATTGCATATTCACTGGAGACCATGTCACCCTTACCGAAGGAACTGGTTGTGTGCACACTGCACCAGGCCATGGTCCAGATGACTTTGAAATAGGTAAAGAACATGGTTTACCCATATTCTGCCCAGTGGATGAAGCAGGACTATTCACAGATGAAGCTGGTAAATACGAGGGCCAATTCGTTAAGGATGCTGATCCCTATATAATTGCTGATCTGGAAACTCACCATCTTTTATTCAAGGAAGGGACCATTGACCACCGTTACGGGTTCTGCTGGAGATGTAAAACTCCCATCATATACTTGGCTACTAAGCAATGGTTTTTGAAAATAACTGAAGTTAAGGATAATATGCTTAGTGAATTGGACAAGGTGGAATGGGTGCCATCTTGGGCTGGTGAAAGCAGATTCCGGAACTGGGTCGAGAATGCCCGGGACTGGACCATCTCCAGGCAACGTTACTGGGGCATACCCATACCCATCTGGCTCTGTGAAGACTGTGGAAAAATGGAAGTTGTGGGATCCATCAATGAACTTAAGGAAAAAATTGTGGAAGGAGAACTGGAAGGTGATTTCATCCACCGACCGCACGTGGACGAGATCAAACTGGGTTGCTCCTGTGGTGGGAAAATGCAACGAACACCCGATGTGCTGGATGTGTGGATTGATTCAGGAGTGGCAGGGTGGGCCGCTCTACACTACCCTCAGGAGAAAGAGATGTTCGAAGAATGGTATCCCTACCAGTTCATAACTGAAGGACACGACCAGACGCGTGGATGGTTTTACTCCCAAATGGGCTGTGGAGTCATTGCTCTGGACAGCGTACCTTATCAAAAGGTTTTGATGCATGGTTTCACCTTGGATGAAGAGGGTAAAAAGATGAGCAAATCCCTGGGCAATGTGGTGGAACCTGATGAGGTCATAGAAAAGTACGGTGCAGATGTTCTCCGATTCTACCTTTTATGGGGTAACAAACCATGGGATGATCTGAAATTTAACTGGGAAGAAGTGGGAACTGTTAATAAAATGTTTAACATCCTCTGGAATGTTTATGTGTTCAGCACCACCTACATGGCCCTGGACGATTTCAACCCCACCTTGTATTCTCCAGATGATATGATATTCCGGGATGAAGACCGTTGGATCACTTCCCGGGTGCAATCTGTGGCTTTAGAAGTCACAGAGGGTCTGGATTCCCTGCACCTGCATAAGGCCACCCGCAGTTTAAACCATTTCATCTTAGAGGATCTGAGTCGCTGGTATGTGCGCCTCATCAGGGGGCGGACATGGGTTGAGAAAGATGACCCTGACAAACTGGGAGCCTACTACACTCTTTACAATGTGCTTAAAGAGTTAATAACCCTTTTAGCACCCATAGCACCACACATAACCGAGGAAATATATCAGAATATGGTGCTTGGTGTGGAAAAGGATGCACTTGAAAGTGTGCATATGCTAGACTGGCCTCTAGACACAGAACCAATTGATGCGGACCTTGAGAAGAACATGGAAATTGTACGGGAGATAATAGAAGCCTGTGCCCATGCCCGTGATGTTGCCCGTTACAAGCTCCGCTGGCCAGTTCGGGAGATAGTTATCGTTACTGAGAATAAGGAAGTGGTGGATGCCACCGAGGCCCTTTTAAAGGTGCTCACCGAACAGGCCAACACCAAGGCAGTGCGTACATCAGAAGAATTTCAAAATCTTACAGTACTGGCCCAGCCCAACATGAAGACTCTGGGCCCTAAACTGCGTGGTGATGTGCCACTGGTAGCTGCCAAACTCGCGGAAGCCGATGGCGCCGAGATAGTCGCTGCCTTTGAATCAGATGGTGAGTACCTGGTGGAACTGGATGATAAGACCATCACTCTGGAAGATGGTGATGTGGTGTTTGAAACTGAGCTTCCGGATAACGTGGTTAGTGCAGAATTCTCCAGAGGAAGTGTTTTTGTGGACACCGAACTCACCCCTGAAATACTATCTGAGGCAATGTCCCGTGAGCTTATAAGGAGGATACAGGACATGCGAAAAGATCTGGATCTCGATGTAGAGGCCAATATTATGGTTTATGTGGACTGCAGTCCAGAGTTCAGGGAACTGACAGAACCACACCGTGACTTCATCTCCCACGAGGTTAGAGCCCCAACCCTTGAATTTGGGGCTGGTGAGGGAGATTACACTAAAAAATGGAATATTGAAGAGTTTGAATTATCCATATCTTTAAATAAATAACTCCTATCTTTAAACAAGTAACTCCATATTATAGGAGAGTGAACAAGATGACTTTAACCGATGATGAAGTAAAATACATCAAAGAAGAACTGGGACGGGATCCTAACCCCCTGGAAGAAGGTATGCTGGATATAATGTTCTCTGAACACTGTTCCTATAAGAGCAGCAGGCCCATTCTGAAATTATTCCCCACCGAGGGAGAAAAGGTTATAATGGGACCTGGAGATGATGCTGGTATTGTGGAACTCACCGATGACCTGGCCCTGGTCATGGGTATGGAAAGCCACAACCATCCCTCTGCTGTTGAACCCTATGGAGGGGCAGGTACCGGTATTGGTGGAATAATCAGAGACATAATATCTATGGGAGCGTTTCCAGTAGCCCTTCTTGATTCACTCCGTTTCGGGCCCATGGAGGACCAGCGTTCACGTTACATCTTCGAATATGTGGTTAAAGGAATCTCAGATTATGGTAACCGGGTGGGAATACCCACTGTGGGTGGTGAAGTGGAATTTGAGGATAACTTCAAGTTCAATCCCCTGGTGAATGTGGTTTGCGCTGGTATTGTGCGTAAAGATGAAATTGTGCGTGGTATCGCCCCTAATGTGGGAGATGTCTTTGTTTTGATGGGTGGTCGTACTGGAAGGGATGGTATACACGGAGTTACCTTCGCCTCAGAAGAATTAACCTCTGCCTCGGAACTGGAGAGTCGACCTGCAGTGCAGGTGGGTGATCCCTTCACTAAAAAACAGGTTATGGAAGCCACCATGGAGGCCCTGGAGAAGGTTAACGTACATGGATTGAAGGATCTTGGTGGTGGGGGCCTCACCTGCTGTATTTCAGAAATGGCTGATAAAAATGGTAACGGTGCTCTGATGGAGTTGACCAAAGTACCCCTAAGGGAGGAAGGAATGACTCCCTACGAAATTATGCTATCTGAGTCCCAGGAAAGGATGGTATTTGTGGTGCACCGTCAAGATGTGAATGGTTTACTTGAAATATTTGATAAGTATGAGTTGCCTTATGCAGTGATTGGTCAGGTCACCAACACCAAGCATATGGTGGTCACCCAAGAAGGAGAAGTAATAGCAGACATACCCACCGAACTTTTAGCTGACCCACCCATTGTGGAACGTGAAGCAAGAAAACCAATGAAAGATGAGGAATATGTGGAAGTAGAGGATGGGCCAGTTGCTGAAGCCCTTATAAAGTTACTTTCCAGTCAAAATATTGCCAGTAAAAAATGGGTTTACCGGCAGTACGACCATGAAGTGCAAGTAAGAACCGTGGTTAAACCCGGAGATGATGCTGCCGTGCTGCGGGTGGATGATGAGAAAGCCTTCACCCTCACCAGTGACTGTAACAGCATACACTGTTACCTAGACCCTTACCATGGAGGTGCCGGTGCTGTGGCTGAAGCCATACGTAATGTAGTGGCCATGGGATCTCAACCCCTGTGCATGGTGGACTGCCTTAACTTCGGAAATCCGGAAAAACCAGAGGTGTTCTGGCAGTTTTCTGAGTGTGTGCAGGGAATGTCCGACCTGGCCAACAGGTTCCAGTTACCAGTTACTAGTGGAAACGTGAGTTTCTACAATGAAACCGAAGGAGTAACCGTTAATCCCTCGCCAGTGGTGAGTGTGGCCGGGATCATGGATCTTAAGGATATACGTACCATGGACTTCAAAAACAGTGGTGATAATATCATCCTCATTGGAACCACCCGGCCAGAGATGGATGGATCCGAATATCATAAGACCATTCATGGATTGGTACAGGGAGAATCACCCCATGTTAACATTGAAGAGGAATATGCCTCTGCCCAGGCAGTTCTAAAACTGATCCATAATGATGATGAGGGACAGGTTACTGCAGTTCATGATTTATCCGCCGGAGGATTGGGTGTGGCCCTGGCTGAGATGGCCCTTAAAGGAGATCTTGGTGTCAGTGTGGATCTTTCCCGTGTTCCAGGAGCTGAAGGCCTTTCTACTCCTGAAATATTGTTTTCTGAATCACACGCCCGCTACCTGGTCACTGTCACTGAAGAAGCATCAGATAACACTATAAACACCCTGAAAAAAATGAACGTTCCATCAGCAATTATAGGTACGGTTGGTGGTAATTCTCTTAAAATAGCAAACCTCGAAGATGAAGTTGAAGTTGGTGTGTCAGAGCTTGATCAGGCTTATCATGGCGTTATAGAAAAATTCATGGCATGAGCATATTAAAAAGGCATGAAGATATAATAAAAAGAAAGATTCGGCCCTGATCATATGGGAAAAGAACTTTGGAGGCAGCTGATACATGCATCAGGTGTCTTCATCGTTGTTTTAAGCTACTTCATGGCCCCACAAATTCTGATACTTCTGTGCGTGGCCATCCTTGCTTTCGTGGAGATAGTGTTCCGCCTGGATCACTACTACCATGTGCCCTTTTTTTCCACTATCTTCAGAATTGCCAAACGAAAACACGACGAAAAAGGATTTATCTACTTCTTTATTGGTATTATCCTCACTCTTTATTTCTTCCAGTTCAACATCACCATTGCCAATGCTGCCATACTCATACTGCTGTTTGGGGATTCAGCATCCACCCTCATCGGCAAAAGGTTTGGTAAAACTAAACTGCCTTTCCAGTCCCATAAAACCCTGGAAGGGAGTTTGGCCTTTCTGTTGGTTGGGTTTCTGGTTTCCCTGACTCAACTGCCTATTATCCCTGCCTTTGTAGGTGCTTTTGCTGGGATGGTTACTGAGGCCTATAGTCCTGTTGATGATAACGTACCCATACCACTGGTGTCTGCTCTGGTTATCAGTCTAGTAGTGTATTTTATATTCTAAAATAACTATTTTAAATTGAAATTTTCGACGCGTCAAAATTATAAATTTTGACAGATTTTAAATATTTCTTTTAACAAAACGTAATGAGGGTCTTTCTCATCGATATTCAAATGGTATTTCATGTTTATCAGCAATAATACTATTTAAACACTTTTATTTAAATTTCACGATGGAAAAACCCTTTAAAATTAATTATATCAAAATAAAATTATATTTTCACCATCAAAACATGATAACCTCTAAAAACAAATAAAATAGGCAATATAAAAACTTAAAATTTCACAAAAAATCTAGGGGGCTAAATCAGTTTATTATTTGTAATTTCAATCAGTTGATTTTGAGATCATTTAAAAATTAACCAATCAAAAAGATTAAATAAGAATTTTTAAAATAATTGGTAATAATATGATTTTTACTTATTAAATAATTCGGTAAGATATTTCATGTGGTATTAATGAAAAGTGAAACTGAACAGAAAATTTTAGACGTTGCTTTAAAGGAGTTTGCAGAGAAAGGATATAAAGGTGCTACTGTTAGAGATATTGCAATAAAATCAGGGTTTAATGATAGTACCTTATTTAGAAGATTTAAAAGTAAAAGTGATCTGTTTGAAGCAGTTATTAATCAAGGGCATGAAAAAATGCACAGAGAATTTGATTCAATACTTCATGACAGACTATATGAAACTCCAAGAGATTTTTTAGAAACCTTCATTAAAGATTATGCTTGGTTAATGGAAGAAAATCTAGAGATTTATGATTTAACCCTCCATGATAAAAGTGGAAAATTTGAGCATGATATGGCATTATTTTTCAAACAGTTCACTGAATATATAGAAAAAAACCTCCCTGACAGTAAAATAGACCATGCAACATTTGTACTTACTATATCCGGGTTCATCTATACCATCACTCTTGAAAAATATTATGGAGGAATTATTGATAATTTTGAATATTTCATAGAAAAGTTCATAGATAACCTCCTTATGTGTATTGAATAAATTAATGCTTATGTCAGAGGGTTTTGTAGAATATTTTCATTATATGGTGTTAGATTTAATGTGAAAATCTGGGCAATGTAACTGGTTGTTTTGCTTACTTTTGTGTATTCTGTGGTTGGTTTTTTAAAAGTACTTTTTTTAGTTTCATTATAGTAAAGATCCTGATGGAAACGCGAAAAAAACAATAAGCGAAATGACAGACAAAATCAAAACATCAGGAATATTAGCCCTCATAATCAATGTTTTAGACTATTTAGACCTACAAACATCTGAAAAAGAACTATACACAAAAATAAAGCCCATATGACATAAAACTTAGCAACTAGAGTTATTTTAGTAAACTTTATAAGAGGATTAGCACAATTATATGCATGACTGCAATTGCAGTGATGCATAATAAAAATGTAAAAGGAGGTGAAAACAAAGTGATCAACAAACGAATTACACCTCAAAATAAACGTACATTACCTTTCATTCTCATCAGCTTAACCTTAATTCTAACACTCTTCATGGGCACTGTTTCAGCGGCGGATTGGACCGTTGGCCCAGGAGGGAGTTATAATTATACATCAATTCAACAGGCTATAGACAATGAGTCCACTGTTAGTGGTGACACCATCAGTGTCTATGATGATGGTGGAAATCCTTATGTCTACAATGAAAATGTGGAGGTTAAAAAGGCTAACCTAACCATAGCAAGCACAGGCCAAGTAACAGTCAACGGATCATCAAAACCCAACAGTGCTGTGTTCACTGTGAACAATGCAGGTTCTCTATCCAGTATTATTGGATTTGTACTGGCAGGTGCAACCAGTTCTTCTGGAGTGCTCATTAATGGTGCAGATAATGTGGATCTAATAAATCTAACCATCAACAACTGCCAGAGAGGTGTGACCATCCAAGGTACCTCCACCAACATAACTGCAGATGGTATTGACATCAATGGAACCACAGGTCAGGGTGTCTACCTCGTAGGTAAGTTAACCAACGTAAACATCAATCAAGCAAACATTAGCAACACTGGAGCAAGCAGCATAGAAAAACATGAGACAACCCACCTATACGGCATAACCATCAACACCACCACCATCACCAACCCCACAGGCTACGGAATAAACCTACCAGACGGATACTACTACTATGGAGAAGGAAACTACTACCTAACCAACGTCATAATAAACAACGTAACCATCACCGAAGCCACAAACGACGGAATACGCATAATAATGGAACGAACCGGAAGCGGAAACCTAACAATAACCAACACCACAGTCACCAACAGCAACAACTATGGAATGTACCTCAAAACAAGAGAAACACTCCACCTAGAAAACAACACCATCACAAACAACGGATACAACGGCGGAGACAACAACTACTACGGAATATACATCAACGGACAAAGCAACACCAACACAACCATCACACCCGACAACAACATCCAAGAAAACCGAAACGGAATCAAAATAGAAAACATCGGCCAAACAAACAAAAACATAGAATTCAACGGCAACCTAATCAAAAACAACGCCGGATACATCTTCTACATCAACAATGGACAATACATAACCATCAACAACGGAAACTGGAACGATACCACCACACAAAGTGTCACCGGAAACAGAATCTACATAGCAATCTATCTCACCGGAACCAGCACCAACATCACCCTAAACAACCTAACCATCAACGGAACCACACAACAAGCCGTCTACCTCGTAGGTAAGTTAACCAACGTAAACATCAATCAAGCAAACATTAGCAACACTGGAGCCAGCAGCATAGAAAAACATGAGACAACCCACCTATACGGCATAACCATCAACAACACCACCATCACCAACCCCACAGGCTACGGAATAAACCTACCAGACGGATACTACTACTATGGAGAAGGAAACTACTACCTAACCAACGTCATAATAAACAACGTAACCATCACCGAAGCCACAAACGACGGAATACGCATAATAATGGAACGAACCGGAAGCGGAAACCTAACAATAACCAACACCACAGTCACCAACAGCAACAACTATGGAATGTACCTCAAAACAAGAGAAACACTCCACCTAGAAAACAACACCATCACAAACAACGGATACAACGGCGGAGACAACAACTACTACGGAATATACATCAACGGACAAAGCAACACCAACACAACCATCACACCCGACAACAACATCCAAGAAAACCGAAACGGAATCAAAATAGAAAACATCGGCCAAACAAACAAAAACATAGAATTCAACGGCAACCTAATCAAAAACAACGCCGGATACCCCATCCTGATAAACAACGGACAATACATCACCATCACAGACGCAACCTTCGATGATACAACCACACAAAGTGCCACCGGAAACAGAATCCAAGTGGCAGTCCGTATCGAAGGAACCAGCACCAACATCACCCTAAACAACCTAACCATCAACGGAACCACACAACAAGGAATCTACCTCTCTGGAACCTTAAACAATATCACTATTAACAACACCGAAATAAGCAACACAGGAGCAAGCAGCATACAAAAAACAGATTACCATGACTTACACGGCATAACTATTAACAACACACAAATAAACAACTCCAACAGCTATGGAATAAACTTACAAGACTACTATTACTACTATACTGGAACATCTTACATAACTGATGTTTCAATAACTAACGTCACAGTTTACAATGCAAACAACGATGGAATACACATAATAATGGATCGGACCAACAGTGGAAACCTAACAATAACCAACACCACCAGCAACAACAACACAGGATACGGATTATACGCCACACTACGAGGAAACGTAAACATCCAAAATAACACTTTCAACAACAACGAAAAAAATGGAATCTACGGAATATGGATACGAGGATACAACAACCCCACAACCACATTCACAGACAACACCGTTGAAAACAACACCAACGGAATATACATCCAAGACATCAACGGACTCACCATAAACGACACCAACAACAACATCCACGACAACGGCGGAACCAACATCAGACTATCAGGCGCAGATAACATTACCATAGAAAACCTCACATTCAACAACACTGTAAGAACCTACAACTATGCTGTATACGCTGACAACTGCGACAACCTAACACTACAAAACTTCAACATCAACGGAACCACACAACAATCCATATACATAGGTGGAACAGCCACCAACACCACCATAAACAACGTAAACATCACCAACAGCACACAACAAGGAATCTACCTCTCTGGAACCTTAAACAATATCACTATTAACAACACCGAAATAAGCAACACAGGAGCAAGCAGCATACAAAAAACAGATTACCATGACTTACACGGCATAACCATTAACAACACCACCATCACCAACCCCACAGGCTACGGAATAAACTTACAAGACTACTATTACTACTATACTGGAACATCTTACATAACTGATGTTTCAATAACTAACGTCACAGTTTACAATGCAAACAACGATGGAATACACATAATAATGGATCGGACCAACAGCGGAAACCTAACAATAACCAACACCACATCAAACAACAACACAGGATACGGATTATACGCCACACTACGAGGAAACGTAAACATCACCAACAACAACATCACCAACAACAAAAACTGGGGAATATGGCTAAGAGGACACAACAACCCTACTGTAACCCTTAACAACAACAGTGTAAGTGGAAATGCTAACGGACTGTATCTGCAGAGTATTAATGGAGGTGACTTCCAGGATAACCAGTTAATCAACAACACTGGTAACGACCTGTACACCACTACTGACACCAGTAACACCTTCACTCGACTGACAGTTGGCCTGACTCATCCCACCACCATGACCATTACCTATATCAATGGTATTATTGTGAATGGTGTGGAAACAGCACCAGCTGACCCAGTAGGATGGGCAAATATTGGAAAATACGTAGACCTACAGGGACTGGGAAGCACTGAACTGAATCTGACCATGTTCTACAACGCAACCGATGTTTCCAATGTTAATGAGGACGAACTTAAAGTTTGCCACTATGATGGCAGCAACTGGTCTGAATTGGCCGGTAGTGGAGTTAACACCGTAGACCAATATGTCTACGCTAATGATATCAACTCCTTCAGCACATTTGCCGCATTAACAGAGAAACTATCCACCACCCTAGAACTTCCAGATGTCACAGGATACCGAAACGAAGATAAAACCATTTCCACCACACTTAAAGATTCCAATGGAAACTTTGTAGTGGGTAGACAAATCAAGTTCTTCGGGGATGGTACAGAAGTGGGCAGTGCCAACACCAATGCTTTAGGTGTGGCTAGTATAATCCACAGTTTAACTGAAACTGCAGGAACCTACACATTAAGTGCAAGCTTTGCTGGAGATGATGCTTACAATGCTTCATCCAACAACACAGCCACTTTAACTGTGAACAAAAGACCCACCACCCTAACAGTGAACAACACCAGTGGTACTAACGGCCAGGATGTCCAATTGGCAGCCAGACTAACCACTAACGGCGTTGCTGTAGTTGGTGCAACCATCCAATTCACAGTAAACGGAGCAAACGCAGGCAACGCAATAACCAATGGCAGCGGAATAGCAACCCTATCCTACACCATAACACAAACACCCGGAACATACACCATAAACGCCACATTCAACGGCGATAATGACTACAATGCCACAACTGCTACCAATACACTCACCGTGTACAAAAACAGCACCAACATAGTAGTAACCGACGTTACAGGTGTTAACGGTCAAAACGTAAACCTACAAGCCACGTTAACCAACCAAGATGGAACATCACCACTCACTGGAAAAACCATCCAATTCACAGTAAACGGAGCAAACGCAGGCAACGCAATAACCAATGGCAGCGGAATAGCAACCCTATCCTACACCATAACACAAACACCCGGAACATGGACCATAGGCGCCATTTTCAGTGAAGATGATGACTATAATGGTACAATCGGAAGTGGAACTCTGACTGTGGAGGATAAAGCCCCTAGTTTAGTGGTTCCTGATGTTAATGGTAAAAACGGCACACAAGTGGACCTTAACGCCACCCTCACCGACAACGAAGGCAACCCATTAGCAGGTCAAACCATTTACTTCCGAGTAGATGGCACCTTAGTGGGCAGTGCTGACACCAACAGTAATGGAGTGGCTTCCTTGCCTTACACCATAGATCTAACTGGTGGAACACATACCATCCAGGCTGATTTCCTAGGTAATGAGGCTTATCAGGCATCAACTGGTACTGGAGAGTTAAAAGTGCCTTTAGCCAGCCTGTACATCCATACAAGTGCCAGTAAGACCAATCCAACTCTGGGAGAGATTATCACAATCACTTTCAAGTTGGGTAACAATGGTCCGGATACTGCTGAGAACGTGACTTTCACTCTTGTGATACCTGAAGGCATGGAATTTGTCACTGCCAGCACAGATCAAGGCAATTGGACCTACAACGCCACTACCAGAACCATAACCTGGAATCTGGGAAACGTAACCGTAGGCGACCCCTATCTGTGGGCTAAAGTGAAAGTTGTCAGCACAGGATCCTTCGTCTTAAAACCATTTTTAAGCACTGAAACATATGATCCTAACCTGAACAACGCAATCCAAGCCATAACCATAAATGTTCAGGCTGCATCACAAGAATCTCAGGCACAGGTAAACGCCAAAACCGTAGGAATGCAAACCACTGGTTCACCAATCAGTTTACTGGTACTCGCGGTTCTGATGTTATTAGGTGGAATGATAGTTCCAAAAAGGAAAAAATAAGGGCTTAAAAACCCTTCCCCCTTTTTATTTTTTTAGGGAAATTACCACTTTTTATTTAAAAAAAGAGCAGTTAGTTTTAGTTTAATTTTTAATGAGTAGTTAGTCTAATTTTATTTAATTTTAATCCATAATTAATCTTAATTCCTAAAAAATAGCTGTTTGACTTTTAATTCTCTATAATCTGATGGCCCTTTCATGTTTAAAGGACCTGACTGTTCCTATGAATATCAAAAAAGAGATCACCAGGGTGGGTAGTAAGTAAAGCATGATTTCTGGTTTGATTATAGGGGATGATGCCAATTTGACCATTAAAACTGTGGGTATGAAGTTGAAAACCCCCTGGAAGATGTCTGATTTGATAAATAGTGGTATGAAGAGGATGAAAGTGGCGAAAACCAGTACCAGGGTTATGGCAGAGTTGGCCTCCTTGGTGCTATCCACCAGCATGGATATGAATATGCCCACCCCTATGAATCCCAATCCAAGGAAGAATAACACTAAAAAAAGAAGGGCGGGGTTGTATATGGGCACCCGTAGAAGATCTAAAAATCCCATCCATATCATGCTCTGTATAAGGGAAAAGAATAATATAGGTAGTGTTTTGCCAATTATAATCATGTAACTGGACATGGGAGTCATTAATAATACTTCGAAGGTTTTTCTCTCTTTTTCACCCACTACACTGTCGGTTACGATGTTACTTGCCAGGAAGAATGGTAAAAGGAGGATGAATGGGATTATAAAGCCGTAAATTAATTCCACGAAGTATGAACTGTCTAATAATATCTTGGCTTCGTTATTCTGGTTAATTTTGATTATCTCTAAGTTCACCGGGTTTTGAATGATATTTACCTCGCTCTGGTTTAAACCTGCGTTTTTCAGTCTTTGTTCTATATTGAACTTTTCAACGGCATTGTTGATCTTGGCAGATGCCACTGGATAGAAAGCATTGGAATAATCCAGTTGTGCCACAACTTCCCCTGATGAAGAAACATGAACAACTGCCACCAGTTTATTCCCCAGGAACTTTTGTGCTTCTTCGGTGGTGTTATAATAATTGAGGGTCAGTTTCTCATCTTCGAGGTACTGTGCCAGTGTAGATCCATTTAAATCCTCTGGTAAGCCTACATTCAGGGCAGATGTTATCCCGACCTGGTCCATGAGGGTGGGGTCACTGGCCACTGCAGCTACTGCTACCAGTCCCACTGCACCCATGATTATAAAGATCTGGACAAAGACAACCAGTATGTAGATCTTGTTTTGTAGGATGTCTCGGGCCTCTTTCCTGGATAAGGCCATTATTTTCGAGATGGTGTTGGAGATCTTCATGGTCTTATTTTTTTTGCGAGTTTTTAAAACCCATTTTTTTATTTATTCATCTATCTTTTATTTATTCGTATATCTTCCCATCTCTCATTTGGACGGTTTTTTGGGCGAATTCTGCTGCCATGGGGTCGTGGGTGACGATGATTATAGTCATACCCTCCTGGTTGAGATCGCCCAAGAGTTCCATGATCATCTTACTGTTGGTTGTGTCCAGTTCTCCAGTGGGTTCATCTGCCAATATTAACAGGGGATCGTTGGCCAGTGCCCGGGCTATGGCCACTCTCTGTTCTTCACCACCAGATAACTGGGTTGGTAACCGGTCGTACTTCCCCTTCAACCCAACTCGATCCAGTATTTCCCGGGCTTTTTCCTTATCCGGTTTCATCATTGGCAGCATCACATTTTCCAGTGCAGTTAACTGGTTCAGGAGGTTAAACCGTTGAAAAACGAATCCTATCTGGGTTCTTCTCAGATGCGCCTGTTTCTTCCCAGATAATTTACTTACATTTTCACCTCCGATAGATACTTCTCCTTTGGTTGGTAAATCCAGTATACCTGCCAGGTGGAGGAGGGTGGATTTTCCTGAACCTGAGGGCCCCATAACTGCTAAAAAACCACCTTTTTCAACATTGAAATTGACTCCCTGCAGGGCGTTGATCTCCTCAGAACCCATTTTGTAAGTTTTCCATGCTTCTTTAATGTTAAGTATATCAGTCATAGCGCAGCGCCTCCACTACATTGAGCCTGGATGCCCTCCAGGCAGGGTATAGGCCAGCAAGAACACTTAATACTGTGGCACCACCTACTACAGCTAGAATCAGCCATGTGGGGAGCATGTAGGCCAGGGACACGTCTTCCATTCCCAATTGTGGGCCGAATAGGATTATGCCCAGTTGTAGTAGTATGGCTGCCAGTACTAATCCGATAAGTGCACCAATAAAACCTAATAGTCCTGCTTCCATGAGTATGCTGCCCAGCACTTCCCGGTTGGTGAAGCCAATTGCCTTTAAAACACCTATTTCCCGGGTTCTCTCGGTTACGTTCACCAGCATTATGTTCACAATACTTATGACTCCCACGAGGAGTCCTATGCTGGCTATGGCTCCAATGAAAAGCATGATCCCATTCATCATGTCATCGATTTGTTTGGTGAAATCTGATTGAGTCATGGCCATAGTGTCCGGGATCTGGTTTTCCACGTCGTTTTTCGCGGTTTCCGGGTCTCCCCTGGCACTGGCTGTGATACTGGACACTTTGTTATCATTTAAGGGTAAGGCTCTATCTATATCTAAATATACAAAGCCCATCCCCATTCCAAAGCTCTGTTGGGTTATTCCGGTTACGGTGAAGTCCTGGTCTTTAATGGTGATATTGCTACCAATCTTATAACCAAAGTTATCTACCAGAGACTGATCAACAACCACCCCGGAGGTGCCATTAAATTTAACTTGACTCCAGTCAGACATCCCCACTACATATATGGGTGTTTTATCCATATCTGTGGTGAACTGGACTTCTTCTTTAAAATCATAAAGTTGGGACATGTTTTTAATTTTAGAGATGGTTTCCTGATCCAGATAAGAATCTCCACTACCCATGTATCCTCCTCCGGAACTGTTGTATATGGAAACATCTCCCATCATGGTTTCGGTTTGTTCCTTAATGTAGGATTGCATTCCAGTACCAGCACCTATGAGAAGTACCAATGTACCCACTCCAATGATTATTCCCAGCATGGTTAGGGCACTTCTAAGCTTTCTTCTTTTAAGATTTTTAAAGGAAAGTTTGTAAATGCTCATTTTATCTCCTGTGTTATTTTATAAGAGTTCATAATAGATACAAATTTATACTATAGAAAAGCCTCTAATTCAAATACTTCTTCAATATATTCCCTCTTCAAAGCTTTTGTTATCCTATAAGCTAATATGAGGGAAGGATTATACCTTCCCTGCTCCAAAGCTATAATGGTCTGTCTGGTGACATCCACAGCTTCTGCTAACTCTTCCTGAGTGATTTTAAGCTCTTTTCTGTACTCCTTAATTTTTGTTTTCATGGTTTCAACAGATACTTATTTATTCTATCAACTTTCCTTCTCCAGTTTGTATCGTGTGCTAAAATTTATTATAGCTCCAACAAATGCCGTAACTATGATCAATATCCCTAAATTATCTTCAATTCCATTAAAACTGGATAAAATTATGGAGAATATGATAATGGTTATTATCATTCCCCAAGCAGTATTCCTCATGGCAACAGAATAGTGTGATTTCTCTCGTTCATCCATTGCTTGTAAATAGGCATACAGCATGTCAAAAAATAAGAATAAAAACAATCCTGTGATGGCTATGGAAATTATTATATTTTGAGGTAACATCATTCCTATAAAAATTAAAGAAACCGTAGCTATTAAATAAAGAGTTCCCTGCCAGGTCATTTCAAAACTATAAAAGTCGTTTTTCTTTTTGAACCATTCAGGTTTTGCTATTACCATTTTTACACCCCTCTTATCCCATATTTATGTTTAATTTTCCCTTTCCAGTTTATAATTGGTTACTGATTTAGATATAATCCCTGCAGCTAAAGCAAGGATGATAAATGGGTTTGCATAAATTTTTTGTTGCAGTGCATTGTAGGCTAATTCGATAAATAGCCCAACAACCAGGACGAACATCATAGCCCAAGCAGCATTTCTTTCAGCTATGGCTTCATGGATGCGTTCTCTTTCATCTTTTTTCAGTTTCCACATCACATCTACCATGTCTATTATTAAAAAAGCCACCCATACACCACTAATGACTAATCTGTTCTCTGTAGATAGATTAGGAATTAATTGTAGTGCAACTAATAATAGAAACATCCCTGCAATGTAAACTGCACCTTGCCATGTTTTTATGCTAACTCCCCAGCCCGTATATTTTCTCCTACCAAACCATTCAGGTTTTGCAATTATCATAACCCCACCTCATGTAAAAAATATATTACATTTAATGTAAAAAATATATTACATTTAATGTAAAAAATATATTACATAGTATTTAAACTTTCGCATTTAGTAACAAAAAACTAAAGAAAAAAATAATAAAAAAAGTTTCCTGTTAAAGATAAAATTATTTAACTTATTTTTTAATACCAATTAACTGAAGTAAAAGTGATACAGGTCCTGGACGAGGCCCAAATAAGATATCATCCCTTTTAAATAAATAAGCAGCAATCCAAAAAGTTATCACGCTCATTATAAGTACAAAAACCACTGGTAGGAGGATTTCTGGCATGCTGATGGTATCACCGGTAAATAACCTCATCACAGTGGTCATTGGTGAGATATTGGCAGAATAACTTTCCCTGGAAATATAGGCCAGGGCAGGGACAATCAAAAAGCCCACCACAATGATGTAGGCAAAACTGATTACTATACCTGCTTCTTTGTAGTTCTTGGCGTAGGCAGCTATGATAGAGGTGAGTCCCACAATGGGTATGGCAGTGAATACCACCATAAGATAAACCAGAATCACGTTGTGTATGGAAAAACCTGCACCAATAAGGACAATTATCCACATGGCCACCTGCAGGGCAGATATAGCCACCACAGCCAGCCCTTTACCCAGCAAAATTTCCCCAGAAGATATGGGCATTGCTACGAGTATTTCACCTGTTTTACGCTCCTTTTCCCCCACTACACTGTCGATTATTATGTTACCAAAAAGGAACAGGGGCAGAAATAGGAGTACAGAGAGCATCACCTTTTTAATAAGCTGCATGGGTAGTGATTCACCGGTTTTTTCCTCCTTAACACCGCTGGTGTTGCTGTTATTTTGAGGATTAACTGACTGGAGGTAGGAACTGGTTAATGCTGTTGAAAGGGTTTGAGTGGTGGTGTTAATCTCATCCCTAATCACACTTCTTTTGGGATCTGAATAGTCCAGGTAGAGGGTAGTGTCCACGATTTCTCCTTTCTGTATCTGAGTAATTGAATCAGATGAAACATTGTAGAAACCATTGGTTTGACCAGTTTTAAGGCGATCCAGGGATTGATTACCATTGGTGAGGTATATTTTAAGTATTTCCGGGTTTATTCTTTTTTCAAATAGGCCCCCTTCATCATCAACATCCAGTGTGGCGAAATCTGTGAGTGAAGGTGTTAATGATATGGCCCCCTCTGATTGCATGCTGGCTTCGAAGGAGTTAAACATTATAATTAACATGAACAGGACTGATAATTGCATGAAGAATATTAAAAGGAATTTTTTACTCTTAAGAGTGTTTTTAAACTCCCATCGAGTAATGGTGAAAAAATTCATGTTCATATCCATTTTTCCTAACTATTATTTCATTAATCAAACGAGTTACTATCAGATTAATCGATTTTATACTGATTGGATGAAAACATCGTCCAGTGTGGGCTCTTTGGTGTTGACTGAAAATGCTTGGTTGCCGAATATATCTATGATTTTGGAGATGTCTTCCCGGTTGTGTAGGGATACTAGAAACTGGTCACCTTCCAAGTTAACACCCTTAACTGATTCAAAGGCAGTGATGCGTTGAGTGTCTATTTTTTCAGGTTCGTGTGCCCGTATTTCGAGGATTATGTCACCATGTATTTTTTCTTTTAAATATTTAGGAGTTCCTATGTCACGAATTTTTCCCTGGTTTAGTATTGCCACCCGGTCACAGAGCAAGTCTGCTTCATCCATGTAGTGGGTGCAGAGGATAACTGTCTTATCTCCTTTGAGGTTTTTGATGAAGTTACGTATGGTGCGTGATGTGGCTGGGTCCAGACCCATGGTTGGTTCATCAAATATTATAACATCTGGATCATGGATTAGTGCCCGGGCAATTCCTATTCTCTGGCGCAGTCCCTTGGAGAAGGTGTTAATCCTGTCTTCGGCACGATTTTCCATTCCAACCAGTTCTAGGAGTTCATCTATCCTGCAATTTATCTGACTTTTAGGAACTCCGTAGAGTTCTCCGAAGTATCTTAAAAGTTCTCTTGCCTTGAAACGTTCGTAAAGGTTGGGTTCTTCTGGCAAGTATCCTATCATGGATTTAATCTTTATCTGGTCATGGTGGATGCTGTAGCCCCCCACTGTGACTTCCCCAGAGTTGGGTTGTAATATACAACAAATAATCCGGATGGTAGTTGTTTTCCCAGCACCATTAGGACCGATTATTCCAAGAAGTTCACCCTTTTCTATCTCCAGATTAAGATTGTCCAGTGCCTTTATATGTCCAAAAGATTTGTTTAAAGAGTCTATTTTTATCATTGCATTATCTGGGTTCAATTTGCAGCTCTCCCTCTCTGGATTTAAAAAGTTCTTCACTTATGTTTAATCTGAATCCATCTTGTTTATTTAGTTAACCGAAATCTTGTTTAACAATTTCATTTTTCCTAGAATTTCTATTGGTTATTTTCGCCAAAGGAAGTAATAACAATATTTAAATACGTTTTTATATTTTCTTTAAATAACCATTGAATCTCAAAATTTATGATCAATAATTCATGGGAAAAATCCAAAGAGTTCTTAAAATGTTTTTATCGGAATTAATACCGGTTTCAGATGCCAAAAAAACCATATACAACTGTCTCAAGGAACCAGTAATAGAAGAAATTGATTTGGAAAATGCATTTAAGAGAGTGAATGCAAGAAAAGTGCATTCTAATCTTAATTCGCCTCCTTTTGATCGTTCAGCCATGGATGGATATGCAATTCTGGCTGAAAATACCTTCGGCCATTCTGCTAATAATCCCATCCAGTTAAAATTAGTAGATAGTATCAGAGCTGGTGAAAAGTCAAAGGTTGAACTTAAAAATGGTGAAGCAATTAGAATTGCCACCGGTGCGCCACTACCTGCGGGTGCTAATGCAGTGGTGATGGAAGAATACACCTGTCTGGATGGAAACCTTTTAGATGTGGAAACAGCAGTGTTTCCTGGTGAAAATGTATCCTCTGCCTGTGAAGATTTCCGAAAAGGCGACTTGGTTCTGGATAATGGAAAACTCTTAAACCCTCCTGAGCTAAGTATTGTTGCCTCTGCAGGTTTCAACCAAGCTACAGTGTTTAAAAAACCTCGAATTGGAGTTATAATAACTGGCAGTGAGTTAGTAATGCCCAAAAATGATCTTCAAGGTGCTGAAGTTATAAATTCCAATCATTTCACCCTTAAATCTATGGTAGAAAGTTGTCTGGCTGTTCCTGAAATGTTCCATGCTGTTGACGATGCCAGCCTGGTGAAAGATATGTTCACCAACCTGTTAAAGGATTATGACGCCTTAATTACCACAGGAGGCACTGCAATCAGTAAAGGAGATGTGGTGGTGGATGTGGCCCATGAAATGGGTGAGGTTCTTATTCATGGTGTGTCCATAAGGCCGGGTAAACCATTTGCCTTTGCACAAATCCAGGGCAAACCTGTTTTTATGTTATCTGGCTTTCCAGTGGCAGCCATGGTCCAGTTCGATGTTTTTGTAAGGGATGCTCTTTTGAAAATGCAGGGTCTCCATGTTAAACCATTGAAAATACAGAAAAAAGCATCAAAAAAGATGCCATCAAGTCTGGGAAGAACTGATTATGTCCGAGCTAAAATTGAAGGTGAGATGGTCCATCCCCTGAAGATCAAAGGTTCCGGGATCATAAGATCAATGGTAGAATCAGATTCTTACATCATAATACCCGAGAATCAGGAAGGAATTTTTGAAGGAGAAGATTGTGTGGTTCTCCCCTATCAATCACTAAAAGCTTAAATCATCAAGATTAATAGTTTAATGAAAAGGTGATCTTGTTTGAATGTTTTATGGTACTACGTTATTTTAATTGTCATCATCTATATTCTGGCAGTGCTATTCAGGGATAGGTTGAAAGTTGACGTTTATGGACCTATCCTCATGAGAAGAACCAAGAAAATGAGGGGATGGATAGATTCCATAGCTAACCTCTCTCCCCGGTTCTGGCGCTGGAGTATGAACATAGGAATTCCAATTGCAGTCATGGCCATGGCTTTCATGGTGTATACTATCATAATGTCCTTGCAATACATGTTTAAGGCTCCCGCCGCTGCACTCCTATTACCCGGGGTGGATATACCAGGATCACCTGTCTTCATACCTCTTGTTTCAGGCATTATTGCCTTAATATTGCTTATGGTTGTTCATGAGTTCGGACATGGAATCCTGGCCAGAGTGGACGGAGTTAGAATTAAATCTATTGGTGTTATTCTACTGGCAATCCTGCCGGGAGCTTTCGTGGAACTTGAGGAGGAAGATGTTGAAAAGGCAAAAAGATCTGTGAAACTCCGAATATATGCTGCAGGTTCTATTTTTAACATGGCGCTGGCAGTGATTGCCCTGGTTATTGTAATGGTTATATCATCCTTTTTTATACCATATGCCTTCGAATATGAGGGTATTAAAATTACCAGTGTGACCTCTGGTGGTCCTGCAGAAGGTGTGCTTCAAGAGGGGATGATTGTCAGCAGCATAAATGGTTATCCGATCAATAGCCGGGACGATTATATAGATATTATGGAAAATAAAACGAAACCGGGGGATAAATTGACTTATGTGACTGATCAGGGCACTTATACCATTACATCAACCGGGCAGCCCAGTAATAAATCCATCACCTATCCTGGTACACGCAGCGAAACATATTTTGCGGTTAAACCAGAAGTTTCTCGTGTTTATGGCGATATACTTCCCTGGTTCTTATATAATGTTGCTGATATTGGTCAATGGGTTTATGCATTGAATTTGATGGTTGGATTGTTCAACCTTCTGCCCATAAAACCCCTGGATGGGGGAATAATATTCGAGGAACTGCTGGGATATAAATTACCAGAAAAATTCGTAACCAAAATAGTTTCAAGCGTTTCTATCGTCCTGGTTGGAATTGTGGCCTTTATAATTATATACAGCATAGTTCCAGGGATAATACAAATGATTTAAACTAATAAATCCCCTATTTTTTTCAGGACAACACTAATTATTTCATAGTTATCTGCTTTTTTTACAATTAAAACAAATGTCCTGACCATTCTTGTTTGGATCCCGGTTTGTTTTGAAAATTTTCCCACAAACCTTGCACTGTGTTTTTCGAAGAAGTGTGGGTGGTTTGGTTACAGCTGAGTCCTGGCACTGGCAGGTGACTCCAACCATCACCTTATTTTCTTTTTTGATCCTTTTTTTCGCCATTAAAATCATCCCATATGAAAATTAATTTAGAATTCTGATGATTTTATGTTGCAGATAAGTGTTAAGTGTAATTAAAATTAAGAGAAAGGAGGAATGGTTTTACCCATCCTCCTTGGGGGCGGTAAAAAAAGAAGTTTTTTATCCCAAATTATTTACCAAAACTTCAAGTTAAACTTTAGACACCCTGTTGAGTCGTATTTGGTGTCCGAATCCGTCTTGTTCCTTGGTTATTCTGAATCTGTATCCAGTGGCTTCCTCCATGGCCATGGCCGCAGTGTTGGTATAGGGGCAGGTGGTGATTAGCACTCCACGACTTTCCAGCTGACTGCACACCGGGAAGAAACGGCAATTTTTCACTTTAAGGTCGACTTCATCATCATATGTGGAGTATTCAATATCTCCTGCCATATGGTGTGTGTCCACAAAGTAGCTGCGAACTGATTGTAGGGATGTTTCCTCATCATCAAAATTGAATCCCTTTGATTTAAGCTCTTGGAGAAATGTTCGACCTATCTGGCGGGTTACGGAATAGGAACCTTTTCCAGCTATAGTCCAAAGGCCCTGAGTAAGCCCCAATACCATTATCAGAAGAGGATCTTTACCTGTAGGGCGGTTAATCTTTTCTCCCATTGGTTGGAAAATCGATTTATCAATACCACATCTTGGACAGACCCAGTCTTCAGGAAGATCCTCGAAGGTGGTTCCAGGTTCTATCCCTGCTTCAGGATCTCCTTTTTCTGGTTGGTAGATGTAATGGCAAATTTCACATTGATAGTTCACATTTTGTCTCCTTACAATAAAAAGTGGTGGAGAAATTTAGAAGTATCTCTCCAGCATTCCTTTAAGCATTCTTGCGTGGCGGGCCTCATCCCGTGAACTTTCATCGAAGAAATCATGGACCACGTCTATGTCACATTCTTTGGCCTTTGTGGCTGCGGCTTTTTTCTCATTGTTGGCCATGGTTTCTCCTTCCAGCATCATTTCCAGATTTTCCTTGAGGCTGGGTTTAATTATCTGATTCATCTCTGCAAAATGGGATGCATGCTCTGCTTCTTCCCATGCGATGGTTTTTAGAACTTCTGCCACTTCAGGTAGTCCTTCTCTCTGTGCTAATCTGGCCATTGCCAGGTACATTCCTACTTCCTGTGTTTCTCCGTTGAAATTGGCCTGTACTGCTTTTTCCAGGTCAGTTCCTTTACAAATTCCCATTTCATGTTCATTTATCAATTCCATTTTTGAATCCTCCACTTCTATATTATTTTTTTCATTTTTTAAATTATACTCAGATTTTTGCTAATTAAAATATATTACAGATTTTTAATCTCCTGAGCCAGTTTTTTACCTGTTTCGAAGCATTTATCCAGTTCGTCTGAGTCTGGAACGTAATATACTTCATATTCTTCCTTCACATTGAATCCGCATTCAGAAAGGTCACGGGCCAGGGTTTCTGGGGCTCCACCTTCACCTCCCATGGATCCGAAAGTGATGGCCAGTCTTTCTCTCCCTGTTCTGTTGAATCTCAGCCCTCTCAGGTAGTATATCAGGTCTCCCACACTGGGGTATGGTTCATCATAGATGGTTGGTGCTCCCAGGGCTATGGCTTTGCTGTCCAGGATGTCTTTTACGATTTCACTTCTTTCATCTTCGTGGAGGTAGTACATTACCACATCCACTCCTTCACTCATGACTCCTTCAGCCACCGCGTGGGCCATTTTCTGAGTTGATTGGTGCATGGTGTCATAAATTATGGTGATTTTATCCTGACACTCTCCTGTGGCCCAGGCACTGTAGGCTCCAATGACCTTCATGGGGTCAGTCCATATCTGGCCGTGGGAAGGGGCGATCATCTTTATCTGTTCTAAAAGTCCTAAGTCTGTGACTTCCTGGAATTTCTTTAGTACCAGTTTAGATAATGGAGTTATCAGGTTAGCGTAGAATTTTTTGGTGGCATCCATGAGAACATGTTCAGGTATCTCATGATCATAGAGCTGTGGTAAGCACAAATGCTGTCCGAAGGCATCATTGGGGAATAATATGCCTTCTTCCACCAGAAGAGTGAACATGCTATCTGGCCAGTGCAGGAGGAATGCTTCTAAAAATGCCAGGGTTTTACCACCCAGATCAAAAGTTTCACCAGTGCCCACTGTGATAAATTCTGTGCCTTTCAGTGATGGGAAGTGTTTAAGTAGTCCATCTACTGCTATTTCTGTGCAGTATACAGGTGCTTCCGGGAATTTTTTGTGTAGTTCTGGTAGAATGCCGCTGTGGTCTTTTTCCACATGGTTTTGAATGATGACATCAATTTTAACTTCTTTTCCTTCTTTACCGAAAGCATCTTCTACTCTGGCCATTAATTCTGGAAAGTTCCCAGGATAAGCATTATCTATTAAAGCTACCTTTTCATCTCCAAAAACTAGGTATGCGTTGTGGCTGGTTCCTTTTAAAGTGTAACCATGATATTTTCTGATATCCCAGTCTAAAACTCCTACCCAGTATACTCCTTCTTTAATCTTTTTCGACACTGCTTTCATGTTTTCACCAATTAATTTCTCTCATTTTAATTGTGATGTGCTGATGCCACACCACTAGTTCGTGCGTTTCCGAACGTATGGTAATATACGAACCTCCATATATAAATTTTACTGTTCGTGTATAAACGAACGTGCTTATATATACGAACGTTTCATATAATAAGTGTACAAATCATATATATAAACAAAAATAAACCAAAGCCCTAAACTTGGCCGGTTGTATAAGAGGGATTATTATGACCCCAATAAAAGCTAAAAACCGTGTAAAAATATTTTCCACTAAATCAGGTGTGAATATAATTCAAAGCCCTATAAAAGCCCAGATCCTGTCCCTACTTAAAGAGGGAGGGATGAGTGGATCCCAGGTAGTGGCATCCACCAAAAGATCCAAATCAACCATCTCAGCACACCTGCAGGATCTGGAGGATGCCGGAATAATAGATTGGGTAATAGATCCTGAAGATCGCCGAAAGAAAATTTATTACATCAACTCCCATTTTTTAGGCGATGTTTCTCCAGAAAACGAAGTTGAAGATGATGTTGACCCGGCCCTTCAAAAACAGATTTTAGAATCAGATGACCCCCTTAAATTTTTCAGGTTTATGTTCAGAGCAATAAGAGTATCCCTTATGGATGAAGGAATAAATATCGACCCCATACTGCGTAATGCAGGTTATAAAGTAGGGGAGACCTTTTATGAGAAATTGCAGACCCCTGATATTAATAACTTTATTAGAAATGTTGCAAAATTTTGGGAAGACAATCAGTTAGGCAGGGTTGTAATTAAAAGTACTGATCCTATTATAGTTCAGGCCTATGATTGTTTTGAATGTGAAGACCTGCCCCAAATTGGAAGACCTGCCTGTGCTTTTGATTCAGGTGTTTTGGAAGCATTTTTCTCCATATATTTCCAGGAACAGGTGGAAGTGGAAGAAGTTAAATGCTATGCCCAGGGCGATGATTACTGCCAATTCATGGTTAAAACAAAAAATTAGATTATTATTTAAGTTGAAATATTATTTATCGTCTAAAAATTTGAAAATGGCTTCTGAAGACTTTATAACATCCCTAATGCAACCATAATGTCCCCAGATAGAATCATATATGAATAATTCAGCATTGGGGAGACCTTCATATAGAGGCATTAAACTGTATTTTTCATCAACTATCTGATCCTGATGGATTCCAATCACCAGGGAGGGAACCCCTATCCGGGATAGTTCATCAGTTAAATCATGATTGAAAACAGCTCTATTTTTCCATACCAAATCATTAGCATCCCAATCAGCGGAATCAGCTTTTCTCTCACTCACTCCATCCAGAAATTCTTTTTTAGAGTTGAAACATTCTTCATAATTATCTGGAGCTAAAGACCACAGGTAACTGAGGTAAGCCACTTTTTCCATGGCTTTTACCGGGTTTTGAGTGTAGCTTCCTTTATTATATTCAGTATCATCCTCAATGATCTGGCTCATGAGATGGTAAACACCAAACATCCGGTTGGAAAAGTGATGACTGGTTGCATGTAATATCAGGAAATCCATGAACTCAGGATACTCTAATGCCCAGTTAAGAACCTGGAATCCACCCATAGATGTGCCCATGATACCCCGGAGGTGTTCAATCCCTAAACCCTTCGTTAATAATTCATACTGGGCTACTGCAAGGTCTTTAATACTGTACTCTGGGAAAGCTGTTCTCATGCCGGTGGCAGATGGGCTAGATGATCCTGGTGTTCCTAAAGCCGTGGTGCTTATCACATAAAGGTGGTCTGTGTCAATAGCCTTTCCTGGGCCAATTACCTGGTTGAGGTTTTCCACGGAATTACAGTCCCCACTCCAGCCATGGAGATATAGGAAGGCATTGGTTATTTTCCCCTCACTGTCAACCTTTTTTATTCCCTGAACTGCGTATTCCATGGTTAAATCTGGGAGAACTTCCCCGGATTCAAATTGGAAATCTTTTAGAACGTGATATTTTCTTTCAAGCAAAATATTTCACCCATATAAGTATTCATCCTTTTGATAAGTCTTCATCCTTTGATCCTTATTTCAAATTCCTTCTGAATAAGTTCCATTGCTTCTTTGTGTTTAGGTCCTCCCACATGGTTCACCACCCTGGATATCTCTTTCAGTCTATCGGTGTATTCCCTCTTTTTCTCTGCAGGTGCCCGTTGAACTCGGCTCAGATTCACCAGGGCCTCAAGCACTCCACAGATGGCCCTGCTGAGTGGTTCGTATTCTTTCCTGTTACGCTTTATGTCCTGAACCTGAGAGTGGAACATGATGGTGATATTATCACCCATGGCATCCTCCTTTTCCACTTTCTTTTCATGGTGTACTTCACAAAAAAAAGATGCATATGCATTTTTCAGGGAAAATCCATATTTTTCCTCGGCAAATTCTGTGGCTGGAGGGTTACCTATGAGAGAATGGGTGAAAAGAAGCGGATCTCTGGATAGATTGATGTGGAACTTTTTTTCCCGTTTTACATTGGCTATGGTGTGGGATCCTTCATGGAGTCTGAGTACTACCTGATCCGGGCCCTTGCAGATTACCCCCATAGGGGCTGCGTTTGGTGTTCCATCTTCATTAAGGGTGGTTACAATGGCCTCATAATGAAGCCCTTTTTCCATGTTTAAGGAATATAGATCAACAGTCATTTGTCTCACGATTAGTAATTTTTTAGATTGACGGATATAACCTTATTCATTCTGAAAATAAAAGAATGTAATGTATTATATTTTTTAAAAATCATTGCAAAAATCATCTGATAAAAGATCTAATATTTTCGTCGGGTTTTCATGGTCCTAATTGCCGTTGAATTTTACTATAGTGGTGGAGAGGTATTTTCCCTTCTTTGCAAAACCATCAAAAATCTTTTCATCTTCCATACTGCAGTTTTGGACAGAGACAACAGTTTTATCCCGGGGATCCTTGTTTATGATTTCTTCCAGCATCTGGGAGTGTCGGGAGGTTTTCATAATCACTGCGGTGTCTGCATGTTGCAGTAGTTCCTCCAGTCTCTGGTCTACCTTGGGCACCACCAGAATAATTTCATCCTTTTCACCCAGGGTGATGCCGGCACTGGCTGCACATCCAGTGAATGAATTTATTCCAGGTATCATCTCCACAGTGTATCCTTGGCCCTCTACTATCCTGGCTACATATGAAAATGTGCTGTAAACTGATGGATCTCCCAGGGTGATGAAAGAAACATCCTGACCTTCATCTAATTCCTTTATAATTAACTCTGCAGCCCCGGCCCAGTAACTTTTCAGGGCTTTTTTATCCTCAATCATGGGAAACAGAGGTTCAATAGTTACATATTCATCACTACGACCATCCAGAATTCCCTGAACTATGGAAAGCGCCACACTTGGTTTGTTCTGGGATGATTTGGGTGCGCAAATTACCGGGACACGTTTCAGTACCTTAACTGCCTTAACTGTGAGTAATTCCGGGTCTCCTGGACCCACACCAATACCTATGAGTTTGCCTTTATTCATGTTCATGATGAAACACCGAATTTAAAGTAACAATAATGCTGGTCTTCTATTTATGTAATTATGATATAAGGGTTTTATCTAGATTCTTTTACTAATGTTCCAACTGTTACTATGATCTAATCCATCAAAATTCAAGCCCAAAATTTTATTAAAATATTATGTAATATTATTATTAAGAACGGGTTTACAAGTACTCTCAAAAAAAGTTATTATCCCCTTCACATTTAGATATAAGCTTTTTAAGTGTATCAACCTGATTGAATTTAAATGAACACATTTAAAGTTCCTAAGGGAAACCAATTTTGATGAAACCTATTTTTACGCTGGGAAACTTTAGGTATTTATACCACTACAAAAATATAAATTATTATGGACAATGGCTTCTTCTGTGACAAGTGCGGGATGATAAAAGATCGCTGCATATGTGCACAAAACAATTCAAAACCGGTTAAAACACCCAAAATATCAACCGAGAGAATAAAATCTCTAAAAAGACAGTACCCCAATATTGATGATGACATCATTGAAAAATTTCCCTTCCAATCACCCAGAGAAGGGCAATTGGAGATAATATCCGAGATCAGGGATGCAATTGAACGTGGTTATTCTAACATCATCCTGGAGGCGGGTACTGGTACTGGGAAATCAGCCGTGGCCACCACTCTGGCTCGAATCTACCAGCCAGCTTACATATTAACCATGACCAAACAGCTCCAGTCCCAGTACGCCATGGAGTTTGATTATCCCCTGGTTAAAGGCCGTGGCAACTTCTTATGCCAGAATGAGAGTTTAGAGTACAGTTGCGACCAGGGAACTTGTCAGACCATCCCCAGCACCCAGAAATTCGCCTGTGATTATGGTATCAGTAAATCACCATTTAATGGTGAGTTTCACGCTTTTCAAGATGCATTTGGAAGTCCCATTTATTTTCGTTCCAATGAAAGATGCCGCTACTGGGACCAGAAAGCAGTTGCTGTGGAAAGTCCCATAACCTTAATGAACTATGATTATGCCCTTCTGGAACTTAACTATGTAAGACACTTCGGTAAAAGGCATTTTATGGTTTTAGACGAAGCACATAACCTTGAAGATAAGTTAATGCAACGCCTGGAGGTTAATCTCTACAACCGCCGTCTTGAGCGTGAAGTTAAAAAGACCATTCCCCCCAGTATGATGAAACATACCGAACCTGCAGAATGGATACTATTCGTTGAATCCCTTTACGAAGATTACCAGGACCTAAACCTTAAAAAAATACCCAAAAGATCAGCTGACCGCATAAACCGTATGAAAATGAACCTGAGCGAACTTTCACGGAACCTGGAGAACAATCCTGACAACTGGGTGGTGGACACCAGCCCCGGAGGAGTATCCTTCAAACCTCTCCGTGTAAACACCTATGCCCCTGACCACCTTTTCAACCATGCCGACATACGGCTTTTCATGAGTGCCACCATCCTTGATCAGGACTTATTCTGCCAATGGCTGGGAATAAACCCAGAGGAAACCTACCATCTGGAGATTAAGAGTATTTTCCCACCATCATCCCGCCCAGTGCACCTGAAATTAGTGGGGAACATGTCCCATCGCCTGATAAAACGCACCGCCCCTAAAACCATTCCTGTCCTGGAAAAAATCATAGAACATCATAAATATGAAAAAGGGCTCATCCACACCCATAACTACAAGTGTCAGCAGTATATCATGAAGAATCTTAAAGACCCCCGTTTGATGGGCCATAACCCCAAAAACAGAGAACAGGTTCTAAACCGATTTGAACATAGCAAGGAACCTCGAGTGCTGGTAAGCCCCTCAATGAGCGAAGGAGTAGATCTACCCTACGAAAAGTGCCAGTTCCAGGTTATCTATAAGATACCATTCCCATATCTAGGAGATCCTCAGATTAACCAGAGAAAACAACAAGACCCATCGTGGTATGCTTATAAAACAATTATGACCCTCCTGCAGGCTTATGGTCGTGGCATGCGGGCTGAAGATGATTACTGTGAAACTTACATCCTGGATGGTAACTTCCGCATGTTACTGAGAAACAAACTCTATCGTAACCTGGTGCCCAGCTTCTTCAAGGATGCCATTCAAAGAGAATAACACCCCCATGATTATAGAAGGAAAGATAATTTTAATATAGAGTTTTAATAAAGCATCATATTAATGCCATTATTACTTCCTGGCCTAATCAAGTTATGAGAGGTTTGATGAATGTCCGAACTTTCCAAGGTGGACATATACAGACAAATTGATGTTCTAAGACAAAGTCTGCTGGATCTTACCATGCGCAACCAGCTCTTGAACTTCCGCACCCGTACCATGACCGTGGAAGTCAAGGAAGGAGAACTTTCCGAGATTTACGACCGATTAGTTCTCAAAAAAAGCAAAAGAAAACTGTTACAGTTTGTCCCAAAAACCGAAACCGGGTTTTCTACAAGTACCGTGCAGGCAGATAGTACTCATTTTGAAGAAGGAGAAGATAGACCTCCTGTTTCCGGTACAGATGAATCTAATATTCCTGGTGAAAGTGAATTCGGTGCTGATAAAAGCGATCTTAATACTAGTGAAAGTGAACTTAGTGCTGGTGAAAGCGATCTTAGTACCAACGAAAGTGAATTCAGTACGGATAAAAGAAATAGAACCGTTTACCCTGTTTCTGATGATGTAGCTGATTCTGAAAATGTTCACAAAAATGAATCATCCATACTATGGGATTCCCCTTCACCAGACCAGGAAACCCTAGAAAAAAATAAAGAAATATTCCTATCCACTGACTTAACCCCATCAGAGCTTCAGCGCCGACTCTTCTATATAAACCAGCGTGCCAGATCAGTGATGGAGGAACAGGGATACAACATCCTCTACCTGGCCATGGGATTCGTGAAATGGAAGGATGATACTGGCACCCCTGGATACAGAGAAGCACCCCTAATACTGATACCTGTTGAACTGGAACGTAAACGAGTGAAGGGTTCTTTCAAGCTTCGGTGGACTGGTGAAGACATAATTGCCAACATATCCCTGCAGGCAAAATTACTGGACTATGGAATTGAAATACCCGACTTTGAAATGCCCCGAAGCCCTGAAGGTATAGATGAATATATGGAATTAGTCAAAGAATCCATCTCCTATAAAGGTGGTTGGGAAGTTCTGGAGAAAACATTCCTAGGATTTTTCAGTTTCACCAAATTCGTGATGTACAAGGATCTGGACCCGGAAAGCTGGCCTGAAGACATGCCCCTGGAAGAGAACCCCCTGATAAAAGCCATATTCGATCCCTTAGAAGAGGTGGATATGGGTTTCCAGGAAGACCAGGTAGATGTGAAACTCTCCTCAAAAGATGTGTACCATGTTTTAGATGCAGATTCATCCCAGATCTCGGTGATAGAAGATGTGAAACATGGCCGAGACTTGGTGGTTGAAGGACCCCCAGGTACGGGTAAGTCTCAAACCATAGTAAACCTTATAGCCGAACTTTTAGCACGAGGCAACACCATTCTTTTTGTAAGTGAAAAAATGGCTGCTTTAGAAGTGGTTAAAGGCCGTCTGGATAGTGTTGGCTTGGGAGAATTCTGTCTGGAACTTCACAGTAAAAAATCAAATAAAAAGGATGTTCTGGAGAAGTTAGAAAGCGTGCTCAGGAATCCTAAACCCATCCAACTGGCATTGGAGGATGATTTGAACACCATTGAAGAGCTCAAGTCAGACTTAGACGAATACGTTAACATCCTACATTCACCCTATGGAAAAATCAAGTGGACACCCTATCAACTTTTTGGTTTAAAAGAAAAATCACTCCATCATTTTGAAGGATCTAACAGTAGAATGCCTCGTTTTATTATGGAGGAAAGTGAAAATTGCACTTTAAGGGAGTGGCAGCGTACCATAAATAAATTCAAAGAACTTGGAGAGTTATATAAACTGGCAAAACCTGTAACCTATAATCCATGGAATTCAACCCAACCAGATCCCATACTACCTGCAGAAGAAGAAGAAATAGAAACCCTGTTAACTGAAACCATGGAAAAACTTGATGACCTGAATTTAAAGGCTCAAACACTTTCTAAAATCTCAGGAGTGAAGATACCTCCTACACTAGATGAAACAGAACATTTAATAGCTGCTGTTGAGATAATTTCGTCTTTTCCCTCCCTTGAAAGAGATATTCTCCTTAATACCCAGTGGGACTATGATAAATTACAGGTTTACAACCTCATTAAAACATTAGAAGAATTCAGATCCAAATCTAAAGGTCTGAATAGATTCAAAGAAGGGGTTCTGGATGAAGATATTCCATCGACCCTGATGGATTTCCAGGAAAAAAAGTCGAAGCTCCTTAAGTTTCTAAGTGGAGACTTTAAAAAGGCTAAAAAGAAAATTGGAAGACTATATCAGGGAAAAGTCCCTGATGATGATGAAATAATAGTACACGACCTTGAAGAACTAATAAAATGCCAAGAAATGAGGCGTAGTATAAGAGAACATGATGAACTGGCTAAATCTCTCTTTGGATCCCACTGGAGGAGAGAGGAGAGTGATTCTGATAACCTAAAGGATATATCAGAATGGATCCTCAAATTCAGAAAAGCCCTTGAAGAAGGCAGCATAACAGAAAAAATTCTCATCATCTTGGACTCTGCTGAACAACACCAAATCAGGGACATTACCAGGCAGATGCACCAGGACTATGACCAGGTTTTGCAGTTCATCAACCAATTGGACTGTTTCCTGCACTTTAAGGATGATTCAGTTTACATGAATCTTACCAAAAGCCCCATTGAATATTTAATATCCCAACTTTCCCTCCTAAAGGATGGTCTTTCATCCCTACAGAACTGGTCACGTTTCAGCTCATCAAGGACCGAATGTCTTGAAACAATAGGTTCTAACCTTGTAGAACTGGTAGATAAAGACCAAATCAAATCAGAAGACATCATTGCCTGCCTAGAGGGTAACTTCGCAGATTCCATGCTTCGCAACCTGTTCCTAATGGAACCCCCCCTATCCCGTTTCGTGGGTGATGTGCATGAGAAGAAGATAAATGAATTCAGAGAACTGGACAGTAAAATTATAAAACTCAACCGTTTCCGAATAGCAGAAGAACTATACGAAAACCGACCCTCCCTTTCAGGCACTGCATCACCCCGCTCAGAACTGGGAGTTCTCAAAAGTGAATTTTCCCGTAAAAGGGGACACATGCCCATCCGGAAACTATTATCCATCTGTGGCGGCATAATACAGACCATTAAACCTTGCTTCATGATGAGCCCCCTTTCCATTGCCCAGTACCTGGATCCTTACAGTGTGAAGAACCTACGCTTTGACTATGTTATTTTTGATGAGGCCAGTCAGGTGAAACCTGAAGATGCTCTTGGAGCACTTTTAAGAGCTAGATGTGCAGTTATAATGGGCGACACAAGACAACTACCCCCCACAACATTTTTTGACATCTTGATTGATGTGGAGAGCGATGATTATGATCTGGCAGTGCTGGCAGACATGGAAAGCATTCTTCACCTGTGCAAAAGGAGTTTCCCATCTAAAATGCTCCGCTGGCATTACCGTAGCCGGCACGAATCCCTTATAGCAGTCAGTAATCAGGAATTTTACGACAACCACTTACTGATCTACCCATCACCCAGCCAGGATTCTGAAGAACTGGGACTTAAACTGGTTCACCTACCTGAAACTGTTTATGATCGTGGGAAAACTGCCACCAACCGGGCAGAAGCCAAAGAAGTGGTTAAAGCTGTTTTTGAACACTACCAGAAGTATGGTGACACCAAGAGTCTGGGTGTGGGTACCTTTAACGTACGCCAGCAACAGGCTCTCCTGGAAGAGTTGGAATTACAGTTGAAGTTGAACCCCAGAATGGAAAAATATTTCAACCCCCACCTGGAAGAGCATTTCTTCATCAAAAACCTGGAAACCATTCAGGGAGATGAAAGAGATGTGATACTGGTGAGTGTGGGTTACGGATTCGACTCAGAAGGTCGTTTGAGCCATAACTTCGGACCCGTAAACCAAGATGGTGGAGAGAGACGTTTGAACGTTCTTTTAACCCGTGCACGTGAAAAATGTATGATATTCTCCAACTTCAGGGGAAGTGATCTGCATTTAAGCAGCAATGCTCCTTTCGGCCTTAGAGCATTTAAAGAGTTCCTGGAATATGCTGAAAAGAGAACCCTTGCTCATCATGATCTAGATCAAGGATCTGCTGATACTGCCTTTGAAGAGGCAATTTACCAGTTTTTAACTGACCATGGATACCAGATCCACCGTCAGGTTGGTTGTGCTGGTTTCAGGGTGGATCTGGCAATTGTAGATCCAGAATATCCTGGACGCTACCTTCTGGGGATTGCCTGTGACGGACCCATGTATCAGACCAGCCGGGTGGCCAGGGATAGAGACCGACTCCGCCAGCAGATCCTGGAAGGTCTTGGATGGAGATTCCACCGTTTATGGTCTACAGATTGGTACAGAAACCGCTCCGAAGTCCAGAAACATCTCCTGCAAATAATCGAAGAACTGCTTGCCCAGGAGCGCGGAGAAAAGGAGATTATTCCTCCAGTGGTAGCAGAAGAAATTGAAATTCCTGAACTGGAAGAAGAGATCCTGGAAGCCGAAGAAGAAACCATTCCTGAAGTGGAAGTTGAAGAGACCCCCCAGGATGAAATACCTGAATATCATGCATGTGAAGACCCTGGAGTGGAGGTATCAGGGGATCTGCACACACAACCAGTAGGTGACGTTGCCAGAGCAGTTATGAAAGTGGTGGAGGTGGAAGGACCCATCCACTATGATGAAGTTGTCAGACGTGTCAGGACCTTCTGGGGACTCAGCCGGGCTGGAAGGCGTGTGCAGAGTGTAATGAAAGAAGCAGTTCATCTAGGAGTGTTGGATGGTCAGATTATTCAGAAAGGAGATTTCTTATATTACAAGGATGCCCCGGTTGTGGTGCGCCGCCGTACAGGCAAACCACCCGCCAAAATGGACCTAATTAGTGAAGAAGAACTAGGGGCTGCTGTGAAAATCGTCCTGGAATCCCAGTACGCCACCCAAATAGATGAACTAGTACGTGAAGTTTCACGACTCTTCGGGGCCAAAGTAACCCGTGGTCCAGCCATAACCAGGATAAAAGGCGTGATTAAAGATTTAACCAGTCAGGGTGAAATTGAAGAACGTCCTGACGGGATGATCGATCTGGTTAGAACTTGAAATACCCTTTTTAGTTAATTCGTGCTGAATTTTCTACTTCGCACTAGTTCCCTAAAATAAAAAAAAATCCTTAAAATAAAAAAAGTGGGAAAATAATTTTTAATAGTTACTTAAACGATGGTTCTTTAGAGATTCTTTGGGTCTATAACTTTATATTGGCCAATATCACCTAAACCGATTAGTTGAACATTTCTATTTTTATCAAACATTACTGGTATTTGTGCCCCGACAGCAAGGGAAGATTCATCACTAAAGGCTTGTTTATGTTCAACTTCGAAACTATCCTGACCAGAAGCGGTTATTCTTAGGAGTAAAATAAATTCTGGTTGATTATTCACATATTCACCAGTTGCTTCCGCACTCAAAACTTCAGCCATCCCTGATCTTGTAGAATCAAAATCTGTATCCATTAACCCCATCAAGTCTAAACCAGTCTCAGATTCAACATTTTTTACCATTCGGTTAATAACAAAGTAAATAATAACACCTAGAGCCACCATTATAATCATCACTGATAGGCCTACGAGTAATAAATCTTGGTCGGTTTGATATCCTGCAAAAATTAACAAAGCCCCTAGCAGTACTCCTAACACAATACAGAAAATAAGTATCCACTTAGGTTTGTACCCTAATTGCAAATAATAGGATCTAATTGGAACCCCCTCCATTTAGTTATTTACCACTCACTATATGGTGTATACTTAATTCCAATATAAATAGGTATGTTTTTAAAAAAAATAGAATGTTTTATTCCTGAGTTAAAGGCAGATCCATTGCCTTCCACATGGTAATCCCGCCCAGGATATTACAAATATTAGTAAAACCCAGATCCTGCATTATTGCTACTGTTTTAACGCCCCTCACTCCTGATCCACAGCAAAGCAGGTATTTTTTGTCCCTGTCTTTTTTCTCCAGTTGTTCCTGGAAGTCTTCTGCATAGAAATCCAGGTTAAGTGCACCTTCAATATGTCCCCTGGAAAATTCTTTAGGAGTTCTAACATCCAGTAACACGAAATCAGGGTCATCATGATTTTTTTCAACAAAGTTAAATGCGTCCTGAGGAGGTATATTTCTAACAACTTGATCAATATCATCTTCAGACTCAGACATTTTTATTACGCTCCTTATTTACCTTAATGACTTAACCAGCCAAAAATAATTAGTCAAAAGGCTTTTTATTCTCTTTAGCTGCCTTAACAGTGACTTTGATTCTTTTTAGTCTGGTATCGTGCTTTTTGGCCGTGCCGATCCAGTATAATATTTGTTTTTTATGTGAATCAGTAAAAGAATTAAAGTTTTTTGTCGCAGTTTTGTTTTTGTTCAAGGCTTTTTTTAAATCTTCTGGAACCACCAAGTTTTCAATATCATTCAGAAAATTCCATGAACCATCCTTTTTTGCTGCCTCTACCTTTTTTAAGCCTGCTGTTTTCATCAAACCCCTTCGATTAAGGTGTTGAACTCTGTTTTTATTTGATTTTGACCAGTTGCTGCCTGGTTTTCGTGGCGTGAACACCTGCATGTACCGTTCCTCGTCCAGGGCGTTGACCTTGCTGTCTATCCATCCAAAAATAATGGCTTCTTGTACTGCATCTTCATATGAAACTGAAGATTTTGGAGAATTTTTCTTATGATAAACCAGCCATACACCCGGAGAAGTTTCATGGTTTTCACTTAACCATTGGTGCCATTCCTGGCGGTTTTTTGCATAATATCTTTCCAGACTATCCAAGGAAGACTTGGCCATGATAGTTATTTTATAGTAGGGAATGATGATACTATTTATGAAATTTACTTAAATCATGAAAACTTTTATGTAAATCAAAGCAACTCATTTCAAGATATTAAAAAAACCAACGAATAATCAAGGAGTTTTATAAATGGAACAAAATACAAAGCCTAAACGCTTTACAGAAGCAATTGGTGAAGATGTTGATTCTGCTTTTACAAAACTGGCATCAGAAATATTAAAGGATGGAGCTCTTTCCCTGAAGGAGAAAAGTCTCATTGCAGTGGCCTGTGCCATTGCAGTCAGCTGCGATAACTGTACCAAAGTTCATCAAAAACAGGCCATTAAATTAGGAGCAACCCATGAAGAAATCTTAGAAGCTGCTGCAGTAGCTGGATTGGTGCGTATGGGCTCTGGGTTTAACACAGCCTACTTACTTTTAGACAATCAACACCAAAGAAAAAATATTCCTTTTAAAAAAATAACCGAGGAAAAACAACACAATAATCAACCTGACTTGGATGAAACACAACAGATGAAACCTGATGGATACCTTAACAATCTTTTAGAAAAAAATTCATCACATAATATCCCAAAAAGATAAACGGACCTGGGGGGATTTGAACCCCCGACCTTGGGATCCGAAGTCCCACGTCATATTCCAGGCTAGACTACAGGCCCATAAAAAGCCTTTAAAATCATAGGCAAGTTAGTTGTTAGGTGGTTTTCATTTATAAAAGTATTCGTTTTAAAGTTATATTCAATTTGTAGTTGATATAATAAAAAAAATAATAAAAAGGTTTAAAAAAGAAAATTGTCTTTATTCTGGATTATCTTGTTCTGCTATATCATTGGTATGCCAATTATCTCCCATACCCTTACTGTAAATTATTCCCCTGAATCTGCCCCCAATAATTATCAGATATGAGTTTATCAATAAGTAGAGCAGTAAATATACGGCTAAACCCGAAATTGTTCCCAGGGATAGTTTTAGGTATGGGCTGATGGAACTGATGGTCAGAGTTAATATTTCCACGATCAGGGTGTATATCAGCAAATATATTAGGTATTTTGCCCATCCCATATTTTTTATCACGGTGAAAATTCTTTTAAAATCGAAAACCGCTCCAAATCTATCTTCATAGGCCATATTTGCCACGGCAGGGATTGATACAATGCTGATCAGGTATCCTACAATTGCAATTATGGCCAGGAAATAATAACTTGTCAGGACTAAATTAGGCTGTCCAGAGGCAGCAATCACTACTAAAATTCCAATAACTGCATATAATGGTATGTTGTAGATTATATTAGCCCCCACAAGTTTCAGACCATCCTCAATCAAATTACCAGAATCATCAAGATCAGGCATATTATCAAATCCGAGGATGGTGCTTTTAATAATCCGCAGGGAATACCCCATGGCCATTAAAACAGGAATTATTAAAAAACACCCCAGATACATTAAGAAAACTTTTAAAAACTTCTTAAAATCCGTGAAAGGATAACATAGTATATCTTTAAACACTCGCCCTGTACTCATTATGAAAACTCCTATTATTTTGCAAATTTTTATTAATTTATTATTACAACCCCCATATATAATAAATGATCTAGTATTAGTTACTACCTGGATTCCGGAGAAGATTTATTACAGATAATTAACAGAAAATGGACAGGGCCGTTATGTTTTAAGGCCTCTTTTAACATGAATTAGGAAAAAAGGGGAGGTTGGAAAAGTGAAAGGCGCACTAATATTTTTGGCATCTTTTGTGGTTTTTTTAGTAATTACACTAGTATATCCCATCTTACCGCCAGGTATACAGATATACAATGCATTGGGAATTGCTCAAAGTAGTTATCCTGTGGTTGGAATCCCTGTAACTACTCTGGTCTGTGCAGTCTTTAATGGTGTGATCTATGGAGTTATAATCTGGTTAATCTACTCTTTAGCAACCAGAGGTAAAAAACCAGCCGAAACACCATCGGAACACTAAAAAGTTCCCATTATTTTTTTTATTTTTTATTTTTATGGTATTCTTTTAAAAGAAATTGAATAAATTTACTGAACAAGAGAAAATAAAGAAAAAATGTCTGTTTTATGCCCGAGAATAGTTATGGAAACAGGGTATACAGACCATTTTCCCGTTTTCCACCCGGGTTCTGTGTTCAGATACCAGTTCACCACATTTAGCACAGCGAACTGTTCTGAATATTCTGGCTTCCTCTGGAAACTCCATATCCACCAATTCCACTTCAAAAAGTTCCTGAATCGGAGCCTCTAATATCTTCTCAGTAGCTTTTTCCCGTGCTTTTTCATATTTTTCCAAGTCTTCAGGGGTGGCTGATTCAGATAATGCCTTTTTATGAGCTTCAGCAAATTCTGGGTCTCTTTCATCTGTACTACTTTTTAAAGATATACGCATTGCTTTTCCTGTATCACGATTCAGGAATGTGTAGACATGTTTACCATGGTCTTTGAATATGAGGTTGCCCTTACCCAGGGTGCAGCCAGTTACAAACTGAATAGCATCCACACTACAACTGTCATTTTCCACTATGGCTACTATTTCCTCATCTTTCGCCCTCGAAAAGAACTCATGAATTGCTATTTCGCTTGCTCGATATCCTATGGCTATTCCTGGACATGAATGACCGTGAAATTTAGTCACTTCCGAAAAATCAGCTATTTGAATCGGTTTTTCCATTATATCATCTCAATAATCTGTAATTCTAAATTATTTAATGAAAGTATATTGTCAGCTACTTTATATAATCTGACATACAACTAGACTGTTAAAAATGAAAAAAGTAAAAAAAATAATAATTTACAGTAAAATAGACATTCCGTAATTATATTCAGAATGTAGACTTATTCGTTTTAGGAGGCGATTTTGGTTATCAATTTATCCAGTTCATCATTGGCAGAATTTGCTTCTAAAGGTTCTCCTCTAAGATTTGTTTGGGCCATACCAGGTAAATAGGGCAAAACACCTTTAATCTTCAGGTCTTTTGCTTCCAACATCTCTTCTAAAATATGCATAGTTTTATCATCAACCTTGTTTAAAACAACTCCAAAGTTTTTTCCTGCTTCTTCAGTTAGTTTAACTGCTTTTTCGGCTAATAAGACTGCATCATTAGATGGGTCCACGACCACCAGAACAGCATCTGCACCTTCCACTATTCCACGGCCAAAATGTTCTACTCCTGCTTCTGTGTCTATCAAAACCCATTCCCCTTCACCTACCACGAGGTGTTTCAAGAAGTCATGAGCAATGGCCCCCATTGGACAGGCACAACCTTCCATAGTATGTTCTATCTTCCCTATCTGCATTAAACCTCCAGATCCATTCCAGTGAACGAATTCTGATGATAAACTATCCAGATCAGAATCCGCGAAAAATTCTATCTGTTCACTGTTTTCTTTCTGGAGCATGGCCCTTAATTTACCCATTACCAACGGTTTACCACCTAAATAATCCATAAGAGTTTTTTTTGCAGGTTCAATACCTAACATTCCACCTAATCCAAGGTTGGACTCGTCTGAATCTACTACAAGTACTTTTCCCTGTTCTTTCAGTCGTTTAGTTAGGAGAGTTACCAGAGTACTCTTTCCACTGCCACCTCTCCCACTGATAATAATTTTTGGCACTTTAACACTTCCGTGTCCAGTTTAATCTTCGTACATTCCTGCCAGAGGATCTTTACCATTGGGAAACATGGCTCCATAGGGTGCGAACCAGTCCATGTCTTTCACGGTGCAGAAGTGCATTCCCTTGTTGGATTCTGTCATCATTATGGGTTGGGCCTTTTCCACATCCCATGAACCGTCTTCAGGGTTGTAAATGTCATCTCTTATTTCCAGGTGCACCACTTTTCCCACAACCAGGGCGTAAGGGAAATTATCATATTCTTCAGCCACGATCTTGTGGAGTTTGCATTCCATCCAGGCGTAACATCCATCCACTCCGGGAGTTTCAATTGTTTGACTGGGTTTTTCTTCTAAACCTGCCAGTTCATATTCATTAACCTCTGGTGGAACGAATTTGGCTGTAGGCATCACTTTATCTGCTAGATCCATTCCAGGGAGACTGATGACAAACTCTTCTCTGGCTTTCATGTTATCAAAGGTATCCCTCATCACTCCGGCAGTGGCGACACAGATCAGATCAAATGGACGTAAAATAGGCATTAGACAGGAATAGGGGGCCACATTTCTCACTCCATCTGGACTGACCGTGGAAATAAAAGTCACAGGCAGAGGTATTATAGATTCTCTTTTGAAGTTTTTAAGTTGCATATTCTTTCACCGCTTAAAAGAATAGGCCGAACATCCATATAAATCATATAGATTTAATTTTCAGTATTACCAATGCAATTTGTAAAAGGCAAATATTATTACTCTACTTCCTAGAAAGAGAACTAGTAGGGACAACGCCTCCCATTGCTGGTTAAAACCGTACCAATCATTATATTTGCTCATTTTTATCAAACCATCCTCATTAACCACGCATAATAAAAAATAAAAGAGTTATCAGTAATACAATCATCCTCATGACCTTTGAAACCTTAAAAAGAGATATAGACAATTAATTTTTAAATATGCACTTTAAATCTTTCTGTATCTGAGGATGTAGATTATAAGGCCCACACCCAGCACTCCACTGGCTGCAAATCCTAAAAATCCTAAAAGAGGCATGCCCCACACCATAGGGCCTTTATCAATTTGAATTATCCAGGAAGAACCCATCAGAAGGGCGGCGATTATTATGGCTACCACCAGTTTATTGCTGGTTCTTTCAATATCTTCAGACAGTTCCTCAGAGTACTTAACCTTTATTTCTCCATTATCAACCTTGGCCACCAGGCGGTTAATATTACGGGGCAGGTTTTTCACCAGATGCTCAACTTCGAAGATGTTATCCTTGAATAGACCTGCCATGTTCTTGGGACTGAATTTTTTCAGGAGAATTTTTCGAACCATTGGCTTTAACTGGGCAGTGGCATCATATTCACCATCAAGGGTGTGGGCCACATCTTCAATTAAAGTTACTCCCCTGGCAATGAGTGTGAATTCTGGAGGTACATGTGCTTGATATTTGGTTATTAGTGGTATAGCCAGGTCACTCAGCATATTCCCCACATTCATTTCATTAAGGCTCGCCCCATAGTAATGGTCCAATATATCCATTATATCCCTTTTGAGGAGATTTCTATCCACATAATCATCTATAATGCCCATGTAGATCAGCTGGTTGATGATGGCATCCACATTGTATTCTATGACCTGGATGAAAAGTTCAGCCAAGTTTTGCATGAAATCCTGATCTATGTGTCCCATCATCCCAAAATCAATGTAACAGACCACATTATCCTCTAAAACATAAAGATTACCGGGATGAGGATCGGCATGGAAGAAACCATCCATCATGATCTGCTGGAAGTAGGATTGGGCCGCTCTGTCCGCCAGAATTTTAGTGTTAAAACCTTCTGGATTCTCCATCACCTGGCTCATCTTGGTGCCCTGAATAAATTCCATGGTCAAAACCAGGGAAGTGGAATATTCCGGGAATATGTCCGGTGCACAGATACCATCATTTCCAGCAAAATTAGCCTGGAAGATTTCCGCATTCCTGGCCTCCAAGGCATAATCCATCTCTTTACGTATGGATTTTTCAAACTCATCCACAATCTCCGGAAAATTAAAAACACTTAAACTGGAAATTCTATTATGGATTAAGTCCGCTAAATGGTGCATTATAATGAGATCTTTTTCTACTGTATCATGTATACCTGGCCTTTGGACTTTAACCGCCACCAGAGTACCATCTTTGAGCACTGCACTGTGCACCTGACCAATAGAGGCAGCGGCTAAATGTTCCTCCCCAAATACCTGAAATACTTCAGCTAAAGGTTTATCAAGCTCATTTTCCACAATCAACTTCACGGTATCAAAGTCAAATGGAAGAGTATCATCCTGCAGTTTGGCAAACTCATTTGCCATTTCTTGACCTACCAGATCTGGCCGGGTGCTTACCATCTGCCCCAGTTTAATAAAAGTGGGTCCTAATTCTTCAAAAACCAGCCTTATCCGTTCAGGAGCTGTAGCATCCAGATCAATACTAGAATCATACTTATATAGTAAATCTCCCCAGCGAGAGCCCTTCAGTTCCAGCTCGCCCACCACGTTATCAAACTGGTACTTGGCCATTAACTGGATAATCTCTCCTAAACGTTGATAATCTATTCCTTTTCTGGAAAATGGCAACATGAAAAATCACCCTATTATCATCTACTTATTATTATGTGGTTTCATCTGTTATAGTTCAGCTTTAACTTATTTGGAATGGTCAAACTTTCATTTATTGGATTTGGATTGATCTATTTTCAGAGGATCGGAAATCACTGCACCAATTAATAAGCCCATAGAGATGGCAACAAAGGTCAATATTACAAGAAGTAAATTAGCAATGGATGCAGAATAATTTTGCCCTACAAATGCAGCCAAATTTATAAATCCAAGAGATCCTGGTACTAAAATCCAGAAGGCAGGTATTATTGACACATAATATGGTGTTTTAAGTTTTGATCGTTCCAGATAAGTTCCCACCATTGTCATGAGACAGGAACCAACAAATGCCCCAAAAAGACCACCCACCAAATAATTACCGGCTTGCTGCCCTAAAAAAGTTGCAAACAATACTATCAACACCCCCGGCATGTCTTTGTTCCTTATGGACATTAATAAATACAACCCCATGGTAAAAACCAGGATTCCGATATAGGGTGCCCACCAGCCTAGAGAAACTGCCATATTGGCCACTACGTACTTTCCAGACAATCCCACCACTTGCAGGCCCAGTATAACCCCGAATAGGAGAAGTAGTAGAACTACAACACCCTGAACCAGACGACTAGCACCGGAAATAACATTGTTAGCTGCCAGTTCAAACATTCCCGTGGCCAGGACCGCTCCTGGGATGAAGTAGGATAGTGAAGGCACCAGAATGGTTAAAGAGTTATTTACAATTCCTTGTTTCACCCCGAAAAAGAATACCATGGAAACCAGGAAAGCGGTTAAAACCGGCCTCACCATTTCAAGCCGAGGTTTATCCTCAGAATAACCCACAATTACCCCCATAACCGCCCCTAATACCCCACAAAAGAACAACTCATTAATTGTGGGTAACAGAAGCAATCCTAACCCTGTTGAATACAATGCATAACCTACTATGTGTTTAATGTAATTGGCCTGATGTTTAACGCCTATTATTTCATTAATACGTTTTATTCCATCTTCTGGAGTTATTTCGGCTTTTTCTGCCCGACGTATCAGTTCATACAACCTTGATACCTGATCTAAAGGGAGAAATCCTGGTTTCTGGCCCATGACTGTCAGGGCTTTTGATTCACCATCTACGACCTTGATGAGGATAAATGTTGGAAAATCCACAACTGCTTCTGCTTTAACACCATAGGCAACACATATCTGTTTTATAATTGATTCTATGGTCATCACAGCTATTCCTGCAGATGTTAAAGCTCGGGCTAGCTCTGTTAAAAATTCCAGAAGGTTCGGGGGAAAATCAGCCCCATCTGAAATATTTGAATGGTTTACATTAGATAAATTGATTTCAGGAATCATGCCACCCCTAAACTTCCATTTTTTCCCTTTCCTAATTATCTAATTGTTATTAAAGGGATTATATTTTTTATGGAATGATAATATCAGCACCCCATAATAAATTGATAACAGAACAATGTGTATAAACGACCCAGTGTGTAGATTTTTTAATGATGTGAACAATAGGTTAGTTGTAAATTAAATTAATTGTCAAGAAATAATCACAATGAAATAATTATTAGGGATTACTATGCTAGCAAAACGCATCATACCCTGCCTGGATTGTGACTTAAACGTCCCCCATGGCCGGGTTGTTAAAGGAATTGAATTTAAACAGATACGATACGCAGGAGAACCAGTGGAACTGGCCACCAAGTACTATGAAGATGGAGCAGATGAAATAGTCTTTCTGGATATCACTGCATCCCATGAGCGTAGGGAGACCATGGCCCATGTGATAGAAGCCACCACTGAGAATGTGTTCGTCCCTATCTGTGTAGGAGGAGGGATCAGGAAACCCCAAGACTATGTAAACATGCTCAAGGCCGGGGCTGATAAATGTTCAACCAACACCGCAGCCATACACAACCCGGACCTTATCAACGAAGCTTCCAAGGTGGTGGGGAGTCAGGCTTGTGTTATTGGAATTGATGCCAAACGTCGCTACATTGATGACCCCCAAGAGAATAATGATCATGTTATAATTGAAACACCAGAAGGTTACTGCTGGTATGACTGCAGTATCTATGGTGGAAGGGAATTTACTGGGATAGATGCTGTTAAATGGGCTATGGAATGCCAGGAGCGTGGTGCTGGTGAAATTCTCCTAACCAGTATGGATCGTGATGGTACCAAGGATGGTTATGATATTCCCCTCAACAAGACCATGAGTCAAATGCTGGATATTCCCATAATTGCCTCGGGTGGTGGTGGTGATCCAGAAGATATTTACCAAGTTTTTGCCAAAGGCAAAGCAGATGCTGCTTTAGCTGCCAGCATCTTCCACTTTGATGAGTACCCTGTACCTGTGGTGAAGGAGTACTTGAAGGAAAAGGGTGTTGTGGTTCGACTCTGAAAATATTTCCACGGTGAACCCCATCATCGAACATATTAAGATATTCAAAAAAAATTAAGATATTCAAAAAAAATCACTCCCTTACAGGCGACTACATTGAAAAAACGAAAACACATCTTCCTGGATGATAAGACCAAAATCGACCGGATGGAAGGGAAGATAAAAAAATACGAGCGATACAAATCTTATCGTGAGAAAACCGCTGAGGAAGATTTCCGTCTCCAGGAAAAACTGGCCATGCTCAGTGTGGTGGCCAGTAACTTCATGATGACCGGACACAGTCCCACATTAGTCCTGACCAAACGAGAAGAGGGTGATGAAGTTATGATGCCAGTAGGTGGTGGTCAGAAGGACCGTGCCCGGGAGATCATCTGCAAGGCTGACTTTCGTAAACTTTACCGTGGAGGAAAGGGTAGGAAAACCGACCCTCTCATGATAATAACCGCCATCTGCATGTACGTCATGAGACAGGACAACCCACGAAGGGGAGACATCCGTTATTCCAACGATTTTGTTAGGAACGTTGGAGTAACAAAAGAAATATACGGCCACATTAGCCAAAAACTAGACGCAGAGCAAAATTCATGATTTCTGATAGGTATCTCTATATAGTGATAGCAAAATTTTGGCTACAATTTCTATTTTTAATTTGAATTTAACATATTGCATCCAATTAGGCTTAGCAATAGATCTTTTTTTAATTCTTAGTTTTTCTTTAGAATGTCTCGTTATTCTCAGTTATTTGATAATCCTTAAATACACTTAAATAAATCTTAAACTATAATATACAGTGTTAATGCTAATTAAGTGCGTTTAGAATTAAATTTTGGTTAATTTCGGTTTATTAGAGGGGGAGGTGTTCAATTGGCTGTAATTGAAATAAAAAACCTGACCAAATATTATGGGAAGGTTAAGGCCCTGAATAAAGTGGACCTTACAGTAAATGAGGGGGAAGTTTACGGTTTTATCGGTCCCAACGGTGCTGGTAAATCTACCACTTTACGTGTTTTGCTGGGTTTACTTCGGAAAACTGACGGAGACGTTCGGCTTATGGGAAAAGACCCCTGGCATGATGCTGTCCAGCTTCATCGTGATTTAGCCTACGTCCCGGGTGAGGTTAATTTATGGCCCAACCTTACTGGAGGTGAGGTTATTGATCTTATTGGTCGGCTTCGAGGTGGTTTTTCCAATGAACGAAGGGGAGAGCTTTTAAACCTATTTAAATTGGATCCCACCAAGAAATGTGGAGCCTACTCTACTGGTAACAAACAAAAAGTTGCTTTGATTGCGGCATTAGTATCTGATGTTGATCTCTACATTTTTGACGAACCCACCCTGGGTTTGGACCCTTTGATGGAGGGAGTGTTCCGAAAAGAGGTGAAAAAACTTAAAAAAAATGGTAAAACTGTTTTATTATCCAGCCATATACTATCTGAAGTGGAAGCACTCTGTAACCGGGTAAGTATCATTAGAGAAGGGGAAATCATTGAAACAGGGACATTTGAAGAACTGAGGCACCTAACCCGTACTTCCATAACTGTGGACACCACCCAACCCCTCACCGGACTGGAAGAATTATCTGGGGTGCACAATTTAACTCAGGGAGGCACTCACGCCCATTTCAGTGTGGATGCGGAAAAGATCGGTTACGTGCTGAAATATCTGACTCAATTCGGCATAAAATCCCTTTTAAGTGCCCCTCCTACTTTAGAGGAGCTATTCATGCGTTATTATAGCGATGAATATGCTTCAATGTCAGAAGAATAACCACCCTGGGAATGATAAGAATGGATGATTTTGCTGGTACATCAGTCATGATACGGCTGATTCTGCGTAGGGACAAACTTTACATGCCTTTTTTTATCATTTTCATGGTACTGTTTGTGGTCTTTGTGGCAGCCACTTTTGCCAATCTTTATTCAGATGAAGCATTGCGTATGGGATTTTATTTACAGATGCAGAATAATCCCACTGTTGTTTCACTTTTAGGATCCTTGCTTGATCCTTCTATTGGGGCATTGACTGCCTGGAGAGTTGGTTTTCCTGCTTCACTTATCATTGGCCTAATCAGCGTGTTTTTAATGGTCAGACACACCCGCAGCGAGGAAAGAAAGGGACGGCTGGAATTAATAAACTCGGCGCAAGTAGGTCGCCAGGCAGCACTGAGTGCGGCTCTAATAACTACCTTCGGGGTAAATTTAATAATTGCAGTTTTGATTGGCTTGGGATTGATAGCTCAGGGCCTGGATGCTTATAGTTCCCTGGTTCTGGGATTGAGTTTAGCAGCTTTCGGTTGTTTATTTGCCGCTATTACTGGGGTGGCAGTTCAGTTAACGGAAAGTTCAGGAGATGCCCGTTATTTAATGGTCGGTCTTCTGGTAGGCTTTTTTGTAGTACGTGTTTTTGGATGGGATGATGGTGATTATGCCTGGGTCTCCTGGTTAACACCTTACGGCTGGGTGCACCATATAGGCCCTTTTGCTGGAAATGAAATATGGATCTTCAGTATATTTCTGGCATTCATTGCCGGTTCAACTGCACTGGCCTACTGGCTCTCCTCCCTGCGAGATTTAGGGGCAGGAATCATAACCCAAAGGCCGGGCCCGGCCAGAGCCTCCAAAAACTTGCGCAGTCCTCTGGCACTGGCCTGGAGACTGCACCGGGGTATGTTATTCTTCTGGATCATTATATTTGTCTTAATGGGGAGCATGCTGGGTTTTACTGCCCAAACAGTCACTGATATGATTATTGCTAACCCTCAATTTGTCCATCTGATTTTACAGTTAGGAGGTAAAACAGGACTTATTGATAGCTATTTTAGTATGATGTTAGCATTTTTAGGCGAAGTATTTGCTTTTTATGCAATTTTAGCATCCTTAAAACTCCAATCACAGGAATCACACAAGTATTCGGAAATGGTACTTACCAGTTCTGTAAGTAGGAGCCAGTGGGCAGTCAGTAACCTAATATTCGCTGTTCTAGCCCCTGCCCTGGTGTTAATTATATTCGCTTTGAGCATTGGCCTAAGTTATGGTTTAATCAACAATACCCTATCTGATGTTACTATACGTATTTTAGGAGCAGCCCTCATGTATTTACCAGCAATATGGCTATTTACCGGTATTACTATGTGCTTATTTGGGTTAATACCCCGACTGGCTTCTTTAAGCTGGGCGATACTGGCCATGATTGTGGTTATTGATTTACTTGGCGAATTTTTTGATATTAACAAGTGGATATTAAATATTTCTCCCTTTACCCAAGTACCCAAGCTACTTGCCGGGAATGCTGTAGATTGGCCTATATTTTTAGTTCTAACAGTGGCTGTTATGCTTATATTAATTGGTCTGTTTGGGTATCAGCGAAGGGATATAAATGGCTAAATGGATAATATAGACCAGAAATTATGGAATGAACTTTCGAGCTTTTCAACGATTTCTTAGGAAATTAAAAACAACAAAGAAAAAATACAATTTACTTTGCTAAAAACACGACACTCAGTAAAATTTGTGATTTCTGATAGGTATCTCTATATAGTGATAGCAAAATTTTGGCTATATGTTTATTTGATTAACTATGTTTTTCCTATTAAATTACCATAATTTTGACTTAAAGATATATTTTCGTTTATTTAACTGTTTATTTTAGCTTAAAAGATAGCATGATATAGAACAAATTAATATGAACAATATAGTTTTATTCATCATCCTTCACAATTTGGGTGTAAATGAAACAAATTTGGGCATAATTATTTTAATACTCTCATAAAAAAAAATGTTTAAAGATCTTTCAATGGAAAATAAAAATAGGAGCTAAAAACATGGATATGGAAATTTTCAAAATTAGACCCATAATGATCAGTTTAGGCATTCTACTTGCAACTTATTTCACCTTTTACATCTCAGGGGCAAGTCTAATATTCCCTTCATTCTTACTAGCAGCAATTGCCGTTGGTTTCATGGTTAATGAAGACATAAAAACATCTGCTGTTAATGGGGCAATTTTAGGAGTGATTGGTGGCATAATAATCAATGCATTTTTCATAGTTCTGATGTATGTTCAAGGATATGGGTCATATGTTGTCAGTGGAATTCTAGGATATCTCCTCTTCTTCGTGATTGAAGTAATCATCGCCGCATTAGGAGGAGTTTTGGGATTCTATGTGCAAACAGAAACACTGGAAGATGTAGAACCAGAAATACCTGAAGATGCATAAGCGGATTCTCCCTTAAACATCCTTTTTCTTTTTTTTGTTACTATTTTCATTGTAGAAGAATTACCAAACTGCCTGTTTATGAAATTCTAAGGATTTTAATAGGAATTTTAAAGTAACCAATGAATTATATTAATATATAATGTAAAAACTGGATGTTCAGGAATATTCCTGATTTCTGATAGGTATCTCTATATATGATATGATAGCAAAATTTGGGTACAATCTCTATTTTTTGAATTAAATTATCCAACTTACAAACAACAATAGGCTTGGCCATCTTTGTTTAAACCATTTTAATTTTCTATTAGACCCATGAACATTAGCAATGGGTGGGAAATTAGGGCTATAGCCACGAAAAAGCCATTGAACACCTTATCCACAGGGCCGAATACATTTAAATCCTTCCTAAAATTTTTATCATTTTGATTATAACATTTTCCATGTCCAAAATAAGAAAATTGACAAAAATTTAACCTACCACATCCAAAAAGTTTATATATGGGTTAAAAAGATAATTATATCTCACACCCGAGGGACAATCAAATTTCCAAGAGTTCCCTTAATTTGGGGGGTAACAGTTTAAATCCATAGCGATTACTGTAAAAAAAGAAGAATCAAAATATATTGAAACTCATCTTAAAGGAAGTCAACTCCTTCAATCTTCACATCTAAATAAAGGAACTGCTTTTAGTACTAAAGAAAGAGAATTATTCCATCTTATAGGATTATTACCTCATTCTGTGGAGACACTGGATGAACAATTGCAAAGGGCATATCAACAGTTCTCACTGCAGGCTGATGATCTGCAGAAAAACATCTTCCTGAACAACCTCTACAACACCAATGAAACCCTATTTTTCCGTCTTATCAGGGAACATGTGGATGAAATGATGCCCATTGTCTACACACCCACTGCTGGACTGGCTATCCAACATTACAGTGACGAGTTCCGCAAACCACGAGGAATATATCTATCCTATCCAGACCGGGAGCATGTTTACGAAATATTGGATAACTGGGATAAAAGAGATATTGCCCTTATTGTTTTAACTGATTCTGAGCAGATATTGGGAATCGGAGATCAGGGCGCCAATGGAATTGGAATTTCCGTGGCCAAACTGGTAGTTTACACCCTATGTGCAGGTATAAATCCGCGGAGAATGCTCCCGGTTCTTATTGATGTGGGCACCAATAACCCCCGCCTCCTGGAAGATCCTTTCTACTTGGGCTGGCGTCATCAACGTATCAGCCAGGAAGAGTACCATCAATTTGTGGAAACTATAGTGAACGCCATAAACCATAAATTCCCCAATGTTTTCCTTCAATGGGAAGACTTTGGTAAAAATAACGCCCGTTATCATTTGGACCGTTATCAGAATAAGATGTGCACCTTTAATGATGATATACAGGGTACCGGGGCCGTTGCCATGTCAGCCCTCCTGAATGCTCTGAAGTTAACCGGTACCCCACTATCTCATCATCGGGTGCTGATATATGGTGCTGGAACCGCTGGTTGCGGTATCGCTGACCAGATATGGGAGTGGATGGTAAAAAACGGACTAAACCACCAGGAAGCATACAATCGTTTCTGGCTTATGGACCGCCAGGGACTTATAACCAAAGCCAGGAATACCCTTGATTATTTCAAAGCACCTTATGCCCGTACTTCCCATGAAACCAAAGATTGGAATCCAGAAGATAACCCATCAAATCTCCTAGATGTAGTGCGTAATGTTAAACCAACCATTCTCATTGGCACCAGCACAGTATCAGGGGCATTTACCAAGGATGTGGTGACTGAAATGGCTTACCATGTGGATCGGCCCATAATATTCCCATTATCCAATCCTTTAACCCTGATGGAAGGTAACCCCTCTGATATAATCCAGTGGACAGATGGAAAGGCATTGGTAGCTACTGGCAGCCCCTTTAGTAATGTAACATTCCAGGGGAAAGTGTACCCTGTTGCCCAGTGTAACAATGCCCTGATATTCCCGGGATTGGGTTTGGGCATAATCAGCTGCCAGGCTGAAAGAGTTACCCCTGGCATGATGGATGCTGCCATCCTCGAACTGGCCAGATCTGCCAACATTAAAGATAATATTATCCGTCTACTTCCAGAAGTTTCCCGACTGCAGGAAGTAAGTAGAAATATTGGAGTGACCGTGGCCAGACAGGCCATCCTTGAAGGGGTGGCCAAAACCAATGCCTACGATGATGTGGAGAAACTGGTGGATTCCAATATATGGGTACCATCCTATGTGCCCTATAAACCTTTAAAAGATGCTTAAATCCTAATTTTCTGTGAACAAATAAAAGGACATATTTATACACCACATTATCATAATTATTCTGTGATAATTATCCATGAGCATTAAAAAAGCGAGGTTTATAAAACATGTCACTGGTCATCAACACCACCACACCAGAAGGAATAGTATTAGCAGCCGACAGCAGACAGAGTTATCGTAATATGAAGGGTATGGCACGCATAGGTAGTGAAAACGCCATGAAACTCTTCCAGATCAACCGGAAGATTGGGGTGGGTATCACTGGCCTGGCCTTCCTCCCTGAAGGGGGAGTGCAGAAGAATGTCAGCCAGTACATTGAAGAGTTCCGCAGGGGCTCCAAGGTTAAAAAGATGGAAGTGAAGGAGGTTGCCAGGAAGCTACACCATCTTTTCAACGACAAATACCACTGGCAGGAACAGTTAGACCAGATTAAGGCCAACATACAGAATGACCTGGCTTCCAAGGGCTGCACCATGCTACAAATGGAAATGGATGGTCAGCTTTTAAAGTTCACCTTCAAAACACCCCAGGGAACCATTGAAAACGGCATGGCCCGGGCAGACCCCATCGAACTATTGGTGGCAGGTTACAATCCGGATGGAAGCTACCAGGTTTACAGTGTGGCCATACCAGGACCAGTGCAGAAGCTTCGGGATAGTGAAAAACCCAACATAAAATACGGAAGTTCCTGGATCGGCCAGGGAGATGTAGCTGCCAGGATAGTGTTGGGCTTTGATGGACGTATCCAAAATGTGGAATTTGTGAAAGAAGCCATTCAAACCAAAAGTGAACCTGAAATACAGTCTCAGCTCAGGGGACTGGAATACGCCATCCAGTGGGGGACCATGACACTCCAGGATGCCATAGACTTCGCCACCCTGATGATCCAGACCACCAGTGCCATACAACGCTTCAGTGACGGGATCAACGCTGACCCCGGTGACATGCCAGGTGTGGGTGGACCCATAAATGTAGCGGTGATCACCCCGGATCAGGGTTTTGTCTGGGTGAAAAAGAAGAAACTCAGCTTCGAAGACAGTGAAGTTGACCTGGATAGTGAGCCAAGTCTTTAATCCAGTAATTTACTATTTTTCCTTTATAAAAAGAATGTTAGAAGAAATATCCACTATTTCCTCTATTATACGAGATACATCTCTTCAGCCTTTCTGTAAAGTTCCCTCCGGAATTTAGGGTGAGCAATATTAATTATTTCATGTGCCCTTTCCCTAGTGGATTTTCCCTTGAGATTAGCCACCCCATACTCGGTTACCAAGTAATGAGTGTCCATACGAGGTGTGGTCACCATGGCCCCTGGATCCAAATGGTCCACCACCCTTGAGACGGTTCCATTTTTAGCTGTGGAATAAAATGCCAGGATAGATTTACCTTCCTGTGAATCAAAAGCTCCTCGCACAAAATCCAGCTGCCCCCCGGTTCCACTGTACTGATGACCTGCCAGGTACTCGGCATTACACTGACCCAGTAAATCCACCTCGATCAGGGAGTTTATGGATATCATACGGTAGTTCTTGGCAATCACCGCCGGATTGTTCACATAAGAGCAGGGATAACTTTCCATAGCCGGGTTTTGGTTCATAAACTGCAGCATCTCCTGGTCTCCCTGGGCTACAGTGAATACATGTTTACGGGGATGGATTGTTTTCTTCTCACCAGTTACTACTCCCTTCCTAATGAGATCAACCATTCCCGGACCGAATACTTCAGTGTGGATACCCAGATCAGAGTGGTTTTCCAGCTGCTCAGCCACAGCATTGGGCAGGACACCGATACCCATCTGAAGGGTGGCGCCATCCGGTACCAACTGGGATATCTTTTTGCCAATAACATCTGCTTCTGGCTGTTTATCCCCACAGGGGAAGTCGGGAATGGTTTGATGATTTTCCACAACTGCGTCAACTTCAGAGATATGGATTAATGAGTCTCCGAAGACCCGCGGCATGTTCTGGTTCACTTCCAATATCAAAACTCTAGCAACCCGGGCTGCAGTGGATGTAAAATCATTAGCAGTTCCAAAAGAGAAGTATCCTGCCTCATCCATGGGAGAAACCGTGGTTACACATACATCCACACCGATGAATTCCTTCAGGAGTCGGGGAATTTGGTGGAGGTGGTTGGGAACGTAATAGTTAAGTCCTGTGCTTACCAATCCCCGGTCTCCTGCATCTACAAATCCACTGTAGGCTTCCACACAGTCCACTAAGTCCGGGGCCAGGAGAGTAGAGCAAACACTGTCTAAAGGAATGACTGAAAACATTCTAATCTTTTCAAGATCTCCTTCTCTGAGACTGGATGCCACAGCCTCCAGGAGAGCTGGTGGTTCGGCCATGGTAAGACCATGTACCAGCATGTCCCCCTCTTGGATTAATTTGACAGCCTCATCTGGTGTGGTTAACTTTTTCCTGTACAGCTTTTTATACAACGGTAACTCCCCCTTCTCATTTTTTTTATGTTCCAATGTTCCTAAATATCTGAGATTTCTGAGATTAATTCTGAGATTGATCTTCTAAATATAATTCGAACATGTATATTATTTATTTCCTGTTTTCAAACGCATTTATGGCGTCGTTGACCCCTCCGTAGAGGTTTTCTTCTCCCAGGATTTTCATAAATCCAGAACGTTCAAATTGCCTTCTTAAACTGGGAAAAACCGTAGTCATAACTAAAACTACATTCATTTCATCTAATCTAATTTTTAATTCTTTTAACATCTGCACCGAAGTATAATCAACACCAGTAAATCCCCCAGAATCTAAAATTAACCATTCAAGAGGAGGATCGGAGTTTTTAGCAATTTTAATAACTTCTTTCATGAGTTTTTCAGCATTGGCATAGTACAAATCCCGGTTGAATCTGTAAACAATCAAGCCTTCTTCAGTGTATACTCCTAAGATTACCGGAATATAAGCCCATTCACCCTTTTCATTACGGATCAAAATGCTATTGTTTGGCCGGTATGAATGGCTTAAATGTAAAAGCAAGGATATTATCACAGAAACAATGATCCCCCACAGAACACCTGCTAAAACAACGGTAATAAGGGTTATGATAGCCAAAACAAATTCTGCAGGCATTTCACGATATATGGCCTTTAAACTGGTTATATCAACCATTTCCAAACCTATTAAAAATACTATCGCTGCTAAAGTTGCATTGGGTAAAAGTGAAATGGGTTCTGTAAAGAAAATCACTACCATAATGACTACTGCAGCAGTAACCAGAGTGGCCAGTTGACTGCGAGCCCCAGCATCTACAGCAATCTGAGTCTTGGTAGGACTACCATTCACCACGAAACTGCCAGTTAAACCTGCTAAAATATTAGATAATCCCAATCCAAGGACGTCTTTGTTTTCATCCAGTTCATCAGAACACCTGACACTGTAAGCCCGTGAAGTAGCAACACTTTGAGCTATTATAACAATAAAGCAGGCCATTACAGTTGTAAACAAAACATAAAAATCAAGGGACTGAAAAGAAGGTATGATTAAACTTGGAATTCCACTTGGAACAGAGCCCACCAATGAAACTCCCATCTGAGTAAAATCATAAAGAGAACTAAGTAAGATGGTTCCCACCACTGCAATGAGAGCTCCTGGGATCTTCCTGTTAATGCGTCCGGTTATAATAATAACCAAAAACACTCCTACAGAGATGGCTAAAGTGTAGAGGTTGGTTTGGGGTAGATTAGATACAAATGATAATATTCGGGGAATGGAATCTATTCCTGTGGTGGTTAATCCAAACATTGCCCCTAACTGGCTGATGGACACTTGAATACCCACACCAGTTAGAAATCCCACCAGTGCGGTGCGTGATAAGAAATCACCTATAAATCCCAGTTTAAATATCCAGGCAAGTACGAGTAGTACACCACATAAAAAGGCCACCAAAAATGCCATGGATACGTAAGCCGGACTTCCAGGCATGGCCACTGTTACCAGTATTCCAAACATTATAGCTGCTGTGGCTGAATCTGCCCCCACAATAAGATGCCGAGATGAACCTAAAATTACAAAAACAGCCATTGGAATGATAATTGTATATATGCCTGTGATTATAGGCATTCCAGCAATTTTTGCATATCCCATAACCTCTGGAATGAATATGGCAGCCATGACTATGCCAGCAATCAGTTCAGGCATGAATCGACTGTGATCTAAGGGTAATAAACCACTGAATAAAGCTCCCTTTAACCGTGAAGTTAAATTTTTTATGTGGATAACCCCCTGAATCCTCATTTGCTAAATCCTTATTAAATTTCAGTGAATCAAGAAATCCAGTAGTATGTTCTAATTGTAACTTCCCATAATCACAATGTTGGTTATTTATAATCCTGATTTATAATAAAGATCACTCCCTTTTTGTAAAATCATGACGACAAGGAGGATAAAAGTGAAACACGTCCTTGAAATTGCATCTGTACAGTTTAGTGGTTGAAACTATCCTAATAACATGATTAAACTATAATAAGGTTATAAACTATGATGAAGGTTAAAGAAACCCCCCAATATATAATAATCATTCCATGTATTCTAAATAATAATGATGTTTTTTTCAGGAAAAGAGTTAAAGGTGGGACTTTAAGAGTAAAGATCCATCTCCTACTTTGGTTTAGTTGCGATGAAAATGCCCGTGTCCTTGGTAACCTTTATTTTACCTTCTTTTTCTAAAATTCCTTTAAAATAATCCTCAAAATCTTTCATTTTATGGCCTTTGAACTTCTGATCGACCTTTCTAAATGAACGGACATAATCCACTACCGGCCTGGCTTCGGTTATCTCCAGACTATTCTCAAATTTGATCATCATAACCTGGTCAAAAGATTGGCTTAACTGTTCTTTACCATTTTCCAGGCCAAATAAACGTGCAAATGGTTCTGCCGAAGGGAAACTCCCGGCATCGAAATGTGAGATTATGTCTTTCAACTCTTTCATATCGTTTATTCCAAAAGTGGTGGCATAAAGTGTTCCATCAGTTTTAAGAACCCGACTTATTTCAGATATGGCTTTTTTCCTGTTAGGGATATGGTAGAGCATTAAATTGGCAATTACAATATCAAAGGAATTATCAGGATAGGGGATTTCCTGGGCATCCATTACTTCATAGTCAAACCGGGATTCAGCATCACCCAGAACTTTCCTGGCATCGTTAAGCATCCCCTGAGAAAAGTCAGATAGAAGTATGTGGGCATCTTCTGGTATCCGTTCTATGTTTGCTTTCCATAAAATGGCATTTCCACATCCAATCTCCAGAACCCGAGCATCCTTGGGAAACTTTATCTGGTCAAAAATCCATGAAAGCCATGAGTAGGGATTGGTTTTGAATCTCCTGTTTAACTCTATTCTGGCCATGAAATTCTTTGAATCTGAATACTGTTCCTTTAATAAACTCATTTTTCCATCTTCATTAATCATTACATCTCATAAACCATAATAATATAGATATAACCATTAAACAGCCCTCATAGAAAAACTGAACAAACAGAGTTCGAAAAGGTTAAACATAATATGTTATTAGAACAAATATTAAATTATATTTTATTTATTAAATGGGAGGAGGGCACTTCATGGGAAAAATGTCTTATACTGTTTTACTTGGTATATTGTTGTGTATTGTTGTAGCTGCATCAGGATGTACTACTCAAACTGGAACTGGAAACCAGACACCGGATGTCAGTGGAGTTACCAGTGTTACGTTAAATGGTCCTGGAACCCTGATTATCCAGCAGGGAGACAATGAATCATATAGAATTGAAGCAAAAGACGACCTTATGTCGAAAATTTCCACCACTGTCTCTGGAAACACCTTATCCATCAGTAACTTGAACGATGTCGGGAATGGGGCTGTGAAAATCTACATCACCCTTAAGGATTTAAATACTCTCACTGCTAATGGTGGTGGTAACTCTGAGGTGACTGGCCTAGACACAGATAAACTTACTGTGACCCTGGACAATGGTAAAATGACCCTGAATGGTAAAACAGATAATCTTGTTGCCACCATTAATGGCGGAGGTAACATAGCTGCTAGCAATCTGCAGAGTCAAGAGGCTACCGTGACCATTAACGGAGATGGAAAAGCCGTAGTAAATGTTATAGACGCCCTCAGTGCAGTTGTGAATGGTGGAGGCTCCATAACATATACTGGCAGTCCTCAGGTGACCCAACAAGTTAATGGTCAGGGTTCCATAAAACAGGGCTAAAAAATCAAAGACTTCGCAGGTGATTTGATGATATTCATCAGATAATCTGCTTTTATTTTTCCCATTTTTAAATTTCAATTAATTTTTCCCATTTTTTTAAAATTTCCAAAGCCAGATTAAGTTGAGGAAAACTTTTTTTAAATCACCAAAAACAATCACAGTAGTGATGATAACTGAATTTTATATCTCACCCAAAGAATTCAAAGGACCCCTTAACCTATCTCTTACCTTCAACAGTGGCCAGACCAGCCAGCCACCCTGGCAAAAAGAGAATAAATATTTCCAGGAACTGATCATGGTGGAAGATAAGCCCTGTCTGGTGAAAATCAGGCATGATGATTCTAATCCCGAAAATGACGTGCATATCATTGCCGAATCTTTGGAAAACGTTCCTGAAAAAAGTATCAAAGAGAGAATCGGTGAGATATTTGGTCTTACCGATGATCTTAGCCAATTGTACGATTTTTTAGGTGAGGACCCGAAATTAGCACCCACCATCGACTTTTGCCAGGGTCTTCGACTTTTCAAAGCCCATGATCCATTTGAATGCATTGTCTCATCGATCTCATCCTCCAACTGTTCCATACTCCGGTGGACCCGCTCCATCAGGGACATTAAACAGAAATGGGGTGAAAAATTCCGTTTTAGTTCTGGTGATTTCTACACTTTCCCCTCCCCCAAAATCCTAGGTGACGTGCCTGAACATGACTTGGAAGAAATGCAACGATGTGAAGATGACCTTCCAGAGGATTATATTTTCAAAAACAATCTCAAAGCCTGTGGAGTGGGATACCGAGCCAAATACATTATTAATACGTCGAGGATAGTAGAATCTGAGATGGATATGGGCAAATTGGCAAAAATAAAGTATGATAAAGCCTTTAACACTGTCCTGGAACTTCCTGGTGTGGGGCCCAAGGTGGCAGATTGCATCCTCCTCTACGGCTTTGGTATGGGAGAGGCCTTCCCTGTGGATGTGTGGATTAAAAGAATAATAGAACATCTTTACTTCCCACATGAAGAGTTGAAACCACAGGAGGCACGTGAATTTGGGATGAAAAAGTTTGGTGATTATGCTGGTTATGTGCAGCTTTATCTTTTCCATTATGCCAGGAAATCAGGTTTATTAGAATCGCTCCGCAAAAAATAAAGCCATATTATTCTTCAATGATTTTCTATCACCTATCATCTCATCAATTTTCTTATTTTCTGGTGTTTATATGGTCCGTACTCTGCATATTCTGGGTACGTTCTGGCAGTAAGAGTATTGCCCCTAAAAAGAAACATATTGCTCCGGTAAATGTTCCCAGATTCATCAGGAAAGGATCAAATGGTTGAGATGTGGATAAAACTATGAAAGCGCCCGCAGCAGAGACACCAAATGCTATTGAGCCTAGCAGGTTAAGAAACGCTATCCACCATGACAGATCCCTGATATTAAAGGAGAAAAAAGCATGTCCCACTTCGGAATAGGCCAGGTAACTGGACGCCAAGAAACAGATAGAACCGAAAAGATCCGGACTCCACACATAAAGTTCTGTTTTTACTGATGAGAAGATGGTGAGCATGGCAGTGAAGGTGTTGATGTTAAAAAACACAGTTCCCACCAGTTGTATAGATGCTGACCACCAGTCGATCCTCTCTGGTTCCCAGATCAGGAAATGGATTTTTTCTGTGATCTTACCCCCGAACTGGTGGGGTGCGCTGGAGGTTTCCAGATACTGCAGGAATGCTGCACTGGTGAAAAAGATGGAACCAATAAAATAGGTTAAACTATCATGGAAGGTGCCCACAGCACGGGCATATAGGGGTGCAGAACCCAGAGCGAAACAAGTGGCGCCTATTGCAAACAGGACTCCAATCCACCACCCAATTGCACCAGGAGCCCACAAAGTAGAACCAAAGCTTGTATCCAGCCTGAAATGGTGTTTTCGGTATTGACGTGAGCTCCAGAAAACAACCTTGTTTGTGGCTGTTTTAAACTTGGCCAATGTTATGAAGGGTCCTGGCCCAGTAGATTCTGTGCAGGTCCATTCCTTGGGCACGGTGATATAAGGTTTATACTGTCTTTTCAACTTTCTTTTAGCTGGCAAAGATTTCAACCCAAATATTAATACATTGTAACCCTATTTGTTTTATCAAGACATTTTTAATCAAGGAAATCCACAGGTAAACCTTGCTCCAGACATTGTTCAAGTACTTTTTTAATCTTCCTCTGGTGAGGTGGCCAGGCAGTGTACAATAAAGCCTTCAACTTCAACAGTGCTGATGCCTCCTGTGGTTCCATGAGTTTCCGCATCTCCGGAGTGTCAGGTATCCCTGCCAGATGGAATATGTTAGCGTGTGCATCTGCATAGTAAACTGACTCAGCAAAACCTTTACCTAAGAATTTCCCCTCAGGATTCCTGATGTTCACTCCTCCTTCAGAGTACTGTGATCCACTGGCATTATAACCAGTCTGACCCCCACTAACTATGGGAGCCATGGTGAAATGTCTTAAATCCTCTGGAACCATGTCCTGGAACTGGAATTCCCACTGGTCCGGGTACCATGTGTTAGTGATGAAGTAGTTTTCTGGATTGGAGGATTTAACACTCTTAACCCATTTATCAATATTCAAAGTTCCTTTCATGTCCATTACGTTGTGTTCAGCGTCGATGTACTGTCCTTTCACCGGCACAGTCATGGTGCCTGGCGGTTCTACTCCAGTTTGCCAGTAATATGCCAAATTTTTATCGGTGTGGGGTGCGTACATGGTCATTTCCCTGTCACCATCGAATTGGGCCATGAACCAGTCCCAACCACGTGAATGGGATGGCTTTGAGAGGATACTGGCCGCCCTTACCACC
>MVPY01000080.1 GCA_002067065.1 Methanobacterium sp. PtaB.Bin024
TACGAATAATACCACCAAATTTATAACAATGAACCAAATAAATGTCGCAGCAGACACCGTACAATCCTATGTAGAGACAAAGCATCAACTTCCTAACCATGTAACCATTTCTAAGTATACAGTGAGCATGCCTAGTCTCCTTAGACTCGAAGCACAATACATAAAAAATGGTAACGGTAAATTATACCAATCAATCCCCCTAGGACGTTATGGAACCGCCCCCAATCCTTATGAAAGCATTACCGGCGGAAACCTGGAAAAAACAGATTATTTAAACACTACAACTGATATTATCTCTTTTATGAACGATAACGGAAGAGCACCTAACGGTATAACAACTATACGCGGGACAATACGCTATGAATCCTTAGTTTTCACATATGCTGAAATAATAAACTCCGCCAGTGAAAAATTAATTCTACCAAACTATATCAGACTCACACCCTGGTCAACAGTTTCCAACACCAATACCGTATTTATAAATATGGATCAAATAAACACCGCAGCATCGACGGTTAAATTACATATAGAAACGAATCACACGCTTCCAAGCTACGTAAATATCTCGGGAAGACAAATTTCTATGCCCAATTTCCTGAAACTCGAGATCCTGTCTATTCAAAATATTTACGAAGGTTTACACCAATCGATTATTCTACAAAACTATAATACAGCACCTAATCCTTCAGAAAGTATGACCGGTAGAAAGCTCAATTACCTGAATTACATGAATGCAGCCGAAAACATCCGATCTTTTATGCATGATAACGGACGAGCACCCAACTTCTCAACCACTGAAGCTGGGAACATAAGATATGAATCAATAATTTACACATACGCCCAATTACTAAACTACTACAATGTAAATAATGCCCTACCACGGCATATCACAGTGACTCCATGGTCGGTTGTTTCCAATCCAAATACAGTAACTTTCAATCCCGGTCAGATAATTAAAGGCGCAGAAACCATAGTATCCTATGTGGAGGCCAACCATAACCTACCGACCAGCGTTAATATAGCGGGTACCAGTGTTTCCATGTCTAAATTCTTGAAACTGTCACTCACCACGTTACAAAATATAAATGGCAATTTATATGGGCAAATAGTCTTTGAAAATTTCAACGAACCAGGGAGTACTTCAGAATCCATAACCGGCGGAAGTCTTAATAAAACCGAATATCTTGAACTTGCTATGGATGTGGAAAACTTCATAATTGCCAACGGACGAGGACCGGCCTATCAAACATCTAATCTAGGAAATATACGTTACCAATCCCTAGTTTATATGTTCAGCCGAGTATTAAGCTCTTATAAATCAAACAATTATACATTACCTGATCATATAACGGTAAGACCCTGGTCAATTATATCAAATACAAGCACTAAATTCTTCACCATTGACCAGATTGAAACTGCAGCAACCACCGTTAAAAACTATGTAGAGACGAATCACGCATTACCCAATAGTGTGAACATAAATGGTACTTCTGTAAACATGTCCCAGTTCCTGAAATTGATAACCACAGCAGTAGCCAATATAAATGGAAAATTAAACTCAACAGTTGTCCTTCAAAACTATAATGCAGCTCCTAATCCATCAGAAACCATAATCGGCGGAATTATCAGCAGTAAAGACTATCTAAGTCTGGCAAACAATATCATCTCCTTCATGGACACTAATGGAAGAGCGCCTAACTTCCAAACCGTTACCATGGGAAACATCCGCTTTAATTCACTGGTTTTCATGTTCTCCCAAATTTTAGCCTACGAAAAAACCGAAGAGATACTACCACAAAGCATCACAGTCGATAAGTGGAGTGTTGTATCCAATGTTAACAACAAATTCTTCACTCTGGACCAAATTGAAACAGCAGCAGCCACAGTTCAATCCTATGTGGAAACCAACCATAACCTACCCACCACTATCAGCATCGGGACAACCACGGTTACCAGAGCTCAATTCTTACATCTGTTAACCACAGCTGTACAAAATGCAAATGGTAATCTATTAACTTCATTCATTAAAGCAACTTATGATGAACCACCAACTCCCTCAGAAAATATAACAGACCCCACTTTCAGTAATGAAGATTATATAAAGCTTGCAAAAGATGTAAATGAATTCATGTACGCCAATGGCAGAGGACCTAACTATAAAGCAACAACCCATGGAAATATACAATATCAAACACTGGTTTACATGTTCAGCCAACTGGTTAATTCATATAACTTAACAGATGCCGTTCCACTATCTATAACTATCAACCCATGGGCCACCGTATCCAATTCAAACACCGTATTTTTCACATTAGATGAGATAAAAAACGCATCAAAAACCGTGAAAAACTATGTAGATGCTTACAGTCAATTACCAGCCAATGTAGTTATCTCCGGACGTCAAGTATCTATGCCCCAGTTTTTAAAACTCACTGCTCAGTCAGTGATAAATATCGAGAAATATTTAAACACAGCTATAATCCTGAAGGCTGTAAATGCGCCATCCACTCCCACAGAAAACATCACCAGTGGAACCATATACAGTGACGAATTTATAGATATGGCAGAAAATGTTATATCCTATATAGATAGCCATGGAGCCGCGCCCAAGAATGTCTCAGACACCAGCTTAGGAGATACCCTGCGTTACGAATCGTTGATTTACATGTTTTCCAAAATCTTAATCTCCTATAAACCCACCGAACATGCAGCGGATAAAGTTTCAGTAATTCCCTGGTTGGCATTATCCGGTATAACTGGAAATTTAATTTTTGAGGATAACATAGGGACTGGTTCTGATACCTTAGAAAATACTACCGGTGTAAGTGGTACTGGTGCAACTGTTTCTTCATCAACAGATTGGGCATGGCAAGGGATCAGAAGCTTCAAAATCCAAACAAACGGATCAACAGTCGGCGAATCAATAGATATCTGTAGGATAGGAACTGCTTCATTACCATATGCTGTACTGGTTCAATCTGGACAGACTTATACCGTATCTGCTTATGTGAAAGGATCCGGAACAGTCCGCATCGAGTTAGTAGGCCGTAATTCCACAGGAACAGCAACCGAATACTATACCGGCACCAATATAGTTCTATCAAACATACCTCAAAAATTATCCATAACCCACCTGCTTTCTGATCCCAACACCATCTATGCAACAGCTAAAATCATGACCAGTAACACAGCTCAAGCAATCACCTTCTACGTCGACAGCATCAGTTTAACTAGATATGATGGAGGAATACATCACAATGGAACTTTCAATTTCAGAACCCAAAAGACATTCAACAGCATACAAACTGCCATAGATGACCCTACTACCATAGACGGTGATACCATCTGGCTTGGAAACTTAAACTATACTGAAAACATCAACATCAACAAAAAAATCACCATAAGACCAATTTCTGGAGTTAACGTGGTCATTCAGCCATTAAACCCCAATTTACCAATATTCACCATAAATACCAGTGGAAGCAGCACAACAATACGGGATATAGTTATAGATGGATCCACTGGTAATGCGGGTATCTATATTAATAATTCCACAACCAATGAAATCTTAGGAAATAACATAATCAACAATCTTAACGGAATATATTTGTATAATTCCACTGAGAATGTGATTTCAGGAAATATAATGTTAAACAATAGCTTGAATGGTATGCTTATCAGTGCAGGCTCTGATAATGAAGTCTCCAGTAATAAAATAACTTATAATTCCGTTGCTGGAATTAACGTCCAGAACTCCAATAAATGCAGGATTTACAGTAACTTAATCCACGATAATTATGATGGAATATATCTAAACAATTCTACAGCAGAAATTCACCTTAACAGTATCGTTGAAAACAGCAGATATGGACTCTATAAAGTAGGTAATGGTACTGTTAATGCAACCAATAACTGGTGGGGCTCCAATAACCCCATCGTATCCTTAAACAGCCCAAGTGACATTGGTATAACTGGCGGAAGCGTAACATATGATCCATGGCTTGTACTCTCTATAAACAGTTCCACCGACCGTTCAGACCGCAGCGGCACCCATTACAACTACATAATAACTGCAGATTTAACCCATAACAACCAAGGAGGCGATACATCTTCTGACGGTAATATACCTGATAATATACCGCTCTATTTCAATTCAACCTTGGGAACCATCAACAACTCAGGATCTACCAAGAAAGGTAAAGCAGAACTTAAACTCACCAGCTCAGTAGCAGGTACAGCTAACGTTTCAGTTACCTTTGACAACCAGACAGTATCCCAAACAGTTAATATAAACAGTGTAAATGTGCTTGGAGTGTATAATACCCGTACTCAGGAAAGTTTTGCTACAATACAGGAGGCCGTAGATGATCCTGATACGAAAGATGGGGACATAATAACCCTGGCAGAAGGTATCTACACTGAAAACGTAGCAATAAACAAAAAACTAAGTATACAACCAGTTACTGGAGCAAATGTAATTATTAAAGCGAAAGATTTTGATGTAAGCGTTATTGCGGTGATTAGTACGGGTAGTGGAACCACCATACAAGGACTTAACATTATTGGTGCAGGTAGTTCATACGGCATATCCTTAAGCCATGCTTACAACTGTTTAATTAGTAATAATATTATAAGTAGTAATAATCGAGATATCTATTTGTATTGTTCTGGAAACAATAACATCACAGGAAACACATTACGAAGTAGTTTCTATGGAATATACCTCTATAAATCCACTAATAATAAAATAACAAATAATATCATAACTAAGAATGAAAATGCTGTTTCTTTATTAGCTTCTAATTATAATTCGATAACCGGCAACCAAATAACAGATAATTACTACGGATCCTATATATACCATTCTAACAACATTGATATAACTGAAAACAATATTAAAAGTAATTGGGTTGGAGTTTATCTTTACGATACCAACAGCAATTCTGTAACTGAAAATGATTTTATAGATAATGGAGCGGGAATTACCTACCATAACTCTATTGGTCTTTTATTATCCGGAAATAACTTTACTGATAATTGGCTCGCGGACATGTCGGTAATAAACTCTGGTGAAGTGGTTATGGCTACCAGTATTTATACTTGCGGACCTGCTGCCTTAGCAACCATCTTAAAGAGATTAGGAATATATGTTACTGAAGCTGAATTAGCTCAGATTGCAGGAACTGATTATACTGGAACTAGCTTGCTGGGTTTAAAGAATGCTGCTAGTGCTATGGGAATAAATGCATTTGGATATGAATTAAGCATTGAACAACTCAAACCCAATTATATTGTGGTTTTAAGAATTGATGGTTATGATCACTTCGTAGTTCTAGAAAATATAACCGCTGATACAGTAACTTTGTTCGATCCTAACCTTGGGATTATAGAAATGGATCTGAATACATTCAACGACCTTTATACTGGATATGCTTTCGTCTTAAACGAAACGATACCCGGTGCTGTGCAGTTAACTGATGATCAAATGAGCAATATCAAAGGAATGTGGCACACTGTAAGAACAATCAAATGGCGCTGGCATCCTCCTGAAATAAAAACTTATACTATATCAATAAATATATCTATTCCTTATCCAGTTGTTTTATGGTCTTACCATCGTGGTTGGAACATTTGGACACCATGGGGTCCAAGAGAAATAGGTGGATTTTGGTATCCTTCCGGATATAAAATAGAATATTACCACATTCGCAAAACGATCATAATACCTTACCTAGTACCCGGATACTTCGAACCGTATGCGGCTTATGTTCGAGAAGCAGATGCGAGCGATTTAAACTATAATAATTTCCTTGCCGCAACTTTTACTTTAGCTGGTGCAGGGTATTTCGGAGTGCAAATTACTGGAACAGTTTTAATTTCTGGTTTAGGTGCATCCATAACAAGCGATGCAATCGCAGGCGGAGTATTCTCAGGAGCAGGTATCTATACAACCTACTTTACCGAAATTGTTAATCCTGATCCTAATCCCACTGGAGCAGGAGAGGGGTATGTAAATATGATAGACCCCAGTATGGAATGGATGGTTTCTAGCTGATAAACAACGACAAATATACCAACGAAAGGTATTATATTGTTATTTTTAAAAAAGTGTATATCAGACACTTTATTAAATAATTTTTTAGGATTTAAAAAATTAAAGAGTCAAAAAAATGAACGATAGAAATTTTTTTATTATCATGTTATTGATTTTAGTTGGTCTATTTTTCAATTACTTATCTTCAGGAAATCCAGGATTATTAGTTTTTTGTTTAGGTATTATCGGAGTATTGATTTCTAGATCAAAGCTAATCAATTACAATCGAAATGTTTATTACATAATTTTATTATTTATAATAATAGTCCAAAGCATAATCTTGATTGATAACTATTTATATAACCTAACATATCTGCAGAACACTAGAGAATACGTATTCTTTGCTTTCGGAATTCTAACATGTATTCTTGTCATCACATTGCTTTTTAAACCCAATATCTTTAAAGAAAATTGAAAAAAATTAATTGAAATGTCGTAAGCTAATTTTTGATTAGGGACTAAAACGTGCAATAAAATGACTGATAAAACTTCTGTTATTATCCAATCAACGGCTTTAGTTGGTATATTTTTCGGTTATTTATCTTCAGGAAATCCTGGATTTTTAGTCATTTGTTTAGGTATTATTGGATGGATATTGAGTTACACAATTGAACTCATCAATTTCAACCGTACAATTTATTATGTAACTTTGTTAGGTATACTCCTCTTCAAAGTATAATATTAATTAACAGTTACCTATTCCAAACGATATATTTACAGAACAATTACCAATATGGAGTTTTGGCTTTGGGGGTTATGTCATACGCTGTTATCATTGCATTGATCTTAAAACCCAACATCATTAAAACACATTATCTCTAGCTTTATTTACTAAATAATGGATCCCATGAAAAATTTAATCTATATAGATATGACAAAATAATGGAGTGAGAATTACTATCAAGACTCTATTGGTCTCTTATTATCGAAAATACTTTACTGATAATTGGCTTACAGATACATCCGTGATAGATTCTGGTGAAGTGGTAATGGCCACCACCATATACACCTGTGGACCAGCTGCTGCATTAACTACAATCCTTAAAAATCTAGGAATTTACACTACAGAAGCTGAACTGGCCCAACTAGCTGAGACTGACGAAACTGGGACAAGTTTGTGGGGTCTTAAAGAGGCAGCTGAAAGTAAAGGTGTGTCTGCAGTGGGTGTACGCTTAAGTAGTGATGAGATTCAGGTGAATTACCTGGTTGTGCTTGATATTGAGGGTACGAGTCATTTTGAGGTGGTAAAGAGTATTAACAGTACAATGGTTGTCTTGTTTGACCCTAATCTGGGCTTGATTGAGATGACACGTGAGAAGTTTGATGAGCTTTATATTGGTGTGGCTATGATATTTGGTGAGGCTGCGCCGATGAATGCTACTTTGCTCACGGATAATGAGATGAGGAATATTAAAGGGTCTTGGCATACGGAGAGGCAGATGAAGTTGAAATGGGTTCCTGGTTATTGGACTTCATATATTAAGGTGATTGATAGATATATATTCCGTATTATGTTCCGGTGTTTTCTTATCGTGTTCTTTGGAGGCAGTGGACTCCTTGGGGCACATATAATGTAGGGATTTGGTATATTTCTGGTTATCAAAAGAAATATTATCATCTCAAGTACACTATAAAAATCCCTTATTATGTACCTGGACATTTTGCATTGTATGCCGACTACGTAAGAGAAACAGACCCAGGAGATATAGATAAGCTAAAATACGGAATTAATATGGTTGTACAGACTGGTACGTTGTATGTTGGAGTGGGGGCAGTATTAAATGCACAGAGTTTAAGAGTTGGTGGTGTAAGTATTTGGAGTGTAATTAAAGCAGTGGATAAAGGTTCGTTATTATTTGGGGTTGGTGATGCTATTAGTAATGTACTTGGTTTCTTTGATTACACTAATCCTGATCCTAATCCCACTGGAGCAGGAGAAGGATATATAAATACGATAGACCCCAGTTGGGAACCTTATCTAACCAATTAAGTAAAAATACTTAAACAAGACACGTATGTTAAATAACTTATAAGAGGATGTGCCTTTAAATATAGTTAGTGTATTCGTATATATAAAATAGATATTAAGTATTTTAAATCTATGAGGGATTAATAATGGTTAAAATGACTTGGGCAGGGGTAATTTTATTAGGTTTAATTGTCCTGTTAGGGTTTATTTCATTTTTGGATTCCAGAGATTTGAGGGGGTTGTCTTTATCACTTATTACCTTCTACTTTCTTTTTTATACCGTTTTTGAGCCTATAAAAAAATTAGTATTTAATTCGTGGATAGGGTTAGTTACTATATTAGTTTTTCAAGGTTTACCTGTGGTTTATCTTTATATAAATAGATCTATTTATCTCCTGGAAACAAAGAATTATATCTATTTTTGTACATTATTAGTGTGTATGGTATTCACTCTGTGTTTATGGGTTTATCGTATTCGTAATCATGTATCAACTGATCAACAGTAATATTTTTAGTAATATCACTTTAGCATTCATCCATTAGGCAGAATATAGCCACCAGTATTTATACCTGCGGACCCACTGCCTTAGCAACCATTTTTAAAGAAATTAGGAATATATGCTACTGAAGCTGAATTATCTCAGAAAGTAGGAACTGATTATATGTGGCTTTGTTTGATCCTAACTTAGGAAAATGAAATAAATAATTATAATTATATAAAGGAGGTTTGAATGTGTCTAGAAATAATATTATTGTATTGATAGTTTTTATGGTCATTGGTGTTTTAGGACTTGGATTTTTAGTTTATACCAGTGTCAATACGCTAGCAAACACTATTTTGATTGATGAGGATGATAATGATGTGAATGGTGTATCTACTTATTCAGGCAATGGTGTTAGTTTTGATTATCCTAAAGCATGGGTTTTAGATGAAAGTTCCTCTGGACTTGTTTCTGGAACTAAAATTGTCTCAGTACAAAAAATCAGCTCGGGAAATGAAAAGGCCCCATCATTCCAGGTCACAATAGTACCAGATGCAACAGGACATGGAATCATCAGATCGTTTTTTGAAAGCTCAAATTCTCAATTAATCCAAAATAAGACTATACAATTAGACAATACAAATACTACAGCAGTTTTGTTCACATATATGGATCCAAATTTTGGAAAAAGGAAAATGATGGAAATAAATCTTGTAAAAAAAGGTTATCAGTATTTATTGTTATTTGAAACTTCAGAATCGGATTTTGAT
>MVPY01000081.1:0-20000 GCA_002067065.1 Methanobacterium sp. PtaB.Bin024
GACCCACTGTTCAAGACTCCTTAAAAATAGGATTGATTTGGGTAAGATCTCTACATTGGTGTAGATGCTGAGGCCGCTTCCACTCCAGGCCGACATACTCTCAAAATAAGCGTTCAAAAAGTCTATATGGGTGGAATACATTAAGCAAAAACTACCAATCAAGGCAGCCCATAACCAGGCCAGAGAAGCAATTATCATACCATGTTTGAGTTGCAACCGGTTATAATCTGCAGGCAACCTTCTGAGGATGAATCCCAGCCCTATTGAAAACATTCCAAATACTAGGAGGCTGAGTTGTTCGTGTTCGTTGTATAAGAGGGCTACTATGAGGGGTATAAGTACCACCACACCTATGCCCTGCATTATCATACCTAGAGGGTTGGCTATTAATAATAAATCTTTCTTCCCAAGATAGAATCTCATATACTACTGATCGATAAACAACATAATATATAAATTTCACTAAGAAAAATCTCACCAAAGACATATTAACAGGCAAATTGTCTTATAAAACGCCAAATATTTGGAAAAAATATTCATAAAAAGCGTATTTTAATCCAGAAGATAAAGGAGTCTTATATAACTTGGACTACGGATTATGTCATTATACTTGAACAGTAGTTCCATCTTATAAGTGTGAGGAGTTAATGGGGGATAATGGTCAAAGATCCATTATCACGGTTTCCTCATGAGTCCATATTACTTTTTATCTTTTTCCAATACTTCCATTTCAGAGCCCAGGAAGTCTTTAATGTCTCTTAAACTATTCAATAACTGGGCAGGGAACACTATGGTGGAGTTCTTCTCAGCAGCGATATTACTCAAAACTTGCATGATCCTGAGTTGCAATGCCACGGGATGGTCACTGATTATGTCAGCAGCTTCCCCCAGTTTCCCTGCAGCAAGGTATTCACCTTCGGCCGATATGATTTTAGCCCTTTTCTCCCTTTCAGCCTCAGCTTGCAAAGCGATGGCTCTTTGCATACTGTCTGGTAGTTTGATATCTTTTATCTCCACGGTGGTAACTTTTATCCCCCATGGCTCACTGTGCCTATCGATGATTTCCTGGATTTTAGTGTTAACCTTTGGTGTTTCTGAGAGCACCTCATCAAGGGTGAACTGTCCAACCACACTTCTTACTGTGGTCTGTGATATCTGGTTAACTGCTCGATTGTAGTTTTCAATTTCCACCACAGCACGATAAGCATCTACCACTTTAAAATAGGCAACTGCAGCCACATCAATGGTTACATTGTCCTGAGTTATGATCTTCTGGGCAGGGATGGGCATGGTAACAATCCTTAGGGATGGTTTAACCATCCTATCAACCAGGGGAATTATAAGGCGTAACCCTGGTTCTCTGACTCCGATAACCTTCCCTAATCTAAAAACAACCCCCCTTTCATACTGATTTACAATTCTTATTGAAAGTCCCAGTATAATCAGGATTACAATTGCGATAATGATTATAGTTATTAAATCCATTTTTAACACCCCTTATTTGGATTAGATGAATATTTTTTCTAATTATAATGTATGTATAAACACCTAAATAAATCATGGGAAAGCTGTTTATTAGAACTAAAGGAAAATCGTGGAAAATAAAAAATTCTGGTTTATTCAATAAATGAGCATAACTGAGGCACTTATTTAATCTGTTTAGGTGTAATTTCCATGTAAAAGTTGAAAATGAGAAGAAGAAAATTTATTTATTTTAGTACAATATTGAAACTAAGTTAATAATGGTTTATTTTTCCTTTTTCATCTCATTTTCCATTATGAAAATTTATATATTTATCATATGATCAATATTTAATGTGTTTTTCTTTGATTTTTTTATTATTAAGGGGGTTAACAAATGATAGGTATTATGTCAGACAGCCATGATCATCTGGAGGCTATTGGGGATTCAGTGGATGTATTTAACCAGGCAGGAGCAGAATTGGTCATCCATGCAGGGGATCTGATAGCACCATTTACAGCACGAGCATTTAAAAATCTCCAATCTCCCCTGGAAGCAATTTTTGGCAATAATGATGGTGAAAAACACATGTTAAGAACGGCGTATAGCGACATGTGTGTGTTGGAAGATTTCAAGGAATTGGAAGTTGACGAAAGAAAGATCGCTGTAATCCATGGAACAACAGAAGCTCTGGTAGATGCACTTCTAAAAAGTGGAAAATATGATGTGGTGATAAGGGGTCACACCCATCAAATGGCGGTATCTGATGGGAAAACAATGGTGATCAATCCAGGAGAAGTGTGCGGATATTTATCCGGAGAAAAAACTGTGATACTGCTGGATACGGATGATCTAAGCTGGGAAGCAGTACATCTTTAAATGGAGTTAACTTTATATTTTCCAACAGTTAATTGGAATTTTTAATGTGTTAATTAAATAATCTGATTTAATTTAATTTTGTGAGAACGGTGAAATATTAATGAAGCATAAAACTCTGCTTCTAATGCTGGCAGGCATTGGTGTTCTGGTTTTAATGGTACTAATCATTGGACCAGGGCAGATTGAAAGTGCCATTAAACTGGCCAATCCATGGTATCTGATCTTGGCTGTTTTAATCCAGCTGGCAATATATGGCCTCTGGACTGAAAGATGGGCAGTAACTACGTCTGCAGTGGGCATATCAGTAAAAAGAAGGCGCCTTTTCCCAATGTTAATGGTGGGACTGGCCATAAACAACCTCACACCAAGTGGCAGAGGTGGAGGCGAACCAGTAAGGGCATATATACTGGGCAAATATTCCTCTTCCCCAACTGAAAACGCATTCGCAACAGTAATAGCTGATAGGGGTTTGGATACATTCCCTTTCATTGCTTTAGTAGTGTTTACCATAATCGCGGCGGTGTTGTATCTTAACTTACCTCAATGGATGATTATAACTCTGGTTATATGTATGGTAGTCTTAATCGCGATTTTCATCCTGGCTTTGTACATGTCTTTAAACCGTGAATTTGGAGACAGGGTCATTCGCTGGGGTTTAAGGATTTTAAAGCGAATTTCCGAGAAAACACACAGAAAATTCGAACAAAGAGCCTTAAACGCAGTTGAAGGATTTCAAAATAGTATGAAAATCATGGTAACTGATCGTAAAGTATTGTTATATGGAATACCTCTTTCTTTCCTGATATGGGGTCTTGAAATCCTTCGAGTGTACATAGTTTTCGCTGCTCTTAATGTTCAGGCTCCTGTTGGGATCATAGCAGCGGTTTTTGTAATTTCAACCCTCATAGGTATGATACCATTACTGCCTGGTGGTTTAGGGGCTGTGGATGGTATGATGATAGTATTATATTCCTATGCTGGCATCTCTCCATCAGTTAGTGCAGCCTCCACCATAGTAGAACGGTTGATCTCATTCTGGATGACATCCATCATAGGAATGGCCTTTATACCATACTTTGGTGCAGATGCAATGGAAAAATTGTCACAAAAATCATAGTCATAACACAGGAAACCATTGATATTGTTTTGCTCGTGGACAACAATTTATATAGTAATGTTCCATCAGACCCTTAATAAAAATTCAACATGGAAACTGAGTGGGGTCTAAGGGGATATGAAAACATCCGAAACAACTACATCTACTGCTGATTTTAAAGAAACTGGGGATCCCCCACATGAAAAAATGAGATATGACCGTATATCTCTTTTGAAATCTATTTCCCAGATCATTGCAATTATCGTGGCCATCATAGGATTTTTAATACTTTTCGGATGGGCATTCAACATCCCTATGTTTAAAAGTCCAGGACCTGCCTTTTCTACAGTAAAAAGCAATGTTGGATTGGCTTTTATTGCTATAGGGATCTCTTTATGGATATTTCAAATTCAAAGGGAGAATAAGTGGGTTCATATTATAGCTCAAATTTTTTCTGTACTTGCCATCATTCTGGGATGTGCAATCATGTTGGAGTATTTCTTCAATTTGAATCTGGGAATTGACCAGATGATGTTCAGGGAAGCGAAAGGGGCATTATTGACATATACACCGAATCGGATGGCTTTTACTGCAGCCCTTAACATTTCTTTGCTGGGCCTGGCTCTCCTGAGCATGGATCAGAAAACTAAGGGTGGCTACAGAGTATCCCAGGCTTTAGCTATAATAAGTGGTTTTTTGTCCTTATTATCACTTTTGGGCTATGTTTACGGTGTTCAATTGTTATATTACATTCCTAATTACACAAGTATATCTATCTACGCTGCATTCACTTTCTTTTTGATGGCTGTGGCTGTGCTTTTTGCACAACCTGACAAAGGCCCTATGGGGGTAATAACCAGTGATTATTTTGGAGGATATTTGGCACGGCGTTTGATCCCTGTTGCAATCATTATTCCAATTTTTTTCGGGGAACTAGCAATTTTAGGCCAGTATGCAGGCTTTTATGGAGGTAACTTCAGTGTTTCTCTGGTAGTGATCTCCACCACCATAATTTTCATTCTAGTCATATGGTGGAACTCCCTTTCATTCAATTGGATGGACATAAAACGTGAAAGAGCAGAAATTGAATTAAAAAGATATAAGGATAATCTGGAGATAATGGTTCAGGAAAAAACTGCTGAATTAACCTCCACTAACCTTGAATTAGAAGATGAAGTTAAGGAAAGGAAATCAGCTGAAGAAGAACTTAAAAAATCACTGGGAGAAAAGGAACTGCTGATGAAAGAGATTCACCATCGAGTGAAGAACAATCTTATGGTGATTTACAGCCTTTTAAATCTGCAATCGAGATATATTAAGGATAAAGAGACTAAAGACATCTTCCAGGAGAGCCAGCGTCGTGCCAGATCTATGGCTCTGATTCATGAACTGCTCTACCAATCCCAACAACATAATGAGGTTGACTTTGGTAGTTACATCCATACAATAAGCACAGAACTGTTCAGAAATTATTCTCTTAATTCAGAACAAGTAAAACTTAACCTAAAAACAGAAGATATCATGCTGGACGTCAACACTGCCGTACCTCTGGGGCTTATAGTCAACGAACTTGTCTCTAACAGCATGAAACATGCTTTTCCAGATGAAAGAGAAGGTGAAATCGACATTAGATTCTTCAAAGAAGATGATAATTATGTTTTGGTAGTTAAGGACGATGGTGTGGGGATGCCACCAGATCTGGACATAAATACCACAGAAACACTGGGTTTACAAGTTGTTGATAGTTTAATAACTCAAATACATGGTGATTTAAAATTGATCCGTGAGGGTGGAACCACATTCCAAATAAGCTTCCGAGAACCAGATTTTCGAAATAAATGATTTAAACAGATAAAGATACACATATCCGACAAAAATTTTGATCATTGATCTGTATCTTAAGAACCCATTTTTTAGATCATTGATCTGTATTCTAAGAAACCATAATAACAGTAAATAAACATTTAATTCAGGGAATTTAATTATTTGGTTCGTTTTTAATTCCTTGTTTAACCAAAAGAATAAATGGAAAAACTTATTAATTCTGTTATATCTAGATGGATTGGTGATAATCATGGAAATAAACGGAGTGGAAATTCAAGACACTTTTGCAGAAGCATTCGGTATACAAGTATCACGATTACTGGTAACCGCAGCCACCAAAAAACTGGCGAAAATAGCAGCTACTGAAGCTACAGGATACGGAACATCCGTTATTGGATGCCCGGCAGAGGCAGGAATTGACTGTTACATGCCACCAGAAGAAACACCTGATGGCAGGCCAGGTTACATCATCATGATCTGTAACATGGACAAGAAGAAACTGGACCACGAATTATTAGAACGTGTGGGAATGTGTATCCTCACTGCAGCCACCACTGCAGTCTTCGATGCTATGGAAGATCCTGATGAAAAGATGACCACAGGTAAAAAGCTTAAATTTTATGGTGATGGTTACGAGAAGAAGACAGAGATTGATGGAAGAACCATCCATTCCATACCACTCATGGCAGGAGACTTCCTGGTGGAAGAAGAACTGGGAATTAAATCTGGAGTGGCAGGGGGAAACCTGTTCATAATGGCCGAAAACCCAGCATCAGGACTTTTAGCAGCTGAAGTTACGGTAAATGCCATTGAATCTGTACCTGGAACCATCACTCCCTTCCCTGGAGGAATAGTTGCTTCCGGTTCCAAAGTGGGTTCCCATAAATACAAATTCTTGGGTGCTTCCACTAACGAAAAAATGTGCGTGACCCTTAAAGATGATGTGGAAGGATGCCAGATACCAGAACAGGTTGATGGTGTTTACGAGATCGTTATCGATGGTGTTAGCGAAGAAGCAGTAAAAACAGCCATGAAAGCAGGTATAGAAGCAGCAGTACAGGTACCAGGTGTCATAAAAATCAGTGCCGGAAACTTCGGCGGAAACCTGGGTGCTTACAAACTAAACCTTCAGGATCTGTTCTAGGTAATCTGTTTCAACATAAAAAGTAGTTGGAATTTTAAAGGGATTTTCATTCTTTTTCCCTTTAACTTTTCATATTTTTGTCACAATTCCTATTTTTTCCCCATTAACTTCATTAATCATCAGTTTTTTTTATTCTACACAGAAACCAGTGGGTTTGGCACTTTCTACAATTTTCCAAATCTCTTTTTCAGGTAGATCAACCCCTAAAAGCTGCCCAGATTTATCTAATGCCTTAATTATCTTTTTAATGGTTTTGATATTGTCAGCTGAGACAGTATGGGAGTGAATGTTCCGAGATATCTGGGATAGGGTGTCCAGGGATCTTTTGGCATCAGACCTCTTATACTCCTCTTCACACCTTCTAAGATCCTCATAATCCTTTATATAAAGTTTCCTGGTTACAACCTGCTCTAAACCAGGAAGATAATGTTTTGAATCCAGTATCCTCCCACCATGGCTAATGATAATGTTCTTATCATCAGTAGAGCCAGGTTCATGTCTAAGTAACATTTCACTGACTCTTCCATATTCTTTAATTTTCTGGAAGATCTCCTCCTGACTGAGGTTAACTCCCAACAGAAAGCCTTTCTTTTTAAGTTCACTTTCTACCTGGCCCAGGCTTTTAGTATCTGGGCCAGTTATGCGATGGGAGTGTATACCTCCGCCAGAAAGGGTGTAAAGTCTTTCCAGAGCATCCATCCGGGCAGAATCTTCTTCCAGATGTTTAAGGAAGTGTTCCATTTTACTAGCCTCGAAAAGGCCCACATTTCTTTTAAGAGGTTCATGAAATCCTGGAAGGTAGTATTCTATGTCTTCAAGGGTGCAACCATACTTTAAGATGATTTCGGCTTCTTCTCGGATGTCCCTTACATCATGGGTTTCGGTGATCTTGATCTCTGGTCTAATTACTACTTCCACCAGCCGACCATACTTACGGGCTGCTTCTTTGATCTCCTTCTCAGTGAGGTTAATTCCCAGAAGGAATCCTTCTTTTTTGAGTTCTTCTGCTACTTTTTCCAGACTTTCCTTGTCTGGTCCTGAAATCCAATGGGAATGTATACCACTCACTGATTCATAAATCCTTTCTAAGGATTCTTTCCGTTTTGGATCTTTATCCAGACTTTCTAGAAAGTGATCCAGTTGATCTATTTTGGTTATTCCAATTTTCCTGGCCAGAGGTTCTTTGAATTCAGGCAGATGGTATTCGATATTTTCAAGAGTACAACCATGTTTTAGGATTATTTCAGACTCTTTACGGATGTCAGCCACATCATGCATCTCGGTGATCTTCATGATGGTGGGCTGGATGGCTGCAAAGTAGATGTCCTCTGCACCACTACTCTCGGGTGATATGACCTTGTTTGCCCCTGAACGATATAATCTTTTAATATTTACTTTTTTACTGGCTCTGGTCACTATCCAGATTTCGGGTTGTATTTCTCGAGCAGTTAAGGTGATGAAAAGATTGTCCACATCATCACCCGTGGTGATAATGACTCCTCGAGCATGTTCAATACCGGCCTCCCTCATCACACTTTCGTCAGTGGCATCGCCAGGAATGGCCAACACATCTGGATCATCCCAGAGCTCTTTTTCAACTATTGATGGGTCTTTTTCGATTATAAGGACCTTCTGATTTCTTTTTAAAAGCTCTTTATGAACGGCGCTACCTACTCTCCCATAGCCGCAGAGGACGAAATGGTTCTTGGCGGCTTTTATCATTCTCCTGTGCCTTGCTCCTGAAGTAATATCTTCTACAGTCATGGAAACCACCATAATAATCAATGTAAAAGCATAAGCAATCAAACTAGCTCCCCCAAGTACCAGTGTAACCACAAAAAATTTTTGTAATGGACTTTGGGGGCTGATGTCACCGTAACCCACAGTGGCAGTGGTGATAACAGTGAAATAGATAGAGTTAATAATATCAAGGTGCATGATCAACAGTGATCCGATTATTCCATAAGTTATCAACCCCACTACAGCAATTATTGGATATTTAACCACTGAAAAAGTAAGTGAAGGAGTAATTGGCATGGAATTTTTAGGACTTTGCAAATCATCACCTGATACGCCATTATTTACAATAATCCACAGATTAACTTATTATTAACCAACTTTTTGTAATTCCTTTCCTCTTTAATCTTGGGAATAAGATTAGGGGACATGGTTAAATATCATCTTTCTTATAATTATAAGTAGTGATATCATGACTCCTAAGGATATGATGGTTGCTGATGCCAATGCCGAAGCCATGGGCATTCCCAGAACTTCATTAATGGAAAACGCAGGAAGATGCCTAGCTCAAAGAATCATCCAAAATAGAGACCCTTGCAAAGTCGCCATTTACGCTGGTAATGGTGGAAATGGGGGTGATGGATTTGTAGCAGCCAGATATCTTCTGAATGAGGGTTTTGAAGTTGAAGTATTCCTTTTATCTGATCCTTCATCCATCAAATCAAAAGAAACTAAACTTAACTGGGAAGTTCTGGAGAAAATAAGCAAAGGAATCACTCCACTGAAGCTTGAAGTGGTTAGGGATTCTTCTTATCTCTCAGAAACAGATGCAGAAATTCTAATCGATGCTTTATTGGGTACAGGGGTAAGAGGCGAACTTAGAGAGCCTGTATCCACAGCAGTAGATATTATAAACCGATCTGAAGGGTTTAAAGTAGCAGTTGACGTGCCAACTGGTGTGGATCCTGGTTCAGGGATGGTTACAGATAAAGCTGTGCAGGCTGATGTCACGATAACATTCCATAAAGTGAAAGTGGGCTTAAATATTGCCAGTGTAGAGTACGTGGGCAGTATAGAGGCATGTGATATTGGAATACCAATAGAAGCAGAATTATTCACAGGGCCCGGAGATCTGTTAAGACTGCAAAATAGGGATTACAAATCTCATAAAGGACAGAATGGTAAAGTTTTAGTAATTGGGGGCAGTAAGGATTATTCTGGAGCCCCAGCACTGGCCGCACTTTCATCATTGGCTGCTGGTGCTGATATAGTTGTGGTGGCATGTCCACACGAATTATCGTCCATCATCCGATCTTACTCTCCAGATCTGATTGTGCATCCATTATCAGAGGATTTCCTGAATCCTAAGGACACAGATGAACTGATAAAACTATCAGAAAATTTTGATGCGGTAGTTTTAGGGTGTGGGATAGGCAGAGAAGAGGAAACTTCACTGGCAGTTAATGATTTGGTGGTTGAAATAGAAAAGCCCATAGTAATAGATGCCGATGCCCTTAAACTCATTTCACCCTGGGTACTACCACGGAGAAACTATGAAACTGTTATCACTCCTCATGCAGGGGAATTTAAAGAATTTTCAGGTAGAGATGCTCCTAAAGACCTTGAAAGTAGGATGGAAGTTATTAAGGATGTTTCCACGGAATCTGAAACCACTGTGCTACTGAAAGGACCTACAGATATCATTGCTCGCAACGATAATCTGAAGTTAAACAACACAGGAAACCCTGGAATGACTGTTGGGGGAACAGGTGATTGTCTTGCTGGTTTAACAGGTGCTCTGTTGGCTCAAGGACATGATGGATTTGAAGCAGCAGTTTTAGGGGCTTACATTAATGGAAAAGCTGGAGACATGGCAGCATATGAGTATGGTTATAATTTCAGAGCTACAAACCTCATGAAGTTTGTTCCCGAGATTTTTTTTGAAAAATGAATATTCGTATGGTATTTCTATTAGCATAACAGCTGTTTGAATCCCTATTCAAGGGATTTCTTCACGAAGAACACGTCCCATAGCCTTAAACAAAACGTGCTAAATTTCACTTATTAAATCTGCCAGTTGCTCCAAATCACGAACCTCGAAACATTCTGCTCCGGCATCTTCATAATAAGAAACACAGCTATCTGCAACATTCCATTTCGGTTTTGGTTCGGGATTTAAAATTAAAACTTTTTTAGAATTTCGTGACATTTCTTGAATGAGATCGGCGCTTAAAGGTTTACGTCCGTATTTTGTTAAAAATTCAGTTTTCATGGATTGATTCTTGTATTTTGGTCCGGCCCAGTCCCGGCAATCACTTAAAATCATAACATATGACTTATTGTTTAAGCTGGTCTGGTTGAGGAATCTTTCAAAGGCGGTGAACATGTTGGATTTACCGCGGATCATCTGGTTTTGCTTCCGGATCTCCAGAACCTTAAGAAAAGCATCAATCACTTCATCTTCCTGGAGAGCAGATGATATCTCGGCAGTTTTATTGTCAAATTCAAAAGCTCTTAAATTACTGAAGGAGTGCTGGGCAGCATACACCATGCAGAAGAACCAGAGGCTGATCCAGTCGCAGGAGATGCTTACATCATTTAAAAAGTAATGATTATGCTTTTTTAGGTGGGGTTTGCTTTTCACCATCTCCAGCAGGGTCCCTCCATGTTTCATATTTTTCCTGATGGTCCTCCGGATATCAGGTTTTTGTTTTTTAGATTCTTTCAGGCGTCTTGCTCTTTTAGTGGCTATTTTTTTACCCAGTTTCTGGCATAACTCTATCAGTTCTGGTTCTAATGAATTCAAATCATCCAGGTCACTTTTGATCGACTTAGAATCTGTATTATCTCCGGAACCGTCGGTACTGCTTCCGCCCAATGTATTTTCAATGTAATCAAGTTTTACTTCATCAACAAGACTATCTTTGATATGTTCCATGGGTTCTGCAAAGGGGCGGTACTTAGTTTTGGAGTGAAAAGACGTATCATGGGTGTTAGAGGCATTATGTCTGTGTTTTGGTGTTTTGTTATTAGGATCAGAAGGGACTTGGGGAATATCTCCTTTTCCTTCAAAGAATGATTCGTAAATCTTATTAAATTTCTTTCTTTGGTGTTGATCTTTAATATAAATAGCTGCAAGTGATTCTTTTAACTTTCCATCTCCCTTTTCAATTAGGGGCAGTGCTTCGTAGGCACTTTGGGTGCATCGCAGGCTGGCAGGAATTCCGTTCTCCCGGAGCGTCCTGGAAAATCTGATAAGATCATCCTTCATTGTTCCCACTACATATTTACTTATGGAATGATTTTAAGACCTTTTCTCGGTCTTCTTCGTTTTTTATAACCACGTTGATGGTTTTTTTAATTGAATCTTCGTTGAGATCATTTTTATCAAACATGTTCATGCTTTTAATCCAGTCCACAGTGGCCCGGATGGAGGGCACTTTAGATAGGTTCATCCTCCGGATCTTTTGCATGGTTTTAACCACGTCTTCCACCAGATGAGGAGAAGCTTCAGGTAAATGAGTTTTAACGATCTCCACTTCCCTTTCCAAAGATGGATAATCAATATAAAGGTAGAGGCAACGATCTTTGGTTTCATCTAAGAGTTGCCTCTGGCTGTTGGAAGTCAGGATCACCACAAGATCATTTTTTAGATCAAAAGTTCCCAGATCATTTACTGTAATCTGCTTCTCCCCCAGGGCTTCCAGGAGGAAACTTTCCACTTCCTCATCTGCCTTATCAATCTCATCAATAAGAATAACTGAGGATTTATTGTTCATGAATGCAGAAAGAAGGGGTCTTTTAATGAAAAAATCCTCCCTAAAAACATCATCCTCTGGTTTAGTTGCATCATCGTTTATTTTTGACATTTCAAGATGTAAAAGTTGTTTCTGGTAGTTCCATTCCCCAACGATCTGTTCAAAGGTAATTCCTTCATAACACTGCACCCTGAAAAAATCCCTCATGAAAGCCCTGGCCACAGCCTTGGAAAGTTCAGTTTTACCTGTTCCTGGAGGACCTTCAATTAGTATGGGTTTTTTAAGTGAAAGGGCAAGAAAAACCACGTTAACTATGATTTCATCGGGAATGTAATTATGTTCTTCAAGAACATTCTCCACGAAATTTGTATCTAAACTAGCCTCACTCATAGAATCACCATTCCTTCTAATTGCACGTAATTTGTCTTAATTTATTAGTAATATGGCCATTGGAGTGATTGGAACTGGATTATCAGAAGTAGAAAACTTTAATTCCATATTTGCATTTTTTGCTGTTTTTAGCAGGTTTATGCCCATAGCTTCGGATGCAAAACGTGACATTAGAGGATTTAGACAAACCCCGCCTTCCACGTTGCATTTTTCACAGAGCATACATTTCCCACCGAAAAAAGCAGTGGCCAAAGAATATCCTTGTTTGAATGCTGCCCTTTCAAGTTCCAGCAGAACCATTAACATGGATTTGTAAATCTGCGAGAAATCCGTCCATATGGCAGATGTTTCCGTAACCGGATCATGATGCCGATCCCATAGTCTGAACTCCTCACCATCTTTAGGCACGTATTTTTCCAGCAATTCCTTGGATATTTTTGGTGGTTTGATCCTGATAACCATCGCCACATTGTAATCATTCAAAATCTTCCGGAAACTATCCACACTCGGCGCGTACGGAGGACATCTCAAATTCTTCCCATAGGTTGGGCAGCCAATCATACAGCGGAGGCGAACTCTGTCTTCAACCACTATTTGATCTGCGGGAATAACCTTTGCCTCTGCACAACCCGATTTTAAAGCTGTTTTTTCTAAAATCTTAAATTTATCAGTTTTTTTCATTTATATACCTGCATTCTTTGCTTCAATGATATGAAAATACAATTGACTTTCAAATCAGTTCCCTAAATATTCCATTTTCCATTGAAATAGGTATCTCTCACGAGATTTGCTTTTTCACTAGCCCATTTTTCTAAGCCCATTTTTCTTATTAATGCTAAATTAAACACTTTGGTGTTATGTGGCAGCATAGATGCCTTGTCTGCGTAAGGCTGTAGATTATCACAAGGGAAATCAGAGCAATCAGCACATGATTCTATGCCTTTCAAAGTAACGCACTTGAATACTTTGCATGGCTCTGTCCTCATACCTCCGATGGGACAAATACCCTTTTCTTTTCGACATCCTTTGCACACAGATACTTCATATGCTTTCTTGTATGGAATGCCATATTCCGAAGCTTTAGTTGCCAACTGTTTCCTTATTTCTTCATTATCATTTGCTAAATAGCCTGGGCAATTAAAACAGCCTAAACCACACGGAGCAGTTAATTCCCTTAAATCTAAGCTTTTATCTTCGCTTATCTCAATTTTTGTAACTTTTGGTTGCATTTTATCCCCTCAATAGTTTTTTTAACAGATCGTTAGATAACATTTGGTCATTAATCCCTCACTTTCTTACAATTGACCATTGAAATTTGCATCCTCTTGGTATACACCACCTACATGGTCTGTTTAGTAGAACTTTTCATCAACCATTGCATGGGCAAAGAACATGGGATTGTAGAATTTTCTGTTTTCATCTGCCTCTGGAGAATATTTATTTCTATATTTTTTACTGGAAACATTGATGATATTAGAAAATCCATGTTGGGAGAGAAATTCTTCAACTTCTCTCTCTTCAATACTAAATTTAAGATGTTCTCCCACCTGTTCCAGAAAATTTTTAATCATTTTCCCTGCTTTGCTGGTTTCATTAATCACAGATTCATCATGGTAATCAAAAATAACAGCACTTCCTTTACCTGAATTTCTGGCAATAAATGAAAAAATTTCATCAACAGATTTCTGTGAAAGGTATTGAATAAGTCCTTCCATTACAAAAAGAGTCTTTTTCGAACTTTTATATCCATTATCAAACAGACATTGACCAAGTGTCAGGGTTTCCAAATCTACAGGCATGTATTTAACATGATTAGGTAGAGACCCAAATATTTCCTTGATCTTCTGGGTTTTAAAGTGTTGAGTGTCTGGATGATCCACTTCAAAAACTTTCACTTTTTCCAGTCCTTCAATTCGATAAGCACGAGTATCGTATCCTGCTCCTAAAATAACCAGCTGTTCTAGGCCTTTTTCAATTGATTTCTTCACGAAATCATCAAAATATCTGACTCTGACTCGAAGGGAAGTACCCATCTCCTGACCGATGGGCCAGCCATTTCAGTTATTGCCTTCAACTTAACCGGATCATTTATTATTTCCAAGGTCTCAGGGTTAAGAAAATGAATAGCATAAGGATCATAGCATATACGTTCATTTTCAGGTTTTAATGATTCAGCTGCTCGATGTGATGCTACAAATTCAGCTGTTGGGTTTGGTTCTTTTAAATTTTCCTTTAATCTGTCCTTTATCTTATTTTTCCCCATTATAGTACCCTCCTTTATAACGGGATGTTATTTTGTGACAAACTGTTATTTTGTAACAGTCTGTTATTTTATAACATGGTGTTATTGTATATATAAATGTTTGGTAAACGATGTAATTTTTCCCATAATAGAACTTTAAAATCTATTTAAGTGATAAAAAGGGGGAAATTAAAATAAACAAGAAAAAATCAATGAAAAATGAAAAAAATATTATCTGAGCCTATTTTAATGTTCAACCATGGCATGAACAAATGAGTAAAGACTGCAAACCTCTCGGTTTTCATTTTTACCATAAAAATAGGCTTTTTTATAATCTTCACTGGTCACATTTTGAATATGAGAAAAACCTCGCTCTTTTAAGAATTCCTCCACGGTTCCGTCTTTAATTCCAAATTTAAGTGGTTCCCCAGATTGTTTCACACGTTCATATATGAGGTTCCCAACCTCCAGTTCGCAGGTGCCATCAACCATTGATTGAGGGAAGTAATCGAAAATTATCTTACTACCAGAGCCTGAATTCTGCACTATGGATGACAGTAAAGTTTCCACATTCTCCGGTGGGAGGTAATAGACAAGTCCTTCCATAATGAAGAGTGTTTTTTGTGTCTGATTGTATCTGTGTTTTAATAAGTTTTTAAATAGTTTTTCACTCCCAACATCGGCATCTACAAATGTGACATGATGGGGAAGTGAACCAAAGATTTCTTTAATCTTTTCCGTCTTCACTTTCTGAGTGCCCTGATAATCAACTTCAAACACCTTCACCTTTTCTTTCAACCCTACGATACGATAAGCCCTGGTATCATAGCCAGCACCAAGAATAACCAGCTGTTCAATTCCCTCATCAATACAATTCTGGAGATAATCGTCGAAATATCGGACCCTTGCTACAATTGAATTTTGTGTACCTGGAAATAAACGATACATCTCTTCCAGTCTTGCTTTAGCCTCAGGATAGTTACATGCAGTTGCTTCAAAAAATTTCAGTAATTCCGGGCCAATAAAATGTACAGCATAGGGATCATAACAGATCCGTTCTTCTTCATTCTTAGCTGATTCAATGACTCTGTGAAAAGCTATTTCCTCAGCCGTACCACTAGTATCTTTCCTTTTTATCTGCATTTTACTTATTTTCATTATTTACCCCCCTCTTTTAGGTAATTCAAAAACTTCATTTCTCATCACCACTTTCAGCTCCAGACAGATCTAATTCATGTCTGGTTTCAATGGCAGGGGTGATGAAACGCAGGTAATGCTCCCAGATTTCATCATTACCTGTTCCTGCTGCTTCTAAAGTCACCTTCCAAACAGGATCCATGTTCGTGATACTATTTCCGATGATGCTGAGGAAAATTGCCATTTCTGTGGGGTTTAAATCTCTTCTCACAGTTCCCTCCACCATACATTCTTCAAGTATTTTGGCTGATATCTGGATATTATTCAGGGCCAGATCCGTGAAATCCTTTGCATATTCATTATCTGTTATGGAAGAGGGGTTTGATGCAGCATAACAAAGCATATGGAAATATTCAGGATATTCCTGAGTGAATTGGAAATAGCCATCAATTAGTACATGTAATTTATTTAACCCGCTTTCCTCAACATTTAAAGATTTTAAATGCATTGCATTCAATATTTGCATCCCACGCAGCGCTACAGCGTAAAATAAAGATTCTTTGCTCGTAAAATAAAGATACAATGTCCCTTTACCTAACCCCATTTCTTTGGCTATTTCGTCCATTGAAACATTATCATAGTTTGTATCAGAGAATAACTTTTCAGCAGCGTCAATGATGTTTTCACGCCGCTGTTCTTTTTCTTTTTCCTTCCATTGGGCTATTGACATTATTTCACCTGATTTATTATAAGTGTTAAAATTATGTGATTGTATAAAAAATTATTAATGACTCCTATTTTTATATATGACTAAGGGTCATATTAAGCATATAAATGTTTCTATTTGTTCCAGTTACTATAATCAAAAAAAGAGCTGTAATATCCTTGAATATTCAATGTAAATGGCTTAAATTATGAATTATTAATAGAGATTTCATATAGTGAAGAAAATTTTTGTTATTCCTTATTTTTAATTAATTCATTAACAAAATGGGCAAAATCTTGAGGAAAATATTGTTGTGTTTTGGTAAAATTCCTGTCTTTAAGTTCCTTTGTTAAAATTGGAGAGGGATTTATCATGGAATCTATGGCAGACATGACTAAAAATGTTGCATAAAAAGTATTCATATTGGATGAAATTTTTCCCATCTTTATTCCATTTTTAATAGCCAAGTGCAGGATATCAAATATCTCTTTCTGCAGGCGGATTATCTCCATTACATCATCCCAAGCAGGACGTTTTAAGCCAGTTTCATAGGATCCAAATCTTCCAGATTGGAAATAACAATAAACCTGAAAATACTGCGGATATAAACTAAAGAAATTATTATAGGTCTTTCCTATGGCATTGATTTTTTGGGTATCAGTTGCGGCTTTTACATTATTTTTAACCATACTATTTAATATTCGAACCCCACGCAATATAACAGCCAAGCATAATGCTTCTTTATTCTCAAAATATATGTAGATGGTAGCTCTGTTCAATTCAACTTCCTTGGCAATGTCATTAATTGAAACATTGTCATAACCCTTGGAAAAAAATAGACTCTCAGCGGCATCTATGATGGACTGTCTCCTTTGTTCTTTTTCTCGTTTTCTCCGGGCTGCCGTTGACATTAAATCCACCTATAGAACATTATCAGTTTAAACTATAACAATCTCACTGATGATAATTTGTTTTAAGAGGTTATATAATTAATATGGAACATTCTTTTGACTGAGAATTGAATAATGAAAGCATATGAAGCAGATCTAACCATCAGTTTTGAACATTATTCATAACCATATGCCTCCACAGATCCATGGAGTCCTCAATGAACTGTTCATGTTTGATGCCCTGGCATTCCAGAACTTTTAAAGTGGTAGGACCTAAACCCACAATCCTTTCTGCAGTCACTGCAACAAAAACAGCCACTTCTATGGGTTTAACCTCTTTTCGGATGGTTCCATCTTTAATACCTTCCTGAATGGAGTTACAGATGATGATCATTAGATCTCCAGTTAGAGATTCTATCTGAAGGGCGTATTCATCCCTACTATCTTTAAATCTTTTTGATTTAAAGTAAAGGTAAACGTCATGGTAATCAGGATAATCCTTGTAAAACTCGAAATAGGCACGGCCTGCCTCTTCAAGTTTATCTATTCCTGTCTTCCCAGTGTTAACCTTATTTTTAAGTATTTCTTTGAAGATCTGGACTCCTCTAAGGACAATAGCAAAATAAATTGATTCTTTATTGTTAAAATATAGGTAAAGAGTGGCTTTATTGAGTCCAACTTCCTGGGCAATCTGATTCATGGAGACATTATCATAATCCCTGGAAAAAAATAGTTTCTCAGCCTCATTCAGGATATAATCACGCCTTTGTTCCTTTTCACGTCTCCTGATTTCTTTAATTGACAACAGTATCACCGTAACCATAATATAAGTTTATATAATAATGTATATTTGCCATAAAGTTATTTCCACCCTAGAGATTCTTCTGTTAAAAAATTTAGGTAAATAGTTAGAATAAGTTAGGTAACTGGTTAGAATAATTTACCTAACTTAATCATGGCCTTTGGAGACACCTTAAGTAGAACTTTTAACAGATCAGTGGGGCTTATCCTGTCAAAATCACTCTCATTGAATGCGTTGGCTATAGAGTCCAGTTCATCATCAGAAAGACTCAGAAGATATTCCTTGGCCTTGAGATATTTCTTAAATGAGTCACCTATCTCTTTCTGGCAGCGTTTTTGGTATTCTTTAAGATTCTTTTTGGAGTAATCACCATCTGAAATGGCTTTTGCTGCTATTTCGCCAGCTATACGTCCTCCGGTCATTCCGCTGATTATGCCACCGCCATCTAGGGGGTTTACCATTCCTGCAGCATCTCCGGTGATGAGTACATGGTCAGTGACCAGTTCTTTGTGGAGTCCTGCCACAGGGTCACCCCCTACGTTAAGTTCAACTGGCTGAGCGTTCTGGGTGGCAGGGTATTTATCCACAAATTCAAGAAGGTGCTGGTAGGCGGTTTTATCGGTTCTAGTGCTGAGAACTCCCAGACCCACATTGGCTATATCATCGCCTTTGGGGAATATCCAGGCGTAACCACCTGGAGTTACACTTCCAAATATGAGTTCGATGCACCCTGTTTGTTCCATTTCCACTCCTGCCATTTCAAACTGGGCACAGGATTCCATGTTACCTGGTTTTAACCCTGTTTTGAGATTAGCCCATCTGCCCACCTTAGATTCTGGTCCATCGGCACCAATGACTATTTTAGTTTTTATTTCCAATGGATTTCCCATATGTTCTAATTGAACGGTTACTCCATCTTCCTCAGTTTTCATACTGGTGGCTAATGTTTTCACCATGATCTGGGCACCAGCTCGGGCAGCATCCATGGCTAAGTGTTTATCAAAAACCTTCCTCTCCAGAACATAGCCCACTTCAGATAGTTTCACCTTTTCTTCATCCAGGAGCACGTCAGTTCCGTTGGGTGAAACAAGACGAACTTTGTTTATTTCACTGGTTATCCAGCGAGGATCTGGTGTGACATCCAATCTTTTTAGGCCGTCTTTGGATACTCCCTCTGCACATCTTTTAGGGGCTCCTATTTCCGATTTCCTGTCAATTAGGAGTACTTCTGCTCCGTTTAAAGCTGCGTGTTTGGCAGCCATGGAACCTGCAGGACCAGCTCCTATTACCAGGATGTCTGTTTCCAACATCAGATCACCTCTTTTTCCAGGGCCTGAACTGGACATACTTGGATGCAAATTTTACAATCTTTACATTCATCTTCATTGAATTTTAGCGTTAACTCTCGTACTTCGATGAGATTCCGGGGACAAACACCGGCACACTCCCCACAGTACATGCACCATTCCTTTACTATCATAAAATCACCATTTAAACAAGTTATTAGTAGTAAACATAACCACTAGTTATGTTAATAACCAGTGGTTATTCTATTATATAAAAGTTGGCATGATACGAAAATAATTCCAAAGTTGTATCAAGTGTAATGAAAAAGTTAAACTGATAATCAACCTAAATGGGAAAATTTAAGGACAATATATATTTATTTAGGAAAACATGCGTATTTACGTAAGAATAAAGATTTAAAACTAATAAACAAAGTTTAAAATTAATAAAAAAAGCATGTGGATTATCATAATCCACATTTCCAATTTTTAAGAGCTAATTGTCTTATTTAGCTGGGATAATTAAGTCCCTTTCTCCACCAGGTATGAATTCTCGTAATGCACCTTTAGCTATGGACTTCCTTGGTTGGGTAAAGTCAAAGGATAAATCCTTGTCAGCAAAGGCAACTTTTATGAGTGGGTTCACA
>MVPY01000081.1:25000-26505 GCA_002067065.1 Methanobacterium sp. PtaB.Bin024
AATTGTAATAAAAGATACTCTGATTTTGAAGTACTTCAGGATTAGAAGTTGAATTGATCTATTAAACCTTTGAATTCTATTCTACAGTAACTTTATCCCCCAAAATAGCAGGTATACTTTGCTGGAATTGTTTGTATTTTTTAAAATCCATTACAGTGAACGTGTATTCAGTGGACGTGGTTTCAACTTTTATTGAAGGAGCCAGTAACATTCTTTTCTTTCCCATGACCAGATTTATAATTTCATTGTAAGGAATGACCACCACATCTGGATTATGGGCGGCGAGTTCTTTGAAGTTAATTCGATTAGCTTCTTCTTCCATTTCTGCAAGACGCTTTTTTTCAATATGACGACCAATAAGTCCACCAGCGGCAAATCCCATTCCACCACTTAAAAGAGTGCCTTCGCCAACGTAAATGTTCTCGTTAGTGAAATATAGGACTTTTCGGTTCATACCGCTTTTCCATGCAACATGAATCATTTCTTGGAGTATTTCCTTTTCACTATAAGAAGTTCCAGGGGATTCCATTAGGTCATCTACTTGTAAAAGTTTCTGACCACATTCTGAACAGTAAACAGCCTCATCCACATTTTCTGAACCACATTTTGCGCAAAATACCATTTTGGGGCCTCTCTTAATTTCATCTATATACTTTCACAGTTAATTAATTTTAGGATTTAATTTTAATAGCCTAATACGGTCAATAGCAAACCCAAAACAATACTTATGACTGCAATTATTAGGATATTTCGACCATGAAATCTTGAACTGGAGTTATCTTTTGACATTAGATACATGCCAATTAAAATCCCAAAAAGCCCACCTAAAAAAGCTAATATGTAACCTAAGATTATAATCAGAATATTTGGTCTTTTTGCTTCAGTATAAGTTCCACTATAAGTATAAGGTTGAGTTGCTAGATTTGTTAACGTTGTTCCACAATTCTGACAAAACTGGGCATCATCAGGGTTTTGTGTTCCACATTTTGGACAGTACATTATTTTCACCATGAAAATTTATTGAAAATATTGAATACCATTAATCTTTGCAATATATTACATTTCAGATATAACTACTATCATATTATTATAATAAGCGATTTCTGGATTCAAAAACATTAAAGTAATAATTTATTTTCTCAATCACCCCAGAAAATTATTAAGATGATTTGGCTGTAAACTATAGAAAAGATTAAGATAATATGATATAATAACATATATAGTGTCTTAGATTTTTCTTTTTGAAAAAAGAATTTTGCTTCTAGTTTTGTGTATTTTGTAGGTTATTAATTAGTTTGCTTCTGAAAATACATTTTTATTTTCATTTCATGACCATAATAGGGATTCTAAACCGAAATTTAAGTAGATAATAAGTAGCTAATACGATATAAGTAAAAGAAGAACCCAAAGAAGAACCCAAAGAAGAACCCAAAGAAGAACCCAAAGAAGAACCAAAACCCGAAGAACTCTCATATATTAAGATAAAAACAAAAAGATGCATGATT
>MVPY01000082.1 GCA_002067065.1 Methanobacterium sp. PtaB.Bin024
GTGGCCAAAATATCTGCAGTTAACCCTATGATCAACACTGCAGCTATATCTGCCAGGGTCTGGGCAGCAGGGATCATGAATACAACTACCAGGTAAAGGGCCACCATAGAACCAATGGCTGCAGCTGCCATGGTAAGACCAGTTTTAATGGCTTCAACAGCTCTTTGGGTAACTGTACCCTCCTTCCTTTTAAGGATTCTGGTGGTGAGCAGGATGTCAGTGTCTACACTGTAACCAATTAACATGAGTATTGCTCCCACAGAAGCCACTGAAAGGGGGATTCCAAATAAGGCCATACCTCCTAAGGCAATTATAATGTCAGAGAGGGCAGCGAATATAACTGCTAAGCTGGGCACGAAATTTCGGAAAATTATGAAAACAGTTATACTCATGAAGATGAATGCGAAAGCAAGTGCATAGTATACCTGTGTCATTGATTCTTTACCCAATACTGGACCAACAGAATGATAACTGGTTATATTCCCTGTTCCCTCCAGGACAGATGTTAATTTAACAATACTAACATCACCAGCAATCTCCACATTGGCCTGATTGTTACTAATTGTAACATCAACCTGTTGATTGGACATACCTTCACTAATTAATGTGTTTAATTCACTTTGACTAATGGGTTTTTCCAGTTGTACAACGGCAGTAGTCCCACCTTTAAGTTCTATGCCTTGCTGAAGTCCAAGTGTGGCTACTAATATCAAAGCGATAATGGTGATTACCACTGGAACAGCGATGAGGGGTTTGTAGGATTCTAAGAATCTTTCATAATTTATCAATTAAATCACCAGTTTTAGCTATTTATCTCAAGATTAATTAATTATTATAAATTTATTCATTGTAACAATATGTTTTAAACTTATATTCCATATATAGGGAGATCTTCATCTCGGACGATTTCTTTAACATCTTCAACTAATTCTTCCATTTTTTTGCCACCAGTTTTCACCAGGAATGATTTAATCATTCGTCCTCCCCTGGGTTCTATTTTTTCTTTCATGCGTTCAATAACCTTCTGCCCACCAGAGCCACCCATGGTGGCAAATAGGATAACATCTTTGCCAATGAAATTACAGTGGTCAATGAGGGTGATAATTGCTGGTGCTGGTTTACCTGCCCATGTGGGACTTCCCAGGTAGATTAGATCATAGTTTGTGAGATCCACCGTTGCAGGGTTGATTAAAGTTTTATTCTCACGAAAAGCATCCATTGAAGCCTTTAAATAGTTTAATGGGCCCTGTCTATCATTCAGGTCAATTATTTCCTGAGTATCTCCATTCACTTCCTTGGCCAAGATCTTGGCCACTAGAGCTGTTTTCCTACTCCTTGAATAAAACAAAATAATTGTTTTCATATTTACCTCAACCAACATAATTCTTTATTGGAATTATTAAAGGTTTATAGGAAGAATAAATGAGTATCGGTGATTAGTAAGAGTTTTTCACTTTATTCTTTCATGATCTTTTCATAAATTATATGGATCAAAGTTTATAAAGGTTTAGGGATGTAAACCCACAGCTTCTAGGGACATTGTTTCGGGGAATCCGCACATAAGATTCATATTTTGAACTGCAACACCTGAAGCACCCTTAACTAGATTATCGATAGCAGAAACAACAACTAATCTGCCGTTTTCATCAATTTCAAAGCAGCCAATATGACAGAAATTTGATCCACGCACGGAACTTAATCTTGGAATTTCACCTTCTTCAAGCACCCTGACGAAGGGCTCATCTTGATATTTTTCTTTATATATTTCCTGAACTTCAGATGAAGTAATTTTTTTGTTTGGGAAACAATGTAATGTGGTTATAATCCCCCTAATGGCTGGTATCAGGTGAGGTGTGAATGATACACGAACATTTCCATATTTTCGTAGTTTTTCCTGGATTTCAGGCATGTGGCGGTGGTTGGTCACTGCGTATGGCACCAGATTATCGCTGATGTTGGGGTAGTGGGTCACGGGTGTTGGATTAATTCCTGCACCACTCACTCCACTTTTAGAGTCAGCAATTAGAGTGTCAGTGATACCTTCTTTTACCAGGGGAATGCCTGCCAGGATGGCACCTGTGGGGTAGCATCCAGGGTTAGCAACAAGATTGGCTCCTTTAATTTCCTCTCGATACATTTCTGGCATCCCATAAACAGATTCAAGAGGTTTGTTATGTTTTAAACCGTACCATTTCTCATAAATGGTAATATCATCGAATCGGTAGTCTCCACTGAGATCAACCACTTTGATTCCTTTTTCTATCAGTTCAGGAACAATATTCATGGAAGCGCCGTGAGGGGTGGCGGTGAAGGCTAAATCAACATCTAGGTCTGATGGCGATTTATCTAGAAAATCTAAATCCAGATCATGCAGGTGAGGATGTACCTTTCTTATAGGAGTGTCAGCATATTGTCGGGAAGTAGCTGCCACTACTTCCACTTTGCTGTGAACATCAAGAAACCTTAAAAGTTCTCCTCCGGTGTAACCACTGGCTCCAATAATCGCTACTTCTAACATATTTCTCACATTATTACTTTTTAGCAAAGTGTCTATTAAATCATTACCATTAAATGATTATTCTCATTATGTAATTTGGATTTAGGTGCTGATAATTTCCACCATATATTTAATTATTATTGTTATCCTTTTTTAGGGCATCTTCAAAGGCTTTTTTATGGAAATTAGCAGCAAGTTCTTTTTTACATTCATCATCTGCGAAAAGTCTCATCTTGGGGGCCCGACATGGATAATGTTGTATTCGAAGTCCTGCCCTGACTGGTAGGGTTTCTTTAGGTTCTCCCACCATCTCCTCAGCAACAAACTTAGTGCTGCCACATGGAGAGCATCTTAAGACTTTCACCTCAACTACTTTAGCACCTTGGCAGTTTACTCTAACTATTGGCCGTCCAAATTTGGATACAAATTTATCGAAGACAGGGTTACCATTTTCAGAAAGGTCACACATGTTTTCAGGGCAGGTTACATTTCCATAACTTTCTAATTGGTTTTTGAAACCATCGCCCCTCCAGGCTCCCACTATTATCCATTCCACTTTATCATGAAGGGCATCAACCAAGTCTAGGGTTAAATCTGGGTGTAAGGTGTAGGTTATAACTATGTCCGCCTTTTCCAGTTGTGCAAGGGTTTCAGGTGGAAGATCAATTTCATCCATAAACGTGGAGGTTGGTGCATCCATTACGATGTAATCACAGTCGAATTCTTCTTTAATAGTTGCATAGGCCCTTTCACCATAGGGTCCATCCGTTACGATAGATATTTTCACTTTAGAACTTCCTATAATTTATAAAACTTTTAAAATGACTTTAATCTCTTTTAAATAATTCTAAACTCAGTAGAAATGCCATATACGATGGAAATATCGATATTTAAAAAAAATGGTAAGTTTGTTGGAACTTATCTGGTGATCATGGTTCCAATACCCTCCTTGGTAAAGATCTCAAGGAGTACACTGTGTTTTATTCTCCCATCGATAATATGGGCAGATTTAACACCATTTTCCAGGGCACTGATACAAGTAAGCACTTTTGGTAACATACCATCCCGGACAGTTCCATCATCAATAAGTTCCATCACTTCTTCAATATTGACTTTTCTAATGAGACTATCTGGGTCTGAAGGGTCAGTGAGTATGCCAGGCACATCAGTGAGTATTATAAGCTTTTCTGCGGCGACTTCACCAGCGACTTCACCGGCTACAGTATCAGCATTTAAGTTTAATGTTTCACCCCTATCATCCACTCCTATGGGGCTGATAACTGGTATGTAATCGTTTTTGGTCATAACGTCCAGGATTTCGGGGTTTACTGATTCAATCTCTCCTACCAGTCCTAAGTCAACCATCTGTTCATTACCTGTTTCCTGATCCACCACAACCTGGGGGGAGCGTTTACGAGCTTTCAGGAGCAGGTTATCCTTACCTGAAAGTCCCACTCCTTTGCCACCGTGGAGTCCAATGTTGGCCACGATTTCAGTACTTATCTTACCAACCAGGACCATTTTCACGATATCCATGGTTTCTTGATCCGTTACACGAAGTCCTCCAATGAATTTGGGTTCTTTACCCAGTTTGTTCATGGAACGAGAGATTTCAGGTCCTCCTCCATGTACCACTATGGGTTTCATACCCACATATTTCAATAGAACAGTATCACGGGCTGTGGAACTTTTGGCAACAGAATCGATCATGGCGTGACCACCGTATTTAATCATGATCTTTTGATGGTGGAATTTTTTGATGTAGGGTAAGGCTTCAATGAGAATGTTAACTGTTTCCATTTAAAACACCTATTTATATTCTAAAAAAGATTTACAATCTCAATTTTTCGATCTTTACATTATTAATGTTGTATTCGTGCTAATTAGACAAGTTATTTTATCCGAAAAACTATTTTTTTGATAAGGTATCAATTAATTTTTGATAATGTGTCAATTAATTGATTTATCCCTTTATTGATTTTCTCATATATTTTATAAGACTCATTATGAATTTAGTTTATTATTAACCTTGTGTACAGATACCTTATTTAAATCCAGTATAATATCAATTCAATATTTCCTTTTTCCAATAAGCTGTGAAATATAAAGTGGATTTATATGTAAACCTATAATAATAACATGGTAGATTATAAGGTGAAATCAGAAGGGGACAATGGGGATTTTGTGTATACCCGATCCTTTCGAAAGATATACCGTATGTTTCGTAGTATGAAGAACCGTAAGGGCATATTTGTATTGATCATAGGGAGTCCTGGGACTGGTAAATCTGCCAATATTTATTCTGCATTAAAGAGTCTTGATTTGAATGTTTATGATCCCATTCTTTTTTTGGATAATCCTGATATGAGTTCATCTGAGGTTTTCACAGAATTTTACAGAACACTCAGATATGATCTTGGTGTAAAAACTAATGAAGAGGTTTATAAGAAAGTACAGGAATATGACCTCGTTTTACTGGCTGATAAACTTCTTGATTCTGAATTTATTGATGGAGATAAAATTGGTCTTAGTCTCTGGTCTTTAAATAAAGGTTTTGACACGTTTCCATTTTATTTTGGTATTTTGATGGAATTTTTGAAGCATCGGAAGGACCTTGAAAAAATAAATGTTGTAATTCAGACAGCTTTTGTTTTTAGGATGAGAGGAGTTAAATATGATCTTTTGACAGATTTTCATATCTTTTCGCAGATATTTGTTTTCATTATTAGTCGGTTTTTTGAAGTTATCAGAATATCCTACACAGAAGCGGAGACCATGCAGATTGTGA
>MVPY01000083.1 GCA_002067065.1 Methanobacterium sp. PtaB.Bin024
TTAACAGATTCCTGAGATCTTACGATTTTTTTAAAAAATTCAAACATCATAATAGGAATTACAAACCATAAATAAAAATAGTGGTAATGAACAATATTTATGAATATGAATTGTGGAGGGGCTGATAAAATTTTTCCAAAAAAAGGAACAGTAATTTTATCATTATTTGTTATACTACTTTTTATGGGTTGTGCTGCTGCTGTAGAAGATGATAATCTGATTGATTCTCAGATTGTTAATCTGACTGATTCTCAGGTTGCTATTGAATCTAATAATACTTGTGATATTAGTAATTCTGAAAGTGTTAATGATACTGCCCCTTTATATAATGAATCTGAAACTGAGTTTTATGATGAAATTAATGCTTCAGCTGAACAACTGGATTATCTTAGTGGATGTTGTTCTGTTTTGCTCCATATTCGTGATGGATATGATGTATTTGTATATAGGAGAGATTCAACATATGCAGCGAATCTTTATATTACTGTGACCAGTTGGTATGGTAAAACAGCGGTTAAAGAGTATAAAACAACTGGCCAATACTTTTTCCATACCATAGTAACCCTCGATGGGTGGATGGTGGGAATAGGTGGTGCTGATTATCCTGGTGTCGTTCAACAACTGGAGAGTCTCGCAGGAAATGCCGCGGCCTCTGGTAGTATAACCTCCTCTACCATAAGCAGGGCTTTGACTTTAGTATCAGGGTTAGGGGGAATTGGTCATTTCATTATTAAATCTCCCAATAATGTTGTGGGTTATGCCATAGTTAATGGTGGAAGGAAGTCTGGTCTTTTTACTATGTCTAATGGTCAATATATCGCAGTTCCCAACAGTCCCTCATGTTACAGGAGCGGTTATGTTTCTACTTCCGCTCCAGTGACTACTACCATGAGCTTAGCATATAATAACCCATGGGGAGTTAACCATCGAAACGTAATAGCATATGAATACGTGAAAACTTCTGATTTATTCAGTTATATTACTAAAATTAACGTTTATGCATCAAAAAGCATACGTTCCGATAATATCATATTCAGAGGCCAATTTATAAGTGGATCATCCCTACCCACCACTCCTTCCAAGAGATTCATTGGCCAGATCGTGAAAAAGGTTTCCCGTCCAACTACCGAATTCGGCTATGAAAACATGATTTACACGTACAGCGACATTTTAGATACCTACAGTACCACTGGATCATTGCCAAGTTCTGTGGGTGTTGGTCCCTGGATGGTGACAGTGGAAGATGTGATAGAAGCTGCAGGACAGGTCAAAACCTACGTTGATAATAATCATAAACTGCCCTCTTCTGTTACTGTTAATGGGATTAAAGTAACTATGTCATCATTCCTACAACTTTTAACAAGCAGTGTGGTTCTAATTAATAATAACGATTTAGATTCCTTAATTAATCCTAAAAGTTATGGTTCTGCACCTAAGCCCAGTGATTCTATGACCACGGGTTACATGCCACTTTCTGAATACGTTGCAATTGCCCAGAACGTTAAAAACTTCATGAACAGTTATGGTAGAGCACCTAACTTTGCTGTTACCTCGTCATACAATAGATACACCACCAGCCTAGGCTCCTATTTCAGCTATCAAAACATGATATACACCTACTGCAAAATCCTCGACACTTACAACAACACCGGAACTCTACCCAAGACTATAGAAGTTAAATCATGGAGTAAAATAATTAATGATCATACGGTTGCTACTTTCACCATAGAAGAAAGTGTGAACGCGGCAATTTGGGTTAAAGAATACACTGAAGCCAATCAAAAACTTCCGGACTATGTGACTATCAACGGTATAAATGTTAATATGGCCTCTTTTCTGGAACTTTTAACTACTGTAACCCAAAAGATCTATAAAAATGATTTCACATCCATAGATCTAGCATGCAACTACAAAACTGCAACTTCACCTCTAGACAACCAAAAAACAGGCACCATGACCCTAGCCACATATATTACCATTGCGGGAAAAGTACAAAGATACATGGACCGTTACCTTAAAGCACCTAATTACTCATCCTACAGCACCCTAGGAACACGCTTCGGATATCAAAACCTTATATACACCTACAGCAAAATTCTTGACACATACAACACTACCAAAACACTACCCACAAGCATCAAAGTAGTACCATGGAGTTATGTTGTCAATTTTGCAGGTATTTTCACCATTGATCAGACTGTTGAAGCTGCCTGTTGGGTTAAAAAATATATAGATACCAACCATGAACTTCCCACAAGTGTAACCATCAACGGAACCAACATCAACGGAAAAACCAGAACTATAACCCTAACCATGCCCACATTCCTCAAACTTCTAACCACCATAACCCAAAAAATCTACAAAAATGATCACACCCCCACAACTGTTGCATACAACTACAAAGCTGCCAAAGCACCCCAAGACAACCAAAAAACAGGCACCATATCCATGGCTACCTATGTTTACATTGCAGGAAAAGTGCAAAGATACATGGACCGCTACCATATAGCACCCAACTACTCATCCCACTCCCCTCTAGGAACACGCTTCGGATA
>MVPY01000084.1 GCA_002067065.1 Methanobacterium sp. PtaB.Bin024
CCACACAAACCAATCCACATTGTTCAAACTATACTCCTGGTTAGTCAAACGACTATCCAACACATCAGAAACTTTCACATACAAAGCATCACTAGGACCATAATTAGTCACAGTAATAGTGAACACAACAGGCCCACTCTGACCAGCAACCACAGTTTCTGGTGCAGATTTTGTCACATTCAACGCAGCAGAAGTTTCTACGGTATTATTAACTGTGTTGGAAGTTGTGTTAAATGGACTTGTTGAACTATTGGCAGTTGCATTGTTAAATAAGACCGTTCCGTTAGGAGTAGAAGCATTTAAAGTACCATTTATCATTACTCTAAATGTTTCCCCGATACCAATATATCCTGAAGAGAATAAAGATGTGACATCTAGGACTAAAGGACCACTGAAACCTGCCCAACTGCTCCATGCTCCACCATTAACACTATAAGAATAGAACCTGTTGAGGTAATAGCTTGAAAAGGTGTTATCAGTAAGTTTCACATCTCGAGCTACACTAGGGCCTGTGTTAGTTAATGTTAAAGTATATTTAAGGTTGTTTCCTGCGATAACAATATTAGATGGTGTGTTTTCTTTTACTAATGTTAAATTAGCAGTTTGAGTCACATTAGTAGTTGCCGTGCTATTATTGTTATTGGGATTTGGATCTGTGGTGTTTGATGTAACATTTACTGTGTTGTTTAATATTCCTGCTGGGGCGGAAGCATTAATGGTTGCCCTTATTCTGATGTTTGCTGAGCTTCCAGATATCATGTTTCCTAATATGAGACTCCATGTGCTGGTAGTTATGGAAGTCCATGTACCGAAGTTTAGAGAGTATTGTGGATTGATTAAATAAGTGAACCATGGAGATAGGAAAATATCGTTAATTGTTACATTTTCAGCTGTGTCTGGTCCTAAATTAGTTACAGTTATGGTGTATGTAACCTGTTCTCCTGCATTAACTTGTGAATCTCCATTTTTTTGCACTTGAAGATCAGCACCGATAGCATGAACTTGAGTGCTGTTGTTGGTGGTGTAATTTCTTCCTCCTGTGGATATGGAAGTATAATTCAAATAAGCTGCATTAGTGATATTTTGTCCTGCCAGGAGGTAGTTGTTATTCACAGTACAGTTGAAGAGTATAGTGGAGTTATTATCTGCTAATGTTAGAACGGACCGTGTGAATGTAAGTATGTTTCCATTGTGGGTAAAGATCCAACCTGGACATAACTGAGAACCAGTGACAAAGGTCAGGCCAGTGGGTATCATATCAGTTATAACAATGTTATATGCATCAGCAGTGCTGGATGCTGTGTGTGAAACCTGTATGGTGTAGGTGAATTTTTCTCCAATGTTCAAATCGGTTTTACTTGGTGTTTTGGTTATCTGCAAGTTGGGTTCAACCACATGTACCGTGGCTGTATCGGATCCTCCATTGACACTCTGCCCAGTTTGATTATTGTAATATAATGTGGCATTGTTAATCAGATTCTGACCATTGTAGTTTCCAGCTACATCCCTAATCAGAACTGTGTAATTAATAGTGATATTCCCTTCCTGGGTAATGGTTACATTTCCAAAGCTGATCTGGTAGGTGTTTCCACCCAGATGAGTCACCACAAACTGGTTAACATTAACCCCTGAAGTGGTTGTATATGTGAATCCACTGGTTCCTCCGTTTAATAAGAGTCCTTCTGGTAGGACATCGATGATCTTAAGTTCAGTTGTGCTTCCCACTGGCAAGGTGATGGTTACAGATTCTGTGGCAGTTTCACCTATAGTGCGGTCCTGTGTTTCGGTTCCGTTAACTTTTTTAGATATTTTTGGTGTTCTGGTGGTTACCAGAGCTGTGGCAGTAGTATTTATGTTGTTCACAGCACCTGCAGGTTGTGTGGGATCTCCTGTCCTTTCACCGGTGCTGGTACCCTGATCACCAGGAGTGGCATTGTTGGTGCCATGGGGACCAGGTAGGGTGGTTCCAGTTGCATTCACAGTGTTATTTAGAGTAGAATTAAAGGTTACATTATGGTTTACTGTGGCATTGTAAGTTATGTTAAGATACTGGCCTGGGTTGAGTTTGTTGACCACTATGTAGATCAGATCTGCAGTGGAGTAGTTGGTAAATATTATGGATGGATCACTGGGAACAATACTCAGGTTCAGGTAGTCCATGGTGAATCCATTGATTGGATCTACAATAATCACATCATAAACCGGGGCTCCGTTGGTACTGTTGTTGTTTTGGATCTGTATACTGAAGGTGGCTGTATCTGAATCCGTTAATGTAGTCTGTTTTGCTGTTTTAGTGGATTCAATTTGGGGAACAATTACGTTTAAAACTGTAGGGCATATTCCAGTCACCTGTTGGCTTCCCCCGGTAGCGTTGGTGAAATTCAATATAGCATTGTTAGGTATCTGTGTACCTGCCTGATTGCTGGCTATATTCAAGATTGTGGTGTTAAAGATCAGGGTTATGGTTCCGTTTTTAAGGCCGTTAGTACCCAGGTAAGTTACGTTACCCAGATAGAAGGTGAGTGGTGAAAGGGAAGTGGGAGTGATGGCTAAAAATTCATCAACTGAACTTCCGAAATCAAATCCAGAAGCTATGATACCTGCATCACTTCTTTTTATCAGGGCAGTGCCTCCATTGTAACCCAAGTTTGACATTAAAGAATCGATTAATGATACATTAAATGTTTCACCTTCTGGGACTGTGAATTCTAGTTGGTAGGTTACTACTTCTCCCACCAGTACATTGGGATTGGTGGAATCTGGTTCAGAAGTACTGTTTACTGTTTTACTGACTGATGGTGAGACTGTGTTGATGTTCACTATATTGGATGTGTTGGTGTAATTTCTGGCATCATTGTAACCAGGGGGCATTGAAGAAAATGAAACATTGGCCTGGTTCTGGAATACAGAACCTGTTGGAACATTATCATTTACCAGAACTGTGAAAATGAATGTGAAAACATCACCGGGGTTGATAATGGTGCCAGAGATGGCTTTGATAACCACGGTACTGCCTGGTGTGAAACTGAAACCTGATGGTGAAGACACCAGGGAAACTGTGGATGAGTTGAAGAGCACTGTATCCAGAACATCATTTAACTCCATTTGATAGGCTGGTGAACTACCTGTATTGGTGACTGTTAGGGTAACTGTAACCTCATCCCCACCATCAACTGTAGATGGTGTTACATTTTTGTTAACAGTTAAAAATGGTTCTACAATGGTGGTATTCACTGAAGTGGTGAATGGTGTTCTGGTATTTTCAGTCCAGTTGAGTGCTACATTGTTGGTTTTAACTGTGCCATTTATGTTACTGGTGTGATTAAGTACTGTAGCATTAAACAGGAGGTAGAATGTGTTGTTATTGGTACTGTTTGTGATGCCATTGAAAGTAAATATGATATTCTGACCGCTACTAGAAACTGATAATGATCCTAAAGTACCACTGAATCCTGTGGTGTTCAGGATGTATTCACCTATGTTATAGTTGAACCCTGCAGGTAATGTATCAGTGATGGTGAGGTTGGTTTTCAATCCCTGCGGTAATGTGACCAGTATTTTATAGGTGACAATTTCACCTATGGTCAGATCTCCTGTATTTCCATGTATAGTGGAGTTTTCCACGGTTTTAGTTATCTGCGGATCTCCAGTTCTGATTACAGCCCATCCTGAGTCTGTGTAGTTACGACTATCTGGATCAGGATATCCTCCCACCCATGGCATTGACCAGTAGGTGGCGTTGGCTGTGTTGTTATAAGTGGGTCCAATGTAAGGTGTGTCCAGGGCAGTTATGTTAAATGTGAAATTAAGTGTCTGGCCCAGGGTTATGTCTCCTCCAGTGTAAGTTAAAATTCCGGTTAAAGGATCATAGTTAAACACAAACCCTGCTGGAGTGAAAACTTCTGTTACACTGTTTAAATCAAAGATGTAGCTAGATCCAGCCAATGAATCGGTTATAATTACATTATATGCCGTTGATCTTGCATTGGAACGGGTGTTACTAACCTGGAGGGTTATGGTAGTGGTCTGCCCTCCTTCAATAGTGCTGGGATTGAAAGTTTTTACCACTGTTAACCATGGTTCAGCTAGGTAAACAGTTGCACTATCAGTTAAGGAGGAATGACCTGGATTATTCCAGTCCATAGTGGCCCTGTTGGTTCTGGTCCTAGAGTTAGTGTGAGGTGGATTGGCAGTTGAATTATCAACCATAAGGACTGTTAGATTGATGTAGAATGTGCTGTTACTGGTGGTGTTGGTAAGTCCTGTAAACAGGAATTCTAGGTTGTTGTTAATTTGTGTAAAGTTTAGATTTGCTAAGTTTCCATAGAAGTTACTCAGTTCCAATACATGTGACACATAAGTGAGTCCTGCTGGTAAAATATCATGAATGACCAGATCATTGATTTGCCCTGCAGGCAGGGTAACCGCAATTTGGAATAATCCGGTTTCTCCTATTGTTAGATTAGATCCTGAGCTTATTCCATCAAGTGATCCTATGTAATTTTTCTGGAAATCAACATCACGTACCTGTACTGATGCATTGTCTGAAAGGTGGGACTGATCAACTGCTGGGTTCCCTACATAATTTGGACTTTCAGGGAGGGTTAATGATGTATATTTAGTGATGTTGACTGTGTTGTTGATGACCTGTCTGGGGTAAACTGTGCTGTTAAAAAGGGCATCGTAGGTTATTATTATGGAACTGTTGGTGCTGTTAGCTGCGTAAATAGGGTACAGTAAACCAAAGTCCAAACCGGTGCTGGTGAAAAGATCCATCAGGTTTAATCCAGTGATGGCTGTTCCACTACCATAACTAACTGTTATGTTACTGATGGATAAGATATACCCCGAGTTAGATGTTAGTAAATCGTCTGTAACCACCACATTGTAAGCAGGGGCATTTCCCGTGTTGTTCATAGTTACAGTGTATGTGACCACGTCTCCTGCCTGTAGATCTGAGGTGGGTGTTGCTGTCTTGTTTATGTTAAGTTCTGGTTCTCCTGTTATCAGGGAGACTATTCGATTATCACTGAAAATTTCCCCAGGACTGTTTTCATAATTTATGTTTAAAAGATTGGTGAGCCATAAACCATCTGTCATTGGATCTCCAGTGGCAGTGATGGTGAACAAGATGTGAACTGTGGCATTGGGTTGGGTGGCATTGTAAACATTACCATAGCTAAATGTGAGGGTGTTCTGGGTGGAATCCACAATCAGCGTGGGTATCACACCAGTCAAACTACTTAGAGTATCATCTTCACCCAGTCTCCATTGACCAGCAGCTGGTATGGTTTGAGTGGTGTTCTGTGCCTGGCCTGTGGTAAACTGGGTGGCCCTTAGTAATGGTATAGGTAAATAATCAATCAAGTTAAAGTCGTCCAGGTTGCTGGTGGGCACATCTACCAGTAAAGAAAAGGTCACAATGTCCCCAGCTCTTATTACATATGGAGCTGTAGGATCCTCTCCATTTATTTCAATTATATCTTTTTCTGGTGTGGGGGCCACTATTATAACCTGAATTCCACTGGTATCTTCCACCTGACTACCATTATGAGTTAATACTGCATCAGCAATCACTGCATTATTTATAATATCATTGGATACTATTGGATGGAGTATAGGTGGTGTTACTCCTTCATAGTATTCATTGATCCTGGCCCAGAAGGTTAGGTTTCCAGTGGTTGCCCCATTGTTGGTTCCAGTGTAATTTCCACCTTCCACAATACCGGTGTATCCATTGTCAATGAGTAACTGAGTGATATTAAACATCAAATAGGTAACACCTGTGGTGGAGTTATGATAATACTGGAACTGATTAGGATTGGTCAGGTCAACAAACAGGTCACTGATATCTATACCTGGTAGATATAAGTTGAGTCTGGGATTGTAATTTAAAGAATCCAGTAAACTTTGACCATCCCCTAAAATATCATAGAGTACCAGATTATTGAGGGAGAAATAATCTGAGACCTGAAAGTTAAGTGTGTATCTTAAAATATCAGTAGGTCTGGGTTGGATGGGATCTGTACTCTCATCATCAACACTTTTTTGTATAGCCAGTGGTTTCAAAGTGAGTGTGTAATTATCTTGGGATGAAACAGGAATATCAGTGTAGTTTCCAGTGACAGTGACAGAGTTAGTGGCATTAACCCATGCTCCAGTGTCTGGGTCCAGTACATACTGAGAATTGTTATCAAATTTAGGGGCATAAACTTGGTATGTGATAGTTTTATCAGAACCTAAAACACCAGTAATACTGTCGAAGGTTATCCATAATAATCCACCCGGAGTGGTAGTTGATGGTTGTTGGATTAGGTTACCACCATCAGTATCAACAACTTGTATAAATTGCAGGTTTCCAGGGAGATTATCTATAACATCAACTGCAGTGACAGTTTGGCCATCTGCTACATCAACTGTGATGGTATAATCCCATGGATAATTGGAACCAGTGGCAGTTTCATCTTCATGAGGGCTGGCTGTATTTTTAAGGACTTTAATCACTGTAGGGGTTACCTGTGCTGATGTCTCATTTCCCCGGATGGGTATTCCCCCAGTTTCATTGGCACCAAAACGAAAGACAGGGTAAGCTGTAATATTGAGGGGTGATCCCAGGGTGGAATTACCTAACAAAAATGCATTGATTTCCAGGACTGCACTTGGCTGACCTGAGGTAAAACTACCCAAAGGATATTCAATTACGTAAAGTTGATATCCAGGAGTTCCAGTCACTGTAAGTCCAGATAATGGATCAATTAAGGTGCCACTTAAAGGGAAAGTTCCTACACTGGTAACACTTACTGGTGCTCCTAAAAAGTTGGCACTTTCAAACTGTATCTCTGGGGGTAAGATCAGCTGTACTGTGGGGCCGAATCCAGTTTCATTACCATTGTTATTGAAGGTTAGTGTGAAGTTAAAACTTTCATTCAAGAATTGTTCTTCTGGGGCATCAATGGATAAAGTGGGTTCTGGACCTAATTGAAAGTTCATCCACCCATATAAATTCAGGTCTGATGAATCCGCACCTGGTTCCATTGTTACTAGTTTACTAGACGCCATATGTCCCGGATAACTGGCACTGACATAAAAACTTCTTTCATTACTCAACAATGATAATTGATAATATCCATTGGAATCTGTGGTGGTTTGAGCAATTCGTGTTCCATCAACATTTGTTACAGTTATGGTAACATCAGAGAAGGGACTGCCATTGGTACAGGTAATTACATTACCACTGATTATTGAATCAAAAACAGATGCGGAGTGTGATTGAGATGGATCTTGAAGATATCCTGAATTGTTAACATAATTAAGGTTAGTTTGATTAGTTTCATAATTCATTCCAGTTGCATTATCTGACAATGCTGAATCATTTAAAACAGTATTCGGAATTTCATCTACATTTTCAGCAGCAGAAACTGTACCTAACATTAAAAAAACTACACAGATAATTATACATAATAATGATATTTTATTCTCCAACCCTAACATTCAATCACCATATGAAATCTTTTCAATTATTTCTCTCAATGAACAGTATAGTCAATGTATTATGCTATGAATTCTATTCTCATACTATATGAAATCTTTTCAATTATTTCTCTCAATGAACAATATAGTCAATGTATTATGCTATGAATTCTATTCTCATACTATATAAATATACGCTAACAACAAACTATTTGTACATATCTTAACCTAATTAAAAAATACCAAATAATTAAATAAATATACAAACTAAAAAAATGATCCCAACTAAAGTTGATGACTAATGTAAGTTTATACCATAGGAACTCTTTAGTCCTTTAAATTTTTTGGTTGTGTTGCAAGTTTAGTTAAAACTTTTTCGCTCATGCCCCAATATTAGTGCAAAAGTTTAAGTGAGGTTAGTGACATATTAATATCGTATGAAATCCAAAAATTTAGTTCCACAATTGTTTGTTTCTGATGAAGAAAAAGTTATGGATTTTTTGCGACATGTGAGGTGGTCTAGTGGGGTGTATTGTCCAGAGTGTAAATCTTTTGAAGTTTATAAGCAGGGTCTTCAGGGTAAATCTCGACGTTATTCTTGCAATAGTTGTGGATTGAATTTTAGTGACCTTACTGGAACGGTATTTGCCAATAAAAAGCTTCCTGTGGGTGAGATATTTTATATCATTATGAATTTGGATAAAAAAAGTGTTCAAAGGGTTTCAGATGAGTTAGGTCATAAGTGGGACAGTGTTTATCGTGTTGCACATGAATTTAGAGAAAGTTTGTTGGATAAATCCACGGATCCTGTTTTGAAGGGTGATGTGGAAATCTATGAAATGTATCAATCTGCAGGTGAAAAAGGTTTAAAAAAAATGTCCAAGGACTAGAAGACTTAAACAATGGGGAAGGGGAACTTACAAAAAAGATAAACCACCCATAATCACTATAGTAGAAAGAGGAACGCGAAACATGATATTAATGGTAGAAAAAAATCTTTCCAAAGATTTAATTCGGGAAAAAATAGAAAAACATTGTAATGAACCAATAAGGTTATTTACTGATGACTACACCATATAACTGATGACTACACCATATACTTCGATTTAAAAGACCATTCAAAGGTTAAAGAACATCACATAATCAAACATTCTGAAAAAGAATATGCAGATTGTGAAAATTATGTTAACACATGTGAAAACAGACAGTCACTCTTAAGACAGTATTTAAGAATATTCAGAGGTGTTTCAAAAAAATTGGATACCTATGTTAAATTCTTCCAATTTACTTTCATTAAAGGGGTAAATTGGTTTGGAAATGCAGTCCAACTAATATTAAATAATTGCACTAATACGGGGAGATGGTCGAACAATTATTAATAGATAGAAAAAATTTCAGAAAAAATAAATAGAAGATTTGGCTGTAAACTCTGCAGGCAGACAATTTTAAACCACAAAATAGAAAAAACACGGAAATCACTACAAAAATAAGATAGATAAATCTTTAAAATACACACGTAAAGACTTAAGTGGCGCGTATGGTTATGATGAAGAATTTTCAACTATAAATGGAGAAAAAAGCACGTTTAACCTTGTTAGACTTAAATACCAATATTGTTGTAAATCAAAAAATTGTAAAAGAATTCAACGTAAAAACGGTTGAAACATTCTTAAAAGCAAGCCTAAGATATAAAAAGTGTAAAACAATAGTTAATGATGGTTCCATTGCATATAACCATGTAAATAGATGATTAAAACATTAAACACCAAATGTGCACCTTCCACGTAAATTCATAACTTAATGAAAAACGTAGAAAAAGAGTTAAATAAAATAAAAGGAAAAATAAAAACCAAAAAGAAGAATAAAGAAAAAACAGAGGATATCAAAGATAATAAGAATAAAAAAAGAAGAATCAAAGATACACGATTTTTAAAACGCTAAATACGAGTATTAAAAAAGGAAAAAAACAGCGGGAGAATACATGTGGAAAGAATATCCAACATATTCAAAGCTAAAACCTTACAAAAACGCTGAAACAAGAGTTTCAATGCTATTTAATAATATACAGCATTTAACAAAAACCGTAGAGATTTTCTACATAAAATAAGTAAAATATTCAATAAAACAATCAAAACACATCGTCCACAACGATATAACCCCCCACACACACAAATAACAAAAAAGAATGACATTACGGCATAACACTACCCCAATACCTGAAAAAAAGTTACAAAACAGACCAAGGACTAGAAATACATCTAAACTTCGCCGAATACAGATGGACATAAAGAAACACCCCAAAAACACTAAAACAATAACATTTTAGAAGAACCCGAAAACTTAGGTTTAGGCCATATACACATATATACCAAACGATCAGCCTATAAAAAGCCTATCTAAATGTACTTTCACTAAAAATATTGATATCTTACAGCCGAAACGAAATCCAAAAAATCTAAACCATGGAAAATTTCACTTAAAACAGACACCCTACTTGTAAATATTTTATCTATGGTTGTCAGCATCATCTAAAATAGCTTCACATAACCTGGGTAGATGTTGGTATCCCCTGGGATATATTAAATGTTTAACAGATACTTTTTGGATGATCTTGGTTAGCTTCTCCAGACGTGCTGGTTGCCATCCAATAGAATCAATTATTTGGGCGATAAATGAGTGTCTAACCAACTCAATAACACCATCAGCTTTTGATAGTTGTTGGATTTTAATTTCATCAGTTTCTACCATCATAGGTATGTAAAGAGACTTAAGTTCCGTAAGCTGGTCAAAAAAATATCCAAAATTACCATTACCCACAAAAACACGTCTTTTAGATAATTTGGGATGAACAGTAGGCAAGTCTTTGTAGCGTCCCAGGAAATATACTGCTTCATTAGGCCACATCCGCATGGTAGGATAACTTGGTCTGCAATATATTCGATCATTAACTTCTAGAGCCAGTATATCATCACTAATCAAAGGATAACCCTGGTGCATAAGGGCAGCTGCAATTAAAGTTTTTCCTCCTCTATTAGAAGACATAAATCCAACAGAATTCCCATCCAAATTAACTGCCGATGCATGAATTGCAATTATTCCATGTTTCTCAAGCCAATAAGAAAGAACAATCCCTAAAAACTGTATTTCAATTAGAGGGTACTGTTTCTTACTTTTAATATGACATAAAATTTGATTATTAGTGATGTAGTAGTCCACAGAACCAATTAAACGGATAACATCCCATTTTTCAACATTAAAAATATTAAAAATAGTATTTTCTTTATTTGGGTAGATGGGAATATTATCTGACCATTCAATGGGAGATTTTTCAGAGACTTTGAAGGTTAAATCGGGAGCACCCACTCCTTTTTTGAGTTGACTTGTGAAATTAAAGTCAGAGATAATGTTAATACCAAAGATGGAGTAAACATCCATTTTACATAGTTTAAAACTCATATAAACGATTTATCTAATATTTATTTTACAAGACCCGTGGATCCAGGTAATAAGTGATCAGGACCCTCACCAACTATTGCTTTTGTCAATTTATCTATTTTGCCGTATGACTTAATCTCTGGAGTTTTATATTTCTTCTTTATTTGCATTTTTATCAGATCCTCCGCGATATGTGTACAGCTTACATTTAATGTATTAATTTGTTTTATTTTTATTAATTTATTTTATAAATATTATATTTTATAAACTTTATCTATGATTAGTATCTGGCACTGTCAAAAACTTGGGGGTTGACCATCAAAAACCTTTTTCTGATTTCGAATATCTATTCTAATACTTATACGTGATGTTACACCTGTTTTAATCTTCATCAACCGTTTAACACTCTTAGGAAAAGTTTTTTGAAAGAAATTTTCTAATTTACTTGAGGTTCGTTCAATATTTCCATCTTCCAAGAATGCAAAGAAAGTTTTGAAGTAAGGCATCAAATAATCATAGACAATAGATTGAATAACCTTTGAATAATCTTTAATTCGATTTAAAATTTTATTAAATTTCCCCCTAGCTATTTTAAATGATTCACTATCAAATAAACTAAATAATTCCAGTTTTTCTTTATATATTTTGTCTATTTCATCATCAGTAAGTTCATTTTCTTTAATATAGTCACTGACAATTTTTTTAAGGTATTTAAGTGTGTGAAAATAACACCATTGATGTTTGAACCCTAATGCTTCAATAATTGGCTTATATTTACTATCTAAATCGCTTGTTATGGCAATTCTGTTTTGGTTAATTGTATTTACATCTAAGAACTCCTTTATGTTCTTGGAATTCTCTTTAGAGTATATTTCATCAGCAACAATAATATTCTGTTTACTGTCGAATAAAGTGAATCGATAGTTCCATATGCTTTTAATTTTAACCCACTCCACATCAAAAATGTAATATCCAGAATAAGGATTGTTAGAGTCTTTGTTATCCTTTTTATATTCTAGTATCCAGTTTTCAATTGTTTGATATGAAATATCAACTTTGGTGTCTTTTTTAACTCTATGAGCAACATTACGCACGGATCCAAAGAATAAACCCACTAATTCAATACATCTACTCTTAAAATCATATGTGAAATTGCTATTATCTTCAACGATTTCAGATACATCCGTGTTAAATTTTTTACCGCATTTTTTGCATTTATAAGCCTGAATTTCGCTTTCTACAGTTCCTTTGTCATAGAATATGAGTTTTCTTTCTTTAAGTCCATTTTTAATCACAGATTTACTGAAACACTCGGGACAGAAAGGTTCTAACATTTCAATATGGAAAATATCTTTTTTGTACCATGTTTTTAATGTTTTAGATACGTTATGATCTGTTTTGGCTGATTTTAATTGGTTTTCGACATATTTTGATAAACTTTCACAAAAATAGGAAAGTTTATAACTCTGATCAAACAGATCATCTACTGGAGCAAGTGTTTTTGTTTTCGTCATACAAAATACTATGCTCCACTTATTACAAAAGTTTTTAGGTTTTTGTTTTAGAAAATAATGAGTTTAAGCAAGAACAGAAAAATTTGTTTATCAAAACATAAATTTGAAAATCCCCCAAGTTTTTGACAGAACCTAGTATCTCTTATTAATATCTCTTAACCATGTTTCAAGGGTGATATACCAAGATAAATATTTTATATTATCATATTTTCCATTTAATAATAATCCAAATTCCTGTTTTAACTCTTTGGAATTAACTAAATCCATTTTTTCTAATTGCGAATTCCTCAAAAGGTTCTTAATATGTTTTTTCTCCTTTTGAAACCCGCCAGAATATAGTCGCCACACTGATCCTTTATCTTTTCTTGTGCGCACAGCCTCAGGGAGTTTTTCCTTCATGTAATTCCTTAAAAGAATTCTATCAACCCCTTTAAATGAACGCAAATGGCTTGGAATTCTTATTAAAAATTCAACCATCCTCCTGTCCAAATAAGGTTGCCTTAATTCTAATTCTGTGTATGCGTTCATAAGACCATAAAAGTCATAACTTGCTACAAGCCAAGGATTTTTCAACATTTGACAGGCCACTAAACCATAGTTATCAAGACCTTTTGGGTTAATAAAACCTTTTTTGAGATTGCAGGGATTTGGATGGGATGGCATATAATTCTGGTTGAGCCAGGGCACTTTTCGCCAGTTCCAGATCATTTGAACCTTGTAAAGGAGATTATAAGGAATTAATGGCAATAAGTAAGCCCTAGAAATTAAATATTTCCATGATGATCCTTTTTCATGAAACCAACGTGCTTCTTGTGCCAAATTTTTTATTTTAACATCACGTAAAGCACGGGGGGTATTGTAAAAACTGGCACCTATAAGATCATCACTACCTCCTCCAGTAAGATATACTCTGCATCCTTCTTCTTTGGTTGCTTCCATGGTTTTTCGACTGAGACCCCGTAACTCCCAAACTTCAGGTTCATCTAGGGGAAACCCATCATCATTTCCAAGCTCACAAAAAGACCAGTAATCATCTGAAACAACATAACTAACTGGTGTCCCATCGCAGTACTCACATACCAAATCCAAATAATATTTCTCATTAGCAGAAGATGTTTTCTCAAATATTGATGAAATGATCTTGATTTCAGGGAGATCTGAAGATTTTTTCCTTAAATCATATATCTGACAGGCCAGTGCTGACGAATCTAAACCTCCACTAACCCATATCCCTACTGGTGTGTTACTGCGTAGCTGGTTAAACAAGATTTCTTCAAGAAGTTCACCAAAGGCATCCATCCACTCCTCATCCGATGAAAACCTTGGTTGGGGTTGCTGTCCGAAAACATAATACAATTTTCTTTTTCTCCGGCCATCTTCTACAGTTATGAAATGGGAGGGAGGTAATCTGAAAATGTTATTGTAGATAGTTTGACAAGTCCACAGGTTAAAAGAACGGTGCAAAAAATCATCCATTAACTGTCTATTTAGTGAGAGTAAAGAGGGCAGTACATGAACAATGGGCTGAATGGCACTAGCAAAATATATAGTATTATCTTGGATGGAATAGTAAAAAGGACGTGACCCAAAACTATCACGAGCCATAAAAAGTTTCTCTTTTGATTTGTCCCATAATGCAAATGCAAAGTCCCCAATTATATGTTTAGGACAATCCTCTTCCCAGCATTCATATGCAGCCATAATAAGATCAGCATCTGTATGTTTTTCCCCCTTAATGTAACCATTGTCCTTTAAAAAGGGTATGAGCTCATTCCGGTTATCCACTCTGGCATCAGCAGTGAGTACTAGGTTTTCATCTTTATTTAAATGTGGCTGGTTCTCCCATAATGATTCAGGAGTGGTGTTAAAGGCCAAGTTAACCAGACCCACATTTCCTTCAACCCAGTAATTAATACCATCAGGTCCACGGTAGCTGATGAGTCCTACCATTTTTTCCAAGGTTTCATAGTGGACAGATCGATTATCAAAATCCACAATACCACAGATGCCGCTCATTAATCCACCTCTTTTTTCAGGATATTGTTTTCAAATAGGTCATGGACGTATTTATTCACATCCCGACGCAAAACATCTTCTTCCACATCATAGTAATTTTTCAAATATTTCACAGTAGCTTCAACATTCTCCAGAGTCATCAGAACCCGCCAGATCATAGCAGCCACACCAGAAAGTGAGTAAATTTCTCCAGTTTTCTGATGATAAAGCAATATCTCATCAGAGAAAATCCCACTTACCACATTATTTGAAAGCCTAATATTCCTTTTTTCCACTGTTTTAGGTAATATTCCTAGTCTAAACTTGTTTTTTAGACATTTGTGCGGAGGTAATAACCTCCAACCATCTTCTAACTGTTCTGTAATATAATTCCAGAAAGGATAGTCAGTTTCACTCCAGGCAAATCCCACCACATCTGATTGTCCTATCCAGTAACGTCCACCTATCCTTTCAGAAGCCTTTTTCTTCCAGGAACTGTAATCTTCTATGTGATCAACAGGTGCGTGATCTTCAAGGTCATGGGCTGAAAAAAAGTTCTTGACACATGGTTCATTTGCCATGATGGCATTACGAAGTTGAGGTGGGCTGTAAAGGTGAGCCATCACCACATGTGAAAAACTGTTTTTAGATAAAATTTCAGAAATCCTGGCACCAGTAAAGGCAACATCATCAACTATTATCACTGGCTGTTTGGGATTGGATTTAAATTCCAATTGGGATGGTTTGAGGTTGAGTGCGTAGGCAAGCATTCCCAAAACAATAAAACCACCCCTGGGTATGGGTTTGAAAAGGAAAGATTTTAACTTTTCTGGTGAATAAACTTCTAAAATTTGCGAGGCAAGTTTTTCAACATCTTTTTCTGCTTTATTATAATCAATATAACTCATATTTGATAGGTTAAGTGATTTATTAAGAGCCATTAAACGTATCTGATCCTCTACTCTAATGACTTTATCAGAATCCACTTGTAACTTCTGGATAATGAAAATCCCCCCTTCAGATTAATATCAAAGATCTCATTTGGCAACTAAAATATTCATAAATACATAAGTTTTTATTACTATAATTTTTCATCTCATCTGTAATAAAATAATGTTAACATTCCTCAAAGTTAATGTAATAATCGCGACTTGCTTTCAATAGTAGTACCTCATTGAAGTATTTTTATAAGTACAAGTTATCATGATAATTAGATCAGTAATAGGGAGATGTGTGTTGGGAGAGTCTGAGAAGAAGTATAAGACTATATTGAGGTAAGGAATCTAAATTAAAAGGCAGATTATAAATTTTTTTCTTCAACTACACCATAACTAAGTAGAATTGATTATTGAACCAATTCGATATAAAAAAGGAGTAAAACATAAAGCTTTACACTACAGTTAATTACGAAACTTATTTAACTGATTAATTGCGAATATTTTTTTTTATGGTGGGGAGAGTGGGAAGTGATTTTTTTTGGGGGTGAAGGGAGGTGGTGGATGTGTGCGTTTAGTTTGATTTTTTGTTGTGGGTTGTTTGTGTTTTTAAATTTGTTTTTATGGTATTGTTTTTTTTTTAATGGTTTAATTTTGTTTTCTTTTTGTATGTTTTCTTTTTTTAGTTGGTGGTTGTGTGTTCTTTTTATGTTTTTGCTGGTTGCGATGAGGTTTAGTTCTGTTTGGTTTCTTTCTGGTGTTTTTTGGTTTAGTGTGGTTCTTTTGAGTGTGTTTTTGGTGTATGCAAATGGTGGTTCGGTGTTGTTTCTTTTTTTGTATATTTCTTTGTTTTCAGGTGTTTCCATTTTTACGGTCATTAAATCTTGGTATTTGTTTTGGTAGTGGCTGATTATCCTGTAGTTAGAGTTGGGTGTGCATTTGTTTTTATCTGGGCATTTTCTGCAGTTATTTATGTAATAAACTTTTTTTATCGTGTTATTTTTACTATAGGTGTTCTTGTAGGGTAATTTGTGTTTGTTTGGACAAATATATAGGTTATTTTCAGGATCGAAGTTGAAATTAGCCTTGGAAAACTTGTTTTCGTCTTTTTTTGTCTTTTTTTTGTTTTCACTTGCTTGTACTCTGTTAGGTGTGTACAGGTCGAATTCATTTTGATAGGCGTATTCAACACCATCTTGTGTATTATATGCATTATCGGCTAATATTTTTGCTTTTTCAATATTTATATCTGGTATTTGGCTTATGTTTTCTAGTTGGGGTATTAGTTGGGTTCTGTCCAAAATGTTACTGATGGATGTTCATTGTATATTGTGCTTGTTTTGTTTTTACGGGTTACATTATAATTATATGGTGTTAGATTTAATGTGAAAAGTTGGGCAATTTAAATGGTTGTTTTGTTTACTTTTGTGTGTTATGTAGTTGGTTTTTTAAAAGTACTTTTTTTAATTTAATTATATTAAATTTTAAGGGTTTTTATATCGAAAAACTTAAATAATGGCTTTAACATATTATTTTTGGAGATATAAATGAAAATGCCATTAGTTCACGATATAAAAAACCCTAAATATAAGTTGTTAGACGTAATATTTATAGATATTGATTGTAGAGAAACACAGCAAGAATTAAGTCGAAATGGTATGAAACCAGTAAATAAAGCTTTGGATGCTATAAAAGTTAGATTAATCTCTATGTTTTATGGAATTGATATTAAATATGTTGTTGATGAGCTAAATAACAGTGCTGATTTGAGAAAAGCCTTCAGGTTTAGATCAACTTTAAATTATCTAGAACTTTCAGAGGTTTTTTCACGTTTTGATGAGTTACAAGTACTGGAATTTGTATTAAAAAGATTAAATAAAGAATTTAAAAAGAATATAAGAGGAAATAGGAAGATAATCATTGATTCAACTGATATACGGTTTAAAATCAATCTTGACAAAAGGTTTTATGATGATAGAATTTTAGAAGAAAATGGCTATGAATTTGGCTTTTCTAGTTCAAAAGGCAAATTTATTGGAGGTAAATTAACTATAGCCATGGATTACGACACTTGCCAACCATTAACCATGTTATTCCGGCACTGTCTAAAATTCTGGTGATAAAACAATTTATGTAATTGAATTTTTAGCTATTTTCTTTTTACACTTGAAACGGTGGTAAACCCTTTTTTTGATTTAATAAAATCGTTTTTATTATTGTATTCGTTTATATTAGTTGTATGGCTGTTATTTTATGGTGTTCTGCCATGAAGTGCTATTTTTAGCTTGTTTTGGTCTGCTTATCATGGCTTGTATTTTTAAATTACCTTGTTTTTCTAAACCTCTTATATACCACTTATAGAGATACATAAGACTTTTATAACAGCTTTGTTTCATATTTAAATTATTTAGAATGCTTTATATTGGGTGAGAGGGGTATTTATGGTTATGAAGACAAAAAAAACCCTCTCTCATATATCATTCTGTGGATGAATTATTTAAATTTTTCTCTGATTCTGATGATAAGAAACTTTATTTATCTGAGCATATACCACTTGAATTTGTTTTTTGGCTTGATTCATATGTTGATGATGAATATATGGTGATTTATACCACTGACTTGGATAAATGTCCGGTATGTGGTAGTAAAATATGGAAAAATGGTTTGGAACCTTTATTGATCAATAAAATAAGGGAAATAAATAGGCAGAAATTTGTATGCAGTAATTCCAGTTGTAATTTTAATTATACAACTAATTTGGAGAAGAATATAGATAAAGGGTGTAATTATACTATAAATACAAGGGAAAAAGGCTTAGATATGGGTTTAATTTCTTACATGTCTTATGAAAACATGGCCGAGGTCTATGAAATATATACAGGCATAAATATACCCAGAACAACCGTATATTACCATCAAAAGGAATTAAGAGAAGAATACCTAGACAAAATCGAAATAAAATTGGATGAGGCAATAAAAAAGTTAGGTATAGAACCTAGTGGTGTTTATGGCTATGATGAACAGATATTTTGGATAGAAAGAGAGATATTTTTACGTATGACAATATTAGACTCAGAAACCAAGTTAATACTTAATGAATGGGTTATATCAGGCAAAGATTTTAATAAAAATACTATAGAGGCTGTTTCATAATTATTCGCGTTCACTTAGTTTATAAGGTAAATAGACAAATGATTAAAAATTATTAATATATAAATTTTTGTTTAATTAATCTAGATAAATACCGATCATTGTTTAGCTTGAATTTGTGAAAGTACAATTACGAAACAGCCTCTATAAAAAGATTTTTAAAAGAATCATTAGATAGAATAGAACTTAAAGCAATCATAACAGACGGATATCAAAGTTATCCATCAATAATCGAGGCATTAGGCGCTATTCATCAACAATGCGTCTTTCACAAAATGCATAATCTTATGCTTAAAGTCTTTAAAAAAGAAAACAAGCTCAACAGAAAAATTAAAACCGCAAAAAACACAATAGGAGAAAACAAAGAAAAAATCACAGAATACAAGAAAAGGAACCGTGGAAAAACAGGAAGAATAAGCCGGAATGACAACAAAAGACAAAAATATAAGCAAAGAATTAAAAAACTAACCAAAGAAAATAAAATTTTACGCGGCCAATTGAAGAAATACAAAGAATACATCAAACAACTTCAAAAATACATGGAACAAATTAGCCAAATCTTCCAACAAGAAACACAAGTAAAAGCCCGGAAGGAATTCCAAAGATTACTAAACAAAACAGAAAAATTACCATTAGAAATAGCCACATTCATAAATAACCTGTCACGCACAATAGAGAAAAGCATACAACACTTAAAACACTCAGACATACCCAATACCAACAACTTAATAGAAGGGTACTTCAAAATCACTCTCCCACGACACTTAAAAAGAAAATACCGAACATTAGAAGGTATATTAACCAAACTTAGACAAAACAGAATACGATGGACACAACGAAATGTACTACATATGAAATAAAAAAACTACTTTATCACCAGAATTCTAGACAGTGCCTTATTCCACCCTGGAGCAGTTCATGACAGTAAAATTTATCTTGAAATCCTCGCAAACCTAAAAAAAAGAAGAATACTAAAAAAAGGAGACCTAATACTTGCCGATAAAGGCTATTTCAGCTTTAAAAACTATGGGGCTGGATTAATGGACTATAAAATCGTTCCTTTAATCCGTCCAAAGAAAGATACCCGAAAAGACAGAATTTTCAGCCAATTTAACTACCCATTAGAGTTATGTGACGTGGAAACTCCATTAAAAAGATTATACAAACGATTAGTCAGTAAATTAAGCAAATTATACGATAAATGACGATTTAAAGTCAATACGAAGCAAAATCGAAGACTTTAACAAATTCTTCAAAAGTGGAGTCGGATATGAAGAAGTACCATCTTATACATACAAATCAGTAGCAAAAACCACATATTTAAGTGTACTTTTAGCAGCCCTAATAGTATCCAAACTAAAACCCAATAACAAACAACTACAGCAACTCGCTGAAATGTAAAAACCTAACACCCTATATAATTAGTTGATTATATAATTGTAAAATTTGTTGTGTAGTTTTATTTGTTTATATAATGTTTATTTAAGATTAGGAGTATAGTATAAAAAGTAGTTACGTGATAATTATTAGTTATGTACGAAAAAACAATCAACTAACTCCGTTACGACGACGTACCATCAACTAACAACAAAAAAGAAAGACATTACGGCGTTAAATTACCCAGATTCTTAAAAAAAAGATTTAAAATAGACGAAGGATTAGAAATGCACTTAAACTTCGCAGAATATCGATGAACCCATAGAAACAAAAAACAGTAACATTTTAGACAGAACCAAATAATCAATCCATTAAATTATTTCGACTATAGAAATAAGTCAGGAGCAATATACAAGAAATTAAGAGAACGATTATTTAAATTACTTCCCAAATGGGAAGATTTTCGCAGAACAAGATAGAAAATCGAAAAATTATTCCAATTTATCAAAGAAAACTTAGGTTTAAGCCATATACACTCATACACCAAACGATCAGTCTATAAAAAAGCCCATCTAAATGTACTTTTGCTAGGAATACTAATATCCTACGGCAAAAATGAAATCCAAGAAATCTATGCCATAGAAAATTTCACTTAAAACAGACACCCTGTTAAGTAATCAACTATATATTAAAATAAAGAAGGCAGGTGGTAATAGTCCCACCTGATTTATTTATTGTTTGGTTTTAGATTATAGACCTATTTCAGGGACAATGCATCGTTTGGACAGGCAGGTATGCACTGGTCACAGAGTATGCAGAATCCTTTGAGTGGTACTTTGTTGTCGGTGAGTTTCAGCATGTTGTAAGGACATACTTCCACACAGTCACCACACTGAGTACACTTGTCTGGACTGTACTGCACCCTTTTCCGTTTAACGATTTCACCATCAATGGTTTTGTCTATTTCCTCAAGACTCAATGCACCGTTAGGGCAGGCAATGGTACATGCTCCACAACGGGTACACATGGCGAATGATGGTTCTCCTCCGACTTCCACATCACCTGGGACCTGAACTCCGGTTTTGGTAACCACTCTCATGGCATCGTTTGGACATTCACGGGCACATGCTCCCACATAGTCACATTTTGATTCATCCCATACCAATCCTTCCTCAGAGGCTGGTTTGGCTGGTCCTAGTTCAACATCTAAATTGATGGCGTCCACTGGACACAGTTTCTCACACAGTCCACAGTAAGTACAAATTTCAGGTAGTTCTACTGTTAGTGCAGAGGCTTTGGGAACTATGAATTCTCCAGGACAGGCGTCTACACAAACATTACAACCAATACAGGTTTCTTCATCCACTTCGAAAGTGTTGAGGTCTTTGGTACGTTTTTCTGGTTTTTTACCTGATATGAATACTGCATTCCATGGGCAGGTCTGGGAACAGACCCCACATTTGATACAGGTATCCTCGTCGATGGTGATGCTTTCCCCATATTCAGGGAGTGTGATGGCATCTACAGGACATTCGTCCACACACATACCACATCCTACACAGTCAACTATGTAAATTGGGCCGGTGATTTCGAAATCCAGTTTTTTGGGTTCCTTAACTCCTTCCACTCCAATGACTTCTACTGGGCATATGTCAGCGCACTGCTGGCACATGACACAGTATCCCTGTAGTGGTAGGGTCTGCACTTTACCAGTCTGTAGTTTGAGGATTTGGGGTGGGCAGACTTCTATGCAGTCACCGCACTCATTACAGAGTTCGGGGTTGAAGGTGACCCTGGTCTGGGTGTTACCTGATTCATCCACTGCTAACTCATCAGTTTTAAGAGCGCCGGTAGGACATGTATCCACACACTTAGGTGCGCCTCCACAGACGTCACAGTAAATAACGTCTTCTGGAGATACTGCGATTGCTGCAGTTGGACAGGTTCCCTGACAGGCCCCACATCGAATGCAGTCTTCCTTGTTAACCACTATCATCTTTTTCACCCTCTAAAATGTATTTAAATTCGTTTAACGAGGTGACCCTCGCTGTCGTACACTTCAAGGGTGGCCAGTCTCATTTGACTGTCGATTTCGTGGGTAGCACAGGATAGACATGGGTCGTAGGCCCTGATAACCATCTCCATTAAGTTGAAGATCTTGTCATCTACTTCTACTCCTGGTTTGATGTAGTCTTTGGCTACTTTCTGGATACCCATTTCCATGGCAGGGTTGTTCTGGATGGTTGCTACCACGATGTTGGCTTTGGTAACCAGTCCGTTTTCATCACAGGCATAATGGTGAGTTAGTGTTCCTCGGGATGCTTCCACAATACCGACACCTTCACCAGCAGTTCTTTCCAGAGGACCTGGGAATTTCTGTCCAGAGAGGTCTCCTTCCAGGGTGGCGGCTGCACATTCTGCAGAGGCCAGTAACTCTATGAGTCGGGCCCAGTGGTATAGTAATGGTTCGTGTGCGTAGCCAAAGGTTTTCTTGAATTCTTCGAATTCTGCCTGGGCTAATGGAGCTTCATCAGGCATTTTGTCTGCTACGTTAAGTCGGGATAATGGGCATACCCTGTAAACTCCGTCAGGATATCCTAAGTCTTTTATGTATGGGAATTTCAGCCAGGAGTATGGTTTAACATGTTCTGCTATGTAGTCCAGGTAATCAGCTGGTGCAAATTCACAGTATGGGTTACCTTCTTTGTCTTTCATGCGGACGTTTCCGTCATACATGTCCCAGACACCGTCTTTTACCAGTCCACAGTGGTAACTTTCCATGTAACCTAATGTTTTAACCAGGTCCAAGTTTTCTTCGAATATTGGTTTGGCCAGGTCTAAGGTGGCTACACTTAATTCCACGTTCCTTTTCATTTTATTTAGGAGGTCTTTCTGGGTTTCATCATCCAGACTGGTGGAGATACCTCCAGGAGTAGAGGATGTGGGGTGTATTGGTCGTCCTCCGGTGGCTTTAATGAGGTCTAAAGCGTTTTTTCGGAGTTCAATTGCCTGTAAAGCTGCTTCAGGTGCATCTTTTACGATCTGGAACACATTTCTGGTTTTCCGGTCTTTTCCAGCTATAAAGTCTGGAGCTGCAAGGAAATAGAAGTGCAGAGCGTGAGAGTGCATGGTGGAACCCCAATCCATTAGTTCCCTCATTTTGTAAGCATCTGGAAGAATGTCATCAGGTTGGAATCCGAAAATAGCATCTACTGCTTTGGCAGCAGCCAGGTGGTGTTGCACATCACAGATACCACAGATTCGGGGTACTAATCGTGGTACTTCCTCGATGTTTCTTCCCTGCAGGAATTTTTCAAATCCACGGAATTCCATTACGTGGAGTTTGGTGTCCTGGACGTTTCCTGCATCATCCAGATCCACTGTGATTTTGGCGTGACCTTCGATCCTGGTCACAGGTTCCATTTTCAGTGTAACCATTTATTTACCCTCCTTTTTCATCTTAAGGGGCACTAAAGCCGCGGGGAGTGTGTAGGTGTAGAATGTTCCAACTATGTCATCCAGTTCATTGGCTACTTCTTCAGGGTCCACAGTTTTATCGTGTTCCACACCGAAGTCAGAACCGATGGCACTGATCAT
>MVPY01000085.1 GCA_002067065.1 Methanobacterium sp. PtaB.Bin024
GATAAAATAAATTTAGCCAGATGTATTTTGGGTGAAAATGTATGATACAAATGACTTTAATTCAGATTGACAACTATGGACCCTGGACCGTTACCCCTGCTCCCAGGGCCGAAGCCGACCTGCAAATTCTGCAGGCAGAGCTATACGCAGACCTGCAAAGGCAATTCGCAGCCAAAGGGGGACTGGTCTTCTTCACCCGCTTTGACAACATGTTAGCGGTGACCAATGGAGTGGATATGGATCATCATCTGCGCATTCAGAAATCCATCAGCAACCGTTACCCTATCACAGTTAGTATGGGTATAGGAACTGCTGAAACACCATACGAGGCTCAGAGAAGTGCTACCAGTGCCTTACAGAAATATGGTGGAGCTCAATCAGAAGAACGCAGCGAAATTTTGGCAATTGAAGGCCTGGTTAACCCAGATGACAGCTTCGTGCAAATCGCCCATATCGACATAAACGGCATCACCGACTCACTTACCGACATCATCCCTGCATATGATACTTCTTTTATTGTAAACCGAGTTCAACATTTCCTGATGAAAAAATTAATTGAAAAAGGTTCACTGCTCTTTTTCATTGGCGGAGATAACTTCATGTCACCCTGTAATGGCATGAACCCCGAGGGAATACTCAAAGTCATTGAGGAAATTGAAGAAGAAATCAACATCGCCCTGAAAGCAGGTGTTGGAAAGGCACCTACCGCGGAAAAGGCAGCTAATCTTGCTGATCTTGCACTGGAAGAAATAAGAGACGGTAATACCTACAACCTGGTTCATGTGATGAAATAATTGGCTTTAAATCCTTGAAGACTTTTAAATTGATTATTAATTAGCCTTGCCACCTACTTTGATGGATCAAAGTCGTGTTTGTATCAACTGATTAGGGCTATTATATCAAATACTGAATTATATTTTAAATTGAAACCCGCAATTGATTGATTTGATTTAATAAGTGGAGTGTATTTACATTGAAGTCCTAGCTCCCATGGCAGGCATTACTGATGGCGCGTTTTGCCGGGGTTTTCTAACTTATGGGTTCGACATGGTAACCTTAGGAGGTTACAATGCCGATGCACCCACCATAAACGCCGCGCGTAAAATTTTAGCTCGTGGAAGGCCTGAATTCGATGTTGCTGAAGAAGAATTCATTAACCATATCCAAGAACAGACAGTTTTAATTAATGATCAGGACTTCTGGAACGGCGTGATTTCAGTTAACCTTCGTTCAATTATGCCTGAACCAATTATAGAAATATCTAAGCTTAAAACTGTTGATGTGGTGGAGATTAATGCTCACTGTCGACAGCCAGAGATAACTGATCTTGGTTGTGGCCAGGAATTGTTAAAAAATCCATATCATCTGGAAAAATTTGTCAGAGAAGTTACAAAAAAGGCAAAAAGTCAGGTTTCGGTAAAAATAAGAGCCAACGTGCCTGATGTTGACATGTCTAAGATTGTAAATGTCCTAGAACATGCAAAAGCAGATTATATTCATGTTGATGCCATGAAACCTGGTTTTGACCATGCTGATTATGATATAATAAAAAAAATCCGTCAGGAAACTTCCCTGTTTATTATAGGCAACAATTCCATCAGAGATCTCGAATCTGCAAGAGAAATGTTGGCTTCTGGAGCTGATGGAATATCTATTGCCAGGGCAGCCATTAGAGGAACATTGTCCTTTGATCTAACCCAAATTTAACAGTTCATAATTTCAATATAAAATTTTTAATATAAAATCATATAAAATAAAAACTAATGATCAAAAAATAATCTAATAACCATAATGATCAAATAAAAAAAGAGATAAAATTCATGAACGTAAGTTAACTCAACAATGTTAGTTATCTGCGGAACAGGTGGTTAAATGTCTTTTATAGAACTAGAAAACGTCACTAAGACTTTTGACGGAGTAGAAGTCCTAAAAAACCTGAATATAACTATAGAGGAAGGAGCAGTCCTGGGTGTCCTGGGAAGAAGTGGCTGTGGAAAATCCGTTCTTCTTAACATGCTGAGGGGTATGAAGGATTATCGTCCCACTGAGGGTCGGATTATCTACAATCTTGCAGTTTGCCCTAATTGTTTAAGAGTGGAACCACCTTCCATGGCCGGAAAGGTCTGCGGATGTGGTGTTAATTTCGAATCTCAGAAGGTAGACTTCTGGAATGTTGATCGTAAACTTTTTGCCGCTGTCAAGCGTCGAATATCAATTATGTTACAGAGGACTTTCGCTCTGTATGAGGATGACACTGTTATTGATAACGTTATAAAGTCCATCACTGGACACGATGAAGAAGAAAGTACCTATATGGCCATCGACCTACTTGATATGGCTCAGATGACCCACAGGATCACTCATATTGCCCGTGATCTTTCAGGAGGGGAAAAACAGAGGGTAGTGTTGGCCCGGCAGATTGCCAAGGAACCCATGTTATTTTTAGCTGACGAACCCACCGGTACTCTTGACCCCCAAACCGCGGAATTAATACACCAGGCTCTCATTGATGGAGTCAAAAACAGGGGAACCACCATGGTCATCACTTCCCACTGGCCAGAAGTTATGCGTCAGATCTCTGATTACGTAATCTGGCTGGAAAAGGGAGAAATAGTGGAAGAAGGGGACCCAGAAAAAGTAGTGAAAAGTTTCCTGGACCAAGTACCCCTCCCTGAAAAGAAAGAAGAATTCAAAACTGGTGGTCCCATAATCAAAATGGAAGGAGTTAAAAAACATTATTACTCCATTGAAAGAGGAGTTATTAAAGCCGTGGATGGTGTAGATATCACAGTAGATGAAGGGGAGATATATGGAGTGGTAGGTCTTTCAGGAGCAGGTAAAACTACCCTTTCCCGTATTCTTTACGGACTTACCGATCCCAGTAGTGGTAAGATCGAAGTTAAATTAGGTGATAATTGGATTGATATGACTGAAAAGGGCATTTTCGGCAGAGGTAGAGTCAAACCATACCTAGGAATACTTCACCAGGAATATAGCCTATACCCTCATAGAAATGTTCTAGGCAATCTCACCGAAGCAATCAGCCTGGAATTACCCGCAGAATTTGCAAAAATGAAAGCACTATACGTTCTTCACGCCGTTGGTTTCGATGAAAATTATGCTGAAAAAATTATCAACAAATATCCAGATGAATTGAGTGGAGGAGAACGTCATAGGGTTGCCCTAGCCCAGGTGCTCATCAAAGAACCTAATATTGTCATATTAGATGAACCCACTGGCACCATGGATCCCATCACCAGGGTACAGGTCACTGATTCTATTCACAAAGCCCGGGACGAGTTAAACCAGACTTTCCTCATTATCAGCCACGATATGGACTTTGTATTGGATGTTTGCGACCGCGCCTCATTAATGAGAGGTGGGAAAATCCTTAAAACTGGCCTACCTGAAGAAATTGTGGAAGATTTAACCCCCTCTGAAAAAGAGAAAATGTTGAAGGAGGAATAAGATGGCATGGGAAGATGCACCATCACACGTATGTCGAGGGGGAGATAAAAGAGCAATGGCATTTTGTTGTCCGCCTGTTAAGCCATGTCCCATTGTATTTGCCCTTGAAGATGCAGGGATCAGTGCCCAGGAGTACGTTGAGATTAAAGAGAATTTTGGGAAAAAAACCCGCCTCGGAGAAGGTGAAGGAACCTGTTTCGGCTCCCTGGTCTGGTGTTGTAAACCTTCCAAACCATGTCCACTACGAGATATGGTGTTACGCAGGATCAACATGAGCACTGATGAATACATGGACTTAAAACACCAACTATCTGAAGAACTGGTAGGCCATGAACCAGCAGACAATGAAGCCAACATAAAAGCCCTTTCTGAGACTTTTAATGTGTCTACTGATGAAGCATCCCAGGTCCTGTCTGAATGTGGTAATGATATTAAAACCGCTATTAAGGTTCTTAGAATGAAGAATCTAGAATTATAAAGGTGGAAGAGTCGTATGGGATGGACTCCCCTCTACATGGATATGCAGAATAAAAATGTTCTTGTAGTGGGATCAGGAGAAGTTGGTGAAAGAAGAGCACGTCGTTTTCTTAAATCAGGTGCCAATGTAGTAATCAACTCTGACCATGTTTCAGATCAGTTGAAAGAATTAGGAGCTATCTATAAACCACGTAAAGAACTTTCAAAATGGGCAGATTGGGCAGACCTAGTGGTGGTGGCCAGTGGAGATGCACAACTAAACCAGGAAGTGAGCCTTTTATCTAAGGACAAACTTATAAACAGAGCAGACTACCCAGAAGAGGGAAATTTAATTGTTCCATCATCATTTTTTATTGGAGATGTTCAGTTTTCTATATTCACCCAGGGAAAAAGTCCTCTCATGGCCAAAGAATTAAGAAAACGTATCCAATCAGTAGTTAATAAAAAAGATATTCTTCAACTGGAGTTGCAGCATTTCACCCGTCAGTTGCTGAAAGAAAAAGTGGAAGATCAAAAGAAACGTCGTGATTATTTATACCAAATCTTAAATGATAAGAAAATAAATGAACTTTTAGATAATGGTGAAGTGGTACGGGCCCAGGTTTACATTACTCAACTTCTGGAAAGCCTGCATTAAACCTATTAAAAAAATCATCCCCAAGAAATATAAATTCCATTAACCTAAATAATATTAATTAGAATAATAATATTAACCCACGTATCCAAGATCTGGAGGATTACATATATGATTCTTAACATCAGAATCGACCATAAAACCGCGGATATTAATAAAATAGAAGAGTCCACCAGGAAGATGGATGAAATATTCGCGAATATCCAACATGATCATCAAGTGCAGGAATATGTTCAGGTAAAAACTTGCAACCGTGCTGAGATTTACCTGGTCATGGATGAAGCCCCTATGAATTATCATTGGGGAGGCTTAATTGTTGAAAAGGATGAAAAAGCCCTTGAACACGTTTTAAAACTTTCATGCGGATTGGAATCCATGATCATCGGAGAAGATCAAATACTCGGCCAACTCAAGGATGCTCACAAAGTTAGCGTTAAGAAAGGTCATTGTGGCCCTGTTTTAGATACTGTTTTCACTAAAGCCACACATGTGGGGCAGGTAGTGCGTAAAAAGACACGGATTAACCAGGGTTCAGTTTCCATTGGTTCTGCAGCAGTGGACCTTGCTGAATCAGTTCTTGGTGATCTTAAATGTAAAAAAGTGCTGATTATTGGTGCTGGCAAAATGGGGACACTGGTAGCCAAGGCCCTGGTAGAAAAACATCTTAAAGCAATTGTGGTAGCTAACCGAACCTATGATCGTGCGGTTTGCCTTGCCAAAGAATTGGGAGGCAGTGCAATCCATTTTGACCGTCTGGCCAGGGCAATGTCCGATGCTGATGTAGTTATAAGCGCAACTGGAGCACCCCATGCTATACTCACCCTTGAAAAGGTAAATGTAGCTGTTCCGCCTGAAAATCTGGAAAAGATGGTTATGGTGGATATAGCCAATCCTCGAGACATTGAAGAGGGCGTGGCAGATTTGGGGGTTAAACTTTATAACATAGATGATTTAAGAGGAATAGCTGATAATAACAAAAAAAAGCGACAATCTGAGGCAAAAGAAGCTGAAAAAATTGTTGCTGAAGAACTAGACCTTCTGGAGAACTCCCTGAGACACCTGGAAGTAGAACCCATCATTGCCAATATAAGAAGCCAGGCTGAGATCATTCGACTACGAGAAACAGAGAAAGCCTACCACATGCTGGGAGATATGAATGGTAAGGAGAAGGTTGTAGATCATCTTACCAAAGTAGTGGTGGATCGCGTGTTTTATGATATCATACATAATCTGAAGGAAGCTGCAGAAAATGATGATACAGAGGTTATAAAAACTGCTAAGTACCTCTTTAAAAACAAAACTTAATTATCTGTTGAACTTTTTACTAAAACTGATTTTTTTGAGAATAATCCATCTATATCCTGATTAGTGTAGATCATCCTCCACATCAATCAGCCCCAATAAACGGGCGGTGAATATCGTCAGGAACGGAGCTATAATAACTGTAGAAACAACATCCCCCACAGAAATATTAATATAAGGTAACATATAGGGCAGGGCATGTAGAGTGTCGAAAATGGCCTGTTTAGCTATATAAAGAACGATTAGGGTGATAAGTGAAACCAAAAGCATGTTTTTCAACTTAACCATTTTTATCTTCCTGAAAATTTTGGGAATATCAAACCCTGAAGTTATGCTACCCCCATGATGGGCCATGTTTAAAACCGCACCCTGAAACATGATATTAAAAAAGAGGAAAAATATTATTCCAATTAATAAATAGCATCCCGTGGTTAGATGGCTGAAATCAAGACCGGAGATTATTTCAAACTCATAAATTCCCATTACAACCAAAATTAATGGTGTTACAAAATAGATTAATAATATAATGCTCTCTTTCACTCCATGCCAGAATAGTTCCAAGGGATGGTGGAAACTGGGTGGTTTATGTGATCCTTTCACTGTCTCCTCAACTATACGGAAACCATAACCCACCTCAACCAGGGATAAAAATATCACCACAATGACTATTATAACATCAGAAAGGCCTTCAATGATTGAAGGAGCATTTAAATCCACAACATAATCTGTTAAAAATAATATAACGCCTAAAAAAAGAACGTTACGCCAATCTGAAGTAGCGTAAACTATAGCATCTTTAAAAAAAGAATTTATCTTCATTAGAACACCTGTTAATGTAAATATACGAAACATCATTTAAAATTAATTACTTTTTTAAAAATAAAAAATTAAAAAATATTCAGGCAAACATGTCCTTAGGTTCATTCTTCTCTTTTTCATGATGTTTCAAGGCATAAAGGAAGTTATCCCAGGTAACAACATCCTGGTCCTCGGATATAGCCTTGTGCAAGGCCACCTTCAGCAAACGGTCTTTGATATCTCTGCCTGACATTCCCTTGGATAATGAGACCAGCTTTTTAACATCTGCATCAACAGGAAGTGGCATGGATTTAACATACATTTCCAGTATTGCTCTTCTTTCTTCTTCATCAGGAAGAACAAACTCGATTTCCTCTTCGAATCTACTTCTTAAAGCATAATCGAGTAATTGAGGATTGTTCGTAGCTCCAATAGTCACTACGCCAAGATTAGAGTTGATGCCATCCATCTCAGTTAATAGAGCATTCACCACCTCTGAAACATCCCCTCTAAGGGACTGGTACCTGCGGTCAAGGCCAATTGCATCTATTTCATCAATGAAAATAACTGCCGGGGCACAAGCTGCTGCAGCATCGAACAAATCGTGTATCTGACGCGCTCCATCCCCTACATGTTCTCCTATGAGACTGGTGGCCTTAACCAGGAAAAGAGGAACCTGAAGCTCGTTAGATAATGATTTAGCAAGCATTGTCTTCCCAGTACCCGGAGTACCATGGAATAAAACGTTTTTAGGCGCCCAATCCTGGAAACTGTCTGGTTCCTGCAGGTAACGGGTTATAATCTTGCACTTGGTCTTGGCCCTTTCCTGACCAATGACATCGGCCATTTTCAGGTTACTTTCAATTTTTTTAACTTCACGAACTTCTTCTACCTCCATAAGAAGTATGGAAGTGTTTTTTGTTATTCTAGAGTTATCTGGATGAGTTTTAATTACTTTAAATGCAAAATCAGGCAGTAACTTCTGGTCGAAAAGGAAAGATCCTTCTTCCACCTTGTAACCAATCCACTGCTCACGGGCATATAACTCAAAAAGTTCGTTGTCGAATATTTCTATTTTAGGATTCTCCACCAGATTGCACAGAAAAGGATATCCAATGGATTGAAGTACAACCATTTTAGCTTCTTTTCCAGTGTCCTCTATACCTGTGGAAGTCTTTTTTTCAGATACTATTGGATCAGGAGTTATGTTGTTGTGTTTCAATATTATACCTACTAATGTTGTTATATTTAGAGTTAATTATTTATAAAATTTATACATATAAATTGTAACATGGAGAATAAAATACTTTCCTCAGATGTCAAAAAGGATGATTGTTACATTGATTTTATAGAAAGTAGGGACATAGGGAATAGTACCAAAAGGACCTACATGCACCGTATAACCAGATATTGTAATTTCCTTGGAAAAACCCCAACTGAATTAATCGAAGAGGCAGAAGACGAACAGGATTCAGCTATCAAAACCAGAAAACGCAGAATAAAACGCTACCTCATTGATTATAAGAAGTACTTGGAAGACGAAGGAACAACCAACACCGCTGTAAAGATCAACATAACAACTGTGAAATCATTTTATCGTAGCTTAGACATTGATGTGCCTTCCATAAAATTCAAAAAACAAAATTCCAATATTAGCTTAGAAGAAACCATTTCAATAGACTTGATTAAAAAAATAGTAAATATTGCTAACTTAAGAGACAAAGCAATCGTATTATTAATGCTTTCATCGGGAATGGGTGCCGCCGAGGTTAAAAATTTAACCTACGGAGACTTTTTAAAGGGGATATTAGAATACATTGAACTTAACAAGTCAAACTATTTTGATATTGAACTGATCTATGATAAACTAAAAAATCAGAACAACCTGATTGGAACCTGGAAAATACACAGAGTAAAAACCGGTAAACCATATTATACATTTAACAGTCCAGAATCAACAGACGCCATCTTAGAGTATTTATCAGAAAGACAGAGACACAATATCGCTCCAAAAAGTCAAGAAGACCCCCTTTTTATCAGCGACCAAAAAAAGAAATTATCAGATATGGCATTTCTATATATATTCCATAGATTAAATGATAATCTAAAGTTAGGATTTAGAAGCAAGAATAGACGTGTTTTCACATCCCATCAACTTAGAAAATTTTTCACAACCACTCTTTATTCCAATGGGGCCGATAAACTAGTTGTAGATTGGTTCCTTGGACATAGCATACATTCAACCACCGAATCTTATTTTAAAACCAATGAAAAAGACCTTAAAAATCGTTACACAAAATATGTTAACCATTTAATGCTTAAAAAAGTTAAAATAGAACGTATATCATC
>MVPY01000086.1 GCA_002067065.1 Methanobacterium sp. PtaB.Bin024
GGCCTCAGCATCTACACCAATGTAGAGATCTTACCCAAATCAATCCTATTTTTAAGGAGTCTTGAACAGTGGGTCGGAGGTCTGGGAGTTGTAATTGTGGTTATAGGGATTTTAATCCGACCTGGAACTGCAGCAGCCCGTTTATACAAATCTGAAGCACGTGAAGAGAAAATAAAACCCAGCATAGCCGGCACTGTGAAGACCATTTGGTGGATATATCTTTTATACACGTTTGTAGGGATTTTCCTTTATTTACTGGCAGGCATGCATCTTTTTGATGCTATAAACAATACTTTCACCAATCTCTCCACAGGAGGGATGTCCATCAAAAACAATAACATAGGAGCCTACAACAGCGTTCCCATTTATATAATCACCATGATTCTGATGATCATTGGAGGTACCAGTTTTCTGGTTCATTATAAAGCTTTAAAAGGACGTGCCCTGGATGTTTTTCAGGACATCCAATTTAAGGCCATGATAATTATAATCATCACATTTTCTGTCTTTTTACTTATCTTTTCAAAGTTCAGTACCATGGACTCTGTTTTTTTTGTTGTTAGCGCTTTAAGTTGTTGTGGATCAAGCATTCAACCCACAGAAGTTATGATTAACTGGCCAGATTACGTCAAAATAATCATTTTAGGCGCTATGATTATTGGTATGGCTGCAGGTTCCACTACCGGCGCTTTAAAACTCATACGAGTGGTCACCTTATTTAAAGGAACATACTGGGAGATTAGGAGAATATTATCCCCACAAGGAACCGTTATACCCCGTAAAATTAGTGGTAAACCCGTAAGTGACACAGAAATTAGAGAAGCTGGTAGTTACACATTCATATACTTTTTCTTCCTGTTTATAAGTTGGTTGGTGCTTATGTTGTGCGGATATGATGGACTTAATTCGCTTTTTGAAGTTGCATCAGCCCAAGGAAATGTAGGACTTTCCATGGGAATAGTATCTCCCACCATGCCAGATATTGCGGAACTTTTCCTGATATTCAACATGTGGATAGGTAGGATTGAGATTATACCTGCCTTAGTATTATTAAAAGGATTTTTAGATATTTTTAAAAGATATAAAAGGATAATAAAAGCTAATAAATAATTTTTTATATAAATAAGTGAAGATGTATTCCTATGGATTTTTTCACCCATTTCATTGTTCCCTTTGCGATTTTAACATTTTTCAGGGTTAAAGATAGATTAACAGGGGCTTTCGGAGGAATATCCATTGATTTTGATATGGTGCTTTTTGTAGTTGGTTTCCTTTCCCCAGGACTATTCATATTCACACACCGGGGAATAACCCACAGTTTCATCTTTGGATTGGTAACTTCCACCATATTCCTTTACATAATATCACGACCAAGGATATATGGTCTGATCAATCATGTGATAAAAAGAGATATCAAGGTCAAATTCAATTGGCACAATATATTATTAGCATACTTCGGAGTGCTGACCCATCTTTTCCTGGACTTCCTGACCACTGGAGGCATACCTCTTCTCTATCCATTTTCTCTAACCAGGTTCACTGCCAACCTCTACTACACTGATCCGGTAACCACCATTGCTGCCCTAGCTGTGCTCATAATACTCTATCTCCATTTAGATCCTAAATATAAAAAAATAGCCCTGGCAATTTTTATGATCATGTTAATCTCCTTTGGAGGCATCCGTGCCTATGAAAAAATGGATGTTATACAGAGTCAAAGTCTAACCCTCAGTGATGATTACACCCAGATCACCACCTATCCCACCTCAGATATGTTCACCTGGACAGTGGTGGAAAGTGACGGAGGTTCCAAATACTTGATTTACACCTATAATAATCTGCAAAATACTTCTTCAGACATGCGAGAAGTTCAAAATCTCACCATTGAAAATGGAACCTATGAATCCACCCAGAAGGCCATAAAATATGCGGACAAGCTCCCAAAGGTGCGTGGCTTTAAATGGAACCATGAATATACCTGCGTAAACGCCGAAAGAACATCTTCTGGTTGGAATATAACCTATTTCGACCCCACATCATCATATTTCGGCCCCAATGAATTATCAGTTCTAGTACCTTCTCATTGAAATAATAAAAAATAATTATATTAATCCATTAATACTCTTATTATGCCAGTAACATCCTTAATAGCCATTAAAATATCTTTATTACACCTAATAGTATCCTGTGGCAATTTCATGGGCCATTTTAACGTGTCTAGAACCATCCTCAACTGCTGGGCCATGGCCAGGGAGCAAATATTTGATATCCAGCTTGGAAAGTCTTTCCAGGGATCTTCGCATGTCCCCCATATCTCCACCAAGATCCACCCTGCCAAAACCTCCACCTGCAAAGACTGTGTCCCCTGAAATCAAGGTTTCACCATCATACAAACAGATACTTCCTAAAGTATGGCCAGGAGTGAGTAAAACCTCAAAATCGTGTATTTTGTCACCTTCTTCAAATTTATGGTCAACTTTCATCTTTCCCATGGACTCCCCGAACATAGTGGTCAGTAATGCCTCTTGATCTCCTTCCTCCAGTGCACTGGCATCATTAGTGTGCATGGCTACCTCCAGGTCCAGGTACTGGTTTCCCCCAATGTGATCATAGTGATGGTGGGTGTTTACAATGAGGGACAGATCATCAACACTACCACCTGCCTCTTTAATGGATTTAAGAATGTAATCCATGTTTTGACCGGTTCCAGTGTCCACTATGATGTCATCGAAGACATAAACATTGGAATCATAGCCCATTCCACCTATCACGATAATGTCGTTGATTTTTCTAATGTTTGACACCATCCATTAGAGAGTTACATCCTATTTTAGTTCATCTGAAAGAAGTTTTAAAGAAGTGTTAATATTAGAAAAAATAGTAGTGGGGTCACCGGGATTTGAACCCAGATCCTAGGATTTCTCTTGTCTCAGTACTCCAATCGATCATCATCCGATTGGTCATACCTAACGTCAGAGCGCGCGTTTCCTCAAAGACAACTGGAGTCCCAGATGATAGCCTGATTACACTATGACCCCTAACTAATAAATTACTGAAATGACTTTATAAATGGTTTAAAGCCAAGGGAGAGATTTGAACTCCCGTGTAATGGATCTGCAGTCCACCGCTTCGCCGCTAAGCTACCTTGGCTCATTAGTTACGTTGCGTGCTGTTGCTATTTAAACCTTACGGAGAAAATATTCCAACACCATATATTAACACACAAGCTAGATAAAGATTAAAATGATATTCAATTAAAAATTAACTTAATAAAAAGGATTAACTAATATTTTAAGGGATGATGACAATCTCCTTGCCCGTGGTCTGTGGAGGATATGACTCAAGGAAGGGTCCGGTGAACATTACTGCCACCTCAGTCCCGGTTTTCACGTCATCCAAAGATGCATTTTCACGTTTATTCCCATTTTTTCTGAGTATAACTGTGTCATTATTAATTTTAACAGATACATTACATGGTTGGCTGTTACCTGCAACTATTCCCTCAACCAAAATAGAATCCTGGGTATTATTCACATCATTAGGATCTGCATGACAGATTCCAATGATCTTACCATTCATATCAGCTCTTTCTTCTCCAGTTGCAAACATAACCCCATATACTACCCCCATCATTAACACAACTAATATTGCAAACAAGGTTATAATCTTCATCTTCCCAAACCCTATACTTTGATGATTACTGACACCGTATTCCAGTTCTAAGAGATGTATAAGTTAATTCTACTATAAATGATTTGTTGCTTAACCTATTCTTGTTAAGGTATCAACCAACTATTTAACATATGTTGACATAAAAATAATATGCATAGGAGGTTCTATAATGGCAATTGTCCTTGATCCTGTAACTATTCTAAACCTAATCTTTTGTATAATAATTGTTAGCCTGGGTTTTTGGGAGTATGAGAAAAAGGAAAGTCTTATCCCCCTCTATATAGCTATAACTTTCGGTCTTTTTGGTATAGCCCATTTAGCAATCATCCTTGGCGTTGAAAGTTCTAATCTCTTCATTCTGATTGTAAGATCCGTGGCTTATCTGGTAATAATCTATGCACTCTATAAAACCGCAGCAGGGCA
>MVPY01000087.1 GCA_002067065.1 Methanobacterium sp. PtaB.Bin024
CTGGCTCATGAGCGCAGAACGCAGACAGGAAATGATGGACAACCTGGAAGTACGGGTATGGTCATACAAACGAACCGGACTGGGAACCCTAGACAGAGAATACGACTTCAATGAAATAGCAACCATCACCAGAGCTTCAGCAGCCAAAATCTACGGATACCAGGACAGGGGAGAACTAACCCCAGGATATAATGCAGACATAGCTGTCTATGACCTGAATCCCAATACAATAGATCCATCCAAAGAACCAGCTGCCATAGAAAAAGCCTTTGGAAACGCCATGTACACCATCAAAGATGGTCAGATCCTGGTAAAAGATGGAGAAGTTGTTAAGGTCGTGCCTAGCCACACTCTATGGACCAATGTACAAGGTTTCGAAGAACAGGAAAAAGCTGTAATGGAAGAAGTTATGCCAAGATTCCGACGTTATTACACGGTTAAATTCGAAAACTATCAGGTACAGGACCATTTCACACCTTACCCAACCATAACAACGGTCCAGGCAAGTAAATAAAGGGGGTATTAAGAGTGAAAACAATAACTTTAACAGTAAAGAAAAAATCTCAAATAGCCCTAGAGTTCGATGAGCTCATCCCAGATAAAGTATTCACCTGGGAGAAAGCAGACTTCGAAAACTACCAGGTGCCAGTCGGAAACCGAAGATTCCCACTAACCGACTACTTTGATATTGAAGTGGAAGGAACTGCAGAAGGTCCTGAAGAAGTTAAAATGATCCTTGAAGGAGACTGCGGCCGAGTAAAATATATCGGCAGTAAGATGGATGCCGGAGAGATCATAGTAAACGGAGATGCAGACCTGCACTGCGGATCAGAGATGAAAGGCGGTAAAATCACTGTTAATGGTGATGCCGAAAGTTACGCCGGCCGTGAAATGGAAGGTGGAGAACTGGAAATCATGGGTAACACCAGAGAATTCTGCGGATGCTCCTATATCGGTGACTGGAGAGGAATGAGCGGAGGTAAAATCATCCTCCACGGAAGCGCAGGCAAACAACTCGGAGAATGCCTATCAGGTGGAGAAATCTACGTCAAAGGAGACTGCGATATCCTTGCAGGAATCCACATGAACAAAGGTTTCATCCAGATCGATGGTGACGTTACCCGCTGGCCAGGTGGCCAGATGAAAAACGGCAACATCCTCATCAAAGGAAAACTGGGAATCCTCCTGGAAGGATTTGTCTACGATTCCATTGTTGTTGACCCAGAAATCGATGGCAAAAGCTTCTCTGGGAAATACATTAAATACAATGGTGACATAGCCGTAAATGGTAAAGGTAATTTATACCTTAACGCAGAGAAAAACAGAGAATACTTATAATCTCTGTTTTACCCACTTTTTTTATTTTTTTAGGCTTTTTTTTAAACTAAATTTAAATTTTTCAAAAAAACCCAAATTTTTTTAAACATGACTGTGATATCAATGTGATATGTGATTATCATGGAAGAAGAAATATTTCTAAAACCCGATGAAACTATAGAATATCTCAAAGACAATGTCCAAATGCACGATATTCTCGAAATTTCTTATAACCGTATTTATGCTCCTGGAGAGGTCTTAGGACTCGAAATGGAGGAGGAACATGGTGAGGAATTCCTTCAGGTCACGTTGCACCTGACTGGAGAACTGATCAACCAGACAGTGAAAATCAACATGCATGCTATTAAAGATGACCTTATTGAAATAATACATACTCAGGGTGACGCATCTAAGGTTATCGTGGTGGAAGACTAAAAAGAGGAAGTTTAAATTGAAATTATTAAATAAATGTATCTTTGGGGTGTTGTAATGGTAAAAAACCTGACTATGGATTGTGAAGAAGTTATTGAATACGTTAAAAAGAACGTAAGACCTTACGATAAAGTGGAAATGTCTTACAATCGGGTTTTCACTCCGGGTGAGGTCATAAATGTTGAAACCTGTGTACTAAAAGGTGGAAGAAAGAGCTGTACCGTGGTAGTTCACCTTGATGGGGACACTATCCACACCACTGTAGATGTTGACCTTGAAAAAATAAAATATGATTTAATTGAGGTCAGACACTGCCCCAAAAATGGTGAAGAGACCATGATCGTCATTGACACTTGTGACGAAGAATTATAATGAATTAGTTACTTATTACTTTATAATTTATTATTTTTACCTGAGAATAAAATTAATTTATTAAATGGAACGGTAAGCATCATCATGGTACTCCATTAAATTCACATTCAAGGACTTAAAACTTAGATAAATCTCTTTTCCTCTTTCTATTCCCAACGATTCGCAGGAATTAGGGGTTAAAACTCCTCTAAAGGTCACGCCTCCCACTTGAACTTCAATCCAGACAGTATGTCCCACTTCAAACAGGTTTTTGACCACTCCCTTTAACTGGTTTCTAACAGATGATATGAAGGGTTCATTGGAGAATATGATGCTTTCTGGCCTTATCGCCACCATCACATCTGTCTTATCAGAGGAATGCTGTTCAAACACGTCTGAACTGTGGATAATTATATCATGGTTAATCCTTATTTTTAAGAGCGATTTATCATGGCCTACTATTTGGCCCTTGAAAACATTGTGCACTCCCACAAAGTTAGCCACAAAGTCATCTGATGGTCTAGAGAAAACATCATGTAGGGTGCCCTGTTGGAGAATTTTGCCATCCTTCATAACTGCCACCTGCTCAGCTAAATTGTAGACATCATTAAAGTTATGGGTGACATGAATGCAGGTGGTTTGGTACTCTTCAATTACATTCTTAATGAGGGTGGTGAGGTAGGCGTGGGTGTTAACATCTACTGCGCTGAAAGGTTCATCCATCAACAGCAATTTTGGCTCAACGATAAGGGAACGAGCAATAGCTGTCCTTTGCATCTCTCCACCACTAAGGGTTCTAGTATCCCTTTTAAGTAGATGATCAATTTTAAGTTTCTCAGCCATCTCATATACCCGGGATTCCAAAAAAGATTTATCGCTTTTATTTTTTTTCTTAAGGCCATATGATATATTTTCGAAAACATTCATATGTGGAAAAAGAACATAATCTTGATATACAATGCTAATGCCACGGTCTTCAGGATTTAGAGGAGTGATATCCTTTCCTTCCAGCATAATTTGACCTTGATATGGTTTATAGAATCCGGCAATGGTTTCCAGCAAGACAGATTTCCCTGATCCTGTAGGGCCAATTAAGACATGGTAAGCTCCTTCTTTTACCTGTAAATTAATGTTTTGTAAGTGGAAATCTTTTAAATCAACATTCAAGTCTTTAATGTCTAAAAACAGACTGATCATCTCCTATTTAATCTCTGAATTTTCACTGTGAACTCTTCCTACTTTTTAAACTACAGGGCTTTCTCTTTACCATATTTTTCTAAAACTACAATGGCTACAAAAGCAATAATCACCAGAACAATGCCAGCAGATATGGCCATATCCACGTTTCCAAAGGAAAGATTAAGATATAAAGTGATGGGAAGGGTTTCAGTTTTCATGAAAGTCCCACCACCCAGGAAAAGAACGGCAACAAAAGTACCTATGCAACGTGCAATGGTAACCACTCCTGAAGCGAAAATACCATCCTTTGAAAGAGGCAGAGTAACAGAACGGAAAGTTTCAAATTCACTGTACCCTAAACTTCTGGAAACAAATTCATAACGAGTATCAATATAATTAAAGGTTGAATATAATATCCGCACTGCAAAGGGAAATGCCACAAAGAATTGGGCAACTATTACCCCAGTCACAGTGAAAACAATTTGTATACCAAATTTTTCCAGGAAACCGCCGAGTAAATTATTACCGAATAACATCAAAAGGGCCAAACCTAAAACTATCTCGGGAAAAGCCATGGGTAAATCCAGAATACTCTTAATCAGAGTTTTCAGGGGAAATGAGTAACGGCTGAGCGAGTAGGCAGTGGGTATAGCCACCAACATCACCAGTACAGATGATATGGCCGCAGTGTAGATGGTTAGTTTAAAGGCTTCGACCATTTCTTCAGATTGAATGGCATCAATAAAACCCTGGAAACTGGGAAGAATAAAAAGACTTCCTACAGCCATGAAAAGAATAAGGGTAAAAAAAATGGCTATGGAGATAAAGGATATCTCCATTTTTGATTTCACTTGGATTCCTCTTTTTTATAGTTTTTTTGTTAAGGTTTGAAGCTTAACTCTGGTTTACAGGTTCAAAACCCCATTTTTCCCAGATTTTCAGACCTTCATCAGATGTAGCATAGTCTTCAAACTTCATGGCCAGGTCCTGGTCTTGGGTGTATACTGTGACTCCAATTGGAATGGTTTTAATGATATTTTGGTCTTTTGGTATTTCAACAGTGGTGATTTTACCTTGACCTTCACTCCAGGTGGTCATATCTGCCCAGATTATGGTGGCGTCAGCCTGACCAGTAACTAGGTAGGTGAGAAGTTGATTAACGGTGGTGGTGTAGGTAACCACATTAGGGGTAACATTGTCAGTGAGATTGGTCTTGTTGAGTATTTTTTCACTGGTGGATCCAATGGCCGGTCCTTGAGGATCGCCTAAAACCACTTTAACATCTGATTTTCCCAGGTCTGCGAGACCAGTGATGTTTTTAGGGTTACCCTCTTGCACAGCAATTATGGGTATGTGTTTGGTGACATTTTTAACTGTGTCATTTATTATGTACCCTTTATTCATGCTTTCATTCATATATTTGATATCTCCAGGTATAAACAGGTCAGCATCTTTCTGGGTTTCCAGAATACCGAAAAGCTCTGAACTTCCACCGTAACGAATATCAACAGTGACACCAGGATTATCTTCCTCAAAATTGGCTTTCAACTCATTCATGGCCTTGATGGTTCCAGCACCAGCCAGGATTGTAATAGTTTTATTTTCTGACGTGCTAGTAGCACCAGTTAACATTCCACTTGCATATAAACCTACAACGATAATTACTATAGCAACGATGGCTATAATGGCAATATTTTTTGATTCCATTTTAAACCTCCAATATATAACCAAGTTCTTAGATAGCGAACTCGATAATTCTATTTATCGACATGCTCATATAAAAATATCACGGGGAAAATTTCTAATTTTTTTATTACAAAAGGCTTTAAAATATTTGAAACTGTGTTTAAACCATTTATTTCGAATATGTATATTAAACATTTCAGCAGTTTTAATGGTTAAACTAAGGGGTTTATCCTCACCCACGTGTCATAATAGGGAGTTCCATCACCAACCTCACTAACAATGTCTGGTGTTAAAACATTCACACATCTATTGTACTTTAACCATCCTCCTTTATAGGTAAGGATATAATCCTTCCGAACCTCTTCATTTGATTTTATCTTAACTATAATATTTCCAACATGGGATTCAAGAAGTGCTTTATCTCCATCGTTCAAACCTTTATCCTGCAAATTATCTGGATGTATCTGCACTTCCAAGAATCCATCCACTAGTTCATCCTCTGGAACAACTGATCCCACGAAGTCTTTGTGCATGGTGGAAAGCAGTCTTAAAGGATAATTTTCAACATACGTGTTGTTTGGTGAGAAATCTTCAATAAATTCAAATTTTCCTGATTTTGTTTTAAATTTCCCATCACTAAATGGTATTTCAGGATCTCTGGACATTTTTTGGGGAGCACTACACAGATCCTCAAAACCTATACTCTGATTTAAGATAGGGTCAGCCAGTTTCATCAACCATTTTTTAGGACTTCCTGACATCTCCTCCCCAAAACCCAATCTATCTGCAAGAAGCTGAAATATTTCAAATTCAGACTTAACTTCACCCTGAGGGGGAATAACAGGATTCACAGGTGAAACCCAGTTATGACCGTAACTACCAATCAAATCTTCTTCCTCCAGGTAAGTAGTTGCAGGTAAAAACAGATCTGCACTATCAGAAGTATCATTCAGAAAATGATCAATCATGACTACAAAATCTGCACTTTCAAATCCTTCCTTAACCTTTAAAGAATTAGGATTCAGGTTAACCGGGTTTCCAGATGTTATGAAGATGAATTTTATTGGGGGATTATCCGTGGATAGGATGGCTTCACCTATTTTAGGCATGGGAAGTTGGCGTTGATTTTTACCCAATTCATTCATCTCTAGAGAAAAATCGAAGTATTCATATTCTTCAAAACCCTGACTCACTCCTCCTCCTGAAACTCCAATATTTCCAGTGATAGCAGCAAGAGCATCAATCATACGAAATGTAAGGTGTCCCTGCACGTAGCGATGAACTCCCCAGCCAGTAACAATGCTTGAAGGGTTACCTTCAGCATATATAAGTGCTAATTCTTCCAGAGCAGGGGGGGCAACGTCACATTTACAGGATAGGTCTTGTAGTGAATATTCGTCAAGTATGTGATGGTATGAAGGGAAGTTTACAGTATAATTGTCTATAAAATCATGATCCACCAGGTTGTTCCTTTCCTCAAGATCCTTTTCAATGATGATTTTAGCAAGGGCCATGGCCAGATAATGGTCATTTCCTGGTGCGGGTTGGATGAATAAATCTGCATGTTTTGCAGTTTTTGTTTTCACAGGATCTATCACTATGAGGGTGCTACCATTTCTTTTTGCTTTTCGCAGGATGCGCCAGAGATGTACATCTGTCACTGCCGGGTTTCTACCCCAAATAATTATCACATCACTGTTGAGATGATCCATGGGGTCATGAGACTTCTTCTCCCCGAAGTCCATGGTCATAGCTGCATGGCCAATACCCCCACAGACTGTCCCATAAGTGGTGGTTACTCCTCCCAGTAAATTGAAAAATCGTTTGTTCATCGCTTGAAGGGCGGTACGCGCCCCAAAACCCTGATAATAAAGAATGCTCTGACTTCCATGGGTTTTAATTACTTTGGAAATCTGTGAAGCAGCAATATCCAGTGCTTCATCCCAGTTGATCCTTTTCCAATCCCCGTCAACCTTCAAAAGAGGGTGGAGAATTCTTCTATCATTGTAGAAATAATTTTCAAGGTAATGAACAGTGTTTTTACATAAAAAACCAGCTGTTACATCATGTTTAGGATTCCCACGCAATTTAACAACCTTTTCATCTTCAACCTGTGCAATTATACTACAGGCACCTGGACAGTCCCTAGTACACGTGGTAAAAACTGTTTTCAAAGAATACCTCTTTAATATTTTTACAATAGACCCTAGATTTTTGTGGCGCGGATTTTTATGTAGTATACTTTTATTTAACATTTAATTGATTTTGTGGCATGAAATTTGGATGAGAATCAAAAGTGGTTAATAAAAATAAAAAAATTAATTAGTTTTTATTCAGTCAGTATAATAGCCTCATTGGGACAAACATCTGTGCAAACTTCACATAAACTGCATTCATCAGGGTTTTTTATTCCTATTTTTTCTCCATCAATCATCAAGATTTCCATGGAGCAAACTTCAGCACATTCCCCACATTCAGCTCCATCACATTTTTCATCAACAATCTTTATGGTAACCATTTTACAATCACCCTCAATTAAGCTTCATTAAATTTGTTAGAATCAATTTCATCAGACGTTATTGTTCCTTGACTCAATTTTTTAATTCATTGAATTTTAACTTAATAAATGCTTAGAACATTCCTCAACGCCTTTTTTAACCTCACAATCTAGTTGTACGGGTTTTATTCCAAGTTTTCTCAGTTCAATTGTGGGTTCCTTCCCAATTTTACTGCATAAAACAGCTTTACAATCATTTATAAGATCAATGGATGATATCCAGCGTTCACTATGCTCATTTAGGGCCATAGGTGTTTTTTCTCTAATTACCTGGAATTTACCTTCACCATCTTTAATTTCATAAATTAAAAAACGATTTGCATCTCCAAAATGCAAATCAATAACTTTCCCATCGGTTGATGCCACTGCAATTTTCAATTAAATCTCCTCCTTAGACATGAAATCTTCTTCAAATCCTTCATCACCTTCTTCTCTTAATATTTCTTCTGTTTTTTCATCAACAATTTCATATCCTGCTTCATCATAGTAAAAGTCTAGTAAGGTATTGGTTATTTTATCAACAAATTCAATACTCCCCTTATATCCCAACACAGAAATCCTCTGAGCTCCCAATCTGTCAAATATAGGGAAACCAACTCTTAAGAGGGGAATGTTTTCTTCTTTAGCAGTACTGGCACCGTATGCATTACCAATTAAGATGTCTGCACCTGCTTTTTTGATGGCCTGATGCATATCAAAAAGATCACCACCAGCTAAAATTACTGGATTAATTCCTTTTTCTTTGGAGATGAGTTTCACATCTTCAGTGAATCTTTCACTTTCTGTTCCAGTGCACACCACCGAGGGTATCATCCCTAACTCAGAAGTGAAACGTGTCATTCCAGAAACAAAGTCAGGATCACCAAAGATGGCCACTTTACGATGGAAGTTGTAGGAATGTGCATCTACCATGGCATCTAAAAGTCGGCCACGATCTTTTTCCACAGATTCAGGAATTTCCAGATCTCCTAATTCGCATACAGATGTCACGAATTGGTCAGTGTTTTCAAAACCAAGGGGTAAAGGTCCTGATATGGATTTCACACCAAATTTCTTTTCAAGAAATATGGCTGCAGAATCTACATGTTTTGATAGTGAAATTGTCCCTAATGAATTGGCAGTATCCTCTATTTCCTCAATAGATGTTCCTTCATTGTATAAAGACAGGGTTTCTTCAGTTAAAGGTGCATCCAGATTTTCTGAAGTATCAGTAAGAATGATACTATCACAGTTAAGCTGGTATAATAAGTCTTTGACCTGTTTACAGTCTGCAGGGGATATGTTGCCAGTGATTATGTTGATCTTACCATTGGGTACTGATGGAGTAGCTAAATGTTCTACCAGTGCTTTTATAGTTCGGTTGTATCCTTCCACATGGGATTCAACATAGCTGGGTGTTGAAACTGGGATGATGACTGGAAGCTCGTTATCCAAGTTGGCATCTTTGAATTTTTCTATAATCCCTGCCATATCATCGCCTATGGTTTCTGTTAGGCAGCTAGATGTCACCACTATCATGTCAGGGGACTGTTTTTCAGTGATGTTTTTCAGGGCCTTCATTAAATTGAATTCCCCTCCATAAATCACTGTTTTTTCATTCATTGAAGTTGAAGCAACTTCTATGGGTTCTCTGAAGTGTCTGATGAGCTGAAATCTCATATAGGTACTGCAGCCTTGAGAACCGTGTATAAGGGGCATGGTGTTTTTGACACCGAGGAGGGCCTGCACGGCTCCCATAGGCTGGCACATTTTGGAGGGATTGACTACAGCAAATTTTTTATCATGATGCATTCTCATCACCTCCCACTTTGGGAGTTTTTGAAACTTTGGATAAAGTCTTGGAAGCTAAATTAAACACTGGACTGGAAACCGAAGCATCCACCTCTTTAGCAAAACTCACAAAACCTTTGAAACCTGCAAATGCAGAAATACGGTCATGGTTAAAGTCACAGAAGGGGATTCCAAGTTTTAAGGAGATATATTTTTCTTTAGCTCCTGATATGAGCAGATTTGGTTTGTATTTTTTGAGTAATCTGGCGAGTTCCGTTGAATTAGCATCATCCACGATTATAGTACCATCCCGTACTGTTTCTTTGATTCTTTCATAATCTTCTTTAATTCCGTTCTTGGTTCCGGACATCATCACATCCATACCTACTTCTTCAAAAGCCCGAACTAGAGACCAGGCTTTGTTACCTCCCACATAGAGGGCAACGGTTTTTCCTTCTAATCTTTCTCTGTATTCCTGGGTTTCGTCTTCAACTCCCATTAATTCCCTTTCAATTATTTTTTCAGTGCGGTCAATCATTTCCTCATCACCAAAGAAATCAGCTATTTCCCTGAGGGAGTTAGTTGTTTGCTCCAGACCGAAGAAGTTGACCTTGATGAAGGGTATTCCATACTTTTTTTCCATTTTTCTGGCAACGTAGTTGGATGATTTCTGACACTGGACTATGTTGAGCTTGGCCCGGTGTGCCTGGGCTATTTCATCTGCATGGGAATCTCCACTTATGGTGGAGATTATATTAACACCCATCTCTTCCAACAATGGTTTGATTCCCCACAAATCTCCTGCTACATTGAATTCACCCACTATGTTGATGTCAAAGGGAGTGGTTTCTTCAGGTTCCTTGGTTCCAATCACATAATCTAGGAGGGCATCACCACCTATCCAGTGTCCTTTAGTTTTATTATGGTCCTGAAAACCTTCAGATTGAACAGGTATGACTCTACATCCCGTTAAGTCTTCTGATTTTTTACAAACGGCTTTTATATCATCACCAATCACACCAGAGACACAAGTGGCATATACAAATATGGCTCCGGGTTTGTATATATTATAAAGTTCCAGTACAGTTTCAAATAGCTTTTTTTCACCCCCAAAGACAATGTCTTTTTCCTGCAAGTCTGTGGAGCATCCTTTTTTGTAAAGTTCTTCTCGAGACGATTTACTTCCCCTTATATCCCAGGTGCACGCGGCACAGCCTATGGGGCCGTGTACCAGGTGGATTGAATCTGTAATGGGCATCAGAACGATTCTGGCACCACCAAAAACACATGTTCTTTGAGTTACAGTGCCTGGCAGGCTGGCTTTATCACATACTGGTATGGACAGGCCTTCTCCTTTCACGCACATGTGTTTTTTACGGGATTCAAATGTTTCAATTACCGGTTCCATTATTCATACCTCAAAATTATCATTTCTATCACTATAAATTCTGAATATCCTCTAATTTCTTTCATTGGAAATTTAATTGATTTATATTCATTTATCTCCATTTAATTCGTTTTTTTATCTTTAAAAATCCGTCTTAACTCTTATTAATTCTTACTCTAACTGCTGTGTTGAATAAATTGGAAAAATAATATTTAATGGGCTGATTTTACAGCCCATTAAATAGGAGTAATGGAGGAGTGAACGTTTCTTGTTACTGTTGCAGTTTCCAGTGGGTTGGTTCATAATATTTTTCCAGCACAGCGTTGGTTATGAGTTCCATTAAACGCATTCCGCCGTTATACCCCACTATGGGATGTCTATGATAACCAATCCTATCATAAACAGGGAATCCAACTCTTATTAATGGGATTCCTAGGTCTTGGGCAAGTAGTCTTCCATCGGAAGGTCCAATCATAATGTCAACTGGATTTTCATTCACGTAAACTTCGAAAGAACGCATATCCTGTTCAAACAGCACATCAATATCAGTTCCAGTTTCTTTGGAAATTTTTTCCATATCAGGGGTGAAGGTTTTGCTGTTGGCACCGGTACAGACCATGGTGGGTTCCATACCCAGTTCACCAACGAATCTGGCCATTCCAGTGGTTATATCTGGATCTCCGTATATGGCTACTTTTTTATCGAATAGATATCTGGCGGCATTGTCTGCTATCAGATCTACCAGCACTCCTCTCTCATCCAGAATACTCTCTGGCACATCACAATCAGTGAGTTTTTTCAGATTTCTGAGGAACTGGTCGGTGTTCTGTAGGCCTATGGGTGGTGATTCTATGATTGCTGGTACATCGTGCTTTTTCTCAAGTGAAGTTGCCGATGATTCTGCATATTTGCATAATGTTATGGTTCCCTGGCTGTTTGCGGAGTCACGTATTTTATCTACCGTAGTTCCTCCTTTGGGGAAGTAAGGCCGTGTTGGTGTTACTGATGGTCTTAGTGGTGAATCAAAGGGATCTGAAGTGTCAGTTAAAATCAATCCTTCAATTCCCATTAATGCCATGATATGTTTGATCTCTCGTATATCACCAGGGTTAACTATTCCTGGGATAATATTCACCTTTTCTGTAGGTTCACCTGGCTCAGCTAGGGCTTCTACCAGGGATTTAACTCCTACATCGTAACCAGTGAAGTGGTTTCCCACGAAACTAGGGGTGGGTATGGGGATCACTTCAATTTTATCCAGACCTTTTACATCTTCACTCATGGTTTTAAGTTCTTTTTTGGTGGTGTCCACAAATCCGAATACATCATCTCCAATGATCTCACTAGAGCAAGTGGTTATGGCACCTATGAGATCTGGTTTGAAACGTAGGGCCAGGTTTTTTATACCGGCGTTTATATTTTTTCTTCCTCCGAATACTGCGGCATCTTCGTGAAGTGATGAAACTGCTATTTCTGCTGGTTCACGGAAGTGGCGTGCGAAGTTGTATCTTACAAATGTGGAACATCCCTGAGATCCGTGTACCATTGGTAATGCATGGTGCACTCCCATAACTGCATACATAGCCCCTAAGGGCTGGCAAGTTTTAAGGGGGTTAACTATGAGGGTCCTTTCCTTTTCCATAACATTTACACCACTCATTTGCTCACCTTTGCTTCGTTTTCTGGGGTTTCTCCTGATTCTACATCTATTTCTGTTTCTTCAGGAGCTGGATTTTCTTCAAAGTCTATCATGTTCCAAACCGGATTGTAAATGTTGGAATACATATCTTTGGCCAAGTTCACAAAACCTTCAAATCCAATGTATGGTCCGTTTTCATAAGAATGGATCATTATACTAGGTACACCCAATTTATGGGCCATGTACTTCTCCTTAATACCTGCCAGTATCAGATCTGGTTTGTCCTTGGTGATCATCTCTTCCAGTTCCATAGAGTTAGGGTCATCCACGATTAACGTACCTTCTCTAGTCCTATTTTTCATTTTCACGTAACCGTCTTCATGTTCGAATTGTGAAGCCACAGCAGTGACTTCCATTCCCAGTTCATTTTCCAGGGGAATGGCCAGGTGCCAGCTTTTAGGGCCTCCAGAAAATATATAAACCTTTTTACCCGTGAGTTTTTTCTTGTAGAACTCAAGTTCGGGAGTTACTTTTGCCATTCTATCAGCTATAACTTTATCAGCTTCTTCTTCCAGGCCGAAATATTTTCCTATTGTTCTGAGGTTTTCTGCACAGTATTTAGTACTGAAAAAATCCACATTGATGTAGGGGACATCGTATTTTTCTTTTATAAGGTCTGCAATGTAGGTGGCTGAACGTTGACACCGTACTAGGTTAAGTTTTGCACGGTGCATGAAGCATAGTTCATCATGACAGGCATCACCAGTGAATCTACTCAGGATACGTATTCCCATCTCTTTAAAATATGATTCAAGTATCCAAAGATCCCCATCTATATTGTACTCACCTATTAACCCTATATCGTAGGGGGTGGTGGTTGGGGGTTCTTTGGTACCAACCAATCTATCGAATAGGGTGTGGTTTGCTATGTGGTGTCCTTTGGATTGGCTTGGCCCAGCAAAACCAGGTGCATTAAACGCTAATATATCTATTCCCAGTTCTGTGGTTAATTCTTTGGCAACTGCATCCATATCGTCACCAATCAATCCAGTGGTACATGTGGCATATGCGTAAATAGCATTTGCTTCGGGGAATTCCTGTGCAGCCTCAATTATGGATTGTTTTAATTTTTTCATACCTCCAAAAACCACATCAGATTCCATTAGGTCTGTACCGCAAACATATTTCAGGTTGAAGTTTTCTATGGGAAATTTACTCCCATCAGGCATATTAGGACTGGTGGGATATCTTTTTGTTCCCCCAGCATAGAAAGTACATCCCACAGGTGAGTGCACCACGTGGACCACGTCTTTCAGTGCCCCGGTTATCACTCCTTTGGCACCGGCAAATGCACATCCACGTTCACTCATGGATCCTGGAATGGTTGTGGTGTTACAGTGTGGCATGCATTCCTCTGGATCCGAACAGTGTTTCACATAAGTGTGTTTTTTTCGCTCAGGGATCTCTTTATCCACGTCGAAAAGTTTGTAAGGCATTATTGTTCTCCTAATTCAAATTTAGATTTATTTTATCTTTTTATTCATCAAATTTTCATTTGTTTTATCAGTTTAATGAAATTACGTGCTTAAATTACATGATTTGGTGATATTTTTAATTTTAATAAGATTTGTTAGATTATTGCTTTGTCTCCCTTTTCACCGGTTCTTACCCGGATAGCTTCTTCAAGGGGCGATACAAAGATTCTACCATCTCCTTTTTGCCCGGTCTGGTTCACACGCATTATGGCTTCCACCACCAGTGAGACATCTTGGTCTGGGACCAACAGGGTCAGCATTCTTTTGGGAATGTAACGCATGGTTCCTTCCTTTTCATGAAGTTTGGTTGTGTCGATGTCCATGGTGACTTCTCCAATGATGGCTTTTTGCTTTCCACGCCCCAGTACTCGTTGTGCAGTCATGGCAGGGAATCCCAGGGTATCAAGAACCTTTTTTGTGGTGTTTATCTTGTTTGGGCGAATTATGGCAGTGATTTCTTTCATTTTATTCTCCTTCTTACTTTGTCTGGGATTTTATCCGGTTTAGAGTCCTTTACTTCTGGTTCTGACGGTGTAAGCTTCATCAATAGGGCTTACAAATACTTTTCCATCTCCAAAGTTCCCGGTGAAAGCAGTGTCATTGATGATTTGTACGATTTCATCGGTGTTTTTTGATTCTGAAACTAACATCAGCATCACCTTGGGAAGTTCATCATAGTAGATCTCATCAATCTGGATCCCTTTCTGTTTTCCACGCCCAATGACTTCCATTTTGGTTAGAGCCACGTATCCTGATTCTGCGAGTGCATCCACCACTTCTTCAGCTTTATCCGGGCGAACTATTGCTCTGGTCATTTTCATTTTTATATGCTCCATTATGGTTTGATGGTGTGTGATGTTAATCCATCATACCGTACTTAACTACCAGTTCTTCCATTTCATTCATGGTCATTGGTTCTGGGATTACGAAATTTTTGTTTTCTATGATTTTTCGGCCTAGTTCCTTGTATTCATTGGCCTGGTTACAGTCTTCATCGAAGTCAACCACTGTTTTTTTGTTGAATTCCGCTTTTTGCACGATATTATCTCTGGGAACGAAATAGATCATCTGGGTTCCGATACGTTCACAGAACTCTTCTAGGAGTTCTTTTTCTCCGTCCACGTTTCGGCTGTTACATATTATTCCGCCCAGTCTCACACCGCTTTGTTCTGCGTATTTTACCATACCTTTACAGATGTTGTTGGCAGCATACAGTGCCATCATTTCTCCTGATGCCACAATGTAGATCTCTTCAGCTTTACCATCCCTTACTGGCATGGCAAAACCACCGCATACAACGTCACCTAATACATCGAAGAAAACAAAGTCAAGGTCATCTTCGTATACTTTTTGTTGTTCCATGATGGTGATGGCGGTTATAACTCCTCTACCTGCGCATCCTACACCTGGTTCTGGTCCTCCGGATTCAACACATTTTATTCCTCCGAAACCGGTGGACATAATTTTATCAAGATCCATGCAGGCTTCTTCTCCCTCTTCTCGGAGGGTGTCCATCATGGTTCTTTGCATTTTTCCCCCAAGGATCATTCTTGTACTGTCTGCTTTGGGGTCACAGCCGTGTATCATGACTTTCTGGTCATGGAAGTGTGCCAGGGCTGATGCTGTATTTTGAGTTGTTGTAGATTTTCCAATTCCACCTTTTCCATATATAGCTACTTTTCTTACCATTTTGACCTCTCTTGGTTGTTTTTTATTTTTTGAATTTTAGAATTCACCGGAAGAAGGAAACCTACTTCCGACAAAATCAAATTGAACATAATTGTATATAAATCTTCCGATAGTAACCAATTAACATTTAATATTGAAAATTAATAGTCACTTAATTCAATTCCGCCATTTATTTTCTTGGTGGGTGAAGTGATAATTTATTTTTTTAGAATTTTAATCCATTCTAATTTCATTTGTCATTTTAGTTAGGTATTGAACTACAGCATGGGGTATTGTTTCCTTTTTTGACTCCACTACTTCAATTCCTTGTTCATGGAGTTTCTTCTTGGGTACATCTCCTATCCTTTTACAAAAAAGTACTTTACAATCTTTTAAAAGTTCTAATCCTCTCACGCACATGTATTCATGATTGCATATTGGTTCATTATTCTTTTCTCTTAATTCAATTAATCTAAGCCCTTCCCTTTCTATTTGGTAGATTAAAACGTGGCAGGCCTGTCCAAAGTGCTGGTCTATTATTTTCCCATCACTAGAGGCAATTGCAATTTTCATTTTATCTTCCAGAGTTTGAACATCTTTCTTTTGGTTTTTGAAATATAGACAAATTTTTTGGTTTTTTTGATTATAGACAAAAATTGAGCGGAATACGGATTCAGTAAGAATTAATTATTGATGCATTGGGGGCTGATTCATTAGTTAGTCTCTAATCAGCTTGTGATTTAATAATTGCATATAATGCCCTGCACTCTTTGAATAGTGATGGCAGCATTTGGGCAGACTTCTAAGCATTTTTTGCAGAATTTACAGTAGTCAGGATTTGTTAGGATAACTGAATCATTTCTTATTGTGAACATATTTATTGGACATACGTATGCGCATTTTCCGCATTCGGGGCCTTCACAATTTTTCTCGTTTAATTTGGCTATTATCATATTTTAATTCTTTAAATTTTTTAATTTAAGGAATAATTAATTAGAAAGACTTGAATTCTCACCTATTCCATTGTTTTTATTTGTTAGTCGTGGTTTTTGCTTATTTGAATTACTAACAAATTAAGCAAAATCTGGTGTCGGAATAAGGAAACATATTTCCGATAAGATTCAATTGGTCTACACCATATTTAAAGTTTTGGTTTAAATTGAATAAGATTTATTTAAAAAGTATATATTTGATCAGAATTTTTTGAAAAATCTTTATTTATGTATAATTTATTCCGTTAGTTGATTAATATTGACTATTGGAGTTTCTTTTTTTCTCCTTTTTTTTCACATAGAATATTTGTATTTTTAAGTATTTTTAAGTTTGATACGATTTAATGAAAATTATTATAATGAATTAAAAATAATATCGATATGTAATTATATATTCTTTGAAAGAAATTGAAAGAAAATTAGGAAAAACATTTTAAAGTATCTCTTAGCTGGGTTTGTAAGTTTATTAAATTATCTAATTAGGAAAGGATTGATAGCATGCCAATCTTATTGGAGGAATAGAATGAAATGGTATTATGCTCTTTTTTTAATATTTCTTATTGTTATGTCTGTATTATTTATCTATAGGGCAGTAATGCCTCAAAGTTACAATTCTAATGGAGTTTATTTTGATTATCCGGGTACATGGGCCGAACTTACTCCGAATCAATCTAATAATAGTAGTTCGGCTTCTAAATCTAATGTTGTGGCTGTTGGTGATCCTAACAGTGCTGAAACTGGAAATATTATTGTATTGGTCCAGAAAACCAACAAAAGCGGCACACTGGAAGAAATTATTGAGGCAAGTAAGGCTGATCTTAAGAAAGATTGGGGAGCTACTATGTTATCTGATAATATTATAACTGTTGATGGAAGACAAGCGCATGATATTGTTTACGTAACAGACTCAGAAACAAATAAAAAGGAACGAATGGTAATTTTTGATAAAAATAATATGGTTTACTGTATAATTTTAGGGGGGTCTGCATCGGCCTTTGATGGACAGAAGGACAACTTTGACTTGATAGTGAATAGTTTCAGGGTCACGGAGTAAATTATCATTCAAATTACTCCTTCTTCAAACCCCTGTTTTATTCATGTTTTTAAGGGGGCCTATGAATTCTTTTTTTAGTCATTGTCTTCTCCTAAAGAATCTAAAAAAGAACATTAGAATCATAAATCCCATGGCAATATATGCATAGTTTTGGTTACCTGCACCACCTTGACTCATTCCCATTGACATGTGAGATCCATACCCTCCACCGTAAAAAAATCGGAACATGAAAAGGCCTATAAATAGCAACATGCCGATGTATGGATAATTACCTTTAAAATCTATCATATGGTCATCTCGTTCATGTGTTTTAAATAGGATGATCTAATCATGATACGAAAATCTATAAGTTTTGGGTCGATGTTGTCACTTCATGATTATTTTTTTAGTTTATTCTATTAAAATAATTGTTTACTGATGTTCTGGAAGTAATATAAGAATTTTATAATATCACTAGCAGTTAAATAGATATTAAAACGATCCCGACTATAATTAAGACTAATATCAATCCTATTAAAAGTTTTCCATTCATTTGGCTCCCCTCCACTCATTTAAAGTTTTAAAACTCTCTTTGTTTGGTTCAATTGATTACCAATTCATATACGAAATGGATAATTTTACATATCGTCGGTTAGTATATATTATTTTCTACACAAAAAGTTTGGCAAAATCAAATTAAAATAAATCAAAAAGTACTTGGAGTACTACGGAACACCTTTCAACTTTACTAAAGAATACCTTTCAACTTATTTTTCCGGATATAATCATCCAAAGCCCTTCTGATAAGTTTGCCCATTGGAATTTCACCTTTCTTCATTGAAAGTTCCCTCAAATCCCGATACATCTCATCAGGAATTTTCAAAGTTATCTGTTTGTCCATTTTATCCGCCTAAATATAGATTATTCAGTATGTATTTAGATTAAAGGGTTTCTAGAGTTATAACTTTTCCAAACAGCCTTTACAAATTGTTGATCCATCATTGCTAATGAATGACTCTCCACAACTTGTGCATATGCGCACATCTTTCTTTGCCTTGACTGGAACTTGCACATCCACGGATTCCCAAGTGTAAACATCGTCACCAGCTTTAATAAGCTCTGAAATAGCCTCTTCATGGGGTACTTTTCTTTCATTCATATACCAATCGTGCAATACTGGATAATTAACGGTTTTTGTAGGATCTAAGAATATTCTAACGCCCTTAACCTGAGTTTCACCTGTTTTAGCTACTTTGTTCACGGTCACGGCTATTTTATCATAGTCCCGGATTTTAAGACCCTTATTCCCTATAGTGGATCCCCATATGATTTGGAAGGGGTCAGGAACACAGTTCAGGGTTTCACAAGTCACAAAAACCCGATCATCATCATTTATATTCAGTAATCGTCGGGCTATGTTCAACATCTGCAAACCGATAAAGGCTCCAGTGCTGGGATGGCCATGGAAGGGAACTAATTTATCTAACTGCGATAATATTTCGGGATCATCTATTTTTGCAATAATTTTGTCCATTTTTTCACTCCCTAAATTACTCACTTTGAGGAACATTATTTGATTATTGGCAGTTTCTATGTTGATAAATTTTGTTTGTATTAATTTCTTCAATAAAATATAATAACATGTCTAAGAAATACATTTGGCCTGTTTTTTAAATGAAACCCACAATCCGGAATCATCATTGATTAATATGTAATCAGTAATTCTGGCTTTAGTCACTGCTTTTTCAAGAGTATCTATATTTATTTTAGGTGAACTTTTATGAGATTTGTTGCCTTTATTTTTAAACCGTTTTTTAACTGTTTTTCTTACTTCTGCGCTTCCATATCCTCCACCTATGTATCCTGCACCTCCTGGCTTTAAAACCCTATAAATTTCTTTGAATGCAGTGGGTAGATCTTTCCAGAAAAACATGGATCCTCGACTGAATACTAGATCAGCAAATTCATCTGGGAATGGCATTTGATGTACATCTCCTTTCCTGGTTTTAATCCTGTTTTTGAGACCTTCTTTTTTAACAGACGCTTCTGCGATTTCAATCATTTCTGGAGATATATCCATTGCATATATTTCAAGCTGGGTTATTCTTGCCATGGCTACTGAAAGGGATGCAGGACCCGCACCCACATCAATGGCTGTTCCCTTTTTTATCTGAAATTTTCTACTGATTTGATTGGCTATCAGAGGATAGATGGGTGCATGGGCTCCATCTATAAACATGGAATTAATTGATTGGGTGTCATCTATCATTTTAATAACCTTTGAACAACCTGATTGGATTCTGTACTAACCTTCCATTACTCTGAACCCTATTTCTCCTTTGCAGACTTTGGTGTTGATCATACCACCACTCTGGCTGATCTTCCTAAGAATGGCTTCAGGCTTCAATAATTCAACTCCTGCCAGCATATCAGCACCATAATCGAAAAGCACATCACACATGGTGGTACTGGGGCCCATGACAATGGTATAAGCATCTTCCTGTTTAGCTAAGTTTAAATAACGCTCTAATCCTTTGTTTATCAGGGTGGAACCGGTTATAACAATGATATCACTTCCTGGGAAGACATATTCTGCAGCTGCTTCGGTGATGATTCCTTCTTTGGGGTTGGTGAGGGTTGGATCTGCTTCTAAGACCCAGAACTCTTTGGCTACAGATCTTATTTCATCGATCTTGGGGAACTTTCCAACCATGATGACTTTTTTGTTCAGACTTTCCTCAATGATCAGATCCTGGGCATTGATATCCTTTTTTCCACGGGGTTCCATCATGGAATTCAGGGCAGCCACACCGATACTGGCTTCCACCAGATTCCAAGATTTAACATACTCTGCCAGTTCCATGGTAGTTTTGCTGGTTAAATTACCCAAATCTCGGGTGTAATTACCATGGACTACTGGGATGCCATAGGTTTTGGAAACTCCACCATACTTACCATGAACCCCAGTCCAGGATACTCCAACTCTGACATCCTGTACAGGGGAGTTATTTTCACTTGCTGCTTCCATTAAGTCGTTTACTAGTTTCATTTGCTCACTTTATATTTTCTGATAATAAGAACCTTCTGCACAGGCTTTACATAATGTTCGTCCATCAACAATTACTTCACGTCGGTCTAGGACTCGGTCACCACACTCTTCACAATGTGTTTTGAATTTAGGGAATCCCGGAATATCATGCTCACCTATATCAACTTTAACTTCCTCAATAAGTAGAAGTTCTTCTTCTGGAACTTTGGAAAGGGTTTCTACCATTTTTTTCATATCTGGTCTGCCGTTATCACTTTTTTCACCAGGTTTCGGTGGTTCACGCTTACCTTCTGCAGCAGAAACTCTTACTGCCTTTCCAGTTGATAGATCCAGGAAAGTAGCGGCAAATTTACCATAATCCTTGTATTTTAGGGTTCTATGTCCCATGGTGATGCCGGTAACAGCTTGAACTGCATCTGCCATGCAACGATCTATTTCAACATAGACCATCAAATCACGATTTCTCTCGCCTGGGTTCATGCCCAGCTCTCTCATACCTGCCATGGCAATTCGGGTTCCTATAACAATACCTGGGCAAACTTCACCATGGAAATTTCTGCCTTTTTCAAGTAAAACATCAAAATTATTCATTTTATTCCTCCTAAAATTTTAATTTGGTGATGATCTGAATGAATGTAAAATTATGGGTTTTGTTCATGAAATGCATTTAATTAAGAGTTTTCATCTAAAAAAAGAAAAAAGGGAAAAATTATTTTCCGGGTCTTCCGTATCCTTTAAGTGTTGCAACAATAGTGTTTCTTCCCAGGTAAACGAGTATTGCAGCTATTATCAGGAATATAACTCCTAAAATAGCTCCGATAGGTAAACCTGAATTACTGGAAGTTCCAGTTGATGCAGAACTGCCCTGTTCTAATGGTAACCCTGGGGCTATTTCATTAGTTGCAGTTGAAGTACTTACAGTACCTACGGCAGTGGTTAAACCATTCCACGCATTACCTAAAGCACTACTAATGGCAGCAAATCCAGTTCCAACAGTTCCCTGAGTAGTAGTTCCCTGAGTTGTGGTACCGGGTGTAACAGGTGTTACAGGATCTACATGGGTTAACATTTTCTGGATAGGGTCGCCACCAGCTGCAGTAAGATCATTCAGGAAAGCCTGATCTATGTTAGTGGTTTTTGCTACGGTTATAGCTGAAGCCAGAAGTCCTGCATCAGGACCATTGTTCCAAACTTGATCTAAATGCCAGAAAAGACCTGCTTCCTGTGCATATTTATTCGAAGTATCAGAAGTATATCCTTCAGCTTTCATTGCAGCATTTATGGCAGTGTCATCGTACTGGATGAGCATTGCTTTACCTGTGTTGGTCACATCATTCCATATAATAAGGATGATGGGGTAGGTTGAGTCGCTACTCTGCATGGCGTAGTAGGTGCCCTGTGATGGAGAAACACCCCAACCTGCGGTTCTACCAGATATCTGACGATTGGTTTCAGTTGCTCCGGTGAGAGCTAACAGTATGTAGCGTTCGTTTGCACCAAGTGGGTATTGTTCCTGTAAGTAGCTGGAAAGATCGTACTCTTTGGTGGAACAGATACATCCCACACGTCCAATGGTTCTTATGTAACTGTAAGGAGCGTTAGCTGCCCATGCGTACTGTATACCTGCAACTGCAGGTATTACGAAGCTTCCACCTAAGAAACCTCCGGTGGCTATTTGAGAAGGACTAATATCTCTTATAGCACTAGTGGTTAAGGAATAATCATTTGTTGAAGCATTGTATGCAGTGTTGGTTCGCACTCCGTTTATGATCAAACTGTCTATGTCCCTTGTCTGGGCGTAGGTGGCTCTAGATGCAGAATCTACTTTTACAAAGAGTGCCACTATGTTGGAACTCCAGGTCCATGGGTTTCTAATCTGCAGTATGTTGTCTATTGTAAAACCAACAGCGTTGGTAATGCCTGCTGCAATTAAAGCTTCCTGACCTGCACTTACTATACCGTCTATGAATCCAACCAGAGAGTAAGTGTTCAGTAGGTTGACATAGTATGGTGCTAGGACCACAGCCACGTTACCTGCAGCCAAGTCGTCGGCAGTAAATAATCCACTAGTATATGCGGAATTAAATGCCTGTTGACCTAAGGCGAACATGCCAGCATAATCAGTTACTGGTATAACATCAGTATTCCAGGTAATACTTGCATCACTTAAACCTGCAATGTAATCATGGTCGATTCCATGACCATATCCCAGGGTGTCATCGTACCATAGGTATGCAATGTCGGCTTCATTCACAGTTTTAAGAGTTTCCACTGTGAACAATGCTGCAGGGTTGGTTTGTAACAGATTTAAGATATACAGATTGTACTGAATTTCACTTAAAGTTCCAGCCACTACAGATGTACCAGTTGCGGCTTCAAACTGGCTGGTCAGATCGTTTACCATCATTAAAGCCAGGACACCGTACCGGTTACCATTAGCAGTGTTGTAGTTTATGAACGCTGTTTCACCAGGTGTTCCGCTACTAGTGGAGAAGAGGATTTCGTTGAATCCAAATGTTCCATACATCAGTGCATCATCGTCTGAACCACCGGCAGTGGTTATCACATAGTTTGATCCATTAGGATAGGTTAATGCAAAGCTACGGGTCATGGCGTAGTTAGCAATGGTACCTGAATTTATTCCTTCGGTAGTGAAAGTCTCTGCCATAAGATCTGCAGGGGCTCCGTTTGCCCAAAGGTTTGCTATGCCAATAATGTTATATGCATTGGCACCTAACTGTGATAAAGCATAATTCCACTGTTCTTGGGTCATATCTGAACCTATGTAAACACTATCGCCATTAGAAATGGTATATGATGAACCAGTTCCAGTTACAGTGTATGTTTTGGCTCTTAAGGCCCCGTTGGTTGCCAGTGACACAAAGGTAAATGTCAAATCTCCATTGGGATCATTTATACTCAACAAGTTTCCACTACCGTGAGTGATGGCCTGATCAGATGCAAGGGAACTTGTAGTGTCAACCACAGCCTGTGCACCATCTTCAGTACTTTCACCATTTAAGGTAGCACTTCCAGCAGTGGTAATTACTAAATTAGAGTCAGACTGATCTAAATCCAGGTTTGAATCGACCATTGCAGATTCTGTAACCTCCTGACCGGACAGATACGAATCACTAGTTGTGTCAGTAGCTGAAGCTGATCCCATAATGGTTACAGTGACCAAAAACGCAACAGCAAGTAGTATAACATGTTTTCGCACATTTTCACCTCCTTTTTATTAGTTCTTTTGTCATCATGTCGTCTGTACTCATAAACGACATGTAGTTTTTATGAGTGTTATGAATATTTAAACATATCGTTGGGGCATACTCAAATCTTTTTTAAAAGAAAAAATTGGTCAAAAAAAGATAAATAATGTTTAAATTTTTATTGGGTTTAACAGAGATTAGATCTGGATTTAATAGGGATTTTTGGAAAAAATTAGTGTGGAACGATATTTGATGAGGCATTGTTTTAATTTAATTAATTCATTTGCTCTGGACTACGAGATCGCATAGGTAAAGTTCATCAAAGAATGGGCACTTTCCCCGGCAATCATCAATTTTCATGCATTGGGAACAATTCAATTTGCATTCTTCGTCCACGTAATCACGATAAGATGAGAGAGTTTCCTGCCAAATTTCTTTAAAACTGGATTTTTTCAGATTGTAACTATATTTTTCAGTGTTACAGAATGAACAGGGGGACACATTCAAATTCTCATCTACATATACAGAGAAAAAGCCACATTCACAACTATCTATGAGGTCGTTATCTGTGTGGGTTGTTTTAAGCAGAATTGGAACGAAACATGCGTCAAATCCAATTTTCAGATGGGTTCTAGGTTCATCTACGGCATCCAGGAAGGTTTGTAAAAGAGAGGGTGATCGGATGGTATCTTCAACTTGCGCCCGGCCTGTAGGTTTGTAGGTTAAAAAGATCACGGCATTGAATGATTCTAAATAATGATCATATTCTCCCTGTAACATGTGGGTGGCATCTTCCAGGGTGCTCTGGGAAATCACGTAGTGAATGTTGGCTCTGATTTTTTCCTCTTCAAGGAGTTTTCCCAGTTGAGAAAGTTCATCCAGAGTTAAATTATCCCGGTAGGGATCCCAGGATATGGCCACGGCACCACAGTATTTACGAGTGATTTCCAGATTTTCAGGGGTGAAAAATTTCCCACAAGTGGTATAATTGGGGATTATCCCATAATCTTCCCGAGTTGTTCTGATTATCTCGTTAAAATCAGGATGGAGGAGTGGTTCTCCACCTCCTATGGCTACTTGGAACACACTCCCAAACTTTTCATGGGTGAGTTCCTGAAGCACCTGTTTGTAGTCTGTAAGGGGCATGAATTTACCCTTCTCATCACTGTTCCGGTAACAGTAGCTGCAATCGTTGATGCAGTAGTTGGATATGGATATATCTGCCAGTTCTGGCCAAGGGGCCATGTAGGGGTTTTGGGAGAAATCATCACCCCAACGCAGGGTCAATCCGGTTTCAGGAACTGCAATGAAGTTGTATCCTTTGAAATGTTTTCGTATCATATTAATCCAATGGGAATGGTTTTTTCCTAATCGCGGGGGTCATCTTCGCATTCACAGTCCAGTTCATTGGTTTGAGTTGCTCCCACACCGAAGAGATCCCTACTTCCCCCTTTGATGATGATCCAGTTAATGAGCTTCCACATTTCCTCCTCGGAAAGATCACTGAAGTCAGTGAAGGCAATCTTCTCAGGATCTATCTTTTCATCCAGTTCAATGGATTTTCCCAGGGCGAACTCTTTAATGGTGAAATAATATTCACCAGCTCCCATATGGGTCTTGTAGCCCCCTTTTTTAAGTTCCTCTTTAAGGAAGGTTAATAGTTGTACTCTCCCTTTTTTACCACTTTCTTGGTAGTATTTTATGTTATCGTCAACTATGTCATCTTTAATAGTTATTACAAAGCTTGCTGAACTGCTATTGGTTACAAAATCCGTTCTTATTTTCAAGAAAATCCTCCTGATATTTTTTTCCTTATTTTCTTTGATTACGGTATGGTTAAGGTGTATACTGTCTGAATTAGTCGATTCTATTTTTTTGCGGAATAATTGTACATTATTGGGACTTGTTTTTTCATCAGCTTCTTTTAACCTTTATAAGTTCAGATACAATGCTCACTGCAATTTCCTGGGGTGTTTCTGCATTTATGGATAATCCTATTGGGGAGTGCACTTCATTAATTTTTTTTTTATCATAACCACATTCTACCATACGCTCCAGGATCATCTGAACTTTCCTTTTACTTCCGATCATACCCAAATATTTGGTTTCTCTCTGGAGGGATTCTTCCAGCACGTCCTGGTCATATTGATGTCCACGGGTGACGATCACCACATATTCCTCTCCTTTGAATGATAACTGGTCGAATATATCCTGGAAATCTTCTACCCTCACATCATGGACATCAGGGAATCTTTCCCTGTTAGCGAATTCTGCACGATCATCAAGGACTGTTACTTGAAATCCTAGAGTGGTGGCAAGGGGTGCTATGAACTGTGAAATGTGACCTGCACCAAAGATGTAGAGTGGAGGTGAGGGATGTATTGTTTCAATAAGCTTTCCATTGATTACATGGGGGGTAATCTTGTGGATATGGTTCTGGAAAAGAGTGTAATCCCTACCGGTGTCTATATGATCACCGGTTACTCTCATATCTCTTTCAATAAGGGTTTTTTGGAATCCATTATTGTAACTGGTTATTAGGACTCCTTTTTCACCATTTTTCTCCAAGTGTTCCAGGCGTTGATACAGAGGGCGGTGTTTTTCAAGTGTAGGTTCTAGGAAAACTTCTACATTTCCCCCACAGATCATGCCATTTGAGGCTATTTCTTCTGAATCCATATTTATCTTGATAAGTTGGGGATTATCATTGCCCATGCTGTCCATGGCCTGTTTTTGGACCATGTATTCTAGATCACCTCCTCCGATGGTGTCATGTGTTCTTCCATCCTCTCCAATGAACATTTTAGCACCCACATCACGTGGAGAAGATCCATCCCGTGATATGATGGTGGCTATGGAACCAGTTTTTCCTTTTTCCATATATCCTTCAATTACATCGTATATGGTATATTTCATATAATCCTTTTTTCTCCATGCTTATTTTAACGTTTATTTATATCTAAAACAGTCTTTAAAATGCTTGTTTTTTTTAATTTTATAGTTTTATCAGGTTTTGGAAATTTTTGGTGATTTCTGGTTTGTGTCGGATCATCCTCCATGTGTTTTTTGCAATCATTCGTTCTGAGTGTGATGGTGATTGAATATCTTAACGGAATAAGGTAACCTACTTCCGACAAGTTGGAATTAGAGTTTTTTAGTATATAAGTTTTTGGTAGAGATAAAAACACACTAAAACAGTTATTCAAATAAATGACAAGTTAAATTTATTTAAAATTTATTCAAAACTACCAATTTGCAGTAATTTTTGTAAAAATGGATAAAAATCTTTATAATAACAAAAACATGTGTTATTGGGGTTATTTATTTGGGTTTAAAAAATTCAAATTGAACTGAAAATTGTAGCATATCGATAAAATTGAATATTTTAACTTAAGCTTTCTTTTTTTTGATATTTATTTCCTGTAAAACATAGAGCTACGAGTTTTGGATTTTAAATGGTATATTTTCACTTAAATGAAGAGTTATCGTATAAATAAAGAGAAAAAAATAAGATGGGCAGGATACTCGAATGTTGTTGATGAGACATTTTTTGGAGGAGGTATCCTGCCAAGTTATTTCTCTTTTCTATCCATATCAGATAGAAAAGGTTTTTCCGCCAATTTCCATTGGTGAATGTGATTAAAAATCAAATGAAATTCTGTGAATTAATTTTTTCAGGGATTTATTATTAAATGTCATTATTTTGATTTAGATTTTTCCCACCAGATGAGAACCCATTTAGAGTTATTCCTGGTAAAAGAAAGGCTGCCATCCTGGTTTTTTGTCAGATTTTTTTCAAGATGTTCTTTTATTATACTTTTTTCTTCCTCATTCAAATCCCCTATTCGCCATCTGATTCTGTCCAGTGCTTCTTCTATATTGGAATAGTAATTGCGAGTGTTAGATTTCAAAAACTCCACGTTTGCATGGATTCCCATTTCATGTAGGAGATTGTAAACAATAGTGTAATCGGGATGTTGATAACTGTCTCTTCCCAGAATTTCAGCCATCTCACTTTCAAATTTACGGTTATCAACTCCCCAGAGTGTTATATATACATATTTTTGGGCTATTCTGTTTATTTTTTCCAATTCTGGTTGTATATCTGCGATCCCGTTTAGAGACCTGGATGCCACCACAACATCATGATGTCCAATTTTATCAGCTTCAACATTTTCTATACCTTTATTGATAATTTTAATATTGAATAAGTTTTGATTTGATGCTTTTTCCTGTAAAATATCCAACATTTTCTTGGAAATATCCAGAGCGATAACGGACTTAGCCTTATTTGCTAAGGGAATTGTGATTACACCATTCCCACACCCAATATCCAGAACAGTGTCTCCAGGTTCTATTTTTATTTTACTGACCAGTTCCTGAGGATAATCATCTTTCCTCATCCATTCGTCAAATTGGGGGGCTATTTTATCCCATGATTTTGAATTGGTCTTTTTAGGAAGTTTTTCAACAGCTTCCTTCCATAAATCATTCCAATTAACTTCAGAATCTTGATTTTTCAGGGATTTATTGGTGTTTATAGGATTCACCTCTATCTATTCACTTTATTTTATATTGGTAACTAAACCAGATTTTTTTGACGCATAGTTCTATTAAGCCAAATTATTATTATGTTTTTAATAAATTTATTATTGATTCAATTTAATCCAGTATGTATTTTTTCTTAAATAATATCAGAAAAACTTCTTATTTAATTTTAGATTCGATTATAATATTTATTGATTTATTTAAATGTTTGTATGTGTGTTACAACGTGTATAAAGATTCATATGTTTTTTTATGAATCGTAATCAATTTAAAAAATCATAAAATCTTTTGTTTGGAAAATTTCTATTTAACGATATGTTTATATAGTCTTTTCGTTTTATAAACGATTTAATGGATTTAAAAAATTAATAATCAATTTAAAATCTTTGAATTTAAAAATTTTTTAATCTTAATCTTACGAGATGTTAACTATGACAGAACTAATATGGGAATGTTTACTTATATCCATCGTTCTACTGTTTGGGGTTAACATAGGTCTGGCAATGGGACTAACAAGAATTCCTAACAAGAACATATTGTTTATATCCTTACTTTACGCTGCAATCCTATTTACTCTGAGTATACTGGCCAGTCGTGCCACACTGTTATACAGCGCAACCAGTGAGTACATATCCTGGATAGTAGGGTTCATTGGAGTTTTAACCATTTTAAGTGGAATTTTTACCATCATTAAATGGAGAAACGATGATGAAGGAAGGAAAGAAGAAGAGGAACGTGATTCTTTTCCATCAAAAGCCGTATTATCTTCGCCCATTTGCTGTTTTGTAGGGTTTATGTTCACAGCAATATTGTTAAGTAAAACTATGGAATCATTTTATCTGGAAATTAACATTATAATGGCAGTGGTCCTATTTTTAATCATATTCGTATTCTATTCATTTTCTAAGTTTTTAAGGTATGCTAAAACTCCTTATCCTGTCTTATTAGGGAATTTCACGATTTTAAATGGGTTCTATTTTTTAATAGCTGCACTGTTCATCCCCACTATCCAATCAATGACTTCAGTTGAAACCAGCCCCCTGTCCATAAATTCAACGACAAACCTGGTTTTCCTGATAATGGCAGCTGGAGGAGTATTTTTGTTGGGTGTTTATTTAAAAAAAGAGGGAATAACCAGTTTAAACGATATCTACCAGGGGACTCGTTTAAATTAAAAAAATTAAAGGATAATATTCTTCAACGGAATCAGAATGAAATTAAAATGAGATATGCAGTGAAAAGATTAGGTGATAAACCATGCAGATCATTGGAAGTGAAATTTTAACCAATTTATTGTATTTAATATCCCAGAGTTTGCTTATACCAGTTATAATTATCTTGGTAGTATTCATAACTTATGCAGTTTTGAGTTTAGGCGGATTTTTAACTGAGAAATTTTCAAGGTCCAAGTTCGATGTGAATAAAACTGAAAAATTGATAAGGGCTATTTCAAAATCTTCCACTCCAGAAGAGATGAAAGAAAAGGTCAGTGATAGCGAACTTGCAGATGATCATAAAGAAATTCTGATAAAAATAATTTCTAATTATGATATTGGCCCATTAGCAAGAAAGGCATTAGCTACAAAATTAGCTGAAGAAGAAGAACTACAATATTCAAGTATTACTCAGAAAACTGATATATTAGTCAGATTAGGCCCGACTATGGGGCTTATGGGTACTTTAATTCCTTTAGGCCCAGGGTTAGGTGCCTTGGGATCTGGAGATATTAACACCCTGGCACAATCTCTGATGGTGGCTTTTGATACCACAGTAACAGGGTTAGCTGCGGGTTCAATTGGATTTATAATATCTCGATACAGGAAAAAATGGTACACTGATGAATTATCGATTTTAGAGGCAATAGTAGAAGCAACTCTGGAGGGTTTGGACAAATGTCAAAAAAGAGGAAGTTTTTAGATGATGCTGGTGATGATGATCCCACATCTGGGATAGCTAACATGACAGATTCTATGCTGGTTTTGGCAGTGGGGTTTTTAATATTTGCAGTAATTGCTTTGCAGAGTAACCCTGCTTTAATATCATCATCTAGTGGATCCTCCCAAAATACAGTTCCTGTAAGCACTGGTGAAACTTTGAATGAAACTCCTGAGAATGAATCAGGATCCAGTGGTGGGTATCAAGAGGTGGGAACTGTATATAAAGATCCTGAAACTGGTAAACTTGTTATGGTTAGTTAGCATCTCATCTTTCCTTATGTTATAAATTTGAAGTGTGATAGAATGAATAAGAATCATTTAATTCTGATTACAGCAGTAGCTCTGATTGCAGCTTCTGGTTTAGGCTACTATTTAACAGAAACAGGTTATATATTGGGAGAAGGGAACACCACCATAACAGACATGGCTGGTCGAAATTTAACAGTCCCTTCACCAATTAATAACGTATTATCAACATCTCCAACTGCCACAGGCATAGTTTATATGGTAGCTCCTGAAAAGCTGCTTGCCTTAAACTATCAAACCACATCTGAAGAACAGGAGTACATGCCAAATGAATATAAGGACCTGCCATCTGTAGGCGGATGGTATGGATCACAGTCAGGCAGTTATGAACAATTCATTTCCATGGATCCAGACGTGGTGTTAGAAAGTATTGCTTCATCTAATTCCACCACATCCACAAATTATCTATCCTCAATAGCCACCCTGGAAGAAAGACAGAAGAAATTCGGTTCAATACCAGTGGTGGGTGTAACTGATACCAGTGATGTCACCACTATTAATCCTTCCATTGAATTTATTGGAAAGTTACTGGGAAATGAAGATAAATCTGACAAATTGGTTTCATTCAATGAAAGAGTTCAAAAAGAAGTAACTAATGTAGTATCCACCATACCTGACAGCGAAAAAGTAAAAGTTTACTATGCTGAAGGTTCTGCAGGGCTTCAAACAGACCCTTCAGGTTCTGTACATGGGCAGTTGATTGATTTCTGCGGCGGAGAAAACGTGGCGGATGTTCAGATACAGGGAGGAAGTGGAAAAACGGATGTATCCATGGAACAGGTTCTAAGCTGGGATCCAGAAGTTATCATAACCACAGATCCAACTTTTTATGCGAGTGTTTACAGTAACTCCACCTGGAGTGCTGTAACCGCCGTTAAAAACAAAAGAGTCTACCTATCCCCACAATCTCCTTTCAAATGGTTTGACAGACCCACTGGGGCGAATATGATTATTGGAATTCCGTGGGTTGCCAAGATACTATACCCTGACAAATTCCAGGATTTGGACTTAACAAGCGATGTTAAAGAGTTTTATTCAGAGTTTTATCACTATGACTTGAGTGATGATGAAGTTAAGAGTATCCTGGAAGGATCTGGCATGAATTCTAGCATGATAAGTTGAATAACAATGGATTCTGTCTGAAATAAACTAATGAATATAGATATGGGGATTGCAAGTTAACATGTCTGCTTTGAAAAGCCTAAAAAGAAGATTGTCAGTAAAAGGGAATACTAGAACCTGGTCAGTGAACACAATTTTAATCATACTACCTGTTGTTCTATTTTTCCTTTCATTTCTCATAGGTAGGTACCCCTTAACCCCTGTGGAAGTGGTAATGACCATATTTGCCAAGATTTTTCCATCTCTACAGGTTTCTGCAACAGCCACCACCATTGTTTGGGAAATTAGATTACCACGCATAGTTGCAGCTATACTTGTGGGGGCTGCTTTGTCTGTAGCAGGAGCTGCCTTTCAGGGCACATTCAAAAACCCTCTGGTTTCACCGGATATACTGGGTGTTTCTGCAGGGGCCGGATTCGGTGCTGCTGTAGCCATATTGTTTGTAGGAGTAACATTAATAACCCAGGTTTCAGCATTCATATGGGGAATGGTGGCAGTGACCCTCACCTATATTATCGGACGTTCCATTAAAAGTTCACCAATCCTGGGCATGGTATTAAGTGGTATGGCCATAGGATCTTTATTTGGGGCACTGGTATCCCTATGTAAATACATGGCTGACCCCTTTGAAAAGTTACCCCAAATAGTTTACTGGTTAATGGGAAGTATTTCCTCGGTTGACAATAGTGAGGTATTTATCGCTTCTATTCCAATAATTCTTGGAATCACAATATTATTCCTTTTAAGATGGAGGTTGAATATTCTGGCCATGGGTGATGAAGAAGCCCAATCTTTAGGAATAGAAACACAAAAATTGCGATTAATAATCATATGCTGCTGCACTCTTATAACTGCAGCTGCTGTATCCATAAGTGGAATAATTGGATGGGTTGGTCTAGTTATACCTCACATTAGCCGTATACTGGTGGGACCAGACCATAAAAATCTATTACCTGCCACCATATGTTTGGGAGCTTCTTTCCTTTTACTGGTGGACAATGTTTCAAGGACAATACTGATCACCGAAGTTCCTATAGGAATTTTAACAGCTTTAATAGGGGCACCATTCTTCTTATATCTTTTAAGAAGAGGACAAGGTAAATGGGTATGATCAGTTAATGAAATTAGTAATGAGGCTTAAATGGAAGGTATTTAGTTAGAAGGTTAGGTGAGGATTGTTCAGATGGAATGAATTGGTTGAACTGGGAATAACGAAATGAGGGTGAATCATTGAATATACTGGAAGTAAAGGATGCATCATTTGCTTATGAAGAAACCAAAAACATATTTGAAGATATTAATCTGACAGTGGCTGAAGGTGATGTTGTCTGTATATTGGGGCCCAATGGTTGTGGTAAAACTACCCTGATAAAATGTTTAAATAAACTACTTGAACTCAAGGAAGGGGCAGTTTATATCAATGGTAAAAATATCAAGGCGGTAGATCAAAGGGAAATAGCCAGAAATATAGGTTACATCCCTCAGGGCCATGTTCCAACATTTGCTTTCAGTGTGCTTGATGTGGTTTTAATGGGCAGAGCTCCTCACCTCGATTTTTTCGAAACACTTGGCAAGAAAGATTACAAAATAGCTGAAAATGCCTTAAAAAAGTTTGGACTTTATGAATTAAGAGATAAACCATATACCACTTTAAGTGGTGGTGAACAACAGTTAGTCTTTTTTGCCAGGGTCATAGCCCAGGAACCCCACATGTTAATACTGGATGAACCAACCTCCCATTTAGACTTTGGTAATCAGCTTAAAACACTTGATACCATCTCAAAATTAGCCGAAGATGGCCTTTCAGTCATAATGACCTCTCACTATCCGGATCATGCATTCATATCATCAAATAAAGTTGCAATAATGAAAGATCATAAATTCATGGATATGGGTAAACCAGATGATGTTATAACCCGGGAAAATCTGGAAAAAGCATACGGAATTCATGTGGAAATAGTGGATGTAGGTTACAACCGGAAGATTTGCGTTCCTTTAAGGACAGTTGAAGAAACTGAAATAATTTCATTTAAGAGTTAACTGTTAGAATAAATGCTGATTATAGTTTAAAAAGGCGGTATTATGAGTGATTATAAGGAATTATTAAAAAAAGCTGGTGAATTTCATGGGGATATATGTGGCGGAATAGTCGTGGGTACTAAATTAGCTATTTATGGTATGGAAAACATGGGAATGACGCCGGGTAGGAAAGATAAAAGGTTGATAGTGTTCACAGAAATTGACCGATGCATATCTGATGCCATATTGTCAGTAACTCGAACTTCTGTTGGTAAAAAATCTTTGAAACCCATGGGTTATGGTAAATTCGCAGCCACCTTTGTTAACATAGATACAGGAGAAGCAATCCGGGTCGTAGATATGGATGCCAATAAAAAAGATAAAGAAAGTGAAGGTGGTAATGAAGAAACCATAGAAGAAATGATTGAACGAGTAGATAAGACTCCTGGAGAAGAATTATTTAAAATCCAGGAAGTATCAGTTAAAATAGATCCCAATGACCTACCAGGCAAACCCCTGGAAATAGCCACATGTGCAGTGTGTGGAGAAGTGGTGATGGATGGTAAACACCATTTAAAAGGTGGAAAGGCATATTGCACTTCCTGTTTTGATAGATCATATTATGAACTATTATAACTGGAAATGAACAGAATAAATGATTTATTTAAAGTTAATCAACGAAATAATAAGGGTCTATTCAGGATCAATGAAATAATAAAGGATCTATTCAAAGCTAATCAGATTCTATAAAAAATAAAATCAGTGAAGAACATCTTTATTTTAAGATGTTCATCCTTTTTGAAATACTATAAGATAATGAGACATTGTTCCGTCGTCCAGGACTTCACCTACTTCAGTATCCAGTTGGACCATTTTCAAGTCCTGTTTAAGGAACATTTCTTCTAATTCTTCAGGACTTCTTTTGAATTTTACAGGAGGGCCATATCCAGTATCCAATTTTTTATAGTCCATAACCGCTATTTTACCATCCGGTTTTATAATTCTTTTAAGCTCGATGATAGCTTCATCGGTGCTTTTTGTCATTACAAAATGATGGAAAACATTAATTGAGAGGCATATATCCACAGTGTCATCATCAAGAGTGATTTTCCTGCTTATATCAGACTGAATGGGAATTACATTACTTATTCCTTCTTTATCCAGATCTTTTTTCAAATCCTCAATGGAGGGCTGATAGGTATCCACAGCATATATGGTTGCCTCATCATTCATCATATCATAGGCTATCATGGTAGCGTGACCATCACCACAACCTGCATCCATGAATACTTCGTTTCCTTTGAGATTCAATCTGGAAATCACGTCTCTGGCATCTATAAAAGATTCACTTGTTCTTCCCTTGATACGATGACCATTAGATGGATGTAATCCGGTATCATTTGACATTTTTTTCTGTCTCCAATTACTTATCTTGTATTATTCGAAATGCTAATATATACATATTTAGAGGTATTCTTCTATAAAAGTACACCTAAGAATAACAAAGATTCTCATAGGAATTACTGTTATCTAAAAAGATTTTATAATCCTAAATCGATATTATTCAAATTTTGTCTTTTGCAATATCATTATCACAAATATAACTTTCCAATGACTCTTGAAATGTTTTTTAAAAGCATATGTCGTAAAATTAGAACTGTATACTGTAAAAAATGGGTTAAATTTTTCCTGATGATTTGAATGTTTCTGCTATTTTTATAAATTTTTTTATGCAAAATGCATTTATATGCATATTGACAATTAGTTATATTGGGTTATTGAAATTTATTTCTTTATAAACGATGTGGGAGGTGAAAAATGTACTTTAACAATAAACTAATTATTATCTCCTTATTGTTCATTTGTGTATTCGTACCGATTGTGATGGCAGGATCAGCTTCTGCTAAAACCATATATGTAAAGGATGTATCTTACTACACTGGAACCTCCCTTAATAGCCAGATCCAATCATTATTGGATGCAGCTGAATCAGGAGATACCATTGAATTCATGGGATTGGCCTATGAAAACCTGCAACTTTTAGTTACCACTCAACTTAACCTAGTAAGCACGTCAGGAACCATGATAACTTCATCATCAGGCACTGCAGTGTTCCTCATTAACGGACCAGAAGCTTCAGGGACTCAGATCAGTGGATTTACCATTAACACCAATGGAAGCTCGGGGATATATGTCAACAACACCAACAATACAGTTATCTCGGACAACCAGATAAATTCAACCAGTGGATCGGCAGTTAAAGTTGAAAAAAGTTCTAACACGGTTATTGAAGATAACAACCTCACTGATTCGGCCACGGGAGTGGAAGTCGATAACAGTAAAAACACCCAGATCACAGGCAACAACATCACCCACAACCAGGATGGGGTGACTCTGGAGAATACCGTTAACACCACCATAGACAACAACAACATCTCAGATAACACAGAAAACGGAGTAGAAGTTAAACAATCAGATAAAACCGCTATTAACCATTCTACAATAAAGGACAATGGGAATAATGGTGTTGTAGTTTCAAGTTCCAACAGAACCATTGTGGATAATTCTACAGTTAAAGGTAATGGAAATACTGCTAAGGGAAATGGCCTTTCTGTGGAAAGCAGTGACAAGGTTTTAATCTCTAACTGCCATATTGAAACAAATTACGATGGGATAAACACTAAAGACGTATCTGACCTGATCATTGTGTACAATTACATATTAAACAATGATAATGATGGGTTGGTGCTCAGTGGATTTGTAAGAGATGTTCAAATAGTTGACAACACCATCCAGGGAAATTTATATGGAATTAAACTGGACAGTGACACTGATAACCTCAACCTCACAGGTAACATCATCACCGATCAAAAATCGTCAAAGTCTGACCCGGTTTCTGGTGCAGGAATCTCATTCGAATCCCATTACATTCAAAAAGATACCAACGTCATTGAACACAATGCAGTCTATAGTAATGGTGGTAAGGATATCGATGCAAGAAACTCCAACCCCATCTATGATCAATACAATCAGATAGCTATAGGTTCAAATTGGTATGGGACCAATGATCAGTCGAGTGTTAACATCTGTTGTTGTGTGAAGAGTACTGCCACTCAAATGAAGATCATCAGAACTGGTTATGATACCTATACAGTGATCTTTGTTGATGGAGACACTGGAGAAATTGAATCAGATTTGTCATCTCTATTGGTGAGGATTTCTAAAGGCAATAGCCAACAGGTTCAATATACACGCACTGAAAATGGTGTAGCCAGTGGCAAACTTGTAGGTGACAAAAATAGCGTGGCATATGTAGTTGCCAGTGCTGGCAAACAACTGGTCTCTGGTAGTTGGAACATGGAAATCAGCCAAATCACCAATAAATTCTCTAAAATTAGCTCCGTCAATTATTGGGATTGGAATGCGGCAAGTGGAGGCAATGATGAGGATGGTTCAGGAAATACTCAGGGTTCAGGTGCCGGTGATTCAGGTGCCGGTGATTCAGGTGCCAACTCAGGCACAGCAACCAGTTCCGGTAGTTCAAG
>MVPY01000088.1 GCA_002067065.1 Methanobacterium sp. PtaB.Bin024
TTAAATCCCGATTCAAAAGACCCTATTTGGACTCTGTTTGGCAAAGTAATTAAACTTATCGATAGTAGAAGTTTTCAGCAAGAATTGGCTCGAAACAAGCTGCAAAGCATAGAACGATATCAAACTATGCTAAAAATGATATTATTGGCATCATATTTTAATTTAGAAGTTTCACATGTTTACTCTGAGGTAGAAAACCGTGAAAAGCTTCGGAAATTCTTAAATATTAACAACCCATTAACATTAAAACAAATCAGAGAGGTTTATTCACGAAAAAATGAACAAAAATACTTAGAATTGGCATTAAAAACACTTAATAAACTGGAATTTAAAAAAGTACGAGGTCTTAAAACTATTTTACTTGATTCAACTGCAATCATCATTGATTTGAAGTTTAATGGAAAGTATATTTCAAAGCAAACATGCCTTGATAAAGACTACAAAAGAGGCTTTTCTACCTCTAAAGGTCATTATGCTGGGTTTCAGATGACCATAGCAGTAGAACATGAAACATTAAGACCATTAGCAATACTAATCTATCCCGGTTCACCCAACGACGCAAAAATATTTGACAAAATAATGTATGAACTGAAAAAGAGAAGATTACTCAGAAAAGGACAATTAGTAATTGCAGATAAAGGATTTTATAGTGCTTGTAATTACTTAACCGGAATAAACAAATATAAAATTGTTCCGTTAGTATTTCCAAGAAAAAAACCAACTTTAGAAGTGTTAAAAGATAAAATAATCAATCCGTTAGATTATTTTAACTATGAAAATAAATCCGGAACAATATATCATGAATTACGAAACCGATTATTCGAATTACTTCCTAAATGGGAGGATTCACGCCGAACAAGATGGAAAATCGAAAAAGTATTCGAATTCCTAAAAGAAAACTTAGGCTTAGGCCATATACACGCATACACCAAACGCTCTGTCTATAAAAAAGCATACCTAAATGTACTTTTACTAGGAATACTAATATCCAACGGCCAAAACGAAATCAAAGAAATTTACACCATGCAAAATTTCACTTAAAACAGACACCCTGATTTATAACTAATGATATAACACAGGAGCCACAGGTTCACATCCATAAAATGGCTCATAAAATGGGACTTGTTTCTTTTGCAGGTTACAGGCTTCTTTCCCCAGATAGGAATCCAATAGGAGTTTTAGCCTTATCTAGTAAACATCCTATTCTTCCACATGAAGAGAAACTCTTAGAAGATGTGGCTAATACAGCGTCGTATGTTATAATGGAGGGACTAGTTGAGGAATCATTAAGGGAAGGTGAGGAAAAGTTTCGTGAGGTTTTTAACAATGCTAATGATGCATTATTCTTACTTAAATTTACTAAAAAACAGATAGATGAACATTTTATGGAAGTAAATGATGTAGCATGCCATATGTTAAACTACACTCATGATGAACTCCTTAAAATGTCACCAAGGGATATAGATGCATCTAATCCTAGTGAACTGGCCGGAAAATGGGAGAAATTTTATAATGGTAACTCCATCATTGAAACTGAGCATATTTCAAAAGATGGTTTAAAAATACCAGTTGAGCTCAACGTGCGTATATTTAATATTGGGGGCGAGGAATTAATTCTCGCCATTTCACGTGACATCACCGAACGTAAAAAAGCTGATAAAAACCTTAAAGAACAGGCTCGATTAATTAATTTAACTCATGATGCCATCTTCGTCCGTGACCAGGATGACAGGATCACCTTCTGGAATCAAGGTGCTGAGAAAACTTATGGTTGGAGCCAGGAAGAGGCATTGGGCAAAATTACCCACGATTTATTACAAACCCAGTTCCCAATTCATTTAGAGCAGATCAAAGCTGAAGTTTTAGAGCATGGCCGTTGGGAGGGTGATTTAACCCATATTCGGCGTGATGGATCCCAAATTGTTGTTTCCAGTAGATGGTCTCTACAAAAAAATGGAGATGATGAACGTATTAGATTTTTGGAGATCAATAATGACATAACTCAACGTAAAAAGGCCGAAGAAAAGGTAAAACAATCACTTAAAGAAAAAGAAATGCTCCTAAAAGAAATCCATCACCGGGTTAAAAATAATTTAATGGTTATTTCCAGCCTCTTAAATCTACAATCACAGTATGTCAAGGATCAAGAAGTTTTAGGGATGTTCAAGGAAACTCAAAGTCGTGCTAGATCAATGGCCATTATTCATGAAAGATTATATCAATCTGAGGATCTCAAAACCATAGATTTTGGTAAATATATTCGCACCTTGGCAATGGAATTATCACGCACATATAGGGTTTCTCCAGACCTTGTAAAACTCCATATAAATGTGGAAGATGTTAAATTGGATATTAACACTTCTATCCCCTTGGGACTAATTGTTAATGAGCTGGTTTCTAATTCTATGAAACATGCATTTCCGGATGGAAGAAATGGGGAAATTGATATTGATTTCTATTTGAAGGATGATGTTTATTCCCTGAATGTTTGTGATAATGGTATTGGATTTCCAGAAGACTTGGATTTCCGGAAAACAGAATCACTGGGATTACAGTTAGTTAACACTTTATCTGGACAGATCGATGCCACTGTAGAGCTTGACAGGAGTCAGGGTACAGATTTCATAATTAAATTTAGAGAAACAGAATATTAACAGAATTCATGATATAAATGGATAAAGAAAAATTAAAAGAAAAATGAGGGAAATGGAATTGGTATCCTCCTTTTCCCGTAAGTTAATCCACAATTCCTTCTGTAGCTATTTTGAAAACAGATTCACCCTCTGGAAGGTGGGGGCTGTCCACTAATCTGGCTATACGTTTACCTGCTAGTCCTTTTTTCAGCCATATTCTGTAGGTGGCGGCGTGTCCCAGGACGTGCCCTCCGATAGCCTTGGTTGGGCTGCCGAAGAAGGCATCAGGACGTGCCTGGACCTGGTTAGTTACAAAAACTGCTACATTGTAGGTGTTGGCGATGTTCTGTAGTGTGTGAAGGTGTTGGTTCAGTTTCTGTTGTCTGGTGGCCAGAGACTCTCTTCCAACGTATTCTGCCCGGAAGTGAGCGGTGAGTGAATCTACAATGACCAAACGGATATCAACATCTTTTTGTATGAGTTCGTTAACTTTATCAGCCATTAATATCTGATGGGCGGAGTTAAAGGCACGGGCGATATGAATATTCCCTAGAACTTCATCCACATCAAGTTCGAATCCTTCTGCAATCTGTTTTATTCTTTCCGGTCGGAAAGTGTTTTCAGTATCGATGTAGACACATTGTCCGCCGAGTCCACCTTTTTCAGGGGCTAATTGCACGGTAACTGCTATTTCATGAGATATCTGGCTTTTACCCGATCCGAATTCTCCGAAAACCTCGGTAATTGCCTGGGTTTCTATCCCTCCACCAATTAACTCGTCCAATCCTGTGCTTCCAGTGGTTATACGGCCAACATCTTGTCTGCGCTCCATCACATCTAAAGCAGTTTCAAAATCGATTTGTTCAGCTTTACGGGCGGCTTCTATCACTTTTTCCGCCACCCCTTCTCCAATTTCGACTTTAACACTGAGTTCCTTGGCAGTTGATGTGGCAAGCCTCATCATATCTGCGAAACCAGCGTCTCTTAGTTTTTGGGCGGTTTTTTCTCCTACATTTGGTAAATCTTCCAGTTCCACCATAATTAATCTCCCTTTTGAATTTTATTTATCTTAATTATTTAAATCTCCTTTTGCCTTTTCAACGGATTTTAACTTTTTAAATTATTGTATATTTTTTATATGCCATTTCAACTAATTAAAGTTTGACATCCACCAGTTTCTTGGCGTTTAAACGCACTTCTTCATTGTATTCATCAAAGTTGGCATCGGCGATAACTGTAATCTGTCTACCCACCAGATCACCCACTTTTTCTTCCAGGGATCCTTCATCTCCAGTGGCAGCAATGATTTCCTCTGCTTCTGGTGTGGTCATTCCCAGCACTTCCTCGGCTGATTGGCGGAAGAAGGTCATGCTGATGGTTCCAGTGTCATCTTCTATCATGAGTCCGATGATCATTAACATGTTGGGTTTTTCTATCTCTTCACCACAGATATCACATATGTAGGCATCGTCTACATAGTTCACTCGTTTGTTACAGTTGGGACACATTTCAAAGAGTATTTTGTTTCCACGGATATCAACAACTTCTCCAGTTACCTTGATATTCTGGTCTCCCTCCTCAATTTCTTCAATCTTTTTAGAAGGATATAATTTTTCTTGAATTTCATCCAGGGTGGGTAGGGAAACTTCGTCTTCTTTAGGTTTGGTTATAAGGGTTGTTCTGCCAACACTGATTTCTATGCGGTCATTTCTCAAGTTCACACGGGGATTCTCTATTTTAACCACTTCACCTTCTTTTAAAGGTGCATTGGCCTGGTCATCCCAGAGAGAAGCCCTTACCACTCCTGTGTCATCAGCTATTTCTATTGAACGGACAATACCTGTGCTGCCATCGCTTTTGGTGAACTGGTTGGGTTCGTTTACACTTAAAACCCGGCTGATGATGCTCACATCCCTGTCTCCTTCAGCCAATTCTTCAATCTTTTTTGTCTGATAGAGCATGGATTCCACATCTTGCAGGGAGGGTAAATTAGAAATTTCTTCTTCTGTGGGTTTCAGTATCCGGGAAGTTCTACCCACACTTAGATCAACCTGGTACTCTCCCAGACGAGTACGTGCATTCTCGATTTTAAGGGCATCTCCTTCTTTCATGGGATGTTCTGCTTTGCTATCCCACATGGAAACTCGTACCATGCCTGTTTCATCTGCTATTTCTGTAGTTCTCACCAGTCCTGTGGTGCCGTCGTCCCTCTGAAACTCGTTGGGCTCATAGAGATTTACCACTCGTCCAATGATGTCTACTTCTTCCCCATCATCTTCGATGTTGTTTAAATCAGTGATTTTGATTGGTTTTATGTATTTACCTACTTCACTCAGGATTTCCTTCATTTTTTCATCTAGAGGTGGGTTTATTATGAGTTTGCTGTTCCAGTTAGTGTTTACTCTGTAATTGGTACCTGAATAATCGTCAAATTCAATGTTACCACCTATGATTTTCATGATGTCTCCTTTTTTAATCTCGGTTGCAGTGTCTTCGTTCCACAGGGTCACCCGTATAGATCCAGTATCATCCTCTAACTCCAGGGATTTAACTTTCCCGGTGCTTCCGTCATCTCGCTCAAAGGTTATAGTATCGTAGACCTTACTCACCAAACCTATCAAGGTAACATTCCTTATTTCATGAGCGTCTCCGAGTTTAATAATATTTTCCTGATATTCAGGGACATCAAAATCTCCTTTTATTATCCTACCGATCCAGGAATGATTTAGAGATATTTCACCATTACGGGCTCTGCTTTGGGCCCCCAATACTTTGATGGCATCTCCTTCCTTTAGATCAAGGTCATCTATTAACTGGGTGTCTTTGTTCCACAGTGTTAACTGCATGGTGCCACTTTCATCTTGGAGTTCCAGGGATACCACTTTCCCGTCTCTCCCGTTTCTGTCAAATGATCTTATCCGGGGTATCCTGATGATACGGGCAACTACATTCACTTCCATATCTTCTTTAATTTCTTTAAATGGGGTTATTTTGTCATTGTATGATGGGAAATCAGGGTAGTCTTTTGAATCAAGCTTTTCCATGGATGAACGTATGTTCATGTGGGTTTCATCTTCCCGGAAACCCTGTTTCACGTCCAGGTCATGGATTTTAACTACATCTCCTTCTTGGAATTTATCGAGGAGTTTGGTGTTTTCTGTCCAAAGGACGACTCTTATCCTGCCGGTGTCATCGGCAAGGATCATGTTAGCCAGTTTACCTTCCTTGCCTTTTTTACTGGTGAATTTTTTCACATTGGAAATGCTCATTACTCTTCCTAGGAGGTTAACATGTTGTGTGCCTGTTTCTAACTCGTTTATCTTCCAGGATTCCTTTTTTTCTCCGAGTGGTTCATTTTTTTCGGTAATGTAGTCTCCTACAACCATGTGTGCAAAACTGACGTCGTCGATAAAGCTTACATCGGCATTTTCCTTCTTATATTCATCCATTTTATTTAAAAATTCTTCAAATGAGATTTTATCCTTAATTTTCTCGTACTCATCCTTTATTTCTTGGCTGACTTCCCTCATTTTATTTCCCTCACGAAATATCTCTCTTCCCTCTTTATACATTAATAATATAATATCTAATATACAAGTGAGTATTACCTAATATATAAATTTTATTACTAATGGATTTATCCTTTTCAGTGATTGTTCATTGATGTTATGATATAATGGTATTTTTCCGAGCTTGTGAGAAGTATTCATCTGATTCAATTAGGGGGTAAGTAAAACTTTTATAATAGTTAGTTAGATAAAACTATATATTTGGTGGAATGATAACCCATGAATCAGGAACTTGAACTGGTAGAATCAATGGATAAATTAAGCAAATTAATGAGAAAATTCCAAACACAACTTCAAACTGGGGATTTAAAAGAATATACTTTGCGACAATTGTATTATATTGAATTAATCGATAAAAATGAAGGAATAAGTGTATCTGAACTGGCAAAAACCATGAACGTAAAAAAATCAACAGTTTCCGTAGCCATCAACCAGTTAATTGATCTGGGGATTGTAACCAAAATACAATCCAGTGATGATAAACGTTTTTATTTCCTACAACTAACTCCCAAAGGTAACCAAATAATGGAAATGCACAAACAAGTTCATAAAAACACAATTAAGAAAATTTTAAACATATTAAGCCAGGAAGAAGTTGAAAACTTCGTGAACATCGTAAACAAGATCACCACTTCCAAGTTATGAAATCTTACAAAAAAACCTGAAATAAATTAGGATTTTCAAATGATACGATAAATTTTGTTTAAATGGAGGATATCAAATGTCAATGACCATGGCAGAGAAAATACTTGCAAAAGCAGCAGGATTAAAAGAAACAGAAGCAGGTAACATTGTGATGGCCAACATCGACGTGGCCATGACTCATGATCTAACTGGACCATTATCTGTGAAATCATTCCAGAAAATAGGGGTGGACCATGTCTGGGATCCAGAGAAAATTGTGGTTCTTTTTGACCACCAGGTACCAGCAGACTCCCTGGAAGCAGCTCAAAACCACATATTCCTGAGAGAATTTGTGGAAAAACAGAAAATAAACAATTTTTACGATGTCAGAGAAGGAGTATGCCACCAGGTACTGCCTGAAAAAGGGCATGTGGTTCCAGGGGAAGTAGTGGTAGGAACAGACTCCCACACTTGTACCCATGGAGCATTAGGAGCATTTGCCACAGGAATCGGATCAACAGACATGGCAATGGTATTTGCCACAGGAAAACTCTGGTTTAAGGTTCCAGAAACCATAAAATTTGAAATAGAAGGAAAACTTGGCAAATATGTATATTCAAAAGATGTGGTACTGGATATAATCGGACAAATCGGAGCAGACGGTGCAACCTACCAGGCTTGTGAATTTGGAGGTGAAACCACCAGTAACATGTCAGTATCCCAGAGAATGGCAATGTGTAACATGGCCATAGAAATGGGAGGGAAAACCGGTATGGTGGAAGTGGATGATGTAACCATCAACTACCTTAAAGGCCGCACAAACAAACCCTACGAGGTATTTACAACTGACGAAGATGCAGAATCTCTAACTACTATGTATGTGGATGTAAACGATCTGGAACCGCAAATTGCCTGCCCACACAACGTGGACAACGTCAAGCCAGTAGGCGAGGTAGAAGGAACCCCCATAGATCAGATATTCCTGGGTTCATGTACCAACGGACGCCTGGATGATCTTCAGGTGGCAGCAGAAATACTCAAAGGAAAACAGGTCTCCCATGATGTGCGCATGCTGGTAATACCAGCTTCCCGAGAAATATACAGCCAGGCACTGGAACAAGGACTAATAAACACTTTCGTGGATGCAGGGGCTCTGGTATGTAATCCATGCTGTGGACCCTGTCTGGGTGGCCATGTGGGATTCCTGGGACCTGGAGAAGTGAGTCTCTCCACTTCCAATCGAAACTTCAAAGGAAGACAGGGAAGCCCTGAAGGGGAAGTTTACCTTAGTTCGGCAGCTGTAGCTGCAACATCAGCTATCAAAGGTGAAATAACCGATCCCAGATAATTAATCCAAAAAAAGCAGTTTCAACAAAAATAGTTAATTAAAAACATTTGATCACGAGCAACGACACGTAAAATGGTGATAAATATGGAAAACATGATTAGAGGTAAAGTTTGGAAGTTTGGAGATGATGTGGACACCGATATGATCCTCCCTGGCCGATATCTGGTTTTAAGTGAAGAAGAAGAACTTGCAGCATGTGTAATGGCAGGCCATGACTCTGAATTTTCCAAAAAAGTGAAAAAAGGAGATATTCTGGTGGCGGGGAAAAACTTTGGCTGTGGATCATCTAGAGAGCACGCACCCATAGCCATCAAGGCCGCAGGAATATCTGCAGTGGTGGCAGAATCATTTGCAAGAATATTCTACAGAAACTCCACGAACATAGGTTTACTCCTTATAGAGGCCAAAGGAATCTCAAAAAACGTTGAAGAAGGAGATGAAATCGAGATAAACATGGAAAAAGGAGTACTAGAGGATTTAAACAATTCTAAAGAGTTTGAAATAAAACCACTCCCTGAATTCATGATGGACATCATGAATGAGGGAGGACTCATCAGTTACCTGAAAAACCACCTTGCAGAGATAAAAGGTGAATAAACTAAGAATAACGAACTTAAATTTAAAATAACTAACGAATAGTTAATAATACAATAAAGGTGTTAATATATGTACAAAATATCAGTTATACCTGGAGATGGGATAGGTAAAGAAGTTATGGAGGCCACACTCCATGTTTTAGAAGCAATAGATATTGAATTTGATTACACATTCGCTGATGCAGGAGACGAATACATGGAAAAAACAGGGGTGGCCTTACCTCAGGAAACCATGGACATAGTCAAAGCATCAGAAGCATGTCTTTTCGGGGCTGCAGGAGAATCAGCAGCTGATGTTATTGTTAAAATGAGACAAGAACTTGAATTATATGTGAATCTCAGACCAGTGAAATCATACCCTGGCACTAAATGTCTTTTCGATAACCTGGACTTTGTCATAGTCAGAGAAAACACAGAAGGCTTATACATAGGTTTAGAAGAGGATACTAACGAAGGAGCCATTGCCAAGAGAGTGGTAACCAAGAAAGCTTCAGAAAGAATATGTAAATTCGCATTTGAATACGCTAAAAAGACCGAAAGAAGCAAAGTAACTGCAGTTCACAAGGCAAACGTTCTTAAAAAAACTGACGGAGTTTTCAAGGGCACCTTCTATAAAGTGGCAGAGGATTATCCTGAAATGGAGCTGGATGACCGTTACGTAGATGCCACTGCCATGTTCTTCATCACCAAACCAGAAATGTTCGATGTAATTGTAACCACCAACCTCTTCGGGGATATACTATCAGATGAAGGAGCCGGACTGGTAGGAGGATTAGGATTAATCCCTTCAGCTAATATTGGAGATAGGCAGGGATTATTCGAACCAGTTCATGGTTCTGCACCTCGACTTGCAGGGAAAGGAGTTGCAAACCCAGCTGCCATGGTGTTATCTGCAGTTTTGATGCTGGAGTACTTGGATGAGAATGAAGAAGCACGTAGACTTGAAAATGCCCTGATAGAAGTCCTAAAAGAGGGTAAAGTAGTGACTCCGGACCTGGGTGGCAGTGCATCCACCATGGAAATGGCTGCAGAAGTCAGAAAAAAGTTGGAAGCATAAAAATATAAAACATCCAATGTTTCCTTTTTAATTATTTTTATCTTTTCCCATTTTCTATATTTTTATTACAGTAAGATGTTATCAAGTTGTAATTAAATGATTATTTTCAAATTTTATATACCACATCAAATCATATCATAACTAGATTTAAAGCAAAATTTAGGGTATACCATGAAAACAGATGATGTTAGAAGAGACATTCCCCTCTTAAATGAGGTTATATATCTGGATGCTGCCAGCACCACTCCCACACCTCGACCAGTGGTAGAGGCCATGTGTGATTATTTTTACAATTACAATTCCAACACTGGAAGAGGTGCTTACAGGTTGGCAATTAAAGCAACCAGGGAATTGGATAATGCCAGGGAAATCATTGCTAAATTCATTAAATCAGACCCTGATGAAATAATCTTTACTAAAAACACCACTGAAGCCATAAACATTGTGGCCCATGGAATTGAATTTCAAAAAGGGGAAAATATTGTGGTTCCCAACATTGAACATCATTCCAACCTGGTTCCATGGCTCAACTTGCAAAGTCAGGGTGTTGAAGTCAGAATAGCTAAAGCCGATAATAATGGTGTCGTACACCCAGAAACTGTTGAAAACCTGGTTGATAAGAACACTCGGCTGGTAAGCGTCACCCATGTCTCTAATTCCATTGGATCGGTACAACCAGTGGATGAACTAAGTGAAATAGCACAAGATAATGGGGCACTTTACCTGGTTGATGCGGCACAATCTGCAGGGCACATGGAAGTTGATGTGAATAAGTTAGGAGCAGATTTTGTGGTATTCCCTGGACATAAAGGATTACTAGGTCCGGTGGGGACAGGGTTCCTCTACTGTGCACATGATTCATATGGTGAACTGGAACCCCTAAACCTGGGAGGGGGAACAGTGGAAGATGTCACTGAAGAAGATTTCAAACTTACCGAAGCACCATCCTGTTTTGAGGGCGGAACTCAGAATATTGCTGGGTTCATTGGATTGGGAGCAGCAATAACCTACTTGAAAAAAATCGGAATATCTGAAGTTGAAAAACACACCAGAAAACTCACCAAAATCATGTATAAGGAGATCCAGGAAATAGAAACAGTCAGGGTTTATGGAAGTCCAGAAAATATTTATGGGATAGTTTCCTTCAATATAGATAATATAAACCCTCATGATCTGGCTAAGATCTTGGATGAACTTAAATCCATATGTGTTAGAAGCGGATATCACTGTGCAATACCATCTATAAAGCATATAGGGGCTTATCAATTAGGGGGAACTGTCCGAGCATCTATACACTACTACAACACCAGAGAAGAGATACATGAATTGGGTGAAACACTTAAAAAAATTTCCGAATTCATGGGATAAATAAAAAAGGTGATATAACATGGAAAGATCTCAAATCATCGCTATTTTCATAATACTGCTCATGGTTTTCAGCTCAGTGGCATATTATATAGCATATATGTAAACACGTAAATATTCCATTATCTAGCTAATCGCTAATTATTGCTACCATTGGCAGCAGTGATAACATAACAGACATAAAAGAAGATTTAAAAGGACTTATATGTTAAGTCAAATTTCCAAATTAGGATAATGGGATTGAATGTTTCTATATCATAATGAATAGAACATGATTCCAAATTAGTAAAAAGTTTTTAAAGAGGTATAAATAATGGTAAAAGTTAGATTAGGGGCTGTAGTTGCAGAATTTAACTACGACATTACCCATATGATGTTGGAACTGGCCAAAGAACATGCTAAATTTTTAGAATCAGAGATAACAGAAGTGATAACTGTTCCCGGAGTTTTTGACATGCCACTGGCCATCAAAAAACTCTTAGAACAGGATGATATTGATGCAGTGATTACCCTAGGAGCAGTGATTGAAGGATCCACAGACCATGATGAAATCGTGATTCAGCATGCCTCCCGTAAAATCGCTGATTTAGCCCTGGAATACGACAAACCAGTATCTCTAGGTATCACTGGACCTGGCATGACCCGCTTAGAAGCCCATCAGAGGGTGGAATATGCCAAACGCGCAGTGGAAGCTGCAGTAAAAATGACAGAACGGCTTAAATAATTGGATTATTATTTTTTATCCAATTTCTTTATTTTCAAGAGAGAATCTATTAAATTTCAAACCCCATTTTTCTGGAGATATATAACATGGAAATACTGACTCCCAATGATTTAAAAGACAAATTCCGGGATCCATGGATTGCACCCTACCAGAAAGTCCTCACCATGGTGGATGGGGATATGGTGGAGATCGTGGAGTACCATCCCTGCATCTCAGGATCCCAATGGATGATCTACCAGTACCAGCACAGCAGCGACATAGTCCTAAAGGCCAGGAGGGATGGAAACCGACACACATTCCTTGTAAAAACGGGTAGATCTAATCTAAGTCTTAAACCCAGCCTGCACGCTGCAGGAATCGAAGAAGTCTCTGTTGTGGGGGATGAAGTTAGAGTGGTCCATGCTGGTCTGGCAGGTGCGGGTGTGGGAGCTGCCATGTGTAGGGGTATGGCCGAAGGAGTTAAAAGAGTTGAACTTCAGGATGTAGGGGGAGGATCCAAGGTGGGAAGGGCCACTGTGGTGACACCACGCCTCAAAAAAGTAGTCATTGGTATTGATGACACTGACACCAAGGATGAAGGCGCTACCTGGACACTAGCACACAATGTAGGTGTAGAACTCGCTAAACATGGATATGAATATCTAGATCATGTCACAGTACAATTATACCCTCATAACCCAAACAAAACCCAGAACTGCGTGGGTATAGCACTGGTATTTGCGGTTAAACCAGGGCAGAAAGATGATCTGGTCCGTGAGGTAGTAAAACTCCTCAAAAAAGGTACACTTTCTGATAAAACTGCCATTGCAGTTCTTGAAGGGATTGAAATCCCAAAAAAACTTAGATATTATGGTGAAGCTGCTAAAAAGTCCATGATAACTCTTGAAACAGCTGAAAAAGTTGCTAATGAAGTTGGAGTGGAATTAATCGAGGTTACTGGTTCTCAAGGAAAAATAGGTGCTTTAGCTGCACTTGGCATGTATAATGATGTTGAAGAGGCAGTTAAAGTTTACTATTGATTCTAATTTTTTACTATTTTAATTTTTAATGCCCTGATTCTTTAGAAGATGTGGCAACTCCAGTGAATAATTTCTAATTTTATTCAACGGTTTGGAAAAATTAGAGGTTGAAATAGAATAAAATTCCCTCATCTGAAGTAGGGAACTCATTACTGGACTTAACATCTCCAGCGACTTCAATTTTAATCACATCGTCCCCTGCAGTGACTAGGAAAGTGTTCTGATTGCTATCTTTATTAACAGTGATTATTTTGTACAGATAACCATCCACATATATTCGATATTTACCATCTTTCAAAATACCTGTTGTGCTGCCGATTTTTTTATTATTAAGATATAAATTGATGATTTTGGCATCGTTGGCTGTGTTTTTTATTATTGTCCCTTCGGTAACGGTTACATTGGATGTGCTTAGGGAAATATTCTTCTCGGCGTACGTATTTTTAAATATATTACGCAGTTCACTGTCGCTGATAACATCACGCACATTTAAACCCAAGTAGTTTCTGGCATCATAGGGTATCCTCATTATACTATCTTCACCATCAATAGGCGGACGAAGGGCATAACTCTCATCATCTATTATTATATTATCCCCATAATTCAATTCAAGCGTTTTCATAGCATCTTCTGGCATTCTGATAATTGAACTCTCATTTTCAATGGCACTGTCCACGGTGTAGGGCCCTCTGATGTCGATGGTCTGGTTTTCTACGGGCTGCTTCCAAAATATCACATTCCTGGCTGCAGGTTCAATGGAAATCTTCCCTTCATCCACATGAACCGAGCCCAACATGGTAAAGAGAACTGCGAACATGATCAACGCAGAAACTATCAGGGGGGAATGCATATATAAGAAGGATCTAAGGTTACGGGACTTAGAATCTGGCCTTAAGATGGTTTTGATGGATGCTCGGAGTATTTTAACTATATAGTAGGCAGCCATTATGATGCCGATTATGATTATGGCGAATCCCAGATACAGGGCCAAGTATGAAGGTCGTATTCTGATGAAGAAGAGAAAGAAAAACCCTAATGTGGTTAATGAAAGGCCTAGAACTCCCATTCTTATGGATCTTCCCAAGGAGTCGATCATGGTGATTCTACCATAGATGTTGGCCCGGTCCACAATGGTCCGCACCACTTCGGTAGCCACAATGTTTAGTTCATAGAGTGAGGACATGGTATGGCTTATATTTCCAATATCCACCTCCTTTACTCGTGCTCCCATAACATCTGCGTCCAGTACTATTCCCACGTCCACTCCGTAGTCGTCTTCCAGTTCGATGTTTTTCAGGAAGGATCTTTTTGCGGCAAATTGACCACTGAGGGGCTGTTCAAACTTGATTTCTGGGAAAAAGAAGTTTAACAAAGGTTTAGCTGTGAGTTCTGTTACTCTTCCAGCTTCTCTTTTGAATTTAGTCTTGACAACGTCGGATTCTCCATTTAAAATGGGTTTGATCATTTCATCCACTTGTTTAGGGACTAATTTATGGAGATCAGCATCTAAAAACAGTACGATTTCTCCTTTAGAGTTTTTAAACCCAGTTTTAATAGCAGCACCTTTGCCCCGATTTTTGGTGTGGTTTAACACAGTTGCTCCTGCTTCTAGAGCCTTCTGCTCTGTGCCGTCCACTGATCCATCGTTAACCACAATGATCTCATCAATGTAGTTTAAGGATTTAACCACGCTTACAACGTTAGCAACGGTTTTTTCTTCATTGTAGGCGGGTATTATGACTGATACACTCATTGGTTTTTTTGAATTCATCGTTCGCACTGAAGCGATGATAAGGACAAGTAGTAAAATAATCCAAGACACTTATATTACACCTCTAATTCTTACCTTACATGTTAACTATACTGACTTATATAAGGTTTTATGAGAGTTACTGATTTTTTTAAATGCACTATTTACAAAAGTATATTATCAGTTTTGGGCATAAGACTTTTTATGTATAACTGGTTTTCAGCCAGATGAAATTATGTTATAATGTTGTATTAAAAAGTGGAGTTTATCATGGAACCTAAGGTTATGATCATACTGGGCAGTGCTTCTGATTTTAAAATTGCAGAAAAAGCCATTGAGATACTGGAAAAACTGGGCATATACTATGATTTGCGAGTGGCTTCAGCCCACCGAACCCATGAAAAAGTCAAAAAAATAGTAACAACTGCAACCAAAAACGGAGTTGATGTTTTCATTGGTATAGCAGGACTATCAGCACACTTACCAGGTATCATAGCTGGAATCACCCATAAACCTGTGATTGGAGTGCCGGTGGAGGTTAAAGTGGCAGGGTTGGATGCACTTTTTGCATCAGTGCAGATGCCGTTAGGCGCCCCTGTAGCGACTGTAGGGATTGATAGGGGGGAAAACGCTGCAATACTGGCGGCTCAAATTATGGGGATCCAGAATAAGGACGTAAGAAAAATGTTATCGGTTTTCAGGCATGATTTTTATTCTAAAATTGCTGAAGACGAAGCAAACCTTTTCCCAATGTTAAAAGGGGAATATTACACCAGAATCAGCCAGGATTCCAATGAAGAAACAAAAGCCGGAGAAACTGAAAATGCAGGTTCTGAAGATAAAGCTCAAACCACAACTCATCCTGGAGAACTGGCAGATAATCCCCACCCACCACAGGTAGCGGTGATTTCAGGGAGTTACAGTGATATCAAAGTCGCTAAAAAGACAACCATGTTTTTAGATAAGCTAAACATTACCTATGACTCTACAGTGGTGTCACCAGTCAGATCTCCAGATAAATTTGAGAGTTTCCTTAAAAGAAATAAGGATGCCAAAATATTCATTGCCATATCTGGACTGTCTGCCCATGTGACTGGAGCAGTAGTAGCCTACACTGAAAAACCAGTCATTGGAGTACCATGTGCAATAAGGATGGAAGGAATGGATGCACTACTTTCCATGGTTAATATGCCTCCAGGGGTGCCAGTGGCAACTATCGGTGTGGATTCAGGTGGAAACGCAGCCATACTCGCTGCTGAAATGTTAGGTATTGGTAATGAACTGATTAAGAATGATCTTTTACGGTTTAAGGGGAATATTAACTGTAAACGATAAATATCTTATTAATTAGACAAGTTTATAAAATGTGCATTCACGGTGTTTTCATAGACAGATTATTTTACCCTTATTTAAGGCATATTTGCCCTAAATATTATAAAACAAAAGAATATTTCTTTTAAATAATTATTTGCTTATATTACTTTACTTAAATCCTTTTTGAGAATATATAGTGTGTAAGAGGTTCTATACATTAAAAGTTTATACGTTAAATATATTCATAAAATGAGCCAAATAATGACATGTGAATTATAATGGAAGAAAAAGATGAAAAGAATCCCAGAACATGTTCTACAAAGAGTTTTTGTTGCCCGGTAAATATAATCTGGGTTTTGATAGTTACAGTACTCATATTGGCATTTATTTTAATTAATATCAAATGAATCGGTGGTGAATTTATGCAGAATTTTTTAGAAATTCTTAAAAAAGATTTTAATGTTATTGAACTTGAAGATGAGGTTTCAACCAATCTTGAAGCCGCTGAATTTTTGAGAAAATACCCTAAAGACACTCTCATCATGGAAAATGTCAAAGAATCGGATATGAAGGTGGTGTCTGGAATCTGCAACACCCGTGAAAAGATCGCGAGGGCGTTAAACACGGATGTGGCCGGAATAACCCAGAAAATAATGGATGCAACCAACAATCCTCAGCCCATAGATGATTACATAGATGTGAAAGACTGTTTTGGTGTGTCTAAATCAGCTGATCTCACAGAACTGCCTGTACTGACATATTACAAACGTGATGGAGGTCCTTATATCACTTCAGGAGTGATTATTGCCAAGGACCCGGAAACTGGAATTCGCAATGCATCCATTCACCGTATGCTTCTCCTGGGAAAAGACAGACTTACGGCTCGAATAGTCCCTCGTCACCTTTACACCTACCATAAACGTGCTGAAGAACTGGATGAACCCCTGGAACTGGCCATTGCCATTGGAATGCACCCGGCCACCCTGCTGGCCACCACTACTTCTGTGCCCATTAATGTAGATGAACTGGAAGTGGCCAACCATTTCCACCAGGGTAAAATGAAACTCATAAATTGCGAAACAGTGGATCTGAAGGTACCTGAATGTGAAATACTCCTGGAAGGGCGTATGTTGCCTCATGAAAGGGCTGAAGAAGGCCCATTCGTGGACCTCACCGATACTTATGATGTGGTGCGGCAGGAACCGGTAATTGAACTGGATAAGATGCATTATCGCCATGATTCCATGTACCATGCTATAATGCCGGCTGGTTTCGAGCACAAACTCTTGCAGGGCCTTCCCCAGGAACCTAGAATATTCAACGCAGTTCAAAACACAGTGCCCACAGTGAAAAACGTGGCCCTTACAGAAGGGGGTTGTTGTTGGTTGCACGCTGCAGTCTCAATCCAGAAACAGACTCAGGGTGATGGTAAAAACGTTATAATGGCTGCACTGGCTGCTCATCCCTCACTTAAACACTGTGTGGTGGTGGATGAAGATGTGGATATCTTCGATGCTGAGGATATTGAATACGCCATTGCCACTCGGGTGAAAGGTGATGAAGACCTTCTTATAGTTCCAGGAACCCGTGGATCATCCCTGGACCCATGTGCTAAGCCGGATGGAACAACCACCAAAGTGGGGGTGGATGCCACCAAACCATTGGATAAGTTGGAGAAGTTTGAAAGGGTTAGTTTCTCTGATTAGGGGTTTTGAGCATTTAACTTAAGTAAAACCCTTACTTTCTTTTAATTTTAAAATATTTAGAATATTTTTTTTAGAATTTGATTCTAGGATTTGTTTTTTAAGTTTAGAATTTCTTAAGTTCAGAATTAAACCACAACATCGATCTTTGCCCCACAAGCAGGACATTTTTTATCTTTTTTCAGATTGTTGGCTCCGATACTGAAACCATCTCTTCTTATGAGCAGTTCCCGGCATTCAGGGCAATATGTATTCTCACCATCGCTGCCGGGAACGTTCCCCACATACACATACTTAATTCCAGTTTCCATGGCCATCTTCTGAGCTTTCTCCAGGGTGGCCACTGGAGTAGGGGGGACCTGTTTCATATGGTAATGGGGATAGAAGCGAGTGAAGTGTAAAGGGATCTCTACACCTACATCAGCTACGAACTCCACCAGTGCTTTGAGATCCTCTTCTGAATCATTGTATCCTGGTATCACCAGATTGGTAATTTCAATATGGATGCCATTATCATGCATGGTCTGAATGTTTTCCAGCACAGGTTCCAACCGGGCCTGACACAGTTCCTGGTAGAACTTATCAGACATTCCCTTCAGATCCACATTGGCAGCATCCAGATAAGGGCTGATGAGATCCAGTGATTCTTCACTCATGTACCCATTGGTCACATAAACTGTCTTCAAATCATTCTTTTGGGCCAGTTTAGCAGAGTCATAGGTATATTCAAACCACATGGTGGGTTCATTATAGGTCCAGGAAATGGACTGGCATAGATTTTCCTGGGCCATTTCCATTGCCTTCTCTGGAGGGATGTCTCTGGTTCCTATTTCATCCAGATCTGCCTGTGATATGGTCCAATTCTGACAGTATGGGCAGCGGAAGTTACAGCCAACACTTCCCAGACTTAACGAAAGGCTGCCTGGATAGAAATGGAAGAGAGGTTTTTTCTCAATGGGGTCCACAGCCACCGAGGATGCAGCAGCATAGTTAAGAGTGTATAATACTCCCTCTTCATTTCGTCGCATCATGCAAAAACCAGTCTTACCCTTGGAGATAATACAGCGACGATTACACACCTGACAGTTTAAAACCCCATCCAACTTTTCATAAAGCATGGCTTCCTTCTTCAAAACAAAAACCCCCAGTTTTCCCTTCTAAGTCTCTTGAAATGGTGTATGATAAATTGAACATTCAAATAAGCTTGAATTAGAAATTTACAATCAGGATTATTTTTTTGATTATGATCACTGAAAGTGCTGGTAACCTTTTGGCTCTAATATTTTTGTTTTTCCATCTTTATCTACTATTTCCATCCGACCAGAACCGGTCACCACACCCACCTGAAAAAGATTGAATTCCTCATTTAAATCTTCAAATTCCTCTTCACGAACTGTTAAAAGAAGTTCAAAATCCTCACCATAATAAAGTGCCAAATCCAGAGGATCCTTGTTTAAAACAGCCGCAACCTCCCTCACTTCTGGAATGATAGGGATCATATCCTGAAAAATAGTTATTCCCACCCCATCTAAGGAGGCTTCCACCAGTTCACCCACTTCACTGGTCAGACCATCAGTTATATCTGTGGCCGACGTCACCGCGCCACTATCTGCCAATAATATTCCTTCTTTTAACCGGGCACGAGGCTGAAGTGCATGTTTCCGGATTAGTTCGAGGGTAGTAGGTTTAAGACTTCCTGTAAATTCTTCAAATTCCTTTTCATTTTTATTATCATTTGATTCAGAATCATCATTTGGAGGGGAATATAATAAAACTTCAAATCCTGCCGCTGCCACACCAAGGGGACCAGTAACCGCTACTATATCTCCTGGACGGGCACCTTCTTTCATGAGAACTTTATCCTTGTTTACTGTGCCTAAGCAGGTTCCACTGAGGATCAGTTCCTCTGATTGGTTGGTGTCACCACCTATGAGTCCCATTTCATATTCCTGGCAGGCTTTAAGCACACCTTCCATGATCTCATCAAATTCTTTCAAGCAAAGATCAGAGGGCAACCCTAAAGATAGTATGAAACCAATAGGTTTCGCACCCATAGCTGCCAAGTCACTCACATTAACTGTAACTACTTTCATACCCTTTTGATAGGCACTCATTTTTGAGGGAAAGTGGCTTGATTCAATTAAAAGGTCAGAAGTAACTACTAAATAGTTATCAGCAATATTTAATAGTGCAGCATCATCACTGAGGCTTTTAAAATAAAATTCATCAAAAAAAGGAGAATCAGGTTGAAGGGCACGACTCCTTGAGAGGAGTCGTTTGATTAGTTTTTTCTCACCAATATGGGAAATTTTAAGATTTTCCTGATCTTTAAAATCTTTAGAAGACATTATCTTTAAAGAGCACCATCAATCCTTTCTTTTATTATATCCACAATTTTAGGGTCTGGACCTAAAGGTTCAGTGTAGATTATCTCCCCGTCGAAATCGATCTCTTCATCTTCATCATGTTTGTGACTGTGCCCATGTTCGTGGCCATGGCCATGTTCATGGGTGTCATCTCCATTGTTCAATCCTAGAATGCCTGGAATGTCTTTAGTGGTATGCACTCCATGTGCTAGGAATACTGGAGTTACTACAATCTTTTCCACACCCTTTTGAGCTAATTTATTGAGGGATGTGGGGATGGATGGTTTACTCATCTCCATAAAACCTACTTCCACAGGATATTCTGATTTTTGACTGTAGAGCCCTGCTAACTGGCTTATGACTTCTTTACTATAGGGTAGCCTGCTTCCGTGGCCCACTAACAGCACACCTATCTTACTGTTTGAGTTTGAATTTGTAGCCATATGATATAACTCCTTCATCGCCTTCTGCTCTAATTTTTCTGAATACTAACTCCACATCTTGACCTATCTCAACATCATCGGTGTTACAGTCCACAATTTGGCTTGTAATTTTTGCTCCTTCTTCTAGTTCAATGATTGCAACAGCATAGGGGGATATGTTCTTAAATTCATCAGTTGGTGTGTGTATAACTGAGTAACTGTGAATTTTACCATTACCACTGAACTTTATATCTTCTAATTTACCCTTTCTTCTGCATTTTGGGCAGATAACTCTCATGGGGAAAAACACTTCACCGCATTGTAAACACTTCGATCCAATGAGATTATAACGTTGTGGAATATGACGCCAACCTCTTACAATATCTTTCATTTTATACCTCGCTAAGCTTTGATTTAGTTATATGATTTAACAAAAAATTTAATCAGTATAGTTTTGGATTTTAGTTATAATAATCGTGTAATCCCTTTTATATAAATCCTGATGTTTTAATGTTTTATGATGGTGTAGTGAATAAATAAAAATTTTTGACACACCTTGGCTGGAGTTATATTTGAGTGATTAATATATTTTTTTGTTTTTGGATTAACTATATATTGTATTACATTTTTATTAATTAATATTAATTAATACTACTATTATAATAAATATTATTTAGTACTCGGGGCTGTGATCTCCAACGAAAAAATGTCAGGAAAAAAAATAATGAATGATAAAGGTTACGTGATGAGCTTAACTTCATTTTTACTTATTTTGCCTGTGTTTTTGATGTTATTGGTATTTATCAATATGACAGTTGGCCAAGCAGATCTTCAACAATCAGTTTTAACGTCAGAAGATGTATTGGGGGTAACTAAAGATCTGGAAACAAATATACCCAGAATAGGGAGGGAAGTGATAAAAGATAAATCTGAAGAGGTAATTAAAAGTGGAATTCCTCTTTCAGATAGTAGAAAGAGTATTAGAGATGAGATCCAGAGTAGGATGGATATTTGGTGTTCAAGATATAATTATGAGGGTATTAGGACTGATTGCGATATATTGTACGTGGATAATAGTCAAGATCCCTTTCAGATAGAGGTTAAATCGAAAATTAAGGTAGAAAAAGGTGAACTTAAACATCAAGAGAATTTGACTCAAAATATTTCTCTTATCAATGATTCCTTTCCAATTATGGATCCCTTACCCTTTGTTAAGTGCAGAGAACATGGGGGCGCAACTATTAGGGGAAATAGGATATTTTATGGTTATAGTCTGTCTAATTATCTCGAGTCAAGGGGAATAAACAACTCAGAAGCATATGAAAATGCTACTTCACCCTTGTATATCCGGAAGTGCCCATATGATCCTTACGAACTTCATGGAAGTTCTCAAGATCTTATGAACCTTAAAAATTGCTTAGACAATGGTTTTTACCATGAAAGTAGTGATGGATCTTGTTTTCTCTGTAGACTAGAGGGGAAAGGTGTATGTCCACACTATGGTATGGAAACCTTCATTCTGCCAGCGCCATCTGAAAATTTATCCTATTTAAACAATTCCTCTGCAACTGCTACTAGCGCTCCGGATCATGTGATTTTCGATGACACTGGTCATGGTACATATCCAGGACACATGATTGTGTATTTTAACAATGGAACTCACTATTTTTACCTCTATCTGGATGATTCACACCGTAAAAAGTATGGATTGCCACTATTTGGTGATTAATAATCCTTTATTTAAGTGATGGTATGTTAAGTTATAAATTCACAGAAGAAAACAGGGGGATGGTATTTTCCATGGATTTAATGCTGGCTTTGATTATAATAACTGTAGTATTGGGGGTATCAGCAGATGCCATGGATGTTGCAGGCTGGAAGATCCAGGACTATTCTTATGCCAATTCTTTAGAGAGGATAACCATAGGTGCAGCTGATATGTTAATTAAAAATCCAGGGTCACCAGAAAATTGGGAAGAATCAGGGGATTTTCGTGGGATAACACCAGGATTGGCCGAGGTGGATCCTGTAACTATGGAGGTTCGTCCCAACACTCTGAGTGTTAGAAAAATCAACTCCCTTAAAGAAAGCTATGATGAATTAATGAGAGGAAGAGTGATCCCTCCCTACTGTAAATCGAGTTTAACCATCTCTCCGGTAGACCAATCCATGGAACCAGTTACCATGGGAGAACTAAACTTATCCTCTTCTACGGATGCGATAGTTGTAAACAGATCTGTTCTTTGTAACTTCTTCAACACCACTACCTTGGTCTTCATTGATGCTATGAAATACAATTCCAGTTTACCAGAGAATAGCTATGAATATAAGTGCCCTCATCATGGTATTGAGGGAAAATCAGATCATCTGAATGTGGATTATGTAAATAAAAAACCAGGATGGACCTGTTATCCTTTTAAGGTCACTCGAAGTATGTTGAATTCAACTGATTTTTATGTGATGACTGATCCTGATGAAATATCAGATTCATCTGCTCTTTGGATAATTGACTGCCCTGAAAACATCACAGAAGATGCTCATTTTTTCAGTAACTCTCCAATTCTGGTCAATGACATGGTAGGGGAATGTTTGGGAAATAGAACTACTGCTGTACTGTGGTTACATGTTTTTTCCTGTGGAAGTCCAGAAAAAACATTCAATACATATCTAGCAGGATTTCCCAAAGATACTCCCATGGAAATGGTTAAAACTCAGTATCTAAATCCCCAGCCATGTTATTTTATCTTCAGATTGTATGCCTGAAATTTCATGGATACCTAATTTTTTTAAATTAAAAAAAAGAACTCATGAGTTTTATACTTATAACAGAATTATCGCGTTTATAAAACTAAATAAAGGCTTAAAATTAAATAAAACTCGAAATAATCTTAAAAATGAACAATTGATCCTTTTATGATTTCAGAGTTCCAGTTATTACCACTACTTCCTCGAAAAAGAATTTTTCTCGGGCTGTTACTGAAGCATCGAAACCCATATCCTTTAATTTTTTAAGGGTGCGCTCTACGTTGGATAGAGATGATTGCACCAGCTGGACTCTTCCACCAGGGTTTAGATGGTCTTTTAAACCTTCTAGGAATCGGTCAATAACTTCCCTTCCATCTGCACCACCATCCCATGCAGCGTCAAGTGCATCATCAACCCTTTCATCTTCCTCAGTGGGGAGGTAGGGGGTGTTAAAGAGGATCAGATCGAATTTCTCATCTTGCACTGGTTCGAATAGATTTCCTTTCTTTAACTCAACGTTGTAGGCTTTATTGGCTATTATGTTTTTAACTGCACAGTCTATTGCCTGGGGATTAACATCAGTGGCAGTCACTGTACGGCATCCTCTGGAGGCAATTATTGCTATAAGACCAGTACCGGTACCTATCTCCAGCACGTTATCTTTTCTTTCCACTTTAAGGTTCTCTGCAAATAGAAAGGTATCCTCGGCAGGTTCATACACCTCTGGGTGCGTTTCGTAATGAATTCCCTTGTAATCTAACATCGTAATTGCCCCGTTATTATGTTTCTATGTTTCAATGGGTCAAAGGTTGTAATGGGATAAGATTGTATTGTTTGGTTCTTTATTTATCCTACTTTTTCATTATTTTTCTTTCCTTATTTTATATTCTATCTTACTTGTTCTGTCTTATTCTATATTCTATTATAAATTTTGATTTTTTTTACAGTTTAAGACCTTCCAGAGCAGCGGGAAGGCAGTCTAACACATTTGTCAGGCCAGAAAGGTGAAGGTTCATCACCACAGCCCCTAAAACCTCATCCCGGGATGCACCCTGGCTTTTAGCCATTTGTGCATGCATTTTCACTCCCATGGGGTTGTGATTGGCTGTTTGGATGGCAATATTCACCAATTGCTTGGTTTTAGGATCCATTCCCTTTAAAGATCTCTGTGCATCCACCAGATCATTAAAGGATTTTGCCAGATCCGGAAATTCTTCCTGAAATATCTGGAAGGGATTTTTCTCTGCATCATGCTTTTTATTCATAATAACTTCTCCATTGCATCTTCAAGTTGTGTGGAAATCATTAAGATTTCTGCAGGATTCAGTTTAAAAACCCTTTCTTCAATTAGTTTGTTATCTATCTGTGAAATTAGATTCCGGATAGAGTCACGTTCAAGGTCCCTATAGGATATTTCGTGGAAAGATTGTAGCAATGCCTTTCTGGATTTCTTTTTTTTATGCTGGAATAGTGCTCTGCAGGTTTTCACAAAGAAGTCATCCACCTCAGGGTTTTTGTGGGGTGTTAATTTAATCACTGCAGAAGAGATTCTAGGTGGGGGGACGAATGCTTTCCTGGGAACCTTGAAGAGAAGTTCTGTCTGGCTGCAGAGACTCATCATTACTGAAAGACGGGAATAATTTGATTCTCCAGGTTTAGCAACCATTCTCTGGGCAAATTCCAGCTGGTACATTAAAATAGCAAAATCAAAGTCATACTGAAGGAGTTTGAAGGTTATGGGGGAGGATATCTGGTAGGGTAAATTAGAAACTACTTTGTTAAAATAGGGAAAATCGAGTCTGGTGGCATCTCCCTCCAGGATTTCCACATTGGAAATTCCTTCCTGGTGAAGTCTCTCCCTTAAGACCTGGAGGACACGTTTATCCTGCTCAACAGCCACCACCTTAGATGCATTCTCCGCTAAGGGGATGGTTAAAGTACCTATACCTGCCCCAATCTCTAGAACAACATCAGAATTATTGAGTTGGGCATTTTCAACAATTCGGGATAAAATTTGGTCATGGATAAGGTAATTCTGGCCTTTCCTCCGATCTAACCGTATCTGGTGCTTTTTTAACAGGTTGAAGGTTTCTCTGGCCAACATTTCCTATCATAACACGTGAAAAAGTTTTTAATGTTCAAAATTTCCTTTTTGGGGGTCTGGTGAATAGGATGTACTTCTTTTTACCCTTCCTGTCTTCGTTTGCTTCCAGTTCCAACTGAATTCTTTTAGCAATCAGCTTCACAGGGTCAGAAAGCATGGGCACTCTTTTTTTCACATCATCGAAGTCTTTAAAGGGAGCTTCCTTACGTGCCTCTATAATGTCCCACATATGCTTTTTGCCAATTCCGGGTAAAAGTTCTATTTGGTGCAATCTGGTGGAGATAGGTCCTGCTTCATTGAAGAATCGGATAAATTTATCTTCTTTTTCCTTTATGATTTCTTCAATGACATAATTAACCTCGATTTTGGCGGTTGCAGTCATTTTATTATAGGGTAATCTGCGGTTTACCCTGGCGATTTTGTCCCTTTTACCTGCGCCAATGTAGACCTTTTCATGAATGTCCAGGGTTGTATTTTCCTTGGGTGTTAACTCCAGTAGGGTGAATTCCTCTGTGCCGATGGCTTGAGCCACGGGTTTACGTTTGTAGGTGCTAGATCCTTCTTTAACATAACCTAGAGGTAGAAAATCTAAAATAATAGCATAATCTTCCATTTAACCACCCTTACTATAACTTAAATTTTTATTAATTAATTTTTTAATACAGTTTCTAAAATGTCTGGAAGTTTTACCCGAGGGATTATAAATCTGTGATTTACTCTTCCCTGTATTTGTTTACAATTTTCAGTATTTTTTCGAGTTCTTCCTTCTTGTGTGAGCCTCTTTCTTTGGCAAAAATTAGTCTCATGTCATCCATATCTTCAGGCATGACATCTGCTATCTTGATGGCCTGGGTCCTTTTAATGATCTCTTCCAATTCACTTACCAGTTTGGCTGCATCTTCCACCGATATTTTGGAGAATTTGGTGACATGATCCAGGGCCAGATTCTGCTCGTAACTAAGTTCATGGTTTTTTTCTAGTTCCTCCAGTAACGGTTTAACATTTACCAGGGGAATTGGATCAGTTTCCAGGACTTTTTTACCAATCATTACCATCACTCTTGCATTTTAAGGTGTTCGGGTCTAATAATTAGTTTTTTAGCCTTATTACCATCGTTTATTGCTACTATGTATGCCCTGCCCCTTTTTTCTGCCACTTTACCAGTTTTTCCATGGAAACGGGGGTGGGGTTGTCCTTTATGAACACTGGGATCTATTATTATGTGAACCAGATCATCTTCCTGGAAGGTCTGTATTTTTTTGGTTATGGGGTTGGTTCTTCCTGTTCTTATGCTCTTTTTAAGCTTGTACCTTGTTTTACTTCTAAAACCTCTTGATCTCTGAGTCATTTTCAATCCTCCACTTCAAAGAAATGGTTTGTTAAATTTATTGAATCTGTATTTTTAATCTATGAATATTCAAAGGTTATCTGCAACATTTATTTTCTAATAAACGTGTAATGTGTTCAACATGTAATCAGTGATTACTATATGCAGATTTTAGTGTGTTAATTTATAACATGGCCTCATGAGAAGCTTAACCTACGTTTTAAGGTAAAAATTTGCATGAATCTTCAATGGTTGATAGTTGGTGAAATCGATTAATTTAATGTATAATATTATAAAGTTTATAAAACTATCTTCGAATTTATAAAAATATCTTTTTGTCATTTCCACCCATTTAAATGTTGACTTCTAGAACATCTAGATGGACACATTTTGCCGAACTTCCAAGGAAGGAAGTGACACTGGGCTGGGTTCGATCTTCATCCCCTGATATCAATTCTTTTATGTATAACCCTCCATCACAATTAACAATAAATTCGAAATGGTTTGAATCAATTAATTTGGTTTCAACTTCTTTCACTTCTCGGATACGTATTTTATCGGCTCTACGATGAGAAACACGAATTGGTGTTCTCTGTTTGATAACATTAAGGGAATTTAAAATATCTAAATCTTCTTCAGAAATCGTTTCATCAACTTCCACCAGTGCACAGTATGTTTTGGATGTTTCTGTTGAGGATGCTTTAACACCACTTCTTCGATCCTTTTCCACCATTTTCAGATTCAGAACTTCAACCTTGTCCTTGCAATGTTGATTAATTTGTTCAGTTAATTTGTCTAGTTCCAACTCTCGAACCTTTGGTTCTTTGATCTCCAGTACGAATGGCCTTCCCCTTCCTAACATCCTCACATCTATATCTTCTCTACCTGCTCCGTGAAATTTGGATTCCCGCCCTTTAGTTGCCAGCAGAACCTTCTCTGCTATTAACTCTTCAACTGATTCAGGATACATTTTACCAGTATAATTACATTTCTCGCAGCCTCGGCCCCTGCATTTGCGACAGGGCCATCTGGTCTGTGGGATTCCTCTTATAAGTTTACGGTATCTGCCTTCCAGGAATAATGGATTTATTTGAATTTCCACTTCATCTGTGGTAAAATCCATCATAACCACCAGGTTAGGGTTGTCAAATTCCACTTCTTTGTCCAGACGGAGGGTTAATCCTTTACCTAACTCCCGGTTAATCTCTTTTTTTATACTTTCACTTTCAACACCTATTTTTTCCCCTATAAATTTCTCTTTTTCCAGGATTTCAGGGGATAAACGGCAACCCACCAAAAAATTTGAAAATTCTACATTTTTTTCATGTATTTCCTGGATTATATTTTCAAGGTTATTTTCAAGACCTATGAAGAGGTCTCCACATATATAACATGCCTCGCTTTTTTTAGGCAAGTTCTCTTCTTCTATCAACAGATTTTTAAGATAAGCGCCCCTATCCTCATTATTGTTTCCAGGGACTTTTGGGTAGAAGTATCTGCCTAAACACCGATTACAAATGTTTCCGTTGGTGATATTCATTATTTCAGTGGTTTGGTCATTAATATTTTCCATTGTAACGTTTCCTGATGAATTCACTTATTAATTGTTATCTGCAATGATTTATTAGTTTATATAACGTTTTTAAACAGACTAAGATTCTGGCTGATGCGAAATCATTCCAATTACAACCATTTGGTATTCCTAGTTATCTATTATTCATTCTAGTTATCTATTATCTGCCCTAATTATCTATTATTCACAATTACAAAATAGCTATTAATCTGTATGGTTGGGGAAGTGGGGGTTGGATGTTATCGCATCATTTGACGCATCATTTGACCCAACGGTCCGCCCATTTTACGTTTTCCAAAGCCTTTAATGGCTTTTTTGGTTACCTGATAATATTTTAGAAGCTCTTTAACATCCTCGTTACGCATTCCTGAGCCTCTGGCTATTCTCTTTACCCGGGATTGTTTGATGATCTCAGGATGAGTAAGTTCGTCTTCGGTCATGGAATCCATGAGTATTTTGTATTTGGTTAGTTTTTCTTCAGTCACTTGGGATGCGTTTTTTGGTAATTTATTACCCATACCAGGTAGCATGTTCATTACTTGCTGCATGGGTCCCATCTTATTCATCATCTCAAACTGACTGTACATATCTTTCAGGGTGAACTTGCCACTGAGCATGGCATCCATGGCCTCGGTGTCAACATCTTCATCTACAATTTCTTCAGCACGTTCAATGAGGGTTTTAATATCTCCCATTCCAAGTAATCTGGAGATGAAACGTTCTGGATCGAATACTTCCAGATCATCGATGCGCTCACCAGTACCAATGAATTTAATTGGGGCACCAATCTCTGCCACTGCTGAAAGCGCTCCACCACCTTTGGCTGACCCATCTAGTTTGGTGATAACGATGGATCCAATATTTGTGGTTTTGCTGAATGCTAAAGCCTGTTCTCTGGCCTGCTGGCCTATGGTCCCATCAATGACTAGCATAACTTCGTCTGGCTCCACCACGGCTGATATCTGCTCCATCTCATCAAGGAGGTCTTTTTCCTCCTTATGGCGGCCAGCAGTATCTACAATTATAATGTCCTGTTTTTTGAATTCCTTCAAACCTTTCCTGGCCAGGTCAAGGGCATCATCGTTATCTGGGTCTCCGTAGATAGATAAATTCAGGCTCTCTGTAAGTTGACGCAGCTGTTCATATGCTGCAGGCCTCCATGTGTCAGTACAGATTAGGGCGGGATTGAAACCTTTCTTCTGCAAATATTTGGCCATTTTTCCAATGGTGGTAGTTTTACCACTTCCTTGCAGACCTACGAAGAGTATTTTGTATGGTTTCTTTTGGATTTCAACTTCTGCTGCCTTGTCTCCTAAAAGATGGACTAGTTCATCGTAAACGATTTTGATGACGTGTTCCTTGGCAGTAACTCCTTTAGGAGGTTCTTCATTCAGAGCTCTTTCTTCTATGGTTTTGGAGAGATTCAGAACCAGTTTTATATTGACATCTGACTGGATTAAAGCCCTTTGAATGTCTTTAATTACTTCTTTAACTACTTCTTCATCTATAATGGTCATTCCGGCAAGTTTCTTCATGGTTTTTGTCAGATTCTTGCCCAAGTTACCTAACATGATATTTCACCGGGTTAAAATGATTTAATTCTCAATGATTAACTAATTTATTTAATATTCCGCAAATTTCAATGAAGTTGATCCTTTTATAATATATGTTTTAAATTTATCATATTCTTATACAATCCTTATACATAAATCCTCATACATATATTATTTATGTGCAAGTAGTAAAGTTTGACATCCATATTAGTTCATGATCTTAGAAATGTTCTCTGGCAATTCAATGTTATATATTACAATATAAGCCTTAAAATAATATTTATGGTGATAAAATGCTTGAAAAGCTTACTAAAAGTCTTATTGAAGCCCCAATTGTGAAAAAAGGTGATTATAATTATTTCGTACATCCCGTCACTGATGGTGTTCCTTTAGTTGAAGCAGATGTGCTGGAAGAAGTAGCAGTGGCTGTTTCACAGTTTGCAGATCTTGATGTGGATAAGATAGTCTGTGTGGAAGCCATGGGAATCCATCTGGCAACTGCCATCTCCATTTTAACTGATATTCCCTTTGTGGTGGTAAGAAAACGTTCTTATGGTCTGGAAGGAGAAGTTGCAGTTCATCAGACCACTGGATACAGTGAAGGTGAATTATATATTAATGGCATCAAAAAGGGAGATCGCGTGTTCCTGGTGGATGACGTTGTCAGTACAGGGGGTACCATGAGTGCAGTTATCCAGGCTCTCCAACGTATGGGAACTAACCTGGTAGATGTCATGGCAATTATAGAAAAGGGTGAGGGTAAGGAAGTTGTGGAAAAAAACACAGGAGTTAAGGTTAAAACTTTGGTCAGGGCCAATGTTGTAGATGGAAAAGTGGTGGTGGAGGAAATCACTGCAGGTAAACAGGGTTAAGGGTTATCATTAAGATTTATTTTCTTGAAAAATCATTGAATTACAAAAATCATTTATCGTAAATCATTTAATTACAATTTTTATTAAACAAAATATTAACCCAGATTTATAAACCAAACTAAATAAACGCAGTTTAACATGACTAACTACCAATTCAAAGTGGATGAAATCATTGACAAAATCAGGGACATGGGGGCGGAAATAGTTGGTTTACAGTTCCCTGAAGGTCTTAAAGTCCACGCAACACAACTATCCGATGAAATTGAAGCTAAAACAGGTGTAACGGTTTTAATATCTGGAGATCCATGTTGGGGGGCCTGTGATCTTTCTGATAGGGAAATGGAAGGTTTAGTGGATTTGCTGGTGCACTTCGGACACACTCCTTTACCTATTGAATATAAAGTCCCCACACTTTTTATAGAGGCTTCTTACCATTTAGAATCCATGGAAATATTGAATGAATCATTAATGCTTCTTGAAGGAAAAGAAAAAATTGGCCTGGTAACTACAACTCAGCATCTGCATCTTTTAGATGATGCTGCCAGTTTCCTGGAGGAAAATGGTAAGCAAGTGGTAATGAAAGAAGGCTCAGGGACACTGAAAGGCCAAGTTTTAGGCTGTAACTTCTCATCAGTACAGGATTTACCAGTTGATGCCTTTCTGTACCTGGGTAGCGGCAACTTCCATCCTCTGGGAATAAAGCTCTCCACTCAAAAGCCAGTGATAATTGCTGACCCTTACCTAAATCAAGCAAGAAACATAGATGAAGTCGCGGACAGAATTCTTAGAATACGTTTCGCACGCATAATTAGGGCCAAAGAAGCCCAAAAATTTGGAATACTCATCTCCTCTAAAGTAGGACAGTCACGATGGGAACTGGCAAAATCTTTAAAGAAGATGATATATAAAGGGGGTAAGGAGGCTTATCTGATCCTCTTGGATGAAATAAATCCTCCCAGTCTAATGCCATTCATGGATTTAGATGCGTTTATAGTGACGGCATGTCCTCGGATAGCAATAGATGACTCAGAAATGTACGAAAAACCCCTTTTAACTCCTCACGAGCTTGAGATAGTCTTGGGAATCAGGGAGTGGGAAGATTACAAGATGGATGAGATTAAATACTAAGATTACATAATCATTAATTCATAACAAATTCAGGTTAACTTACGATTACTAACTAATTGAAGATGACTAAAAAAATAATTTAATATTGAAAAAATTTCTCATCATTATTATATTATAACATCATGTTTACAGTGAATACATATAACACTTAACAAAGAATCAATTATACTTAATATAATAAATCATCACACTTAACAAAATAATTCAATACTAAATCAACTTACTAAACAAATTTACTAACATAGTTCCTTAGAAATTTTTATCACATGCTTGAAACTTCACATAATCACATATGTATTGTTAAATCAGTGCTTAAATCATTTCATCCAGTTCAATGTTCTTAATAAGATAAGTAATAAGATAAAGTGTTTTTTTAAGGATGTTGGAATTATTAAAAAACTAAGGAATTTTTAATTGCAACTATTCCTATTACATTTGTTCAACACCAAAGCAAAGTTAAATAAAAAAAAGTTAAAATTTGAATAAGCTTGTTTTAAAATGAGGTGAATTAGATGAAAGCAAAAAACGGAGATTTCGTTCTCCCAGGTGACGCATTAGGGGTCACTGAGGAGTTTCTTCCGTCGGAATGGACCTATGATGACCATGGTGAAATCAGGTCCCTGGTGGCGGGAACAGTAACCATAGACCAGAAAAACAAAAAAATATCCATAGTTCCCAAAGCAAAGTCCCCTGCAATCTTAAAAAAAGGAGATATTGTTTTAGGGCAGATAAGAGACGTTAGGGGACAAAGAGCCCTGGTAGATGTGGAAGGGATCAAAGATAGTAAGAGAAGCCTTCCTGTCACGTTTTTAGGAGCCATACACATTTCCCAGGCAAGAAAGGGATATGTTGACAAACTCACCGATGATTTCCACATTGGAGATCTTATACAAGCAAAGGTCACCAAGGTGATGGGAGTGGACAACGCTGATCTGACCACTGCTGAAAATGAACTGGGTGTGGTAAAGGCCATGTGCACCAACTGCAGACACTTCATGAAACAGCTAAGTAAAAAAGAAGTCAAATGTCCTAACTGTGGTAGAAAAGAGACTCGAAACATCTCTTCAAGTTATGAGGGATAGAATGAAGGTTATAACTGATAAAAAGAATGAATTAGAGATTGAAATTACCGGAGAAACACATACACTCTGTAATGCTCTGAGAAAGACTCTTATGGAAGACAAAGATGTGGAAGCTGCAGCATATGTAATAGACCATCCAATTATTGGAGAACCCAAACTCTACATAAAAGCAAAGAACCCTAAAAAATCCCTCAAAAATGCAGCTGAAACTTTAAAATCAAGGTGTGAAGAGTTCAAAGAACTCATAGAATCTGATGCTGATGGAAAAACTAAATCAAAAAAGAAAACCAAAAAGCCAGCTAAGAAAGCAGCTAAAAAAACCACCAGGAAGACCACCAAAAAAACAACAACTAAAAAGAAAAAATGAACTTAAAACGTTCAGGAACATCAAGCAGGAAATCAGGATCCTGGGAATTGATGATGCACCATTTGTTCCCCACACCAACCAACAAGTTATGCTTATTGGAACAGTTTTCAGGGCAGGAACCTGGCTGGATGGTGTACTCCGCACCTACATAACCGTGGATGGTAACGATGCTACCAATTCTCTCATTGAAATGGTGAATAAATCCCGGCACCTGGAACAACTGGGAGTTATGATGCTGGATGGAATTACATTTGGTGGATTTAACGTGGTTAACATCCAGAGAATCTTCCAAGAAACAGGAGTACCAGTAATAGTTATCATGCGCAAGTACCCTGATTTGGATAAAATAAAAAAAGCTCTAAAAAATTTTCCAGACTGGGAAGAACGATGGAACCATATTCTCAAAGCAGGAAAAATCTATAAAGTTGACAAAATCCATGACCAGGAGCCCATATATATGCAGATCAGTGGAATCCACAAGGAAGATGCCCGCAATATTGTGACACTTTCTGCAACCAGGAGTGCAATACCAGAACCTATTCGAGCAGCACATATCATAGCAGCAGGAGTAACCACTGGAGAATCTAAAGGAAATGCCTGAAATCCTCAAATTCGATGGACAAGGGAATTCATCAAAATTGAGTTTGAGATTCGTGAGGGGAGTGTACATATAAAAAATCTCAAAAATCCTTTATTAACTGTTGATGCAGTTATAACTGCTGAAGATGGAAAAATAATATTCATCAGACGTAAAAACCCACCTTATCAAGGATCATGGGCCTTGCCTGGTGGATTTGTAGAATACGGTGAAACTGTAGAAGAAGCGGTTTTAAGAGAGGTTAAAGAAGAAACAGGAGTTTCGATAGAAATTCAGAATTTATTAGGAGTATATTCAGACCCTGGAAGAGATCCCAGGGGGCACATGATTACTGTATGTTTTTTAGCCACGAAAACGGAAGGCGATCTAAAAGCAGACACAGACGCTGAGGAAGTCTCTTCTTTCACACCTCATGAGGCACTTGAAATGAATTTAGCCTTTGATCATCATGAAATTTTAAAGGATGCTTTAAAGAAGATATGAAACTGAAGAATGGAAAAGTAACAATAAAAATCAATATACGTCAAATATGGACATATAATGATATTATGAGAATTAATAAACGTTTTAATATTATGAGGAGGATTTAAATGGAGTTTTGCCCTAAATGTGGGACTGTAATGTTTCCTAAGGGGGACCGTTTTGAGTGTAAATGCGGTTACCAAAAAAAGATAACTAAAGAATCACTAAGTGAGTATGAAGTTTCTGAAAAAGTATCCCCTAAAGAGAATGTGATTATAACCGGGGATGATGTTAAAACTCTGCCGACCACCAAGGCAATATGCCCTAAATGTGGCAATCGTGAGGCATTTTGGTGGTTACAGCAGACAAGAAGAGCTGACGAGTCCGAAACCCGGTTTTTAAGATGCACCAAGTGTGGACAAACTTGGAGAGAGTACGATTAGTGATTTGAAAGGGGCGATCTATATGGGAGAAGAGCCCAAGAAGGAAAACCAAAAACAGACAACATCTGAAGCTGCCAAATCAACAAAGGCATCCCCATCCCAAGACACGCCAAAAAAAACATCAAATCATAAAGATGCATCTTCCACAGATCCATCACCCAATAAAAAGTCCACTAAACGATTCAGAGATTTTTTAATGGGCCCTGACTTGGATGAACTTGAGTTAAATCCTTCTAAGACGTCATCTGAAAAACCAAAAGAAAAATCGCAGACTAAAAAATCAAATAATAAAGAAAAAAATAATGGCTCGAGTGAAGGACATGAATTCTCTTTTAGTCACGAATTCATGAGATTTAAGAGCTTCCAGTATCTGCACTCAAATAAAGAACAAGTTATTAGGATTATTGGGGGGATTATTGGAGTATTATTCATCATCGCAGGGATACTGTATGAATTTGGTGAATCAGTACGAATAGCGGATAATGTGATTTATGGTGAAAGAGCAGTATTATCAGTTTTTTCAATTCTCATTGGAATCCTGATAATTGCAACTTTCTTTGGCCGCCATTTGTTGGCTGGAACTTTCCTCAAAAAAATACACTCAGAATTAGAAGAAGTGGAAGATAAACCTTCCAAAAAAGGATCATCAGACCAAAAAGAAAAATCATTAGATGGAAAAGAAAAACAAAAGGATATAGATGAGAAGGATAAAAAGTAACTTAAAGGAGGATGAACATGTTCAAGGCAGTTTTAAGCGATTCCAATATTTTGAAGACCAGTTTCGATGCTATATCATCCATTGTAGATGAAGTGCAAATGCAGGCAGATGAAGAGGGCCTCCGGTTGGATGCACTAGACCGTAGTCATATCACATTTGTGCATCTGGAGCTCAAAAAAGCTTTATTTGATGAATACCAATGTGAAGAGTCAATGAAGATCAACGTGGACACTGAAGAATTAATGAAGGTCTTAAAAAGGGCTAAAGCGGAAGACATGGTGGAACTCTCTGTGGATGAAGGTAACCTTATCATAACATTCGAAGGCGAAGCCCACAGGACATTTAAAATTAGACTTATAGACATAGAATACGAAGCCCCCAGCCCACCACAACTGGAATACCCTACAGAATTTGAAGTACCATTCAATTTACTTAAAGAATCTATTCAGGACATAGGTATAGTGTCTGATAAGATATCTCTTCAAGTTAATGCCGATAAATTTGAAGCTTCTGCTGAAGGAGAGTTCGGAGATGCTCAAATTGAATATTTACATGGGGAGAAGATAGAAGAATCTGCTAAATCAATATTTTCCCTTGAAAAAGTTAAAGAAATGCTAAAAGCAGATAAATTCTCCGAATCTGCTGTAATACGTCTGGGAAACGACATGCCTCTGAATCTTGCCCTTCAAATGGCTTCTGATGAAGGTGAACTAAGTTTCCTCCTGGCTCCCAGAATAGAAAGTGAAGAATAAAGTGAGGAATAGGGTTGGATGAATTTTTCCAGAATTTGAGGGAGATCCAAAAGAAGGAACGAAGTTTAAGTAGTCTATCTCCTGTTGGAGATGATTTTTACCAACAGATCTCCAGATATTTCAATAAGCTCATGGAAAAGATAGACAATAATCCATTTTCATTTGAATCATACCTCCTCCGCGATGCTCAAAGGATTGTAGCAGAGATCTGCGAGAGAAGAGAGCACAAAATAACAAACAGTGTAGTAATGAACGTTCAACGTTCTTATCAACTTTTTAAGGACTCTCAAGAGGATAGAAGAGCAAAAATTCCATCAAATGCAACTCCTGAAGAAGAAGAACTTTACAGGGCGTTATATAAATCACTTGCCACTTACCGGCAGGAAATGAGATCTCCTCTGAGATCTTACAACAATAAAGAGGATCACAAACTCACAACAAGTTCAACCTCTCCGAATACAGATTCTAAAACCTTTAAAAAAGATTTTAAGGGTTTTAAAGATGAAGATAGCAATTTAAACCGAAATAATGGAAGCGTTGATTCGAGAGAAATAATAATTCCTCCCAGTGTTGATGAAATTCCTCCTGAAATTCAAGATGAAATATACAAACAGTTTGGAAGGGAACCTTCCAAGCAAGATTCAAAAGAATCATCTGTTTCTCCAAAAAAAGCTGAGAATATTGATATAGGAAATAGTTCTGGAATTTCCAGTGAGTTTAAAGGAGAACCAGTTGAAAATATTGATATTGATAATTCAACTATTTCCAAAAATAGTTCCAACATTCAAAAATCATCAACAGAGATTTTAATGATTTTAGACAAGTTACCCTCTATCATGGGGGTGGATAACAAGGTTTACGGTCCATTTTATCCTGGTGACATCATCACCATGCCTGAACCCAATGCCAATATAATCATTAAAAATCATAAAGGAAAATCCATACAAAGGTATAAATAAACAGTGAAATATAAATAGCGAGATATAGAGTTAGGCTTTTTATAATAGTCCGAGGACCATTAATCAATTTTACAGGTCAGATGACATATTTTTACAGCCAAAGAGGTGATTATATGAAGATTCCTAAAGAAAGGAAAACTTATTGTCCAAATTGCAAGAAACATACAGTTCACATAGTTTTAGAATCAAAAAGAAGAAAGGCCAGTGAATTAAAATGGGGGCAACGTCAGTTCAGAAGGGTGACCAGTGGTTACCGTGGATACCCCCGTCCGTTACCATCAGGTAACAAACCCACCAAAAAACTGGACTTAAGATACAAGTGCAAAGAATGTAACAAATCACATATCAAACGCTCCACATTCCGGGCTGGAAAAGTAGAATTCATCCAGCAGTAGGTGAAAAACATGTCAAAAAGTAAAAGCAACTTTTTAAGAGTAAAATGTGGGGATTGTGGCAATCAACAAGTAGTCTTTGATCACGCTGCCTCCAAAGTGGAGTGCATAATCTGCGGTAAATCTCTGGTAAAATCCAAGGGTGGAAAATCAGAAATCGTAGCCCAAATAGTAGAAGTCCTGGATTAAGGTGTTTTAATGGTAAGAATGAAGCATAAGTGGCCACAAGAAGGCGATTTAATAGTGGCAACCGTGCACAAAGTCCTTAACTATGGCGCATTCGCCAAACTGGAAGAATATCCTGGAGAAGAAGCTTTCATACACATCTCTGAGGTATCAGCAGGATGGGTGAAAAACATCCGGGACTACGTAAGAGAAAATCAGAAGATCGTAGCCCGTGTATTGCGAGTTAACCCCAAAAAAGGACACGTTGACGTGTCCATGAAAAGGATCCGGGAAGATCAGAGGACACGTAAGATCCAACAATGGAAGATTGAACAGAAGGCAGAAAAACTCCTCGAATTCGCTGCAAAAAGCATAAACAAAGATCTAAATACAGCTTACGATGAAGTAGGCTATGGGATGATGGATGAATTCGGAGATCTCTACGGTGCATTTGAAATATCTGCTGAAGAAGGATCAGATTCCCTTATAGAAAGAGGAATGGATGAAATATGGGCTAACGCCATAACTGAAGTAGCCAAGAAGAATATATCCCCTCCTGAAGTTCAAATTACAGGATACGTGGATCTCACTTCTTATGATCCCGATGGTGTGGAAATCATACGCAAAGCATTATCTGCCATTAATAAAGATGAGGTATCGGTGCAGTGTGTAGGTGCACCTCGTTACCGCTTGCTTGTTAAATCTTCAGATTACATCACCGCAGAAACTATTCTTAAAGAAGCTGCTGATAAGGCAATTGCAACTGTTTTAGATGCTGAAGGTGAGGGTGAATTCTACAGGGAATTAGAATGAAACTGAAAATGAGGCGGTGCCGATCCTGCAAGGAGTATACGCTAAAGGACCACTGCCCACATTGTGGGGGAGAACTAGAAGTAATATATCCTCCAAAATATTCTCCTGAAGACAAATACGGGAAATACAGGAGAATTCTCAAGAAACAGGCCCTTGAAAAAAATCAAATTCATTGAATTTTCACTGAGTTTCATAACCTATGAGTTGATGTAGGTGAATCTCCTCAAAATTCCTAAAAACTTAATTAAATCTCTTAACTAATCCTTTATTACTATTTGAATATTCGATGGGAGTGCATTAGTATATAGGAGTGTTATAGATGAAAGAGACATTCATAGAAATGATTAAAGAAGTGGATCTCAAGGATCCCATATTCATCGAAGCCCTACCAGGCATTGGTCATGTGGGCAAGCTGGTGGCAGAGCACATCATCCACGAATTAGGCGCAGAAAAGTTCGCAGAACTTTACTCACCATCATTCCCACCACAAGTTTTCGTTGATGAAGATGGGATAGTGGAACCCATGAAAAACGAGTTTTACTACGTCAAAAACCAGGGAGAAGATGGAAGAGACTTCATTTTCCTGGGAGGAAACACCCAGGGACTCAGTCCAGAAGGACAATATGAAATCTGTGGACACATACTGGATTTTGTAGAAAAATATGGTGTTAAAGAAATTTACACCCTGGGGGGTCTGGGAACAGGCCAACCAGTGGAAAAACCCAAAGTTTTTGGAGCAGCCACCAACCAAGAATTAGCAGAAACTCTTAAAGAACAGGGAGTAACCCTAAGATCAGCTGATGGTGGAATAATTGGGGCATCCGGTCTAATATTGGGTTTGGGAACCTCCAGAGGCATGAATGGTGTTTGTCTCATGGGTGAAACCCCTGGATACTTCATTGATGCTGATGCATCAAAGGCAGTGCTCACAACACTGTTGCAGATGATCAAAATCGATGTTGATGTGGCAAAACTGGAAGAACGGGCTGAAGAAACCCGAAAGATGATCAGCAAGGCTCAGCAAATGGAACGGGAAATGGCTGAACGTATGAACATCGTACCCGGAGAAGAAGACCTGCGCTATATAGGTTAATTTCCTGATTTGAATCCATAATAACAAATTCGAATCCACAATAAAAACAATTCACTTATTTTTTCTTTTTATTCATTTTTTGGTAATTTCACGGTTTATTCAAGAAGGGATGTAAAAATGATTATAAGGGCAGATCTACATATTCACGGACCTTATTCTATGGCTACTTCTAAAAACATGACTCCGGAGTTATTATCCTCTCAAGGAACTTTGAAAGGACTGCATATAGTAGCAACCGGAGACGCGTTTCACCAAAAATGGCTAAATATGATTGAAGAAGCCACTGAAGAGGATGGCGAAGGAGTTTTCAGGATCAAAACAAATGAAAAAACCCACAATGAATTTCTTCAGGAGGAAATTCCAGAAGGACTTTCCAAAAACCCGGAAACCAAACTTATTCTAACCTCAGAAGTGGAAGATTCCAAGAGAGTGCACCACCTAATTATAATACCTTCCTTTGAAGCAGCCTACCAGATGCGGAAAAACCTGAAAGGGAATCTGGATTCTGATGGCAGGCCACGACTTAAGATGAACGGTACCCAAATACAGGAATTAGCCCTTGAAAACGGTTGCATGGTGGGGCCTGCACATGCATTTACACCCTGGACCAGCATGTACAAGGAATATGATAGTATCAATGACTGTTACAGCCAAACACCTGATTTTCTGGAGCTTGGACTCTCTGCAGATACAGATATGGCTGATCGTATAGAAGAGTTGCAGGATATACCATTCCTCACCAACTCGGATGCACATTCCCCATGGCCCCATCGTCTTGGACGTGAGTTTAATGAAATTGAAGTTAAAAATTTAAGTTTTCCTGCCCTGAAAGATGCAATTAATGATAAGAGGATCACAGCAAACTATGGTTTTGACCCAAGACTGGGTAAGTATCATCGCACTGCCTGCACCAAATGTTACCAGCAGTACCATCCAGAAGAAGCTATCCGGATGAAGATGAAATGTCCCTGTGGAGGTACAATAAAAAAAGGTGTTGATTATCGGGTAGAAGAACTGGCCACCTGGGATGAACCATATCACCCCACACACAGACCACCCTACATCCATATAATGCCCCTGGCTGAGATCATTAGCCTCACTTACAGTAAAGGAGTTACCACTAAATTTGTGCAGAGAAAATGGCAGGAATTAATTTTAAAATTCGGTGATGAGATTTCAGTTTTAATCGATGCTCCCCTAGAAGAATTAACAGAAATCGACCCGGAACTTGCCAGAAGAATACATGCTTTCCGTGATAAAACCCTGCAGATCAAAGTAGGTGGCGGGGGAAGATACGGGGAACTGGTATTTAACGAAGATGAAGTGGTTAATGAAGTGATTCCTAAAAATGAAAATTCCACATTAGATGCATTTATGAAATAATTATTTTGGTCCATAGGAGTGACAAGAAAAAGTTTTTATATATTCATTCAGTTAACCCATATTGTTAGAGAATTAACAATTTTATAAATTAATATTTCAAAAAAGAATAAAATATTAAAAATATAATTATTGAGGTGTTAATAATGAGCATGTATGTTTTGACGGTTTTAGGTGTTATTCTTGGTGGATTTGTTGTTGTAAGTTTAATGACACAGATTTTAAACAGAAATCCTGCGTAATGACTTTTAACAATAAGTTCATTATTAATTCAATTTATTTTTTTAATTTTTGGCTCGTTTTTTATTTAAAAATTATATTCCGCGATTTATGAAATTGAAAGTTAATTTTAAACATTAATTTTAATCAAATCCTCAATAAAATTTATACATCTACTTAATCAACTTTTACCATGGATTTTGAAATTGAGGAAATGAAATCAAGTGACTGGGATCAAGTTTCATTGATCTATAAAATGGGAATTGAAACTGATAATGCCACATTTGAGAAATCAATACCTTCCTGGGATTCATGGGTTTTGAACCATTTACCTGGATGCAATATAGTGGCAAGAAGTGGAAATAAAATTTTAGGATGGGCTGCGCTGTCTCCCACCTCCAAGAGAAAAGTTTATTCCGGGGTAATGGAAGTCAGTGTCTATGTAAGTGAAGAATGTTGGGGTAAAGGAATAGGGTTGGCTCTTCTTAAAAAATTAATAGATTTATCGGAAGAAAAGGGTATTTGGACACTACAAGCTGGAATATTTCCTGAAAATGAAGTAAGCATAAATTTACATAAAAAATGCGGGTTTAGAATTGTTGGCACTCGAGAAAGAATCGGCAAAAGGGATGGCATCTGGCGTGATGTTGTTCTTATGGAAAGACGTAGTAAAATAGTTGATTAATGTTTAAAGTAACGGACCCGCCGGGATTTGAACCCGGGACCCTCAGATTAGGAGTCTGATGCCCTGTCCTGGCTAGGCTACGGGCCCATACATTTATTCAAATAAATTTTAAGTTTATATATTTTATTTTTTTATTTCCATATCCATCCAGATTAATTCTTACATCATACAATTCTTACATCATACAGATTAACTAATCATGGATATATAAAAAAGGTTACAAGTAACGGACCCGCCGGGATTTGAACCCGGGACCTTCGGATTAGAAGTCCGACGCCCTATCCAGCTAGGCTACGGGCCCGTATGAAGTTAACTGTATGCTGGAGATTCCCCTTCACTTTGAACAGCTTGAGCCAGCTCTTTAAGTCTTGACTCTATTTCTTCGGCTTCTTTCAAAAGTGGTTCGGGATTTACTTCTATGTCCAGCATCCTATTTAAAACATCCACCACACTGGCAGCAGCACGGGGATCAGGATACTGATTTAATACCTCAGCAAAAAGACATGAACCTGGAATGTCACGACTCATGCTTCTGGTAAGCAGAGTACCTGAAAGTCCGTTAATATTTCCAAAGGGGAGTATGGGGAGTTCAAGGTCACCTAACCTTTTCAGACCTTCAAATGAGTTAGCAGCTGCTGCAACTCCATTAGTTTTTTGACGGACAGCAATGCTGTTTAAAGTGATGATTTCTTTACTGTTATTTCTTACCATCCAATCCACAATGGCGTTTGTCATGTCATAGGTCACGGTTGGCGGAACAACGAAGTCAGACAGGAATAAAACCATATCATCGATTGAATATATCCTGAATGGACGTATAGCAACTCCTTTGTAGAGAACTGCGAGTGGTGGGAAATATTTGGATTCTATATGTCCAATTTGTTTCATTTTTAGTTCTTCTACCAGAAGCCATCCTACTATATTACCAATAAGCCCTAATTCTGGAGATCCTTCTATAACCACCGCGTTTTCCACATCTTCAGAGATTATTTTACAGCATTCGACTTCAGTTTCCACCATTTCAACCATTAGGGAGCACCTCCCTCTCCTCCTAAATTCTCACCAGTCTGGGCATCAACGTAGATTGTACCGACCTGATCACCATTAAGGATAACTGGTACTAAATAAACTTGTTTACCACTGGAAGTAATCAGTCTTGGGGTTCCTGCAGTTGCCCCATCTTCTTCAATAGATTGTTGAGCAATTATTTTAGCTTCTGAAGATGATATTTTCACATTATCACTTTCTGTTCCACTTGATTGTTGGCTATAAGATGTTGAAGCACCGGATGCAGAACCAGAACTTTGTTGATTTCCAGAACTAGTTCCAGTGGAAGAACTTGACTGCTGGTTTGAGTCCTGGCTATTTGATGTCACTGGTTGCCATAGTCCGGGAGTGTTGGATATCTGGTAACCTGCAGCAGCCACTCCTATCACCAATACAATGACCACTGATACCAGAATTTTGGAGTCTATCATCAGATCACCTCTTTGTGCATTATTTATCAATTGTTATATTCCTTGAAGTTATTTGATTTATATTTGATCCATATTAACAAATAATATATGTGAGACTTTTATGATTTAAATTTTAAGATTAATTTGCTTTTTCAGATTTATAAGCATCCAATTAATATTATGGGTTCCGATTAATATTATTACAACACTGTAATCACAAGAAAAAGAATTATCAGGAATATTTTCATACAATTACTTAATTTTTATGGGATCTCTATTTTATATACGAATATTTAAGTTAGTTTATACTGCTATTTAAATTTTTCATTTTAGTTTTTAAAGAAAAGCTTATAATATTATTTAAAAGTTAGAAATATTGATGTTCTTATAAAACTAAGAGGTGATACATTTGAGCGAAAGAGTAGTTATATCGCCAACCTCACGACAGGAAGGACACGCAGAGTTGGTC